>JBIRBM010000002.1:0-215899 GCA_044326545.1 Parachlamydiaceae bacterium | reverse complement strand
TTAGGAATTTTTGATATAGCCTATGCAGATTTTAGAAAGGGTGTCGAAATCAATAGCCTAAGCTATTGATGAGGCAGTCTTTCTAAAAGATGCTTAGAATAGGTCAAAATAGCCCTCATCAGATTTTGCGTAAGGTGAGTTCTTCAGAGACTATTTTCAAATTTAAAATTCACGTTACGCACCTCGAGAGCTTTCGCTTCGCCCAAATAGCCCTCCCTGTGCGTAAGGTGAGTTTAAAACTCACCTTATACCATTTCCAAGAAATAAAGCCCTATTTCAGATCGGTGAAAGCGCTCAGGAATTGCCAAAGGACAACAAGACATGAAGAGAGATTTTGATGCGATGGTTGGATATTTCTCCTTCTTATTTTAAGGGATTTTTTTCAACACGTTCAATCGCAATCACTCCTTTTTCACCATTTAAATCCCACTCTATTCCTACTGTGGGCGCAAATTCAATTTGTATGGCAAGCACTTCTCGGCAAATGTAATCTCTGAATTTTTCAAAACTAGCCATAACGAATGGAGTCGTTTCCATCCGCAACTTAATCCGATCGGTGACGGCAAAATCAGCATCACGGCGCATCGTATTGACTTTATTCACAATTTCCCGAGCCAATCCCTCTTGCAGCAACTCTTCACTCAAGTGAGTATCTAAAGCAATGGTGATTAACCCTTGATTTGCTGCAACAATTCCTTCGTGTACCGCACGTTCAACTTGGACATCTTCTGATGTTAAAGAAACGGAGTGTCCTGCTAAATTGAGGACAACAGTACCTCCATTAAGAAGCTGTTCGAGTTCTTTTTGCCCCAACTGCTCAATCGCAAATTGAGCAGCTTTCATTAATTTCCCGACTTTCTTTCCTAGCACACGAAAATTCGGCTTCGCATTTAAACTGACAAAAACCGTTTCATCATCGCTAAATAACACCTCTTTGACATTGAGTTCATCTGCAATTAAGTGTTGCTGATCGCGCAAAAAGGATAAAATTTGAGGGTCTGATGAAACAAGGCGCGCTGTCGATAAAGGTTGACGAACTTTTAATTTATGTTCTTTGCGCAAGGCGTGCCCTAAACTCACACTCATTTGCACCGCCTCCATTTCAGCTTCAAGCCTCTCTTTGCGTCGATGGGCTTGATAAACAGGGAAATCGCAAAGATGGACCGACTGGGGCATATCGGCACTTCTTACGTTTTGATAGATAGACTCGCTAATAAATGGAACATAAGGAGCTGCAATTTTAACAAGCTCCACTAAGACATAATAGAGAGTGGCAAAAGCTTGAGCGCGATCTGCCGATTCTTTTTCTTCCCAAAAACGCCTGCGAGATCTACGGATATACCAGTTTGTCAGCTGGTCAATAAAACCGACAAACGGTTCAACGGCCAATGACAAATCATATTCATCCATTCCCTGTTCTACTTCATGCACAAGGCGGTTGAGAAGCGAAACTGCCCACTGATCGATCGCTTGGTCGAGCTGATCGGGAAGCGGCGTCGGCTTCCAATCATAAATTTGAGCATAAGTCACAAAGAAAGTATAGGCATTCCAAAGAGGGATAAGAATTTGGCGCAATACCAGTTCAACACCTGCTTTAGAAAAGGATAAATCATCGGCTTTAACAGCAGGGCTATGGAGCAAATAGAGGCGGATGGCGTCTGCACCATATTGTTGAATGACCTCAATGGGATCGGGATAATTTTTCAGCCTTTTCGACATTTTAGCGCCATTTTCAGCCAATACAAGACCATTGACAATCACATTTTTAAATGCAGGGCGATCGAATAAAGCGGTCGATAAAATGGTTAGAGTGTAAAACCATCCCCGTGTTTGATCAAGACCCTCAGCAATAAAATCAGCGGGGAAATTCTTCTCGAACATCTCTTGATGTTCAAATGGATAGTGATGTTGGGCATAAGGCATTGACCCTGATTCAAACCAACAATCAAACACTTCCGCAATCCGGTGAAAAACCTTCCCCTCTTTTTCAATGGTCAAATGATCGATGAAATGACGATGCAGATCATCTATTTGCGTTCCCGTTAATTCCTCTAATTCTTTAATGCTTCCAATGGCAATCAGTTCGCCATCTTCAGCGCGCCATAACGGAATCGGGGTTCCCCAATAACGATTACGGCTGATGGCCCAATCACGAGCTCCCTCCAGCCATTTCCCAAAGCGTCCATATTGGATGTGGGGCGGCGACCAATGAATTTGATCATTCACCGCCAACAAGCGGTTTTTGATTTTTTCTACAGAGACAAACCAAGTCCGAACAGTTTTATAAATTAAAGGGGTGTCAGAGCGTGGACAAAACGGATAGCGGTGACGGCATGTCCCCTGTTGAACGACTTTTTCTTCCTGTTTGAGTCGCCGCATGATTTCTTTATCGGCATCTTTTACAAAAAGTCCTTGATAATCAAAAATTTGATTGGTAAAACGGCCATTATTGTCCACCGGGCAGACAGGAGCAATTCCGGCGCGCTGGCAAGCATAAAAATCGACTTCACCAAAGGCTGGCGCTGCATGGACAAGGCCGACCCCTTCTTCAATAGAAATTGATTCCTCTAAAATGATCCGAAAAGCTCCTGAATCGGCATGATCAATGAAATAATCAAAAAGAGGGTGATACCGCTTTCCTTCTAATTGATCCCCCGCAAACGTTCTAATGAGCGTGTAATCTGCTGAATCTTTATAATAAACGGGCAGACGAGCTGAAGCTAAAATATAATGCCGTTTAGAGGAGTGATCGAGCACTTGGGCATACTCAATCAACGGGCTGGCCATGAGAGCTAAATTCGAGACTAAAGTCCAGGGAGTTGTCGTCCAAGCAAGAAAGTAGGTATTGGATTCATCAAGGGACTGAAAGGCCACGGTCAAAGAGGGATCATCGACATCTTTATAGTTTTCGGATGCTTCAAAATTGGATAAAGGGGTCCCTAATTTAGCTGAAAAAGGCATCACTTTTAACCCTTCGTAGACCAAGCCTTTTTCTTGATAGAGTTGTTTGAATACCCACCAAACCGACTCCATAAAAGACCTGTCCATCGTCCGATAGGTATTGCCAAAATCCACCCATCTTCCCATCCGGTTGACGACAGATTTCCACTCTTCGGTATAACGAAGGACAATGTTTCGACATTCTTCGTTGAAACGGGCGATTCCAAACGCTTCTATCGAAGGAGCGCCCGATAAGGCGAACGTTTTTTCAATTTCATTTTCCACAGGTAGTCCATGGCAATCCCATCCGAATCTGCGAGGAACGTGAAATCCTTTCATTGTTTTGTACCGAAGGACAACATCTTTGATTGTTCCTGCCAAAATATGTCCATAGTGCGGTAAACCGGTGGCAAAAGGAGGACCGTCATAAAAAGTAAAAGGGGGGCGATTTTCTCTTTGATAGACCGATTTTTCAAACATTTTTTGCTCTTGCCAAAAACGCAGAATTTTTTTTTCTCTTTCGTCTATCGACTCTTGCGGAACTTTTTTGAACATAATGTTGTCTCAGTGTATTAAAAAATAGATCTGTAAGAACCTAAGGTTATCCGATCGAAGATGTTAAACAGGTTCTCTGGAGCGAGTTTACTTTATTTTTCACTTTATCACAAGGAAAGTGAAAACGTTAATCCTTCATCCTTCCAAAAAATGATCCGGTTGTGTATAATGAAGGAATGGGGGTGTACTGGTTTCGACTAGGAAGTGAAAAATTGATTGCATGCGGAGGACGTCGGTTGGCCTCCTTAAAAATCCGATAAAACAATAAATGCTAACACTAGCAGTATCGTTGCGCTTGACTTCAGGTTTTCTGATGAAGGCGAAATGAGACAAGCAGCTTAAGACCTAACAGTCTTGGCCGCTCGATAGTCTAAAATTAGATCAAGGGTTTTAGAGTCTATCGTTTTTCACTTGATGTGGAATCAGCTCCGCCGCCTCTAGGAACTGATCTCCGAGATTAAATGAGACAAACCGGTTTTAGTGTTGCGTTCTGCATCGAAACCGGCTTTTCCAGAACGCTAAGCATGTAGTGGTTAATTCGTAATTTGCCAAGGACGAGAGTTCGATTCTCTCCACCTCCATCCAAAATTAAGGCTTCAGTTTAACGACTGAAGCCTTTTGTTTTTAGTGACTTAGACATCAAAATCCTTGAGGAAATTTTTCGATGCGTAAAGCTCATTTACGCAATATTTATGCACTAGACTGGATGAAACTGCAGTAAAAACTATTTAGTTTTTAACTCTTTCCTACTACACTTCTCAGCATCAAAACGCTTGAGGAGGAACTCGAGGACAAAAGCTACTGAAAGGATCTTATGTTTAAATCAATCATTGATAAAGTTGGTACATTTCTAAAAGTAGCATGCTCCTGTAAAAGAGTTCGCTCTCCCAATTCCACGTCTAAAACTAAAACACAGCAAGGACATGCGGCAGCAACCTCAGGAGATCACTCTCCTCTTCATATTGGAGATGCCCACCATTACTACGCAAAAAAAGAAACGAGAGAGACCACATCTTACACAAACTCTTGGGAGACACTTTTAAAAACCTTTTCCCCTGAATCCGCTCAACGTCTTGTCCGCATGATTAATGATCCAAAGTCTAAAGACTCTAGGAACCACAACCTTAATGGGCATAAAAAATGGCTTTCTCAACAGTTTGAAAACATTGGACTCGACCATTCTGATCCGCGTGCGACCACATTTAATCAAATCAGGAAAAAGGCTATCACCTCAATCGAAGAATTATATGATCATGGAGAAGAGTCAAAGTTTGAAAAAGCTTGGGCTCACCACTTATTCGATTTGGAAGCGATCAAGGATATTTTAAAAAAAAAATTTCCAGTCGAAAATTCTAAATGTCTCTCCTTCCTTTTTCTTATGTGACATTTGTGAGATCTGTGGCTTATAGAGAAGAGACGTCACATCCCAACATTTTGTCACAGAGATGAAAGCGCTTTTATGATTTAAAATACCTTCAGATTGTAATTTCACAAAAAGATGCTATTTTTGTGAATATAATGTAATTCAGTTCCCGTTTTTCACAAAAGTATGCTACATTTGCGAAATCAGAACGGGTTATCAATATGCACCAAAGCATAGAAAATCTAGTAAAAAACAGAATTATTGATCGCGACCGCGGATGGTGTTTTACTCCCATACATTTTTGCGATTTGGGCAGTGATCTCTCTATCCGAAAAGCTCTTTCGCAACTTCAAAAACAAAATTCCTCAAAGTCGATATACGGGCAGGCACCATAATCAAAGTCGAAGAGTCTGTTGAAACCAGAAAGCTCGCTTACACATTGACAATTGATTTTAGACGATTAGGCAAAAAACGTTCTTCAACTCAAATCACGCAACACTCCCCAGTCAACAAGGAAAGTACCCAATGGAAGCAAACTGTTCGGAGAAAGGCCGCCCCCCAAAAAGGATCATGATTTTTGGGATTCCTGGAAGCGGAAAATCAACCTTTTCCCTTAAGCTCAGTCGCTTGCTCAATATCCCTCTGTTTCACCTAGATAAATACTTTTTTCTCAGTGGATGGCAAGAGAGAGGCTATGAGGAGTTTTTACAGATTCAGAAGGGATTAGTCGATCAGGACTCTTGGGTAATTGATGGGAATGCCACTAAATCCTTTGAAATGCGTTTTAGTAGAGCCGATACAGTGATATATTTTCGCTTCAATCGCATTCTTTGCTTATCGCGCATTTTTAAAAGGTTGCTCTACAAACACCCCCAAATCTCTGATCGTGCTGAAGGATGCACTGAAAATATTCGCTTCCGGCTGATTAAATATCTCTGGGGCTTTCCTCAAAGAGTGAAGCAATCCATTGAAGCCTTACGCCTAAAATACCCAGAAGCTAAATTTTACGAATTTCAAAACGACGATCAAGCCCAGTCCTTCCTAACCACGCTCAAGAAAAGCAAAAAATACACTTATAAGCCATACAGCAACACGTTTCCTTCCCTTTTTCAGAAGGAAAAAAAAAGAATATCTTCTACTCTCCACATCGCCTTAGCTATTGAACATGTCGGTAGTACGTCTATCCCCGGTCTTTCAGGAAAAGGAATCATAGACATCGCCATTTCCGCATCCAAAGAAAAAATGGAACAGGCATCCCAGATCTTGCAAAAGCTTGGATATGAGTACCGACCAACTTTCAGTACTCCTGAAAGGTTTTATTTTATCATCTATCTAGCAGACTCAGAAGAAGGAAATCGTCGCTATCACATTCATCTAACCTATCCATCCAGCAAAGAATGGAAAGAGTTGATTGGATTTAGAGATTATCTAAAACATCATCCTGAAGCTGTAAATGACTATGCAATCCTCAAAAGACAAGCAGCTGATATGGCAAACCAAGATGGGGAACTATATCGAAAAATGAAAGAGCCTATGTTTCAAAAAATCAATGCTCTGATTAAGGTATCTCATGACAAAAATGCATGAAAATGAATTTCACATTAACGCACCTCTTGTCCATAAACTGATTGCAGACCAATTTCCTTATTGGGCCAATCTATCGCTCAAATCCGTTCCATCTGCTGGCACAGACAATGCTTTGTATCATCTGGGAGAGGATAAAATCGTGAGACTTCCACGTATAGATTGGGCTGTAGAGAACGTGGATAAAGAATTTCAATGGCTTCCCAAAATCGCTCCATTCCTCCCTGTTTCTATTCCACTCCCTCTTGAAAAGGGTAAGCCAACCAAAGAGTATCCCTGGCCCTGGTCCGTCTATAACTGGCTGGAAGGAAATAATCCTCTTGTTGACCAAGTGTCTGAAATTTTAGTGCATGATCTCATTTTATTCATCAAAGCGTTACACAACATTGATCTACCTAATGGCCCCCTATGTAATCGTGGAATCCCATTACAAGAAAAAGATGTGGAAACACGAAAAGCCATCCAGCAACTAGAGGGAATGATCGACGTGCACACAGTAACAGCACTCTGGCAAAGAGCATTAAAAGCTCCCCAATGGTCTAAACCTGCTGTCTGGATGCATGGTGATCTTTCTCCTGGCAATTTGCTGATTCAAAATGGAAGATTAAGCGCCGTGATTGATTTTGGCAATTTAGGAATTGGCGATCCTGCCTGCGACTTGATCATTGCCTGGAATCTATTGCCATCTCATATGAGAGAGGTGTTTCGGTCTGGACTAAACGTAGATTACGCGACGTGGGAAAGAGGTCGTGGATGGGCAATATCCAACGCACTGATTGCGCTACCCTATTACACGCACACAAATCCTGTATTAGCAAACAACGCACGACATGTCATTCAAGAGCTTGTCCATGATGATCAAAATCATACGTAATTTCACTTGTTAACTACAGCCACACGATTTGGGTTGACCCCACCAAAGCTCTCGCGGTGCGTAAGGTGTCTTATTTAAGGTGAGTTTTCAGGCAGGCACGCGCGATCATCCACTCCTCATGCGTACGCAGCACAAGGACGCGAACAGCCCCGGACTCAATTGATACATCAACATCAGGTAGGCAGAAGCGGTTTTTCTCGTTGTCGATGACAACACCCAAACACGCTAAGCCTCGACACGTTTCCTCGCGAATCCATGACGCATTTTCTCCGATCCCTCCCGTAAAACTTAACACATCAACACCTCCCAATGAAACAGTCATCGCTCCAATGAACGTTTTTAAACGATGAATAAACATCTCAATTGCTAAGCGATTACGTTCATTTTTTGGCTGATCAAGTAGATCGCGCATATCAGAACAACCCGAAATGCCCTTTAAGCCCGAAGAAAAATTCAAATCATCATCTAAATCTTTCCAAGACACTCCATGCTCACGCATCAAATAAAGCAAAAGACCGGGGTCAATTGATCCGCAACGCGTTCCCATCATGAGTCCCTCCATTGGAGTTAATCCCATCGTTGTTTCATAACTTTTCCCCTCTTGAATTGCACATAAAGAGCATCCATTGCCTAAATGACAATTAATCATCTTGAAATTTTTTTGATCTTTTTTTAAAAATATTGCCGCCCGTTCGGCGCAATAATGGTGACTGATTCCATGAAAGCCATAACGCTGAATTCCCTTTTCCCTCCATTCGAAAGGAACTGGATAAGTTTTAATCATCTCAGGCATCGTCACATGGAATGCTGTATCAAATACGGCAAATTGAGAAGCCAAAGGAAAAAGCGTTTCCATCCATTCAATCGCCCTTAAATTAACTGGATTATGCAGAGGAGCGAGTGGAATCAATTGGCGAATTTTTTCTTTAACTGCTGAATTAATCCGGATCGGCCGTTCAAAGAAACGTCCTCCATGAACGACCCGATGACCAATCGATTCAATCGCCTGGGGTCCATCAATCACTTGGGTTTCCCCTTCCCATAGCGTATTGAGAAGCAGTTGAAACCCTTCTTGAACATTGAGAGACTCAACATTCTTTTCCATTGACCCGCCGTTTAATTCACTTGCCCCTAGATGAAGGGAATTGTCTTTTCTTCCCCAATCTATCACTGCGGTCCAAAGCGGCTCTCTGAGTTCCTCTTTTTCCAAATCGTATAGACACAGTTTATATGTACTTGACCCTCCATTGACAACGAGAATTTTCACGGTATTGTCCTTTCCCATTTCCAATTCTTAATCACCTCAGGATCATCCCCATTTTCTACAATAAAACGGTGATGGTCTCTTAATATATAATCAAACATCGACGTCTTTTCCATCGCAGAGGCAGCGACCTCTGGATGATTTAAACTAGCCAAACGAATGGCTAAATTTGCTAAATGATACCGGCTCACTCCATTGCGTACCAGCATATCAAAAGGCGTTGTTGTGGTCCCCTCTTCCCGGTAGCCATTAAGATAAAATCGCTCTGTATCGCCCCGATGAAAGAGCAGCTGCTTTAAAGCCGAAGGATAGCCATTGAAATTAAAAATGACAGGGCAATCATGAGTAAAAAGTGCCTCAAACATGTCTTGATCAAGTCCATGAGGATGAAGGGAATCGGACTCAAGAACCAATAAATCTGTCACATTGATGACTCTTAAACGAAGAGAGGGCACTTCTTCCCTTAGCAATTGAGCCGCAGCTAATACCTCTACCATTAAAATATCGCTGAACCCAACCATCACAACGTCCGGATCGACCCCATCCTCAACACTGGCCCATTTCCAAATTGAGGCACCCGCACGGCAATGTCTAATGGCTTCATCCATGGTCAGCCATTGGGGCATTTCCAACTTATTCGACACAACAAGATTGATGTAGTTGTGACTTTTTAAGCAGTGATTGATTGTACTGATCAAGCAATTGGCATCGGGCGGCAAATAAATGCGGACCATTTCTCCTTTTTTATTTAAGAGAGTATTGAGAAAACTTGGATTTTGATGCGAAAAGCCGTTGTGTTCTTGGCGCCATAGAGTGGATGTGGCAATATAATTCAAAGAAGGAACAGGCAATCTCCAAGGATAATCTTTTGACATTTTGATAAACTTGGCATATTGATCAACCATTGTTGCGATAATCCCTAAGAATGCCTCATAGGAGGGAAATAATCCATAACGACCGGTCAAAGCATAGCCTTGCATCCATCCTTGGCAGGTATGCTCGCTTAAAATCTCAACGACACGCCCATTTTCACGACCAATGTCAGTATCCCATTCATGTAATGGCCACTGATAGTCACGATGTGTCACTTTAAATACATCAAGTTTATTTGACTCAAGTTCATCGGGAGAAAAAATGCGGAAATGATTGGGATTATGACGAATACAATCCTCAAGAAGTGGCACAATGGATTCAACACTGCTAGCGATTGTTTGGCCTCTTAACGTTTCAGCCCCTTTTTTTTCCAACTCAATTGCATATCGATGGATATTTTGTAATGTGATCGGTTGGCAGATTTTTCCTCCAAAAGTATGAGGATTCGAGCCCATTCGCTTTTTACCTTTAGGACAGATTTGAAACAGTTTGTCATTGGGACGTCCGTCAAGGTCGAAGAGCTCCTCAGGACGATAAGAGCGAAGCCAATTCTCAATCAATTGGAGCGACTTCGGATTGGTTTTTGCATCCTTTGCAGGAACTTGATGAGATCGATAAGACCCCTCTATCCTTTTTCCATTGATTTCTTTAATCCCTCCCATTCCTTTGAGAGACCGCAATAAAATCACAGGCCAGCGTGGATTGTTGAGCGGAAACCCCGATCGAGCAGATTGCTGAATTGCACGAATGCGATGATAAGCCCAATCAAGGGTTGAAAAAAAAGAAGCATCAAGATCATCGCCCGAGACAATACAGGGGTGATAGCCGTAGCCATGAAATAGATCTTGGAGCTCTTGATCACTCATTGTTCCATAGATCGTCGGACTTGAAATTTTATAGCCATTAATATGAACAATGGGCAATACGGCTCCCGACTCAACCGGATCAATAAATTTGGGGCTATGCCAAGCTGTTGCGGTTGCCCCTGTTTCAGCCTCTCCATCTCCAATGATGCAGGCAACAATCAAATCGGGATTATCCATGACGGCACCAAATGCTGTAGCCAAAGCATAGCCGAGCTCTCCTCCCTCATGAATCGTCCCAGGCAGCCCTGCATAGAGATGGCTTGGGAAACCGTCAGGCCAAGAAAAATCATGGACAAAACGCTCTAATCCAGCTAAATCCTGCGTCAAATCAGGATAAAAATTATGCAGCGAACTTTCTAAGTAAAGGTTAGCCAAAATCGCGGGCGCTCCATGTCCTGGCCCTGTGACAAGAAACATGTCCACTTCGTATTGTTTAATGAGGCGATTGAGATGGGCATAAATCAAATTAATGCCGGGACATGTTCCCCAGTGGCCTAAAAGACGAGGTTTGATATCTGCCTCTTGAAGGGGATTGCGTAGCAATACATTGCTCTGAAGATAAATTTGGGCTGCTGCCAAATAATTCGTGGCTCTTTGATACATTTTAAGAAGATCGAGCTCTTCCTTGTGGCGAGCCCTAATCTCTTCTTCCGACCTCATCTGTCGATTCTCCGGTAATATCGCAACCATCCCCTCCCCCTTTTTTTTGAACAATTCATCTTATATCATTTCCAAGAAATAAAGTCCTATTTGAGCGCGTCAAAGGCTCAGGACTCGATTTGGGCTGAAGCGAACGCTTTCGAGTCCAACGCTTTGGCTCAGACTAAATAGCGCTCTTGGTGCGTAAGGTGAGTGAGCAATTAACTCAATAAATGATACTCCTGCAATTTATCACGCAACGTTTTAACGCTGATCCCCAATGTTTCAGCTGCTTTTGTCTTGTTATCATGCACCTGCAACGTTTCGACAATCAGTTGTTTCTCTAATTCTTGGAGCGTTTTGCCTGCAATCGGATTGACGATAGGTCCATCTAAATATAAATGTTCACCCTGAATGACCTTATTACGATCCATGACAATCGCCCGCTCCATGACATTTGCCAACTCCCGGACATTGCCCGGCCATCGATAACTTAACAACTTCTTCTTAGCATCAGCACTTAAGGTTTTCCTTTCTAAGTGATTTTCTTTGCAAGTACTCTCAATAAAAAATTCTGCTAAAGGCAAGATATCTTCTTGCCTTTCACGCAATGGAGGAAGATGAATGGGCACAACATTAAGGCGATAATACAAATCTTCTCTTAACACCTTATCTGCTATTGCTGCACGCATATCGCGATTAGACGTTGAAATCAATCTGACATTCACTTTAATAGGTTTAGTCCCCCCGACACGTTCAAATTCTTGTTCTTGTGTCACACGTAATAATTTAGCTTGTAAAGCTAAGGGAATTTCGGTGATCTCATCTAACAAGAGCGATCCCTTGTCTGCTAATTCAAAACGGCCCGGACGTTTATTTGCAGCTCCCGTAAAAGCCCCTTTTTCGTGTCCAAAGAATTCTGACTCGACTAAAGAGTCAGGAACTGCAGCACAATTGACCTTGATGAAAGGGTGATTGGCTCTTGGGGAACTATAATGGATTAAATGGGCAATGACCTCTTTACCGGTCCCAGTCTCACCGTTAATGAAAACGTTTGCATTGCTTTTAGCCACCTGTTGAATATCTTCAAGCACTTTCTTCATCACGGGACTTTGTGCAATAATAGCCCGCATGCCCGGACTTGAGGCAACTTGCTCTCTTAGATACTTGTTTTCTTCAACCAAGGCGACATGTTGATTGCCTTTTTCAATATTGGCCATCAAACTTTCTAAAGAAAAGGGCTTGATCAGATAGTGAAAAGCCCCATTTTGCATTGCTTCTACAGCATTTTCAATCGTCCCAAAAGCAGTGACGACAATCACGAGCGTTCGAGGAGATAACTCTTTAATCGATTTCAATACCTCCAACCCAGTCATCCCCGGCATTTTCATGTCGGTAATCACCAAATCAAACGACTGCTCCTTGATAAGATGAATGGCTTTGGCTCCATTTTCTGCTGCGACTGCCTCAAGACCTTTACGTTTGAGCGCCTCAACTAAAAAATTACGCATGAGCACTTCATCGTCAACAATTAAAATTTTTTCTATAGACATACTTAACCTTTTGTATACTCGTGCGTAATATTTATTCTAAGAGCCCGGATGCCAAGGAATTGTGATCTTAAATCGCGTCCCTTTTCCAACTTCTGAGAACACCTCAATCCATCCCTGATGGCCTCGAATCACTTTTTGAACTTCTGCTAATCCTAGGCCATTTCCTTTCTCTTTTGTTGTAAAAAAAGGAGAAAATATTTTAGGAAGATTTTCTGCCGAAATACCTTCTCCTGTATCTTGAACATTCAATTTGATCTGTTCATTCTCCAATTCAATTGAAACAAAAAGACGCCCCCCCTTTGGCATTGCTTGCACGGCATTGACGCATAAATTTAACAATGCTGACTTAAAAAGAAAAGGATCGATAAGGACAACTAATTGCGAAAGCTGACTTTGAATGACAAATTCGGTGTTATCATTCCACGTGGCATCCACTTGCATCAGCTGCCTGATTTCTTCCACTAGTTTGATCAGATCAACGCTTTCTAAATGTAATTGAAAAGGTCGAGCGTACTCCAATACATGTGTAACAAATTGATTGAGATCATTTGCCCCTTGGACAATGTAAGCAGCCATCTGGTGTAAATCAGGCCGCTCTTTTAATTCATGCTCCAATAAAGCAGCAAATCCTTTAATTCCTCCCAATGGATTGCGAATTTCATGAGCTAAATGGGCCGCTAACTCACCCAAATCTTTTAATCGATCATGATGATTAGTCAGTTCCTGAAGCCGGCGAACTTTGGTAATATCACGCAACAGAATAAGAATGCCTTGAATGGGTTTTGAGGAGGCTTGTCGATAATCTAAAGGATAAGCTTGCTCGCTCATTGAGACAAATGTTGCTTCGATTTCTAATTCGATCAGCTCCCCTCCTTTTTTCCAAGATAAAAATCCTTGGCTTGGGCACTGTTTTGTAAAAAGGGCTTCGTTTAAAGAAAAACCTAAACAGGCATCATCAAGATAGTCTGTGAAGGAATGAAAGAGAAAGTTCTTCTCCGGAATATCCAAAATTTTTTGTGCCGACGCATTGTATGTTGTCACAATGCCGTGAAGATCAATAAAAAGAATCCCTTGAGAAATATGCTGCAAAATTGCCTCCAAGTAGCCAGAGACAAAATCGAGCTCAGCCAATTTTCCCGCTAAACGAGTATGCGATTCTTGTAACATTTGCTGAACCCTTTCAAATCTCTCTTCAAGACTTCGATACGTCATTTCAAGCCGCTCTGTCTCTAAAGAAAATTGTTTAAAGGCCTGCTCCAAATTAGGAGGCTCTTGAGATAGAGAAGATATAGATGTGGTCATACATAAACCTATTTTCTTAAGCTGATCATTTTCAGAGCTTTTTTCCCATTTTTTTTCGTCACAAAAAAGGGCCGAGGAACAATAACCAAAGAGTGCGGTTCACGACGAAGAAATCGCCCGTCAGGGAAGGGGCAGCGCTACTGCGAATCAGAAATTTCAAAGGGGTTCATTATTTTTAAATCATTGTAAATCAAATACCCAAAAACTCGAACGAAAGGATTTCACTGATATTTTAACCGATATCAAAAAATAAAACAAAGGTTGAACTCAACTTTAAACATTTTTTTGATTTTCTCCTCGCAACTCACCTTAGTCACTTAAGAGGATCCTTAAGAAATCGATTTCAAAAAAAATGAATTTCGATTAGCATTGCATAAAATTAAACCTTTTGCAATAATTGGCACTTGCAATCTAAAATTGTTGATTGCGCTGACAAATTGTTAGGAGATCAAATGGCTCGTTATACAGGAAATAAAAATCGCATTGCCCGACGTTTTGGTGTTAATATTTTCGGACGTACGCGCAATCCTCTGCTCCACAAACCAAATCCACCGGGTGTTCATGGCGCTCGCAGACGGAAAAAGTCTGATTACGGTCTTCAATTAGAAGAAAAGCAGAAGTTAAAAGCAATTTATGGGATGTTAAGCGAAAAGCAGTTAATTAGTTATTACCAAAAAGCTGTCGCTCTTAAAGGCAATACTTCACAACTCTTTGTAGAAATGCTTGAATGCCGTTTAGACAATATCGTCTATCGCCTAAAGCTCGCACCCACTATCTTCGCAGCTCAACAGCTGGTTTCTCACGGACACATTCTAGTCGATGGGAAAAAAGTCGACCGTCGCTCTTTCCATGTAAAACCTGGCATGGTTGTGTCTATCAAAGAAAAATCTCGTTCGATGAAAATCATCAATGAATCAATGGATAGTGCACAGCGTACTGTCCCTGAGTATCTTTCATTCGATAAAGCTCATTTTTCAGGTCAGCTGTTGGCACGTCCTAGCCAGGAACAAATGCCATGGCCGATTGAAATTAGCATGCCTGTTATTTGTGACTTTTTAGCACATACGAACTAAGCCTTTAACTCTTGCTTCATCAATTTTTCTTGATTCAGCAAGAGTTTTTTTCTTTATGCAATCGTTTCTCCTTTTTTAAGACAACTTCAATCCATCTTACTTTCCTTAAAAAGGCTTTTCTTGACTAAACTTCTGCTCATCCTCATCCGTTTTTATCAAATTGCAATCAGTCCTTTTTTGGGTCCTTGTTGCCGTTTCTACCCGAGTTGTTCAAGTTATATGATGGAAGCCCTTAAGAAAAAAGGAATGATAAAAGGCAGTTGGCTTGGAATTAAACGTTTATGTAAATGCCATCCCTGGCATCCCGGTGGATATGACCCCCTCCCTTAATTCGGTGTCAACATCTTATCAGAACGTGCTCAATTCCCCTTAAAATTTAATCTCGACAGACATTAGACTTCTTCGGAAACTCCATTTACTTCCTAAAACCGCCATTTTTGGCATCTTTTTTGTAAAATTTTTCGACCGTATGCACGCATACCCTCTCAACATTTTCAAAACAATCTGCTCAAAAAGGACAATTTTTTCAAGCAAAGCAAGTTTCCGAAGAAGTCTATTGATTGATGATCCATGCTATGTTTTTTTTGTATCAGGTATTTTCTTTGGTTGAGGAAGCTTAAGAGCCATCCCTATTTTAAGCGCATCCGATTTCAAATGATTCAGACTCCTAATTTCATTCACTGTCAAACCAAAGCGTTGCGCAATCTTCCATAAACAATCCCCTTGTTGAACCACATAAAAAAACGGTTTAGAAGGATTGACCGCCCTCAATGCGCCAGAACCTTCGTTTTTTTTCATGTTTTTTACATCGTTCTGCTTCTGATTTACCACAACAATCATCGGAGGGCATTCGTTCAAAGAGTGTCCTTTAGTTAACGATCCTTTCGTCGCCTTAGGATGAACAGACGAAATTTGCGGCGCAATCATCGCCGGTGAAGCAATAGGCTTTGAAACCAACTCTAAAGAAGCTTTTTCTGGAACAAAGCGTTTTAAAGCTCCATAATGTGTCCACTGCGGAGGCATTAACTCTCCACTATTTCTATACAACCATTCGGAAGATTTGCGCCAAACATTAGTGCCACGAGGACTGATAAGAACTTCTTTAGCAAATAGATCAGCCTCGGAAAGATTGTCTGGCATCAGTTCTAAAATCGCAATCACTTGCTGATCATCAAGTTTTTTAAGAGCAAACTCCCACTCTATTTTAAGCAATAAAAGAGCGGCTGATGAGGAGCCGGCTGCAAGATAATCAAGAAGAAATCTTTGACGTCTTGCATCTGATGAATCATGAATGTGTCTTTGTTGATCAACAAATTGCTTAAAGGTGAGCCAATCGCCTTCTAATAAAACATCAAGAATATCTTGTCTACTGACACGCTGCCCTGATCGGTTAAACAGAAGTTCAACAGTCCAAAATTCCGACGTTAAAAGAAATGTTTCAACTAAATGTTCATTAAATCTCTTATTGATTTTTTGATCTTTAAGAAGTAAAAAAAGTCCCTCTGCAGTTAAAGGCCAACGCTCTGTTTTAGCAAAATGAATTAAGGCATCAAAATGTTCGGACATTAAATCGGGGTAGACAACAAGCATAATTGGCGTCACTTGTCCTTGCGGCGTCCAAGTCAACAACCGCTTCTGCTGCGGTTGAGCATTTTTAGGAAGAGCTCGCTGAAAATCAAAATGATGAAAAGTGATTAAACAAGCCAAAGCCAAATCTCGCTCGGCATATCCATTTTCAATCAGTTGAACGCTCGAGAGGCTATTGACCAGTTTAGAATAGGATAATTTTGACAATTGAGCTAAAATCTCAGCACACCCCCTCTGGTCCGCCAAAGGAGTTTGCTGCTCGTCATAACTAGCAGGTTTAAGCTCACAATAAGGAGTGGGAGGATTTTCTCTTAGAACCCAATACAGCAAGAAGGAGAGAACTGCGATATTGAGGACTCCACTGAAAATCAAAGCCAAACTGAGGTGGCGAATTTTTTTTGTAAAAGGTGAAGGATCGGGCGTCATAACGAAAAATGTTCAGGTTTTTAAATTTTCTTGACTATTTCTAAAAGGATAGCTGCTTAGAGAGACCCTTCAAAGCTCCTTCGCTTCTCAAGCGCGAGAGCTTTCGTTACAAGCCCAAATCGCGCTTCCGGTGCGTCAGGTGAGTGAGTAAACAAATCATCGGATCAAAAATTTTGAACAAGTTCTTAGAGCCTATCCGAATAAAATCTGATATGGTTTAGACAGAAAAAGGTTGCAACCTCGCCTTCAAATCATCCAACTGATGATTAAACTCCAAGGGTAAGTGCGGGCCAAATAGGGCAAAGTATCGACGAATTTCATCCACCTCTTGCAACCACTCCGAAGAATCAACGTTAAAAAGTTGCTTTAAAGAGTCTTCTGAAATAGACAATCCCTCCACATCAAGCCCTTCTCTGCCAGGCAAAAAGCCAATCGGAGTTTTCAGGGCAATCCCATCGCCTGATGTTCGCTCGAAGATCCACTTCAATACACGACTATTTTCACCGAATCCGGGCCAGAGGTATTCTCCATCTGCTCCTTTTTTAAACCAATTCACCGAATATATCCGAGGCATTTGAGGAGATTCGCTCTCTTTTCCGACCTTTAACCAATGACTAAAATAATCCCCCATATTATAACCGCAGAAGGGAAGCATCGCGAATGGATCATGACGCAATTGTCCAACCCTTCCAACAGCTGCAGCAGTGGTTTCCGAAGAAACCGCAGCACCTAAAAATACGCCATGCTCCCAATTGAACGCTTCGCACACAAGGGGGGTGGTCAACGACCTTCTTCCCCCAAATAAAATGGCTGAAATAGGCACTCCGTTCGGATTTTCCCAATTAGAATCAATCACAGGGCATTGCGAAGCGGGAACTGTAAAACGAGAGTTAGGGTGAGCGGCTTTCTCTCCCGATGTAGGATCCCATCTCTTACCCAACCAAGATATGACACCTTCGGGAGGAGTTCGGCTCATCCCCTCCCACCAAACATCTCCCTCATCGGTAAGTGCGACATTCGTAAAAATAGCATGTTCCCTCAGCGTTTGCATGGCATTAAGATTCGATTCTATCGATGTTCCGGGAGCCACTCCAAAAAAACCTGCCTCAGGATTAATTGCATACAATCTACCATCCTTGCCAAACCTCATCCAAGCAATATCATCACCAACGGTCTCAACTTTCCAACCAGGCAAAGTCGGCGTTAACATCGCAAGATTTGTTTTTCCGCAAGCACTTGGAAAAGCTGCTGCAAAATATTTCTTCTCCCCCTGCGGATTTGTCACTCCCATAATCAGCATATGCTCTGCTAGCCATCCCTCATCTCGACCGATCAGTGATGCGATACGCAAAGCGTAACATTTTTTTCCCAATAATGCATTTCCCCCATAACCACTGCCATACGACCAAATTTCACGAGCCTCAGGAAAATGGACAATATACTTCTCTTTATTACAGGGCCAGGGGACATCATCCTGCCCATCAACGAGAGGCATCCCAACAGAATGTAATGAGGGAACAAAATCACGCGTCTTCATTAACTCCCAGACTTGTTTTCCCATACGCGTCATGATCCGCATATTGCAAACAACATAAGGGGAGTCGGTCAATTCAACACCCAAACCAGATAAAGGGGAACCCAAAGGCCCCATGCTAAAAGGAATCACGTATAACGTACGTCCTCGCATAGATCCTTTAAATCGCTCTTTCAAACGTTGTTTCATCTCGACTGGATCACACCAGTGATTCGTGGGACCCGCTTCTTCTGCTGTTTTTGAACAAATAAATGTGCGATCTTCGATCCGGGCGACATCTTGAGGATCTGATCGACAAAGAAAACTATTTGGGCGAAGCTTAGGATTCAAAGGAATCATTGTTCCCTTAGCCACCATTTCCTGACACAATTGATCATACTCTGCCTGAGAGCCGTCACAATAATGCACTGCTTGAGGTTGACAGAGCGCGACGACTTCGCTTATCCATTTTTCTAATGTCTCATATTCCATCATGATCTCCGTCATCTTTTGCAGTTTGAGCTTAAAGCGTTTTACGTCGCTTAAATTTATCAAGATATTCCAATGCTTTCCCCGTCCCTAGACATACAGCTAACAGAGGATTAGGGGCAACAATGACAGGAAGGCCACTTTCTTTGATAAGGGCTTTATCAAGTCCTTTGATCAAAGCACCGCCTCCTGCAAGAACCATTCCTCTATCCACAAGGTCGGCTGCAAGCTCAGGAGGACACTTTTCTAAAGTTAACTTAACATTTTCAATAATTTGTTGAATAGGTTCGGCTAAGCATTCTCGAATTTCAACCGAGTTAATTCTTTTAGTCACAGGTAGACCTGCAACTTGATCACGGCCGCGCACCTCCATTTCCAACTCATTTCCAAGAGGGTAAGCAGAGCCTATCGTAATCTTAATTTCTTCAGCCGTACGAGGTCCAATCATTAAATTGTAGGTGCGCCGCATGTAATTAATAATGCACTCATCGAATTCATCACCCGCTATACGTAATGACCGAGACTCGACAATCCCCCCAAGGGATAAAATGGCAATCTCTGTTGTCCCGCCGCCAATATCGATAATCATACTCGCACATGCCTCATGAACCGGAAGGTCGACTCCAATAGCAGCAGCCATCGGCTCTTCAATAAGAAACACCTCTTGTGCGCCGGCATGAAGAGCTGAATCTTCGACAGCACGCTTTTCAACCCCTGTAATTCCTGAGGGAACCGCGATCAATATTTTGGGACGAAATAGACTACGAGAAGGGGTCACCCTTCTAATCAAAGCCTTCAGCATCCCTTCCGCAATTTCAAAATCGGCAATCACACCGTCCTTCATGGGACGAACAGCATGAATTTTACGCGGAGTTTTACCCAGCATCGCTTTGGCCTTATGCCCCACCGCAAGCACCTCATTTGTCGCTGAATCCACAGCAACAACAGAGGGCTCTGCAAGTACAATTCCTTTTCCCCTCACAAAGACCAAGGTATTTGCCGTTCCTAAGTCAATGCCGATATCATTTGAAAAGACACCACGAAAACGATTGAGTTGTCCAAAAAGGGAATGTCCTAATTGCTGGAAAATTCCTTTAAAGCTTTTTTGCTGCTGTTTCTTACTTGTCATCGTGATCTCTTCGTTTCCATTCAGAATTTATCTCTATTTTATTCGGGGGATTATAAACTATAGACAATTTAGTATCGCTAAATTTTTAACATTTAGCACAATCGACATGATGCCAGAGATAAAATCTGAAACGAATCTATTGTCTCTTCTAGAATGCGATTGACTTGAGTTTTTCTCCCTTCAGTTTTTTTGATCCTCAATCGTTTGACTGACGGAGCTCAAACTCAAATGAAAGCAAATACTTTGCGTTTTAGGGCTGCTTGTTAGAGCGTGTTAAATATGTGCGAATGGGGGGATATCTATGACGAGCGTCTTATGTCTGCAACAATTCTAAGACCTCTTCCCACGTCAATTTTGACATCATATCCTCATCGCGACTGACCACCTCTCGAACCAATCCTCGCTTTCGGTTGTGTAATTCAACAATTTTTTCTTCAATCGTGTTAAGAGTAATAAGCTTGTATGAAGAGACTGAATTTTTTTGACCTAATCGATGAACCCTGTCAGTCGCTTGATTCTCAACGGCAGGATTCCACCACATATCGTAGTGAATCACCGTGTCAGCTCCCACTAAATTAAGCCCCGCTCCCCCCGCTTTTAAAGAGACTAAGAAAAAGGGAATGTCTTGGTCTTCATTAAATTTTTTAACAATATTCAGACGATTTTTGCTTGACCCATCTAAATATTCAAATCGGATTCCTTGTTTATGTAAATCTTCGCGCATAATATTCAACATTCGAGTATATTGACTAAAAATTACAGTTTTATGCCGTCCCTCCATCAGCGTCTGCAAGAGCTCAAGCAGCATATCGTACTTAGACGAATCCCCATTTTCAGCTTGATCTTTTGCAAAAATCGCCGGATGGCAGCAAATTTGCTTTAAACGGGTGAGGGTAGCAAGAACATGAATCTGCACGCGATCAAACCCTTCATTCTTGACGAGTTGAGACAACTCTTCTCGCGCTGAAGCGGCATAAGAGCGATAGAGTTTCTGCTGAATTTCAGATAGGTGGCAGTGATACACAATCTCTGAAACCGGTGGCAAATCAGACAACACATCTTTTTTCATCCGACGTAAAATAAAGGGGGCCACCTTACGCCTTAAAGTCTCTAAATTTTTACTCGATTGTTGGCTTGAAGGAAAACGAATGTACTTTTCAACAAAACGATCATATGAGCTTAATAAGCCGGGCATCAGGAAATCAAACAAACTCCATAGCTCATCTAAAGAATTTTCAATTGGAGTTCCAGTTAAAATCAAACGATGATGAGCTTGAACAAGCTTAACTGACTGAGCGTTTCGAGTTCCTCTATTTTTAATGTGCTGGGCTTCATCTAAAACGATGTAGCCAAACGGATGTTTTTTATAACATTCAATGTCTTTTTGAAGGAGTGTATAAGAGGTAATGAGGATATCAAATTGGTCCATATCGCTCAGAAGCTTTTTCCTTTGGGCGGGATTGCCGTCAATAGCAAGCGCTTTAATCTCAGGGCTGAACTTTGAAAATTCCTCCTTCCAATTGTAGACCAAAGAAGTGGGACATACAACAATTGATTTCTGCCCCGGGTTATCATTGATGTATTGGGTCAAAGTTGTGATGGCTTGAAGAGTTTTTCCCAATCCCATATCATCTGCCAGAACCCCATTTAGATGCATTCTACGCAAACGATTAAGCCATTGGATTCCCTCTATTTGGTAATTGCGAAAAGAGGCTTGTATCGTGGATGGAATCTGACAAAGTTCGCAAGGTTCTTTTCCAAGCATTTGCTTTTGAACTTGCTGAAGTCTAGGAGAAATGTTAAATTGGATCGGCAATCCTGAGAATTGCTCGACATCGAGGCTGGCCAAACTCCAAAGAGGGCGTTGTTCAACGTGATCATCCAATCGATTAATTCCCATTTCATCAAGGATTTGTACAACAGGAGCGAGTTTATCAAGATCTAGCACCAAAATTTTATGAGATCCCTTATCCTCTGCTTTACCTCTGCCTTTTCCCGATTTTTTTGTAGACAATTCGATAAACGCTCGTTTAGACGACAAGCAATCCCAGAGTAAATCAACGGTGACTTCTTTTAAATACCCCTGAACCTTGACTTCAACTTCATATAAATCAATCCGAGCCGTCTCCTTTAAATTTAATTTAAAGACAGAATCATCATAAATAAATTGATCCAGAAGATTTTCAGGACAATTAAATTTGACTTTCCCTTGATATGTTGGAATAATTTCAGTCATAAATTCGACAATTTTTTTCTCATTCTTAGCCGAATAAATGCCTTGCAAAGGATCATAGACAAAATCTTGGAATAAATGATCGATAATCTTTTGCTCTTCGGTTAAATTTCTTGCTAAAATGCCCTCAGGAGTCAGAAATGTCAAAACATGATCAACAGTTAATTGCGAGGAAGCAGCAGGCAATTTAACTTTTCCATAGACGAAGTGCAACGACGCTTCGAGCTCACCATTTAAATAGTGAATATTGCACTCGGCTCCAACTGGTTCAACAAAAGGAAGGGTAACAAAGCGATCAATAATTTCCCTGTGAGAAACTTCTGCATAACGACTCAGCTCTGAAAGTGAATTTTCAACAAATGTTCCAAAAAGAGGTTCGGGTATTGTCATGTTCCGGATTAAAGACAGGTTGCGCAAATGTTTACGTTTAATACTCGACTGAAAACTGTAGTAAACATTTTGGTAGACCATCCCGGGTTTTGCGCAATCAAATAGCATCCCCTCCTCACAGAAAATCACCGTATTTTGCAAAACAATTTGAGGCTTCAATAAAATTTTTGGGGCAGGAACTTCTAAGTAATCTAATTCGAAACGAAGTTTTGCAGGGGTCATTGACATACGCAAAGGTTCTTCAACGGTTCCTGAATAAAGACAAGGAAGGGAGCAAAGTTCGATTTCCGGCTCATTTAATGACGAAGGGGGTAAAAAGTGCGGCGTTGCCATTTGATAAGCCCCTGCTAACAACATTCCAAAAGCTTCCGAATCAATAAAAGCAGTTCTTTGCTGTTTATCCGTTTTAATATCGGGAATGTGGGCGTAATCAATAATCAGCTTAAGAATTTGAGCACTGATTTTATCAAATGAACTGAGAGAAAAATAGTAGCGCTTGCTTCCAATATAGATGGCCTCATCATAGCGAACAGCGTCAAGAAATTCTTTAATGTGAGGAATATTAAGAGACTTAGAGCGAAAGGGCAAACGTAGCGCCAATTGAATTTCAATTTGTGATTGATCAGATTTAGCAGTTGGAAGATTAAAGACAACCGCAAGCTCCGCTTTATCCTGGACTAAATCTTCGTCAGAATGAAAAAAAGAAGATTGTCCCAGTAATTGGGAAGCATGAACATACTCTTGCAGCAGCTCTTTTTGATGTTTTTGATCTTGCCTTGCATTTTCTTTGGTTTCAGCCTCTTTAAGTGCTTCTAATAGATGTGCGGTCTCAGGATCATTCACATCAGAGGCTTCATTAAAATGCGCTTCCTTAGAATAAACCACAAGTAACTCATTGTAATGCGATTCCAAGTAAAAAATAATGGCGGCCAAATGATGACAATCATATTTGTACGAGCAATCACAGTCTGAATCGATCATCACGGATTCATTGAGATCAATCTCTAATTCGGATTCATAGCAATTATTAAACGCTCCCATCACCCGACAACTTAATCGGACTGATTCAGGCTTTAAATTCACAATTTTTACCGATACAACGAAATGCTTATCATAAAGAGCTTTACCCTCTTTTAGAATGACAGGCGATACATCATGCTTTAACTTACGAAAATTTAACATACTCATCTCTCACGAAGTGATCATGGTTAGATACCGTTTCCTGCTGAAATATTAGATCTCTTGCATCACTGCATTTACTTGCGAAAATGGTGCTTTTTATCAGCTTTATGGCTATTTTTTTTAAGCATAGGCAATAAGGCAAGAAGTCTATTGACATTTTCTCTTTGGTGCAGCCCAAATAGCACTTCTTTAAGAAGCTTTAAGAATTAAATTTAATGGTTCCCGCGAGAGCTTTTAAGGAAGACCAACAGAAAATTTAAACTTGACAGAGCACTCATCAATCCTTTTAAATCGCGGGTTTAGGATTCAGTTTCCCTTTTACCTTTTTCATCAGAATAACACAATAAAAAGTGTTTCATTCTCAATTTGCCAGTTACTCACTCCCTTTACCGCTCGATTGAGCTCAAAGCAAATCTCTTCCAATTTTGGGCACATAGTTTCATCAATCTTAATAATTTATTAATATTAAATTGCTATTTTATTTACATGAAAATAAGAGAATGAATAAAAAAAATATTACACAAAAATAGAGATTAATCAGAAATATGCTTTACACATCTTTTAAAGATGCTATTATCAACTCCTATCATATTTTGAGTGAAAAAACACCTAAAATAACAGGCTGGTTTGGAAAAAAAGTTTTTCTAGGATACAGCGAGAAAAAAGGATGGAGCGTTTATCAACTCGGTTTTTTAGGGCAGCTCTTTAGAAAATTAGATCTCGCTTATCATGATACACATCAAGCATTGATTATTGGACAATTAAAGAATCTCAACAAACAAGACATCCGCCTTATTTCAACAAATTATTTGTCTGATAAATTCCCCTCATTAATAAAAAAATTTCAAGAACTCTACCCTATCCATTTTCAGACACCTAAGGCAAACAACGAACCACACATTCGTACACCCACATTATTTACTAGAAGTGAAGAAAAGCCTCCCTATAGTGATAAAAACGAAACGAAAAACAGACACAAAAAGATCACGGGAGGCGTTCAAAAGGAACCGACCCACTCTCCTTCTGATTCTCTTGACCGACACAACGAGCCTATAAAGCCGCACAAAACCGAGGCACAGAGGCCAATAAGCTCTTTGGAAAAGGAAAATAGAGCCATTTCTCCTCCACTGAAAGAAAAAAGCCTCCCTGTTAAGAAGGAAGAGCAGGTCATCGAAGCGCCGCCGGTCACCACTCCACTATCTTTAGAAAACTACAAAAATCGTTGCTATTTAGATAGTGTCTTAGAGATGCTGCTTAGCGTAACGCCGATTAGAGAAAAAATTTTTAATGAATGCGCAAGCCAGGACAGATCAACTCAAGAGACGACAGACAAAGAGAGTGCGATGAAGCAAAAAAAAATTCTCATCACACTTCGTAATCTTATCCTCAGCATGGATAATGCCAAAAAAAAAGAAAAAGAAGGCACATTATTGAATGGAAAAGATTCTCCTGCAGAGGAAGTGAGAAACATGATTTTTGCAAGCCGTTTGAATCCAGATTTAAAATGTGAAAAAAATCTCTATACGCAGCAAGATGCCTCAACTATTTTACTCTTAATCAACACATTATTAGATCATTCATTTCAAACCGTTGAAATAGACACACCGATTGTAAACGGGACGATCTGTGAAAATTTGGCAGCAAAACGCCCGATTGCAACCAACTATAAACTGGAATTGCCCTTTAAAGAAAATATGAAAACTCGAGAATATATAAAAAAAATAGTGACAAAGTTACCCAAGACATTAGATCCAAGCTATGAGCTTCTTCCTTATCGAAATTACTTAATAGATCTGCTTGCCAAATCTCTCCCTCAGGTACAATCCAAAAACGAAAGGAGTTGTTTGATAAACGAATTAAAAACCTTACAAAAAGGGATGGCAACAGATGTACCAACTCTCGTCCAGCGTTTAAATGCATTAGAAAAAAATTTAAACAATCACCTTGAAGATATACTCAAAGACTTTTTTGGATCGAAGGTGGCTGCAGCAGCTTCGGGAGAACCGGAAACACGCGAATTTAATCTAAAAAATGCAGAAATCGCAAAACTGCCTTTTACCTCTCAGACAGCACTCGTTAGCCTGCCCGACACCCTTTCTTTACATGTGAAGCGGTATGAGTGTTTGCAAGGGGTGGAAAAAAAAGCGGACTATGATCTTGTTTTACCAAAAGAGGGCATCGTCGACATGACACCTTACTGCTCTGTCAATCAAGAAGAGAGCTATCAATACACTATCACTGGATATGTGGTTCACCATGGGAACAACTTAAAATCGGGGCATTATACTGCAAATATCAAAATCGGCAATCAATTTTATCATTGCGATAATTGCAGCCCTCGCCTCTATGAAGAAATTTCAGCTGAGGAATTTTATGGAAATACAAAAGCCTATTTAATCTTCCTGAAAAAAATTCCTATAGGCTCATCCCATTTGTAAACACGTTCTAATTTTTGAGGCTATTTTTAGATCCCCTCTCAAAGAGGGGTCTTATGCGCTTCTCCGGCAATCTCTCTGACATATTTTGGAACAGCATACCCGGGTAAATTTTCGGCCATTTTTTCTATAAGGGCTTTTCCTCGCTGCTCATCAACTTCAAAATGGGCAGCTCCTTTGACTCGATCTAACTGATGTAAATAATAAAAGAGGATGCCATGATCAACGAGTTTTTCTGCAAGTTCGCAAAGTGTCGCCGCATCATCATTCACCCCTTTTAAAAGAACCGCTTGATTGAGCACGACACACCCGAGCTGCTGAAGCCTCCTTAAACCATCGAAAATGTCCTGATCTAATTCCGCCGGATGATTAGAATGGATCACAAAATAAATGCGCTGAGGCAAAGAGGCGATTAAATGCAAAAAAGAGTCATCGATCCGCTCAGGAATGCCAATTGGAAAACGGGTGTGAAATCGAAGACGTCGGATATGAGGAATCGCAGACACTTGCTCAAGAAGATCTGCCAATACTTCGTCTGAGAATGAGAGAGGATCGCCTCCGCTTAAAATCACTTCATGAATAGAGGGGTCATCTTGAATTGCGGCTAATTCTTTTTCGAAGCCCTTCTTTAGGCTATAATCAAAATTCTGCCTAAAGCAATAGCGGCAATGCATCGCACAGGCACTTGTGCAAACTAATAAGACGCGTCCTTGATATTTACGCAGAAGCTTGCCTTCTTCTTGAAATGAGGAATCGCACACAGGATCCAAAACAAATCCCGATGTTGCTTCTAATTCTTGCCTTAGGGGAATGAATTGCTTTACAAGAGGGTCATCCAATGTCCCTTTTGCCATTTTTTGAGCTAATCGCAAAGGGACTTGAAGGGGGAAAGCAGAGCGAATCACACATTGAGAGCGCTGCTCATCACTTAGCTGCAAAAAATCAGCCAACAGATCTAGTTGCGAAAAATTTTGCCTTAAAATCGCTCTCCAGGTCGAAGAAGATTTGATTTGCATGAAAGAAGATTGCATAAGATGATCACAAATTTAAGCTTGATAGAGCACTTGTTTTTAAGGCAGTACTTTCGGATTGTGCTGGATCAAATCCCCTGGGATGAGCCTTTGCCTCAGCCACGTCGATCACATGAAGAAGAGAATGGCCTAATTTTGCACTCCCCCCTCCCCTAACAAGGCTCACATCGGCATCAAGATCTTCTAGTTTTTTTATATGGTTCTCATATCCCCTCTCAAGGAATGGCAAACCTGAAATTGAACTGGTTCCTGAGGCTATCAAGGCAGCCATGACGTACGAAAAACCTGCGCGAAGATCAGGAATCCGAATCTCTTTTGCCACTAAAGGGGTTACCCCTTTTATAATCACGCTATGCCCAAACCCTTGTGAGGCAAAGCGACACTCCTTGCCTCCTAAGCATTGACGGAATAATGCAATATCGGCCCCCATCTCACGCAATGTTTCTGTGTAGCCAAAACGATTTTCATAAACAGTCTCATGAATCACGGAAGTGCCTGTGGCTTGAGTCAATAACACAACAAATGGTTGCTGCCAATCGGTCATAAAACCTGGATGAACATCAGTCTCTAGATGTAACCCTCCTTGCAAAGGACCATCGTAGAAAAATTCAATGCCATGACTTTTGATTTCAAATCCGCCTCCCACCTCTCGAATCTTATTCAAGAAGGTGACCATATTAACATGTTGGGCTCCTTCTACAAAAACGCGTCCTTTTGTACTAATGGCAGCCATCCCCCAAGAGGCAGCCTCGATCCGATCAGGAATCACGGTATGCTCAACTTCATAAAAACGGCGCGTTCCTTTAATCCGAATCGTCCGATCGACATCAATCGTAATAATAGCCCCAAGCTTTTGCAAAAATAAAATCAATTCAATCACTTCGGGCTCCATCGCCGCATTCTTTATCGTGGTATTTCCTCTTGCAGTCACACCGGCTAAAATTGTATTTTCCGTGGCCCCGACCGAAGGATAAGGCAGAACGATCAAGGTTCCTTTCAGGCCGTGATGAGCAGAAGCGAAATAAGCTCCCTCTCTTTTCATTCCTCGATACTCAATAACCGCTCCCAATTTCTCCAAAGCTTGAAGATGAAAATCAACAGGACGCTGGCCAATCGGGCATCCGCCTGTCGTAGGAACAATAATGTCTTGATCTGTTCTTCCTAAAAGAGCGCCTATCATTAAGATCGGAATACGATTCGATCCACAAAAGCGCTGGGGGACATAGCTGGTCTTAAGTTCCTTGGTGATCACTTCCATTGTCCCCGCCTGTCGATCCCACTTCACTTCCATGCCAATTTCTTCGCATAAAGCAACCGTGACCTCGACATCCCCGATATTGGGAACATTGTAAAACACACATCTTTTATCAGATAGAAGGGATGCAACAAGCAATTTTGTCATTGCATTTTTTGCACCAGCCGCTTTTACATGCCCTTTAAGAGGTTTTCCTCCCGTAATTTTCAATACATCCATGCCCAATCATCCTATCATTCAACATTTTTAACGAAATTAGAAGAGAAAATTACACAACTATTGCGTTATACGCAATCAAATTGATTGAAAAAGTGAAACTTAAGTGATATTGCTTGTCATATCATCGATCAAAAAGAATAAACTTTTTTGAACACTTGAAGCAACCTATGAATAATAGGGCGGCTCCACATTTTAAGAAATTTTCTAAATGACGAAGTGAATCATCATTGATCATTAATAAAAATAAGAGTAAAATTGTTTATTATAAATTCATAATGCTCTCGATTTTTTTTAATTTTCGGTAGCTTTTTTACATAAATGCTAATAGGGCGTCTCATCAATTGATGAGACGCCCTAAGACATTTTTATGCAATAAGGCCAATCACCGTTCAAGAGAGGCCAATCAATGCAAATTTTGTTCCAAAAATTGTAAAAAGTCGAGAGGATAACCGGAGTCATACAGATGAAAATTGGTGCTTATATAGATTCTCTCTCGATCGCTTATGCTTTACCTGCAATACATACCCTCCTCAAAAATTCTCAAGGGAGCGTTTCTTTTTGGGGAAACCGAGTGATCACAGTCGCTGGATATGAAGAATCGCTTTCATTAGATGAATTAGTCACAAAAATGTTGAGCGCTAGTCGGCAACGTTCTGATTTAGATGATCTCACCACTCAAGAACGAGTGGCAGGAATAGAAATTAGCGATAAGCTGAAAAACTTCTATCAACTCACAGACAGTAAAATCAGTCAGGCAAATTGGTTGACAAAACTTTGTAATTGGGTAAAAGAATTCACATTCTTCCCTTATACACCTCGTTTCTACATTGAAGAGGGGGTAATGGAAAGGGAGTTTCGAGGATATAGTGAAAATACATTTATCCAACAGTTTGGAGGAGTTAAAAATGGATCGTTTAGTGAATACGAACATGCAGATGGCAGCTTCGGCCCCCCATTGCGCATCACCGCTCGTAAAGATATGATCTATTCTAAATTGACTCCCTAATATCTCTTTTGCATTTTTTTCTTTAGATTTAAAGATGCCTGGTGCAAAATTTTCATTAAATTTTTTCCATCATTTGCGACTCAATTTCCCATTGATATCGCCATCCTATCAAGTAAAAAAAGGATCAATTTTGGTGGGCAAATCGATTGATGATGCAACACATCTATTACCAATGGAGATTGAATATGATTGTGCGGACAGGAATTGGGCAGGACAGTCACCGTTTTCTTCCCCCTGACTCCTCAAAACCTTGTGTGATTGGAGGATTAATTTTTGAAGACGCCCCCGGTTTTAATGCCAATTCTGATGGTGACGTTGTCCTCCATGCCCTATGCAACGCCATTAGTTCCCTTACAGGAATTTTAGTCTTAGGCAATATTGCAGATGATCTTTGTCTAAAAGATGGCATTACCGATAGCGAAGTCTATTTAGTGGAAGCTATTAAAACACTTGACAAACAAAAAATTAGGCATGTTGCCATCACAATCGAAGCTAAAAAGCCCAAAATTAAAGATCGCATTTTCCAGATGCGTCAAAATATTGCCCGCATCATGAATGTGGAGATCTCTAAAGTTGGAATAACGGCAACCTCCGGCGAAGGGTTAACCGATTTTGGATGTGGAGACGGTGTTCAGGTGTTTGCCATCATAACGACAGAAGAATAACGATTTATCACTCACCTTAGAACCTAAGGTGAGTCAATAGACTTCTTCTGAAACTTGCTTTGCTTGAAAAAATTGCCCTTTTTGAGCAGATTGTTTTGAAAATTTTGAGAGCGTATGCGTGCATACGGTCGAAAAATTTTACAAAAAAGATGCCAAAAATGGCGGTTTTAGCAAGTCAATGAAGTTTCAGAAGAAGTCTAATAAACATCTCGTAGGTACCGCTTTTGCTGCCGTAAAAGCTTAAGATACTCCCTGGCAGCCTGAACATCTTTTCTCCCATACTCTTGTAGAACAATCTGAAGCGCTGCCTCAACGTCTTTGGCCATTTTTTGAGCATCTCCGCAGACATAAAGATAAGCCCCTTCTTCAAGCCACCTGACAAACTCTTCGCCTTTTTCGAAAATTTTATGTTGCACATAGACTTTATCCGCCTGATCCCTTGAAAAAGCCAGATCCAACCGCAAGTCCCCTTTTTGGCTAAACTCTCGCCATTCTTCTTCATAAAAAAAATCATGCGCATGATTGCACTCGCCGAAAAACAGCCAATGCTTGCCTTTTGATTGGTGATGGAACACGCGCTCTTGTAGAAAGGCTCGAAATGGAGCAACTCCGGTTCCAGGTCCAATCATGATAAGAGGAACGTCAGGATCTTGCGGCAGCTTAAATCCATGCGAGGGCTGAACAAAGAGAGGAATCACTGGATCATCCCTCTCAACAAGGTTGCAAATATAATGGGTGCAAACACCTCGTCGCTTATGGCCATTCGATTCATATTCAACAGGAGCCACAGTTAAGTGAACCTCTTCTCCAACACATCTCTGAGAAGAAGAAATGGAATAAAAACGGGGAAGGAGGGGCATCAAAAGATCAACACACTCTTGAGGAGTCAACGCCACCTCTTCATTTGCTGCCAAAAAATCCCACACTTCATGCTTTTGCAAATAAAGCTTGCAAGCCTCTCGGTTATTTTCCCCTCTTAACTCCTCTAATGCGTGCTTTTTATCACGATCGGGCTGGCGAGCCGCAATCTCAGCAAAGAGTTTCGGGCTAATCGCCGTGATATTTCCTTTAGAGGTTAAATAGTCGACTAAAAGAGACGACTCTCCTGTTTTTTTATCTTGAACCGTTTCCCGTCCAGTCGCATTTAGTGCACGCAGTGTCTTCTCAACCAGCTCTTGATCATGCTGAGGAAAAATCCCAACACTATCTCCCACTTCATAGCAGAGCCCCGATCCCCGAAGATCAAGAACTAGGTGCTGGGTATTCTTCTGAGATCCGGGTTTAGATAAGGGATAACGCTCCTTGACAGAAGCTAAAAATGGATGTTGCTTATTATAAATCGGATTCATGATCGTTCTAATGCTTGAGTGATTCCCAATTTTCTTCAGATGACGCAGGCTCTGAACGCCCCCCTAAATATTTAGACAAAAACAATTCAGCCACTGCATAAAACTTCAACCGATTCTCCGGCCGGGCAAATCCATGCCCCTCATCAGGGAATAATAAATATTCAACAGGAATCTGCTTGTCGCGCATCGCCTTAACAATTTGATCGCTTTCCGATTGTTTAACGCGAGGATCATTCGCCCCTTGCGCTATTAAAAGAGGTTTTTTAATTTGATCCACTTTAAAAAACGGTGAGCGAGACTTCAAAAACGCTTCCTCACTCTCCACCTTACCTAGCCGAATATCCATGATCACCTTCATGGGCTTCCAGTAGGGAGGAAGAGTCTGCAATAAAGTCACAAGATTCGACGGGCCGACAATGTCGATTCCACAACAGAAAGCATCAGGGGTAAATGTGAGGCCGACAAGGGTTGCGTACCCCCCATAACTGCCTCCCACAATGGCGATTTTTTTGGGATCGGCAATCCCTTTTGCCACCATCCATTCTTTGCCGTCAAGAAGATCGTCATGCATTTTACCGGCCCATTCGCGATTCCCTGCATTTAAATAAGCCTTACCATACCCTGTTGAGCCGCGAAAATTAATCTGTAAAACAGCATAACCGCGATTGGCCAACCACTGAACCATTGGCTGCAATCCCCAAGAATCACGAGCCCAAGGACCGCCGTGTACAAGCAAAACGGCCGGAAGATTGCGCTCCCCGCCTTGAGGAAGCGTCAAATAACCATGTAGAATCATGCCATCTCGTGATTGAAACGTGATAGGCTCCATGGGACTGAGCGTGTATCGCTCTAAATCAGGTTGAGTGCTAAATAAAAATTCCAGTGATTTAACAGATCGTCGATAGAGATAAAAGTGACTGGGTCGCCGATCGGATTGTGAGACAACAATCCAATTTTGATTAGCCAAATCTCGGCTTGCAAGAGTAAAAGAGCCTTGAAGATGCTCTTTTAAAAATTGAAAATCTCCCGCTAAGCCGGCATCAAGTAATATCCATTCATACTTTTCTCGATCAACGCCTACTGCTTCAAGAGCATACGTTGTTGGATGGACAATAAGAGTGGAAAGATCATAATTGGGGTCTTGCGCTATCATTGTCTGTTGTCCGCTGTCGAGATTCACTTTGAGTAAGCGGCTCGTATTCGCACCCACGCTTGTCATCACGTAAAGAGATTGATTATCGGAGGTGAAACCTTGAATTTCCACGATTTCAGTTGGAGGAATCGTCATCCAATTACGCCAAGGAGTGGTCAATTTATCGCGGACCTGAATCACTGTGGATCCATCTTCAGCCAATGATTGAGAGGCCCGGACTTGGAGATGATGGTCAGCAATCCAGCCAATCACGTTTCCCGGATTTTCAGTCTCTATCTCCAGCTGCCCCGTCTTGAGATTCAGGCGGTAGACATCAAAAAGGGTTGGATCGCGTTTATTCATTTGAATCAACATTTCATCAGGAAAATGTGCATCGGCATCAAGGATCTCGACCTTGACTCCATCAAATGGAGTCAAATCTTTTGTTGTGTTTGTCAAAAGATTCGCTTGGTAAAGGTGCCAATTTTCATCTCCATCTTTATCTTGAATGTATAAAATAGAACGGTGATCAAATGACCATAAAAATTGCCGAATCCCTCGCTTTGTATCATGTGTCACCTGTTTGTCATCCTCTTTTTTTTCAAGATCCCGCACCCAGACATTGAGAATATTTTTGGAATCAGGAGCCAAGTAGGCAAGCTTGGTTCCATCATAGGATAGCTTGGCAGAGGCTTTGACCGGATGACCAAATAAGAGTTGCCGAGGGATGAGGGGGGGCAAGGAAACTTTCTGATCTTCTGCATGAAGAAAAGAAAAAAATAGGGCAATTAAACAGCTAAGCCAGGAGAAAAAAAATGGAGAGCAAAACATGATTAACCTCTCATGATGTCAGAAAAATTCTCCATTTTAACAAGTTGTTTAATTTTTAGACAGCCTCTTTAAGCGCAAGAAATTCTTTATCAATAACAGTCATATTCCTTAGAATATAGCGACCTTAGTTTAAAGTAGCGATGTCTGGAAAACAGGCTCTCAGAATCTGTGTTCATGTTTTTTGGCCTTTGGGCTTGCATGAAAGCTTCTAGAGAACTTTCAAGAAAGCCTAAAGGCCAAAAAAACATGAAAACAAGTTCTAAACAAGCACATGCATTAAACATCTTGCATCACCTTATTTACCTACTTTTCTCCAGATTAGGGCTCTTTTTTCCCCTGTTAGCTTGGGGTGAGCTCAATCACGAACATCCAAAGCTTGCAGAAAAACTCTTTCATGAAAAGCTTTATCGAGACGCCCTTCCTTTTTTTCTCCATCTATTTGATGTTGAAAAAGACAACAACTTCAAAGCACAGTGGGCTATCCGGTTGGCTGCTTGTCATTTAGAAGACAATCATCCTCAAGAAGCTTTAGCTCTCCTCTCTTCATTTGACGCCTCTTTATTTCGCAATCAAGCGTTATACCTGATGAGCTTAGCTCATCGACAACTCAAGCAATTTCCGGAGGCGTTAGATTTGTTGCAGCAGTGTTCTTTTCAACATTCTAAAAAATTGAGAAATTTGGTCGCTTTAGAGCGAGGGTATCATCATATGCAAATGGGAGATTTTGCAAATGCTCAACAGCTTTTTTCTTCTATTTCTTCGCAAGGAGGTGATGCGATTGATTATGAATGTGCTCAATTACAACTTGCCAAACTTTTTCTTATTGAACATCGCTATCGGGAAAGTCAACAAATCCTTCATTCTTTATCTCATCAAATTTGCAAAGGAACTCCTCTAGACATCGTAAGAATTTATTTGACTGGGTGGACATCGCTTGGACTAGAGATGGAAAATGAAGCGGCTCTTCACTTTGAAACATTATTACCTAAAGCCCTTGGTGCGAACGGGAAATGGACGACAAATCTTTTACATTGCTTGATTTCGATTTATCTTAAGCAAGCGATGAAAACCGAAGAGAGCAATCGTTTAAGTGTGTTATTTTCAAAAGCTGAAGACCTTCTCAACGAATTGATTAAGCGGGCCCCTAATGAAACATCTCCCCTCGTTTTAACTGATTTTTATCTGATCAAATCTAGAATGCTAAGCGATCCTGAGGCCTTTGCAAAAGCTGAACAACTTCTCAATCGATCAGAATGTTTATTTTCCGCTGATCAATTGAAAGAAGTCCTCCTTCGGCGTGCAGCGACTGCTCCTTCATATGAACAACGGAATCAATCTTATCAACAACTCTTGGACTCTCTCAATGAACCCCTTGATTTTACTGCTGATCTCTTATTTTCTAAGGGATTAAATGATTTTAAAGAAGCGGTGACAACGATGAAAAGTTCTATGGTCACGGCCTTTGAGCTCTTTGATGTCGCAATTAGAGAATTTATTCAGGTCATTCAAATCGAAAAACGGCCGCCTAAGCTGGCACAAGCGTATAAATACCTCATTCTTGCCCACATTCACACGTGTGATCATTCACATCTTAAAGCTGCGGCCAAGATGTTGGATGAATTGATGGCAACTCCCTCTCTCTTAGAAACAATGGAATCTCAAGAAGAGATCTGTTGTCTCTTTGTCTGGATCGCGCTTTCTTTAAATGATCAAGAGAGGTTAAATCAGGCTCAATCTTTGCTCCAAATCCCCCCTTCTTCTCACTCACACTGGCAGGAGCGGTATATCAAGTTAGAGGGTTTCCTCTCATTACATTTGCAAGATTGGAAGAGAGCTGACTCTCTCTTCCATCTTCTTTTAGAAGAAAAAGCTTATGCCTCCTCCCATAGTGAAGCTTTATTCTGGTGCGGCTATTGCGCAGGGCAACAAAATCAAGAGGCTCTAAAAAGAGATTATTTTCAGCAAGCTTTTAATTTTGAGCGTGAAAGTTCATATGCCCCCCTTGCTTACTTTTACTTCTATTCTTATCGAGAATACCTGCTAGGTGAGCGCAAAACGATTAAACATCTTCAAGCAATGCCCCAATTATTCCCCAATCATCAACTGTCGATCAGCGCATTTTATTTGATTGGTTTATATCAAAAAAAGGATTTCTTCTCTGAGGAAGGAGAGATCATAAAGAGAAAAGATTTAACTGCTGCCATTGATGCCTTTCAAGCTGCTGAGTCAATTTTTGAAAGACTGTTTGAACAAAAGCATTTTTCTCCTGTTGATTTAAAATATTTTGTCAAGGTCCGTTATCAATGTCAACTTGAAAGAGCTCAGCTGAATTTAGCTATCGCAAAGCAATCAAAAGGAGGCAAAAAAAAGATTTACTTGGAATACGGGGAAGAGGTTTTCAAGCAACTGATTCAAGATTTTACAACTCCTAACGTTTTAGCAAAAGATCTGATGATCTGCTGCAATTCCCCTTACCCCAAAATGTGGGCCGATGCAGAATTAGGATTGGCTAGCCTCTACGAGGAAAAAAATGATTGGAAAGAAGCAGAGATCACCCTTAATCACTCTTTAGAACATTACCATCAAGCTCAAATTTTTCGCGGATATGGGGTGATGCGCGCATGGTATGCCAAAGGAAAACTGGCACAGCATCAAAAAGAATTTAAGGAAGCATTGCATCATTTTTTAGAAGGAGAAAAAGCCGCTGAAGGGGCGATCTCATTAAGTCCAAGTGAAAAACTTGATCTTTGGATCCAACAAAGCATATGCTATAAGGAGCTCAATCAACTTGATCAAGCGATGACCATCTTGTCTAAAGTGATTAATCAAGATGTCATTTCCCCTTTACGCATTAAAGCGATGTTTTTACGGGCTGAGATCTATCAGTTACAAGGAAGGCCGGAACTGGCAATTAAGCAGTTAGAGGCTGTCGCCCAAAAAGGGGGAGAGTGGGCACAATACGCAATAGAGAAATTGGAAAAAATACATGGATACTAACCTTCAGTCATTCGTTTTCTTAGGGAATATTTTTAGTTACGGAACTCATTGGAATTTAATTTTATTTATTATTGTTGGCTGTTCTATCGTAAGTTTCACTATATTTATAGAACGTCTGATGCAACTTAATCGATCTGAAATCGATACAAATCAATTTATCATTTCAATTCGCAAAACCATCAAAGCAGGCAATTTAGTTGAAGCAATCCAATTATGTGAAGAGGCCAAAGGAACAATCGCAGCGATTATTAAAGCAGGCATTTTAAAGCACAACCGAACGAAAGAGCAAATTGAATCCGCCATGGAAATTACAGGGCTTATTGAAATTGCCCGTTTGGAAAAGAATGCCAAGATTTTATCCATTATCGCACACGTTGCCCCTTTAATCGGACTACTGGGAACTGTCTTGGGATTTATTCAAGCTTTTGCCGAAATGCGCCTCAGTGGATTGGTTGACATTTCCGCAACACGGATTGGAGAGGCCATGGAGTATGCACTTGTGACAACAGCGGCCGGACTTGTCGTTGCGATCCCTTCCGTTTTGGCTTATAATTATATTGTGAGTAGAATCGAAGGGTTTGTATTGGAAATACAAACATCATCAGCAGAAATCGTCGACTTGCTTCTTGAGAAGGAAGAGGATTATCCATGAAGTTTAAGTGTCGCCTTAAACCTTCTCCTGCTTTAATTGATTTGACCCCTTTAGTTGACGTCATTTTTCTGATGCTGATTTTCTTTATTGTCACCTCAGATATTCTTCCTTTGAAATCATTGAATATTGAAAATCCTCAATTAGAACAAGACTCCACCCCATTGACCACCCAGCTTCTCCTCGTGATGGATGGGCAGCATGTCATTTATTTGGGCTCTAAAAAATCGATTGTAGACATGGGATCTTTAAAGACTAGCTTGGAAAAAGAAATCAGAGAACTGAAAAAACAAAATGGAGGAAATGAACCTACAATCGTGCTCAGCGTTGATAAAAGAGTCAATTATGGCCTTTTCTTAAAACTTTTTGCCATTGCCCAAGGATGTTGCTCTCATCTAAGGTTAGTTTATCAACCTATTGAATCTCCCCCATGGTCTGAGGAGCTCCTTTGACATGTTAAAGCTTGAAAAAACAGCTGATCTTTCAACTATTGTGATTAGAATTCGGGAAAAAGAGCGATTCTTTGAACCTGGTCTTGTTAAAGCTTTGGCAATTGCATTAATCCTCCATTCGGGTGCTTTGATCTTGATCCATGTGACCCCGTTTTCTTTTACTTCAAATTTTATCTTTCCTCTTGTTCGTGTTCAATCTGATCTTCCTTTGGCTGCCACTTCTGCTTTGGTTGTGGAGGATATCAATGAAGAGGAATTCGCTCCGCCCCCTTTTTTATTCGCTCCGCCGCTTGAATGGGTCTCTGGTCCTTCTGAATTTCCCCTTCCCTCTTCCGTAATGTTTGATCCCTCAATGTTAGATTCAATTGAAAAAAACATGTGGCCTAAATGGAATGAACCCCTTCTCTATCAATTGGAAGAACCACTGGTTCAACTTTCAATATCTGGAGATTTAGCAAAAATTCCTCTGATTTCCGATGACCCTCTTCTTAATCAAATAGAGCCTTTGACAACGCATTCTCCCTTTTATGTGGTCTATGAGGTCCAATTAGATCAAGCAACAGGAGAAATTTTTTGGTTTGAACGTGCTGAAAATAGCGGCATCAAAAGAATCGATCAATTGACTGAGACAATTCTTTTGAATTTAAGATTTGCTCCCTTAAATCAAGAAGACACGATCAAAGGGACACTCAGTTTTATTGTTCTGAATACTTCGAATGAGTAAGATGATGAGACAAGATCCACAAAGTCCATGTATTCTATGATAGAGCTAACCTTCAACACCCTTTTTATTCTTTATCTAAGTGTAACAGTCATGACTGTGTTAGGTATCTGGATCTATTCGCACTGTCGTATGCGGAAACGGACAATTTTTACTACGGAAAGAACGCTTTTTATTTGTGAGTATTGTCATTTTACTTACGTTGAGGAATCGGTTAAATCTCTTAATCGCTGTCCCCAATGCACGCTCTACAATAAAGGAAATGCCTACAAGAAAAAATAGAGGATTTCGATAGAGCCGTGCTGGATAAAATCGACTCATTTCGAGGAATTAGAGGTCTTTGGCAACCCGCGTACTCGATTTTTTTCCTGCTAGCAGATCATAAAACAAAAGATGTAGTGTATGAAAAACATACACACACGTTTTTTTCTCCCTCTGACTTTCTCTTCCAATGAGTCGATTACAATGCATATGGATGAGACTGCCTAAAATCGAGTGGGATGAAGAGGTCAATAATTGCTGAGCCTCTAGCTCCCTCATCTTTTTTGCAAAATCCTCAAGAGCTCCCCTCCTTTTGAGAAGAGCTTGGGAAAAAAAATAGAGCTCTGAGTATTGCTCAAGCGTGTTATTCAAAATAGCTTGCGCATACTTGAGTAAAGAGGGTTTAACAGCGCGAAATCCGGGCAATTCATCTTGAGAGAGTTGTCTTAAAGAAAAATAAGACAATTGCTCTTGTAAACTCAATCCTAAATGTTTTAATAAGTCGATGAGACTTAAAGCAGACAAGAGCTCTTGTGCATGGGAATCTGCCTCATGAGACCAACATCGAAAGAGATCGATCGATGCCAGGCAATCCCCGCAGAAAACACTTTCTGCATATTCAATCAATTCTTCTCCCCCATACCGTTCCACCTCTCTTTCGTAACTTGCAAGACTCATCTCATAAATAAAATATTGGTGAAGCAATCGAGAACTCCATTCATGAAAGAGAGGGAGAAAAGAGGTTAGAGAGGCCCCCTCTTTTAAACGAAAACGGAGACGAAGATGAGATCTTGGATCATTATAACGAATAAAAAACCACCCCACAATAAGGCCCAAATCTAATACTTTTTGACTAAATGCTAAGCACTCTTTTGATAATAATTCATTTTCTTCGCTGGCATTTAAATAGAATTTTACATAAAACCACTCGCTTCCAAGCAGTTTAAAGCGAAAATCAGGGGCTATAGAACGCAAGTGTGCAGAATGAGCATCTTTAACAGAGTCAGCGTACTGCTTGTTTTTGATAAAAGGGACCGTAAACTCAGAAAAATGAACACCTCTTTGACTTTGAATCCACTGCCCCTTGTGTTGCCCGATTTTTTCCGTTAAACGGACTTTCTCCCCCTTTTTAATCTGCAACAGAATGTGTTCAAGGTGAGGCCCACACGTGCGATCTAATAATAATCGATGATCCGATTCGATGAGATAGAGATAGCGAGGAAGATCCCATAAAAGTGCCCAATCATTAAATTTTTCTTTAATTGATTCATTCAAGGCGTTGTCAGACAAACCAAGTTCAAAAAGGTCAATATTCCATTGAGCTGGAGATAGAATCGTTTTTTTAAACCTGACTCTTGGGAGAAAAGGACGCTCTTTCATCTCTTGCCAGTCAAATCCTCGAACACCCTTATACTTTGCATCACAGACATCTTCAATGAATCGGATAGCATGAGGGGCAAAGGCACGATTAAGCATATGGTTTGCGGCAATCACCCATTCTTTTGAACTCTCCTTAAGTGTTAGATAGAATCTTTCAGAAGTGGCTCCGACAAGAATATCTTCTAAACAAATATCGGTTTCATGAACAAGGTCGAGATTTTTCGTTCTTAAATTTGGAGAAATATTGAGATTGGCAAGACGCGAGGGGAAGGGAGAATAACAGAGGGTGGCAAAGGCACTGTGTGGCTCTAACTCTTCCTCGTCCCTCAAAAAAATGCGCAATTTATCTTGAGTCCCCTCTCCTAGCATATCCAAAAATCTTCCAAATACACATCCCCCTTTTGAGGAGGTAAAATGAACATTGAGGAGAAAATTCCCAGCATCAATTTCAGCAACTGAATCAGCAATGATTTCGCAATTGAGATCAAATGAAGGAACTGCTTTTTGCTTCTCTTCTTCTTTGACCATCTCATCCATCCACTCTGCAGGGATTTCAATCTCTTGATTCTTTTTTCTCAAACATAACTCTAACTCCCTTTTCAACCATTTTTTCCATTTTTTTTCTACAGAAGAGGGATCTTTTTGAGTAGAAATTGCATCGTCATTTAAATAATGATCGGGCGGCCCTAATCCCCTATTTTGGTTCATTAATTCACAAAGAGGAATAGTCCGTGCCGTTCCATACTTATCAAGAAATTTTTGATGATAAGCATGTAAACTAGACAATTGTGAGCGACAGCAAGATAAGGTCCATAAAAATTCAGCGGTTGATTCCAACTCATTTGCAACATCTTTTGAAAGGTAGACTTCAGAACCTGTATAAAAGGAATCAATTTGAAGATAATGTTTAGCAGGACAGATCTCTTCCATCTTCATTTGAAGATGTTTAAAAAGAGTCTCTCCTTTTCCGGGGCTCAAGTTGTTATAAGATTCAATAAGAGAACGAATCTCCTCTATACTATCTGACGTGAGGGTGTAAGCAGATTTAAAGCATTGATTCTCCCTCTCATCTTCAGGGGGATCAGCGATACGTTGTGCTAAATCATTCTGCCGCTTCTGAAGAAAAGAGGAAAGATTGTCAACTAGATTGGAAAAGAAAGACGCTGATAAAAATGAAGGGAGGATTGTCACTTGAAGAAACTGTTGATTTAAAAGCTCTCGAATCATATTGAGAACTTTATTGGGATCGAGGTGATGGTAAAACAACCGGGATATCATCTTGTCTTTCAATTCAATAGGGGTTGTCGTCACTTTTGCGGATTCAAAAAGAGCCTCTGTCAACTCATTAGAGCGAATGGAAGATAATAGGGATTCATCCTCCTTATTTTCCTTACGCAAGTAATGCAGATGAGTTCTATCTCCGGCATTAAAAATCAAAGGGTTTGTTCTGATTGGAAGATAAAGAAAAAGATCAGGGTCTGAGGAGAGTTTCTCAATAAGATTGCACACCCATTCCATGTCAGGCCTTGCCCGTTTACAGACTTGAGTGACATCAAATTCTACACAAGAATTCTCTTTCCAGCTGCCTGTTGAAACAAAAGAAAAAAGGCCAAAAGGAGTGGATCTTGAACACATCCTCAACAGATACTTCATAAGAGTTTTAGCGATCTGCTCTTCTTGCTTTGCCTTTTTGATTTTCCCCTTAACCATCGCTTCATAAAAGGAGGGAGAGGCGATGGCGAGCGCTTCTTTAATCAACACCTGGTCTTCTTCAGAAAAAAGAGACAATGACACCTTCTCTCTTGCGAGGTCAAAAAAATGGTGACCGGGTAGAAGAGGAGCTCTGACCAAAAAAAAAGGGGCTGCGTGATAGAGCGAAACTTTCGATGTTTTTATCATTTTAACACAATCTGTAAATTTTCCTTTAGAACCTGTTCAGACTCTTTGATCACAATACTCCTGATAGAGATTGAACAGGTCTCTATGCCGGTGTCACAGTATTATGCTTGCACCCCCCCCTTCCTCCCGATGAATGGCGCAATTGCAAATCGGTTAATTCCCCTATTTGATCATTTTTATGAGGAATCACTAAAAGAAACTCTCGCTGCTCTTCACGAAGAATTTTGACGTTGATCTCTTTTGGGATCTCAATTCCCAAGACTTTTAAAGCGTCGCGGGGATTGGAAAAAAGGAGCTTTTCAAACTCTTTGTCCTCTCGTATCTTCTTAGAGATAGCAGCGACGATTTCATTCTTTTCTTTCATTTGATCCATAAATATCTTCCCATCCTTGATTAAATTTTTTTCGAGATTGTCACATTTTTCGACCATATCCTCATTCAAGCTCAACATGCATATATTCGCAACACGAAAGCCCTTCGGATTCCCAACATGTGCATGTTGAGCTTGAATGAGGATATAAAAGATATCCCCATGAGAGTCAATCATTGAAAGGGATCGCCAATTAAAAACACTCTCTCTTGTCTTTAAAACTCACCTTAGAACCTGTTCAGGATCTTTGATCACAATGCTTTGCTGCTACAAATCCGCGATACACGCACAAAAAAAAATCAGAATATTTTTTAATATTGCGACAATTTTTTGTCCATGTATCGCGGGTTTTAGCAAACAAATCATCGGATCAAAGATGCTAAACAGGTTCTTAGAAACAAGACCGCTATTTGCGCTGAAGGTGAGATTCACAACTCTGATTGATAAATTTATCTTAAATGAGTAAACTGGAACTCCGTCGTCTGAGAAAAACAAAACAGACTCTAAAATCAGGTTGATAACCCTCAAATTTAGGACCCTTCATGTTGAATCAAGATGATCAAAATGATTCCCTGGAATTAGAACTGGAAAATGCTATCATTAATTCGTTAGAAGATAGTCATTCTCTACAAAAGAAAATGACAGCGGCTCCCGACCAAATTTATATCTTTCCTCTTCTGCGCCGCCCTTTTTTTCCCGGAATGGCTGCTCCTCTCGTCATTGAACCCGGCCCTTTCTATGAGGTCTTAAAAGTGGTTGCTAAATCGGAGCACAAATGCGTTGGACTCCTTCTGGCTCATTCCGAAAATGCCGATATTTATCAAGCCTCTTTTAGCGACTTGTACACAGTTGGAGTGCTAGCCCGCGTGCTACGGATCATTCCTATGGAGCAAGGAGGCGCCCAAGTCATCCTGAATATGGAAAAACGGTTGCAAATCAAGGATCCTATTTCAGACTCCAAAACGTTGAAGGCTCATGTTTCTTATTACGATGATAATCCCACCTTAACCACCGAGCTTAAGGCCTACGCCATTAGCATCATCTCAACAATCAAAGAATTATTAAAACTCAATCCCTTGTTTAAAGAAGAGCTGCAAATTTTTCTTGGTCATTCCGATTTTACCGAACCTGGAAAATTAGCCGACTTTGCCGTTGCATTAACCACAGCTTCTAGAGAAGAACTCCAAGATGTTCTAGAGACATACGATATTAAGCGCCGCATAGATAAAGCGCTAATTTTATTAAAAAAAGAGCTCGACATTAGCATTTTACAAAATAACATTAATCAAAAAATTGAAGCAACCATCAATAAGAGCCAAAAAGATTATTTTTTACGTGAACAACTCAAAACAATTAAAAAAGAATTGGGAATCGAGCGGGACGATAAATCAATTGATCGAGAAAAATTTGAAGCACGCCTTAAAGACCGAGTGGTTCCGCCTGATGTTCTCAAAGTGATTAATGACGAACTTGAGAAGCTGAGTGTATTGGAAATGCAATCGGCCGAATACAGCGTTTGTCGTGGTTATTTAGACTGGTTGACAATCATTCCTTGGGGAATTAAAAGTGCTGAGCATCACGATTTGGATGAAGCAGAAAAAATTTTAACTGAAGACCACTATGGATTAGAAGATATTAAACAACGCATTTTAGAATTCATCAGCGTTGGCCGCCTTGCCGGAGGGATTAGAGGGAGTATTTTATGTTTAGTGGGACCTCCGGGAGTTGGAAAAACAAGCATTGGAAAAAGCATTGCAAGGGCGCTTAACCGGAAATTTTATCGTTTTTCTGTCGGAGGAATGCGAGATGAAGCAGAAATTAAGGGGCATCGCAGGACTTATATCGGTGCAATGCCTGGAAAAATGATTCAAGCCTTGAAATATTGCCAAACGATGAATCCGGTGATTATGCTCGATGAAGTCGATAAAATGGGGAAGAGTTTTCATGGCGATCCTGCCTCTGCTTTATTAGAGGTTCTAGATCCAGAACAAAATGCAGAATTCCTCGATCACTATCTTGATGTTCGCTGCAATTTGTCTGATGTCCTATTCATCGTCACTGCAAACGTCTTGGATTCTATTCCGGAACCTTTAAAAGATCGAATGGATATCCTTCGCTTATCGGGTTATATCATGCAGGAAAAGATTGAGATTGCAAAAAAATACCTCATTCCCCGCAATCGAAAATTGATGGGATTAAAAGCGTCCGAGGTGAGCTTCACAATCGAAGGATTGCGCGGGATTATTAACGGATATGCAAGAGAAGCCGGAGTACGCAATCTTGAAGGGTTGATCAAAAAAATCTTGCGAAAAATCGCCATTAAAATTGTCCGCCAGCAAATGAAAAGGGAAGCGGAGCAAAAGCTATTAGCAACTCAACAAGAGAAAGGGAAAAAGAAAAAAAAGGGAGATCTTCAGACTCCTGCTGCACCCCCAATCAAATATTCAATTACAACAGATAATCTCAACGAGTATTTGGGCAAACCCGTTTTCACAACCGATCGTTTTTATGACCGGCCCCCAGTTGGAGTCTGCATGGGGTTAGCTTGGACCGCAATGGGGGGAGCGACGCTTTATATTGAGTCGATTAAAGTGCCTGCCGAAAAAACAGTGATGAAATTGACCGGACAAGCAGGCGACGTGATGAAAGAATCGGCAGAGATCGCATGGAGCTACCTGCACGGCGCCGTTCATAAATATGCTCCGGGGTTCACTTTTTTTGAAAAATCCCAAGTCCATATTCATATTCCGGAAGGGGCAACGCCTAAAGATGGGCCTTCAGCGGGGATCACAATGGTGACATCACTCCTCTCTCTTTTAATGAATACTCCTGTTCTGGATAATTTAGGAATGACAGGAGAATTAACGTTAACAGGGAGGATTCTTCCGATTGGCGGTGTCAAAGAAAAAATGGTCGCGGCCCGTCGCTCCGGACTTAAAGTGCTTATTTTCCCCAAAGATAACTTACGGGACTATGAAGAACTGCCTGACTACATCCGCAAAGGGATGACCATGCACTTTGTTGAGCATTATGATGAAGTTTTTCAGATTGCCTTTCCTAAAGTAGGCGGATAATTCATGTCGTCGAATCTTAAGCGATGGTCAAATAGCTGCCAAGCAAAAATGATCCCTCCTGAGCAACTCAGCGAACGAGTGAGCCAATTAAGGAGGGATCAACACTCAATTGCAACGTTGAATGGCTCTTTTGATCTTCTTCATGCAGGACACCTGCAAATTATCTATGAAGCATCGCAGATGGCAAATATTCTCATTGTTGCCCTTAACACCGATTCCTCCATTCAACACTATAAAAGTCCTGATCGCCCCATTATTCCCTTAAACGATCGCCTTCAAATGATGGCCGCCCTAGAATTTGTTGATTATGTGACATGGTTTGACGAAACTGACCCTTGCGCTCTTTTAACGATGATTAAACCCGATGTTCATGTGAATGGAGCTGAATACGGTCAAGAGTGCATTGAAGCTGCAACCGTTCGCTCTTGGGGAGGAAGCATTCACATTGTCCCACTTATTCCGGGGCTTTCGACCTCTGACATCGTAAAAAAAATTCGAGAAGGAGAAGAGTAGATGCGCTTAATCGGCACACTCGATGATGAAAAAAAGGCCTCCATTTTTTCTCATTTCCTCAATCAGCACCAAATTTTGCACCAGATTGAGATTCAACATCATCATGATTGGGCAAGCCATTCGTATGGCCAAACCCATTGTCAATTCTGGATTCAAGATGAAAACCATATTGAGGACGTTTTAAAGTGGTTCCAACTTTTTTTAGCTCACCCCGAAGATCCCTTATTTGCTGATTCCCATGATTCCTTTCACCACATTCAGTTAATTCAACCCCTGAATCTTCCATCAAAAAATCTAGAAAAGGGACCTCAATCCACTTCCCCTCCTTGGGATAAACAACCCATGGGGTGGATGACACAGGGACTTCTGGTCATCTGTACTCTCCTCTTTGTCGTCAGCCACATCATTCTTCCTTCTTTACAAACACCCGAAAAATTCTCTGGACTGACCTTATTCACTTCCCCCATCGAAAGAACACTTCTTTATGACTATCCGAAATTTTATGCACTCATCAATCGATTCGTCCGTCTCTACGGATATGAAGAACTCGAGACACGCCAGGATCTCCCTCCAGAGGGCATTCGGTTGATCAAACAAATTAACAACACTCCTGTTTGGCCCGGTTTTTATCAACTTCTTCTTAAAGGAGGTTGGCAATCCGCCAAGCAAGGGCTCACTCAATATCCCACGTTTGAAAAAATTCAAGAAGGGCAAATATGGCGTCTCTTTACCCCTTGCCTTTTACACGGCGATCTTCTTCACTTGTTCTTTAATATGTTATGGTTAATTGTATTAGGGAAGCAAATAGAGCAAAGGCTTCCTCGCATCCGCTATGTGATTTTTATTCTCATCGCGGGGATTGCCTCAAATACGGCACAATACTTGATGAGCGGCTCCAATTTTGTCGGGCTTTCAGGCGTTTTGATTGGGATGTTAACCTTTATTTGGGTGAGGCAAAGAGTCGCCGCTTGGGAGGGATATCAAATCGACCGATCAACCTTTGCTTTTATGTTGCTCTTTATTTTGGGTATGGCAGCGATTCAACTTTTTTCATTTTTTATCGAAAAATCATTTGAATGGTCAATGGCTCCAAATATCGCGAACATGGCCCACCTGATCGGGGGAGCCACGGGATTTTTATTGGGTAGACTTAATTTCTTTAGTTGGAGGCATAACTAAAAAAAATGTCAGTACGCGATTTAACTATTTTAGGGTGTTCAAGTCAACAACCCACCCGTTTTCGCAGTCATGGAGCCTACCTTTTACGTTGGAATGGAGAAGGATTGTTATTTGATCCGGGGGAAGGAACGCAACGTCAATTTATTTTTGCAAATATTGCTCCAACAGTTGTCACCCGCATTTTTATCTCCCATTTTCATGGAGACCACTGCTTGGGATTGGGATCGATTCTCATGAGACTGAATTTAGATAATGTTTCACATCTGATTCATTGCTACTACCCGGCGAGTGGAAAAAAATACTTCGATCGCCTCCGCTACGGGTCGATTTATCATGAAAGAATTAAAGTTGTTGAACATCCTGTCTCACAAGCGGGAGTTGTTGAAGATGACGGAAAATTTAAGATAGAAGCAGAATTCCTCCTCCACGGCGTTGAAAATATTGGTTGGCGGATAACGGAACCAGATACACGCAAGTTTGAAAATGATAAACTTGCCGCACATGGAGTAAAAGGACCCCTTGTCAAAGAACTTCAAGAAAAAGGGTGTGTGATGATTGGAGATAAAAGAGTGACATTAGACGATGTAAGCTGGATCCGTCATGGCGATAGTTTTGCTGTTGTTATTGACACTGTTCCCTGTCAAAGTGCAATTCATCTAGCTCGAGGAGCCTCTCTTTTTCTTTGTGAAAGTACCTATTTGGAAGAGCACGCTGAATTAGCCCGATTGCATCACCACATGACGGCGAAGCAAGCGGCAGAAATTGCTAAGGAAGCAGAGGCAAAAAAACTCATTTTAACTCATTTTTCGGCCCGTTACCAAAATTTAAAACCATTTGAACAAGAAGCTAGATCGGTCTTTGCGAACACTTCGGTAGCCGATGACTTTATCACCTTTCCTTTTCAAAAAATCAACCAAAAACCCTGATGTCCCTACATGAGGAACGATAGAGAGCCCCCTGGCTTTGACGCAGTCGAACCAGTCATTTTAATCTGAACAGCATACTAGGTATTCTTGTGTTTATCGAGACGAGTTATCGTTTTCTTGAGTATTTAAGGGTCATTAAAAATGCCTCCGAGCATACAATTCGCAATTATGCAATCGATTTAAACTCTTTTAAATCTTATTTAGAAAAAGAGTGGCTTGCACATGCAAAATCTGACGAACTTCCCCCCAAAATTTCATTTAACACCCGTTATGCAGATCGCTCCCCTCAATTCGATGACAAACTCAACCTTTCTCAAATTGATCGTAAAACCATTCGCGGTTTTTTAGCTTCGCTCAGCCTAAGTAAACAAAATAAAAAAACGATTGCCCGCCGCCTCTCTTCCCTAAGAAGCTTTTTCCGATATGCCCAAATCCAAGGAATTACCTCATTTAATCCGACAGAAGAACTCGATAGCCCAAAACTCGATCGAACACTTCCCGTCTCCCTTAATTACGATCAAATTACCCATTTTTTCAATCAACCCGATGTGTCCTCCTATTTGGGGATCCGCGATAAGACGATTATGGAACTTTTCTATAGTTCCGGATTACGTGTGAGCGAATTAGCCGGGCTTAACAGGCAAGATGTCGACTATTGCAACTTAACACTCAAACTCCGAGGTAAGGGGAAAAAAGAACGGATGGTCCCGATGACTAAAAATGCGGCCAACTGGATCAAATTGTATGTCGAGCATGCAGAGCGCTATATCTGTTCAAATACCCACTCTGCGCAAGTGGATCACATGGCTGTCTTTCTGAATAAACATGGCACCCGCCTCACCACTCGATCAATTGATCGGATGTTTGATGCCTATTTAAAACAAAGTGGATTATCAGGCCATATCACTCCCCACACAATCCGTCATACAATTGCCACTCATTGGCTCGAAAATGGAATGGATCTCAAAACCATTCAAGTCTTACTTGGACATAGTTCCTTAGCAACAACCACAATTTATACACAAGTGTCAACAAAATTGAAGAAAAAAATCTACGATGAAACCCATCCTCGAGCTTAAAACATCATAACAAAAAGTTGACTTCAAGCAACCTTTGGACATTAGACTTCTTCGGAAACTTGCTTTGCTTGAAAAAATTGCCCTTTTTGACGAGATTGTTTTGAAAATTTTGAGACCGTATGGGCACATACGGTCGAAAAATTTTACAAAAAAGATGCCAAAAATGGCGGTTTTAGCAAGTCAATGAAGTTTCCGAAGAAGTCTATTTCAACCGCGAGATCTTTCGCTTCAGACTAAATCGCGCTTCTGGTCCCTACATTCTTTCCGTAATAAAATCGATAAAGCAACGAACTTTTGAAGAAATATAACGTCGCTGCGGATATGCCACATAAATTGGAATTTCTGAATGATGATAAATCGTCAACAATTCTTCTAATGCACCTTGCTCCAGATGCTCTTTAACAACGTAATGATGAAGCTTGACGATACCCAACCCATCGAGTGCAAACTTCAACATCGTTTGAGCATCATTGACACGGATGTAGGGGGTGATGGTAATCACTTCGTTATCTCGGAATAACAATTCGTTATCTGGCTTTCGCATACTATGGGTAATAACCTGATGTTTTTTTAAATCGATTGGTTTTTCAGGTCTGCCGAATCGTTTTAAATAATCAGGGGATGCACAGAATGAATAGGAAGTTGTTGCGATGCGCTTTTGGATCGCATCCCCTGTTGCTGAAATACTCATACCAATCAGAACATCAATGGCTTCTAAATTTAAATCAGGAATTCGCTCCGCAAGCTCAAGATTCAACTCTATTTTCGGATACCTCAATAGAAATTCCCTCATATGCGGGATGAGATAAGACGTTGCAAAATGCCGCCCACTCACAATTTTTAAACTTCCATGAGGGATCGTTTTTACCTGGGAAATCAACGCGGCAGCAGCCTCAACCTCTTCAAGAATACGATGGCATTGAAGGCAATAGTTGACTCCTACTTCAGTTAACTCTATCCGGCGTGTCGAGCGGACCAAAAGCTGCACACCCAACTCTTCCTCAAGTCGTGTGAGTTGTTTACTGACAGCAGCAGGAGAAATTCCCAGCTTTTTTGCTACTGCAGCTAAGGTGCCAAGCTGTGAGGTTAAAGTAAATGTTTCCATTTGTGACAGATCCGGCATTATTAACTCTTGGTTACGATTTCTTAACTTTAAGCCTTATTCTAAATAATTATTCACTTATTTACAATAGAGTGTACAACAACCTGATGATTTAGGAGATGCATGCGTGAAAAATAACCAACAAACACTTTCGATAGGACTATTGATTGCTTTAGTCGGATTTCCACAGATTAGTGAAACGATATACACTCCGGCATTGCCCAATGTGGCTAGCGGATTAGCCGCTAGTGCTTATATGGTGGAAGCAACTCTTGCCATTTACTTTTTAGGATTTGCCCTTGGTGTTTTGCTATGGGGAACGATTTCTGATTGGAGCGGCCGGCGTAAGGCAATGCTGATAGGTCTCATGATTTATGGAATAGGAACCGTTGGATGTGCAAATGCTGGAAGTGTAGAGGCTCTATTAGCATGGCGTTTTTTCCAGGCATTTGGAGCGAGCGTTGGTTCGGTGATCACGCAAACAATGTTACGTGATTCCTATGATGGAGCAGAGCGAACAAAACTTTTTGCCCTGATGTCGGGTGCTTTGGCTTTTTCACCTGCTATTGGCCCCTTATTGGGCGGATTCATCAGTGAATTGATGGGGTGGAGAGCAAATTTTTGGGCGTTAACAATCGTATCCATTATTTTAGGTATCTGGTCATTTTTATCTTTGCCAGAAACACGTCCTAACGAGATTAAGCGCTTATCAACCGATAAAATCGCTCTTTTATTCATGGAGATGATAAAAAATCGAATGTTATGGGGTCATATTCTTCTCATTAGTGCGACAAATGGAATTTTATTTGGTTTTTACCAGGAAGCTCCATTTGTTTTCGTCGAACAACTTGGAATGCAACCCAGTCATTATGGATTTTTTGGACTTCTCATTGCTGCTGCTACGATTCTGGCAGCTCACATATCTTATCGCCAACAGCATCGCTTTTCTCATCAGCATATGATTCAATCGGGTGCATTGTGTGTATTTGGAGGAGGTGTTATGTTCACATTAGCGGTTATCATGGGAATTGTTGATTTACATGCCCTCGGGATGTCAATCGCCGTTTCCACCCTATTTACCATATTTTTTGGGATCGGCTTGATCATTCCAAATAGCTTAAGTCACGCCTTAAAGCCTTATCAAATGGCAGCCGGCACAGCTGGATCAATTTTTGGAGGATGCTACTATTGTTTGATTGCCGGCTTGACCTGGGTCATGAGTGCGCTTCATAATGGAACAGCCCTTCCTTTACCACTTTATATTGCAATCTTGGGATTAGTGCTCCAATGCGGCAGTCAAATGATTAGCCTACGCCCAGTGGATCAGACAAACAAATGAAGGTTAACCAAACCTACTGAATGATTAATCTGCAAAATGACGTTGTTGCATAAATACTCTCACAGAGGTTTTGCAACATCTATGGATAAAATATTTAACACAGAGGGAGCAGCGCAGAACGCAGAGCTTAAAATTGATTCACGAGCCTCGTGATACCATCTTTGAGCAGCATCACGTTAAAGTTTATCAACAACCAAGGTAAGGGGCATTTATGCAACAAGACCCTGCGAAATGACTCATCTGAGAGCTCTTGTGTTTCATCGCATTTACATTTTTGAAAAAAATCTATTTAAAATTATTCTTTGTTTTTGATTCAAAAATTTCACGTAAAAAACATTTACATTTAACAACATTTTATAATAGAATCGCTGTTGCAAACTTTAATTTATTTTTAAAAACATTCTAATTTTACACGACTATTTTTATCATCTAAACAACCCAAAATCGGCATTTTTCGGGAAAAATCTGATCATTTATCCTCATAACAATCATCTAAATGCTTTTTTGCTAAAACATATCGTAAATATTTTTTAGAGTATTGAAAAATAAAAACAACATCACAATTTTTATATCAATTTTAGAGAAATTATGTCCCCACTCAATTTTCAAATAGAAATTATTAATCATAATTACGAAACAGATTCAAATTTGGTTTATAAAAAAAACAATAAAAGTTTTTACAGTGTCAGTTCCACTAAACGACTAAATTCGGCGGAATATGAATTTAGCGATGCTGACATCACCAAAAGAATTCATCAAATGATTCAAGAGCATCAAGCGGAGTTAGACAAAGGGCTGCTTGCTAAACTTGAGATAAACCTACAGAAGCGCATTCACAAACTTCAAACAGCCGAAAAAGGCTTTTTAGGAATTTTTACTTTTTTATTTTACTTATTTAATCCTCAAAGTAAGGTTAAATTAGAGGAGCAAAAAAAAACGTTAGAGACGTTAAGAAAAACCATTAATGATTCAACAAACAGCGATGTTCACGCACAAATTGATGATCCTAAAACACACAATCATGTTCAGAAGTGCTTCGAGAGTGAAATAGATTCACAAAGTCGCCTAGACTCAGAAAATAGCAGTGAAGAGGAAGACATTGCCCCTGAAAAATTCCCTTCCTTTTCTGTTGCCCCCCCCCCTTCTAGGCATCCAATTTTTGGCTTTCCACTTTCCTCTCAAGACACGACTTCTAGTCAGCTTTTAGAAGAATTACCAAGACGCCCAAATCTTCATCAAGGGCTACTTGCCGGATTAACAAAACCCCCTCTCCTCAGAAGTGCCTCGGAAAATTTTAAGAAATCCTCTTCGCTTGAACAGAACACCGGAGCGAAGAAAACGCCATTACCCAGAAAAAATGAAACGGCACCCTCAATCCAGCGCATCACCTTCTTACCTAAATTAATTTCAAAAGAGCCCGATCCTCCGTTATTATCCACGATCCATTATCGCCAATTAACGGATGATGAATTAACCGAAGAAATTACTCTCATCGAGAATTATATGAACGAATTAACAACTGCGTTAATTCCTCTCCAAGAATTGAACGACAGCTACACTACACAGGAAAAGGAGCTCGAAGAGCACGCAAGCCATTTGCAAGATTTAAAAACACAACAACGACGCTGCGAGGCCAACCTAAAAGTGATCCATCACGGGGTTAAAGAGAAGCGTGTCGTCTCTCTTTTTTATATCAACGATAAAGATATCAGTCCAATCCCCTTCTATCCTCATGAATTAAAAAAAGAAATCATAAAAAAAGAGCCTGATCTAGAAAAAAAATATTTCTACGATTGTTTAGACATCGTGAAAGCACAAGATGTATTGGAACAGCTGATCGATGAATTTAAGCGGCTCATCATACAAATTCAATCCAAGGAAGCGGACATACACAATCAGTTAGAAGTTTTACAAAGTAAATGCAAAAAAACATACAAAATCGATATACAAACCCTAAAAGAAGGGCTGCAAAAAAAGAAAAAAGAAAGAGAAGAGTTGTCTAATCAAAAAAAACTCCGTGAAACTGTTTTAAAAAAGCGAGACAGTGATACGATTCAGCCTGCGATTAAACCCAAAAAAATGACATTAACCGCAGAAATTCTCCAAGATTTTCCTCTTCTAACATTGCTAAAGGATCTTCCGCAAGGGGCTCTTTTTATGTTGAAAAACGAACTGCGGATGAGTCAAGAGATTTCAAAAATCATTGAAGAGTTCAACAGTCGAATATACGGAAAACTTTTTCCCGAAAAACCGGGGAATTAAACTTCGTGATTCAAGCCAGAGTAGAACCTGTTTAGAATCACTGCATTGAGGATTTTAAACAGATGATCTCCCTCCCGGGGGGGGGAGTTTTTCGATCAAACACTGTATAACTGTCGATGGAAAACATGGATTGTGTTTAAAATAGACCAGCCTATCTGAGAAGCATCGATAGGTTACGAAACTATCGAAAAACACCTCCATTCCCTTACATTAGGCCCTCATGCAAGACAATATTATTGAAATCACACACCTGTCTAAGGAATTTCCTTCTTCCCAAGAAGGAAGATCGCCTCTTTACGCTTTGAAAGATCTTCAACTGATGATTCCTCGCGGATCGGTCTACGGAATCATCGGCATGAGCGGAGCTGGCAAATCAACCCTCTTGCGTTGCTTAACCGGCCTAGAGATCCCGACGCAAGGGTCGATCACATTTGATGGAAAACAGTTTCCTCACGCAAATGGACGTGAGCTTGAGCTTTTGCGCAAACAAATGGGAATGGTTTTTCAACATTTTCAACTGTTTTCCTCAAGAACCGTCGGATCTAACATCGGCTATCCACTAGAAATCACTGGCACCCCCGCAATCGAACGAGATAAAAGAATTCGAGAACTTCTCTCAATTGTTGGATTAGAATCAAAAAAAGATCACTACCCTTCGCAGCTAAGCGGAGGGGAAAAACAACGGGTAGGGATTGCAAGAGCCCTTGCAACCAATCCACGCCTTCTCTTGTGCGATGAACCAACTTCGGCATTGGACCCTAAAACCACGCGTGATATTTTGCAATTGCTAACCTCTTTGAATCAACGGCTGGGGATTACGATTGTCATCATCACCCATCAATTAGAGACGGTAAAACAAGCGTGTCATCGAGTTGCCGTCTTAGCTCAAGGGCAAATTGTCGAAGAGGGCCATGTCGCTGATATTTTTACGAACCCGCGCCACCCGGTGACCCAGCGTCTTTTGCATTTAGATCCAGAACAAGTCCCAAGCGAATTACTCAAAGAGCGGGATGCCGGAAAATGCATCGTGAGGCTGGGATTTGAAGGAAGACAAGCAAAAGAACCTGTCATCTCTCATATGATCAAACGGTATGATATCGAAGTCAACATCTTATCCGGCGGTCTTGATTACCTTCAAGAAACGGTTGTTGGACATCTTTTTATTGAATTAACAGGCTTGCCGGACGACATTCAAAAAGCCCTCACTTTTTTACGAACTCAACATGTGGTGTGCGAGGTCCTCAAATGAATCAAGATCAACTCCATCTTATATGGACGCTTGTCCCATTAGAATTATGGAATACACTCTATATGGTGGCTTGTTCCGCGCTCATTTCTCTTTTATTCGGATTGCCTTTAGGCGTCATTTTGACCATTACCGATCGGGGGCATCTCAAAGAGAATCAATACGTCCATCAAGTGTTAGGCTCTCTTGTTAATATCGGCCGCTCTTTCCCCTTTGCCATTCTCATGATTGCCTTGATTCCCTTTACTCGCTGGATTGTGGGAACGAGTTTAGGAACAACCGCCTCAATTGTTCCCCTCTCGATCGCGGCGATTCCTTTTATGGCAAGAGTTGTGGAAGCGTCTCTTAAAGAGGTGGATAAAGGGATGATCGAAGCTGCAATCGTGATGGGGTCCACTCCTTGGCAAATCATTACGAAAGTACTTATCCCTGAGTCAATGCCATCGCTCATTCTTGCGACGACAACAACCCTTATCAATCTTGTCGGCTATAGTGCCATGGCCGGAACCATGGGGGGAGGAGGTCTTGGTAAAATTGCCATTCAGTACGGATATCAACGATTTAATGTTCCTTTAATGATCACCACAGTCATCATTCTCATCGTTGTAGTTGAAGTGATCCAGATTGTCGGAAATCGATGGGCGCAGCATCTTAATATTAAAAGGGGAAAAGGTTTAAACCGATGAGGCGATCTTTTTATTCAATCATTGTCACAGTTGGCACTTTGTTACAGATTCTCTCTTCTTGCAGCAAATCCAGCCAGCCAACCTTTAAAGTTGCCGCCACATCGGTGCCCCACGCGGAGATTTTGGAGTTTATTCAACCTGATTTAAAAAATGAAGGCATCCCATTTGAGATTTTAATCATTGACGATTTTAATACGCAAAATCGCGCCTTAGTTGATGGTGAAGTCGAAGCGAATTATTTCCAACACCTCCCGTTTTTAGAGGCTCAAAAGAAAGATTTTGGCTATGCTTTAGAAAGCCTTGTCGCCGTTCATGTCGAACCGATGGCCTTGTACTCTAAAAAATATCTGACTTTAACACAACTACCCAAGGGGGCGATCATTGCAATTCCAAGCGATCCCTCCAACCAGGCTAGAGCACTGAATCTTTTGGAAGAATCGGGACTGATCACCCTTAGACCGAATGGAACAAAAACCGGCATTCTTGATATTACCGCAAACCCGGATCACCTCACATTTATCGAACTAGATTCGCCCCTTCTGAGCCGTTCATTAGACGATGTGGATGCGGCTGTTATTAGCACTAATTTTGCCCTTCTAGCGGGCCTTTCTCCTCAAAAAGATGCTTTAGCAATTGAGAGTGCTCATTCTCATTTTGCAAATATTGTGGTGATTCGAGCAGGAGAAGGGCAGCGTCGGGAACTTCAAGTTCTAAAAAGAGCTCTTACAAGTGAGAAAACACGCCATTTCATCGAGGAGCGGTATCAAGGAGCGATTATCCCAGCAGATGATCAGGCAATCGGCTCCAATCAACCTGTTAAGGAATGATGATGAGGACAACGCGGAGAGCTTTCGCTTAAACCCAAATCACGCTGCCGGTGCGGAGAAGGGATATCATGTCATCCTAACACCAGTCAAGAAGAACCGCTTGTACAAAGATTCTGAATAGGTTCTAAGACATTTAATTCTTCTTCTAATAAAGTCTTCATTTCGTGATTGCCTCTATTCAAAAATCGGGCATGATCCATATTTAATTGATGGAGGTATGTAGAAATCGACTTTTTCTCTTGTTCGATGTGATGGCCTTCTCTTAATTTAACCAAAGAGCCAGAGCGAATCGCCCCCATCAATATTTTTTCTGCACAGGCGTCAGCTTCTTTCATCGCGGCAAGATATTGACGTTTACGAGAAACAGATTCACAGCATTGCATCAATATCGGCGGTAAACGTTCGGGTTCTAATGGAATTGAATGACAAACATCTGAAGAGAGATTTTTTTCAAACATAAAATCGATGAGTTCAAAATCATTCAGACATTTATTCATGATATCAAAGGTAAAAGCACAGCAGTTAGATTCCGAATACAAAAGAGGTTCTTCCAGTGAAAATAGTGAAACGGAATTTGCCCGCATAAATTCTTGCAGAACAGGAGTGTTGCATAAACGCTCTGCTGTTAAATCAAATGCAAATAACGCGTATCGCGACGATACCTTAGCAAAAATAATCGGGGAAGCGTGCGCAACAAAAGGATAATCCCTCGTTTTTCCCTCGATTGTTGTCGAATAAATTTTGGAGAATGAAAGAAAGAGCCCCTGAACGACCTGGGAGCTTTCTGCCGAAGCTGCAATCCATTGGCTAAACAGGGAACTCAATCGCTCTGAGAGCTGTTTTTTTTTAACATCGCAATCGAATACAATGTAGGGTTCATAATCTTCTCTATTGCCTTCACATAGGACAGAAAGATGAGTGATTTTATCTAATTTTTGCATTCGACCGATTAAACGATCAATCCCCTCAGATGTGTATCCAATTGTAGATAAGATCTTCTCTTCGATTTTAAGAAAAGTCAATTCACAATCTAAATGGAGGTTATTCTTTACGAAAACCTCGTTTCGAACGAGAATCGAATAATCACCAAAATCATAAGGGTTTAGTTCTGGAAAAAGATTCATCTTACAGTTTGGAATTTGTGTCAAAGGTTTTGATTTTTTTTATCTGATTCACTCATCTTAAGATTAAGTCTAGGTAGACCTAGGTGGATGCAAATGCCTTCCTATCACAAAAATCCCTCTAAAATCTCTGAGTCGAATCGAACACACCCTCCCCGGCCGCTCTGGGTCTAAATATTCGACAGTGACATCATCAAGATTTATCATCCAATTAATCTCTTCTAAAGGAGTGCCCTCATATAGAAAGCGGACAATCAATACCGCATGGCCAGGAAGCATTCCAAAATATCGCTGTCCTTGATTCGTTTTAACCCATCTAAGAATGTCTCTAGCAGATGCATCTATGCAATCCAATCCATGACGTTGCAAAAACTCCCTGATAGCCTCGGGGTTTGTACCGTCTGATGGAGTCGTATTTAATGCTGCGGCAACTTGATTGACTGTAATCTCATCTGGATTAGCATCAGGAAACAATTCGAGCATGATCTCCCTTAAAACAGCCGGAGCGCAAGTATAATGATTCCATTGAACCATCGACCCAAGCGGCACCACAATAGGAGGACAATGACTGTGCCCTCTTGCCGCGCTTCCCCCGCTTCTTGCACTCGTTCCCCTGTCTAAAGCGCTTCTGCCCGCGACGGCAGATCCGGAAGAGGCAGTCTCTTGCTGAGACAACATAATAATAAGGTAAATCATCTGGGCAATCATCTGGGCAGGATTGCCTCGAACGAACACTCTTGGAGGCTTTTTAACAATCGCTTTTTTTACCCCCCCTCCGATTAATCTTAAACGATTTTTTGCTATTTCTTGAACAGTCTCGTCAGAAATCTTGCATAAGTCTCTTTTATCTCGAGGGATAAAACCGTTATTGAAGGTTTTAGCAAACCAAATTTCATGATCGTGATGATCTCTTTGATTGCTCACTTCAGTTATCCGATTCATTTTTATGCTCTCTCTTCAAACGTTACACGACCTTCCTTTCTATGGAATTGTCCGACACAACACCAATTCAGATAACCCCGATCTCCGCTATTAGTCACCACCCCTTTTTTAAAAACAATGTATTTAAATACAAACGTGGGATGGTCTTCGCATGGCATTTCGCCAAAATCTATGTAATCGCTAGGATCAATCTCTTCTTTAACTGGGTGATTTTTTTTATACACAACAATATTGTATCGTTCTGCATATTGATTATTTAATACTCCGGCTGTTTTTCGACAAAATGCGATACGAGCATCTTTTGCATCATTTCCCCCTAAAAGGCGAAAACGATTTTGTGCGATATCATGAATAAACTTAACCTCAACCCCCTGTTCGAGCAGTAGAGCTTGTTGATCCCTTGTCAAGAACCCATTTGTCATGCTTGCTTGAAGATAAGCCGTGAATTTTGCTGGATGAGACTGAGCATCACCCCTAGTTTCTTCTACATTCAACAAATTCGGGTTATGATAACCCAACAGATGAGCTCCAGATAACATATTTCCCTTCCTTTGGATAAAATGGCTGAGACACCAAGATGCGATTTAAACTAAAGTGGAAAGCTTTCTTGGCGCAAGTTATTTATTGTAAATGATTTTTTTCGATGAATTGTAAGTTATTTTTAGGTAAATTTGCAATGTTTTTTTAGACATTCGATGATTGATGACGTTTTGAACCTGTTTTCAACTTCAGGTGAGTCTACAGAAGGGATATCATGTCGTATCCCCTGCCAAGAAGCTTTCATTCCTCTTGTTTCTGATCTCAATCTTTGTTATTCTGATCGATTAGCTCTCTTGTCTGTTTCTATTCGCTTGGTTAAAGTCAACTTTTTTGCTTTTGATTTTTCAAGCGAATCAAATGATCCAAGAAGTTTATTATTTTCAAACTCTACTCATGTAAGCGACGGTTTTTAAGTTATGATCACCCTTTTTAAAGTATCGAAAAGTTTTGGCAGCAAAGTTTTATTTGACGATGTCACGATGACCTTTAACGCCGGCAATCGCTACGGCCTGACCGGTCCGAATGGAGCTGGAAAAACAACACTGCTCAAAATCATCATGGGAATGGAAGAGCCCACCTCTGGAACGGTGACTCTTCCAGATCGTGTTGGAATCTTACGGCAAAATATTGAAGCGTATAAAAATGAGCGTGTTCTTGATGTCATCATCATGGGCAACCACCGCTTATGGAATGCTTTTAAAGAACGCGACAGTCTATATGACGTTGAAATATCTGACGATGTCGGAATGCGCCTTGGAGAGCTTGAGGGAATCATTGCTGAAGAAGATGGTTATTCGGCCGAATCCAATGCAGAGATGCTTTTAAGCGGAATGGGAATTGCCGATCATTATTTTGAAAAGAAAATGCACGAAATCCCAACCGACATGCAATTTCGCGTTTTATTAGCTCAATCACTCTTTGGAGAACCTCAAGCCCTTCTCCTTGACGAGCCAACCAACCACTTAGACCTCGAATCCATCGGATGGCTAGAGAAATTCCTCCACAGCTATAAGGGGACATTAATTGTCATTAGCCACGACCGGCACTTCCTCAATTCTGTGACCACGCATATTGCCGATATTGATTACGAAACCATTATTATTTATCCAGGCAATTACGATGAAATGATTGTTGCAAAAACATCTGTTCGAGAAAGGACTGAAGCCGACGCAAAATCAAAAGAGAAAAAAATTGCGCAATTGAGGGAATTCGTTGCCCGTTTTGGAGCTGGTACACGCGCTAGCCAGGTACAATCACGATTGCGTGAAATCAGCCGCCTTCAACCACAAGACCTCAAGAAGTCAAATATTCAACGCCCCTATATTCGTTTTATCCCAACAGAAAAAGCGCCCGGAAAAATTCTTCTCAAGGTGGAAAACATCTCGAAAGGTTATGATGGAGCCACTGTCATCCGTTCGTTCTCAACAGAAATTGCTAGAGGAGATAAAATCGGGGTGATCGGAAATAATGGACGGGGAAAAACAACCCTCCTAAAAATGCTCGCCCAAGTGACCTCTCCGGATAAAGGACATGTGGAACTTGGCCACCAAGTTCTCATCAGCTATTTTCCTCAAAATCATTCCGAAATCATCGATAAATCAAGCAAACACAATTCATTTGATTGGTTAAAAGAGCGCCGCCCCGGTATTTACGACCAAGATATCCGAAGCGTCATGGGTAAAATGCTATTTGGCGGCGATGATGCGTTTAAACCGGTTGCAACACTCTCTGGTGGTGAAACCGCCCGTTTGATTTTAGCTGGAATGCTATTGAGCGATCATAACTGCATTATTCTTGATGAGCCCAATAACCATCTCGACATTGAAGCCGTTTCAGCTCTTGCCTGGGGACTAGAAGAATATAAAGGCACCGTCATCGTCGCGAGCCACGACCGCGATTTAATCTCCACCGTTGCAACAAAAATTTTTGCTTTTGAAGAAGATGGCATTCACATTTTTGATGGTCATTTAGATGAATATCTCGAGGCAAAACAAGCTAAATAGAAGGTTTTAGAACCGGTCTTCATGTTTTTGGGTCTTCGGGCCCACTTCAATTCATCCCTCACCTTACGCGCCAACAGGGACTTTGGAGCCGCCGTAAGGGACTATACTTTTTAGATACCCTCTTAGACTGTTTGCCAATGTACGATTTTACTCAACAAAAATTTCATCAATTGCCATTGAAAAGACAGCATAAAAAATGTGCTGAATTACTGCATCATCTCTATCATCAACTCATTCATGACGAAAAAATCGAAAAAGAATGGGATAATTATCAACAACTTCTCGAATGGATGAATGAACCTCTGCTAGACTCTATTTCCATCCAAATAATTGCCGATCGCTATCATAGACACCTACAACTGGCAGAGCTTGCAAAAAAAGAGCATCATTTGCTTCCGAAAATCCGCAAAGGAGATCATTTAAAAGCAGAGGAGCCATGGCAAATTTCTGTTTACCTCGACAATCTCCGCTCTGCCCACAATGTAGGAAGTATCATACGAACAATGGAAGCGTTCTCTTTTGGACGTCTCTACTGTTCTGCCAAGACTCCTTTTATTACCCATAAACAGGTCCAAGATACTGCGATGGGAACTATTCAATGGGTTGATTGTTTTCAAGGAATGGAACTGCAGCAGCTGCCCCATCCAATTATTGTGATGGAAACTAGCCCGGAGGCAATCTCCCTCTATGACATGATTTTCCCTTCTGCATTTACACTTGTTGTGGGCAATGAAGAATATGGGTGCTCGGATCAAACACTTCAATGCGCCGATTACCTGATTGAAATCCCTTTACGAGGACATAAAAATTCCCTTAATGTTGCAAACGCATTTGCGATAGCTGCAGGAGAAATTTCTCGACAAAAAAATCAATTCCTATAAATGTGATCACATACTCACCTCAAGGAAGTCGGATGGGAATCTGGAATCGCAAATCAATTGAAGATCTAGCCAAAGAAAGCACCCTGAATGAACAAAAACTGGGCAGACACTTAGGACCGATTCAATTAGTCATGCTTGGAATCGGGTGTATCATTGGGGCCGGCATTTTTTCCATCACGGGAATTGCAGCAGCGCAAAATGCGGGTCCCGCCATTATCCTCTCTTTTCTTATTGCCGCCATTGGATGCGCAGCAGCAGGCCTTTGCTACAGCGAATTGGCAGCAATGATTCCAATTGCAGGAAGTGCATATACCTATGCCTATGTCGCTTTTGGCGAACTTATCGCTTGGTTGATTGGCTGGAACCTGATTCTCGAATATGCAATTGGTGCGGCAACAGTTGCCATTAGCTGGTCTGCGTATGTCGTGTCCTTTTTGCATGATATTGGAATCACTCTCCCACTTTCCTTGTTAACCTCTCCTTGGCAATCGATCTCCCACTCAAGCGGGCAAGAAGTTGCCGGAGTCATCAACCTGCCTGCTGTATTGATCCTTGCTGCCACATCGTGTATTCTCATCATTGGAATTCAACAGTCTGCCTTGATTAATGCCGTCATGGTCACGATAAAAATCTCGATCGTTTTACTCTTTATTGGGATTGGATTTTTTTATATTGATCCAGCCAATTATCATCCGTTTATTCCAAAAAACGAAGGGAATTTTGGCGAATTTGGGTGGAGCGGAATTTTCAGGGGAGCTGGAGTTGTTTTCTTCGCTTATATTGGTTTTGATGCAGTCTCAACAGTTTCGGAAGAGACAAAGGAGCCTCAACGAAATGTCCCGATTGGAATTATAGGATCGCTGATTATCTGCACAATCTTATACATGCTCTTTTCCTGGGTTCTTGTCGGCTTGGTGAATTACCAAGAGATTAACATCGCAGCACCCGTGATCTCGGCCATCGCATCAACCCCTTATCCCTGGTTAAAAGCGCTTGTGAAATTCGCGATCGTCTTGGGATTGTCCTCTGTTATTTTAGTCATGTTGCTGGGGCAATCACGCATTTTTTACGCAATGGCTTGCGATGGATTGCTTCCCTCCATTTTTTCTCGAACGCTTCCACACTATCAAACTCCTTGGATTTCCACTCTTATTTTAACCTGTTTTGTCGCCTTAATTGCTGCTTTTGTTCCCATTCAGATTTTAGGGCATATGACAAGCATTGGAACCTTATTAGCTTTTGCCTGTGTCTGTCTTGCCGTGATCATTTTACGAAAGAGAGATCCTGATTGGAAACGACCATTTAAAACTCCTTGGGTTCCTTATGTCCCCCTATTTGGAATCGTTGTCTGTCTTAGCATGATGCTCTCTTTAGGTCAAGCAACATGGATCCGCCTTATTGTATGGATTGCAATTGGAATCGCTCTCTATTTCCTCTATGGCAACAAGTCTAAAAAAATTTAAAAGAGACCCTTGTTCCTTTAACAGATAATATCCCTGAACGGTGTGAATTTAACTCACAGTATTGATGCTTAAGAAAAAGAGAATGAAATTTAAATTCCTTCTGATCGTTTTTCACCAGCTCTTCCAACGAAAAGATCTGACCATCAAGCATAAGATGGGTCTGCCCTTCCAACTTAAATATCCGATCCCCATTGAGTTGTTCGACAATCATTGGAATGGCCATAAAACGTAATGTCCACATCTGATCTTGAGTTGTGGCAAACGAGACATCGTGCATTAACACCATTTGCCGATCAATTTGATATTTTTTTTGATGACTTCCCCCTGAGCTCATCGGGCCTGAAGGGGTTCCCATCTCGATGAGCACCCCTTCTCGTTCAATAAAAGAGTGCATCACTTCTTCATGGATCTTTTTTTCCTTGTACACATTTTCTTCGATGTCTAAGACTATTTTTTTCCAACCTAATGATTCCTTCAATTGAAAAAAACGCTCTTTTAAGTCCTGTTCATCGATCTTTAAAACAGATTCAAGGATCTCTTGAAGAGAGATATTTCTCCTCTGGATCCATTTTTTCCATTTTTGAACCTCACAAAAATCCAAAGCCCTTCCCAATACTGCACCAACAAAATAGTGACGACTCTTTAAAGCATCTTGCGTTGTCACAATCCCCTGATGTTTTTTTTGACGCATCTCAATTAAAACATCCTCGGCCTTAAAATGTGGAATAAAAGGAAAAACTTCAAATGTCTTGACACTAACATAGTCAGCTAATCCCTCCATTTTTTGCTGATGATTCTCCCAACAAAGAGTGGCTGAATGGAGCAATTGCCGGCGATAATGGCTCATTGCAACATAATCTTCTAAATGATTGCGCTTTATTTTAGCATCATCTGCCTGAAGAAAAGAGGTTAAAAGGATGTGTTCCATTTCCATTAAAGCCAATATTTCAATATTGTCATAATCAGATAGGTCGGCTTCTACGACTCTTTCTTTATCAAAACACTCAAATTGCGTGATATGAAAACGTTCGTGAATAAACGTCAATAGGGGGATAAAGGAGCCGTCCCTGCCATGATCCAAGCCAATCAAAAAGGCGCGTTCGTTCTCTAACAAGTAGGCGGGATGCAGAAGAGGCAATGATCCTGAAAATTGAGAGGTGAAGAGGAGGGGCAGCTGTTGAATGATCTTTTTTTCCCAAAAATGTGAAGGAGACTTTAACCCATACGCATAGACATGCCCATGACTAAAATGAAATAGAGTCGGACGGTCTAATAAATCAAACTGAGGCCATATTGCCTCAGAACCTTCCCGAGCAAAACCTTGAAAGGTCAAAGCAATCGTCTCCATCTCCTGTTTTTCAAGATGATCTTCACCATTACATGAAAAAGAGGCATCCAAATAACAAACAAAGAAAACAAACAAATAAAATAACATAAAACCGCCTACTTATTTAATGGTTTTAATTTTACAAAAAATCAAATTAAAACAGAAATAAATAAACACTAACAATTTACAATTAATAATTGCTGTAGTAAAATCTCTTTGCATAAAAAAAAGGAAATCAAATGGGATTAATAAATAAACTACAACAACCAAAAGAAATAGAGTTTCAATCTTTAAACAAAATAAAGCCTCTCAAGGCAAGTCGAAAGATTCTCGCTATTCATCGCCACTGTTTAGATCATCTTAAGAAGCAAAAAACGAAACCGCAACTCATGAGCCCCTTTAGTCTCTTCAATCAACAGGCAAAAGTTATGAATCCTTTAAAGATATCTCTTGCAAAGCCATCACCGCTTCATGATAAAATTTCGACGATAAGTCAGCCGGGAAAAATTGAAAATCCTCTGCAAGACTTTATCCAATCATTGTCTACCGTTACCAAGCCCAAAGAGGTTAAAATGGAGGGAAGCTTGCAATTTTCAACAGAAATTATTGAGGTTGTTAATCAAAATAAGGAGTTTACAACCCTTCGAATGAAGCGACCCACTGATTGGGAATTTCTTCCAGGTCAGTACTTAGAAATTAGGCCCTCAAATTCAACTAGCAGCAGAGCAGCCATTTTAGCGATTGCCTCTAGCATTAATGATGAATTCATCGAAATCACAGCAAAGCCAAATCCAAATCCGAGCCACGCCAATTACTGTCTCAATAGCAAAGTGGGAGAAACGCTAACAATTACCGGCCCCTTAGGGACAAATTTTCCCGTGAACCTGATCACCGATGACACCTCCGTCCTTGTCCTCGGCGGAGGATCTGGACTAACAGCCCTAAAAAGTGTCATGGAAAGCCTTCCATTTGGAACCGATTCGAAGTTAATCTATAGCAGCAAAACAAGAGACGAGCTTCTTTATCTTGACGAGATCGAAAAATGGAAAGCCGTAGGACACACGATTAGCTTCACTCAAGATAAAGTCGATGGATTTTACCAAGGACGTATTACAGAACATCTTCGACAGGTTGAAATCAAGTCAAATCTTTTAGTTTTTATTTGCGGACCTGAGGAATTAGTCCTTGAAACAACTCAACTGCTGGCTAGCATGGGGATTCCTCGAGAATCTATTTATGGAAGCCTACCGGCAACGGCAGAAGAAGGAGGCCCCGTCTATCGAGGAGATCACCCAGAGATGTTGACAACATCGATGGGATGACGGTCTATCCTCATTGATACTTTGAGCTTGAATAGACTTCTTCGGAAACTTGCTTTGCTTGAAAAAATTGCCCTTTTTGAGCAGATTGTTTTGAAAATTTTGAGAGCGTATCCGTGCATACGGTCGAAAAATTTTACAAAAAAGAGGCCAAAAATGGCGGTTTTAGCAAGTCAATGAAGTTTCCGAAGAAGTCTAATGAATATGTCATCGTTGAAAATGTTGATAGGAATCGATTAGAATCAGTAGATAAAAAAATCTGGGAAGACGATAAGCCGGATTTTGTCAACTAAGGTCATTAGCTGTCATCATTCCTCTAGGAATGTTGTCGCCAACATTCTCAAGCGACACTTCTCGAGCCCTGCGGAGAACAGGATTGCTCAAATTCGGTCTTGCTTCGGATAGGGTTTATCGCCGTCTAGGTTCCCCTAAATCGGGCCGGCTTTACAAAGCCGGCATTTCACCCTGCCTGCCCTATTTAAAAAGGGTTTAAGTTATCTCAAACACTTATGAAATAAAACAGAGGAATACTTTCTGTTATACTTTCCGTAGCCTTGCGGCCCCCAGTCTTTCACTGGTATCCTCTCCTATGAAGTCCAGACTTTCCTCCCCTCCCTGATTAAGGAAGCGGCGATGACGTGTCTTCCCAGAAACAATTGATCTTTCTTACCCACCCTAGCGGTGGGTAAAGTGAGTGTTTTAAATCTTTGTGCGACGTCTGCGTTGCTTTGTTGCCACAACAGTATCTTCCAAAGCCTTACTCTCTTGCCAATAGTGAATGCGAGAGCAATGCTCACAAAACACTAAACGCTCACCTCTACGCACCAAATTTTCATGCTGGGCAGTCAACATAATGTGGCAACCACTGCAGCAGCGATTCTCCATCGGAACAACAACCCTGTCTTTCTTATTATTGAGCAAGCGTTCATAAATTTTGAAAACGTCCGGATTAGCATCCACAACGAGGTGATCCCGTTCTTCTTTAAGGACACGCCCCTCTTCATTAATATGCCCAATGCTTTCTTGAATTTCAGACTCAAGCACTTTGGAATTTTCTGTGACTGATTCTCGATTCTCACTCAATGTTTTTAACACTTCTTCTTCGGCCGATAACCGATCATAAAAATCACTCAAACGCTGTTCTTTAGCTACCCGTTCACGATCTGCAGCTGACACTTCATGAGTAATTGCATTGTATTCATCAACTTTTTTGATTGCATTTTGTTGTAGTTCAAGCTTCTTAATCTTAGCCAGAATTTCGTTGTGATCTCCCTCGGCTAATCGAATCAATTTTTTGATCTCTAAAATTTCCACTTCTTTATCTGCGACTCGCTTGGCTAAAGAGGCTTTATTTGTATTAATGCCATCCAACTCTTTCTGCTTTTGACGCTTCAAATGCATAAGCTGAATCATTTTCATGTCTAATTCTTGGATTTCTAAAATCACTTTAAGGGCATTTAGCATAATTCTTCCTTAAGATAAAAGTGAGAATGGTTTAAAGACATCTGTCGTTGCCTATCTCAATGATCGTATATACTGATTCAAGCTCAAAGAGCACATGTCGGCTGTGCCAAAGCCCCGGGGCTGAGAAATCGAAACCGGGGTTTATTTTACCTTACGCACCTCTTTTGCTTTCTTAATCGCAGGAGCTTTTATGTAGGCTGTAAGTCGCGATACTTTTTAGACACCCTTTTAGAGAACGCTCGGTTGAAAAAGGCATGATGACAGAAATCGATCACTCATGATGATCACTAAAATGGACTGTCTTTTGGCGTAGGATACTTCATTAGAGAATAACATTCAAGAATTATCCCCTCTATGAATTGAGTATTAGGAACTCACCTTACGGAGGGGCAGGATGATTTCGGCTGAGCCCAAATCGCGCTCTTGAGGGATAAGATGGGTGACACAATCGGGCCATCGTTTTTGCCAAACAATTGCATTGTCTTGTTCATGTGTTCATAAGGTCTCTTCATTTTTTATTGACACGAAAACACATTTAATGCCAATACATTAAGATGTTAAGAAAGAATAATTTTAGCCACTTCAAGGAGGAGGTTGTCATGTCGATTAAAAAAGAGGAGATTAAAAACGAAATGAAAAACAGCACAAGCAATAAAACCAGCAGCTGTACGAATACTTCAGGCGGGACAAACTGTTGCCCCTCCCCGAGTATAGCTCCCAATCAACTCTCATCAAGTCCCGATTTACATCCAAACAAAGGCAGCTGTAGCAAGCAAAACCACAATCCATCAACAGATAAAAAATCAACAGCTCCTAAAACACGTCTCACAATTAAATATGATGCTGGATTTCCTAACCAACTTTATATTCGCGGCAAAGGAGCGAATTTATCTTGGGATAAAGGACACCTTCTTAAAAATATAAAATCAGACGAATGGATGTGGGAAACAGACGATCATTTCACCAACTGCGAATTTAAAATTTTAATCAATGATGAACTCTATGAAACGGGTGAGAATCACCACTTAACGTCAGGTCACTCCTTACTTGTCAATCCTTGTTTTCATTAACAACGACTTGAGAATCTTTGATCTGCGTGAAAGCCTGAATGATTGACGCAGACCAAAAGAACAAAAATAGGAAGAGAGCTCCTCAGAGAGGGGTTCCCTTTTTCACAACTTCTTGCATTAAACGGTAAAGTCGGACAAAATAGCCTCCTTTAACCTTGTGAAAAATCCTTATTTTTCACACCATTATTCTTTGCCCATAGAAAGGAGATTGTTCATATGGTGTCGCGTCTACAAAGATTTCTCTCTAAAAATCCCGCTGATAAGTTTCATGCTCCTACAATTGCTTATTTAGCTTCCCTAGATCACATCGAACAAATCGCTCCTGCTATCACCGCAAGAATTATCCAAGAGTTAAAAGATCAACGCTCTCATCTCAAGCTTATTGCATCGGAAAATTTTTCTTCTCTTGCGGTCCAATTATCCATGGGTAATTTATTGACTGACAAATACGCAGAAGGATACGCCCACCACCGTTTTTACGCTGGATGCGAAAACATTGATGCGATTGAAGAGTTGGCTCAAAAAGAATTAATGACTCTTTTTCAAGCCGAACACGCTTATGTGCAACCTCATTCAGGGGCCGATGCGAATTTAGTCGCCCTATGGGCCATTCTTATCCATCGAATTCAAAATCCTGCTTTAGAAAAACTAGGAAAAAAATCGTTAGATGAATTAACTGCCGATGAGTATGAAGCGATTCGCCAACTGCTTGTCAATCAAAAAATGATGGGGATGTCCCTAAATTCAGGAGGTCATTTAACACATGGCTACCGACATAACATCTCTTCTAAAATGCTCCAAGCAGTCTTATACGATGTAGATCCTCAAACCGAACTTCTCGATTATAAGGCGTTAGCTCAGCAGGTGCAGCAAGAAAAACCGACGATTTTAATGAGCGGTTATTCTGCTTACCCCCGCCGGCTCAACTTCGCAAAAATGCGCGAAATTGCTGATTCCGTAGGAGCTGTTTTAATTGTTGATATGGCTCATTTTTCAGGTCTCGTCGCCGGAGGCGTCTTCACAGGTGAATTCAATCCAATCCCTTATGCCGATATTGTCACCTCTACAACACACAAAACTCTAAGGGGTCCTCGAGGAGGATTCATTCTTTGCAAACGAGAATTTAGCGAAGCCATTGATAAAGGATGTCCGGTTGTATTGGGAGGCCCTCTTCCTCACGTCATGGCAGCCAAAGCAGTCGCATTCAAAGAAGCGAACACCCCTGAATTTAAACAGTACGCTCACAACATTGTTGATAATGCAGAATTGCTTGCTGATTGCTTTTTAAAAAAAGAGGTCAGACTCGTCACAGGAGGAACAGATAACCACTTAATGGTTCTAGACGTCTCTCGGTTTGGCTTGACGGGACGGCATGCAGAGACTGCTCTAAGAGCGGCAAAAATCACAGTCAACCGCAATGCGATCCCATTTGATTCTCAAGGACCTTGGTATACCTCAGGCATTCGATTAGGAACCCCCGCTTTAACAACGCTTGGGATGGGCAGAGATGAGATGAAAGAAATCGCTGACATTATTTTATCAGTTCTTTCACATACACATCCCGTCACGATTCAAAAAACCGGACAGCTCAGCAAAGCCAATAGCGTAACAACACCCGAAGTATTGGAGAATGCTCAAAAAAGGGTTGAGGAACTGCTCAGCCATTTCCCCCTCTATCCCGAGATTGAAATCTAAGAGGATGTTTTCAAATTCAAGCAACCTATCGAGTGTGTCAACGCCTCGGGATAAACAATACCGCTCAGGTCCAGATTTAAACAGATGGATCTGACAGTCCTTGTCTACCCCTAAGAGCTTTTAAAGAACCCCAAAGATCAAAAAACATCAAGACGGGTTCATAAATCGATCTGCGAGAAAAGTCTCATCTTGATAATCGAAATGAAAAACGCTATAATCCGGTTTAGCAAAATATTTTTGAGTTAAAACGGGAGTTATCCATGCCTATACAAAACGTTAAAGAAAAAAAAGAGTCTATTCCCACTAAGATTGCCGATCGTATAGAGCACCATTTAATGGAAGCTCGGCGTATTTTTATTTCTGATGCGGTTAACAACCATACAGCGGCAGATATTATCCGCAAAATTTGGTATTTAGAATTGATCAATCCAGGAAAACCGATTTTATTTGTTATCAATAGTCCGGGTGGCGCTGTCGATTCGGGTTTTGCTATTTGGGATCAAATTAAGATGATCACCTCTCCTGTTACAACCCTTGTGACCGGATTAGCGGCATCAATGGGATCAATCCTTAGTTTATGTGCGGCTCCTGGACGTCGTTTTGCCACAGTTCACTCACGCATTATGATCCACCAACCTCTATTGTCAGGAGTGATTAAAGGCCAAGCAACCGATCTTGAAATTCAAGCGCGTGAAATGCTCAAAACACGGAATGGATTAATTGAAATTTATGTCAAAGCAACCGGAAAAAACTTTGAGGTCATTGAAAAAGCGATTGATCGAGACACGTGGATGACAGCCCAAGAAGCGCTCCAATTTGGTCTTTTGGACGGAATTGTCAATTCTTTTGCAGATTTGGAAGGGAAGTGACAATTCATCATTTTGCTAAGTATGAGGCTTGTGGAAACGATTTTATTCTTTTCGATAATCGTCATCACAATTTCCCTCTGAATCAAGCGCTTATTCAGCGTCTTTGCCATCGACAGATTGGCATCGGCGCTGACGGCTTGATTCTTTTAGAAAACCCGACGACAATTCAAGCGCATGTCCGTTTTCGTATTTTTAATTGTGATGGACACGAAGCTGAGATGTGTGGCAATGGGATAAGATGTCTGATAAAATGGATGAAAAACAGAGGATTTGACCACGATGTTTATTTCATTGAAACAATGCATAATACCCTCAAAGGTTCCCTCACACATCTTGGCATTTGCGTTGAAATGGGAACCCCTCAACATATTCAATATCACATTCCGCTTCAGTTCGAAGGCAGCTCCTTGAATGCCTCTTTTATTCATATTGGTGTTCCACACACCATCCTATTTACAGAAGACATTGAGAACATAAAAATAAAAGAACTGGGACATTACATCAGACACCATTCCCTATGGTCTCCTGAAGGGACAAATTTAACGATTGCTCAAAAAACAAAAAAGAACAATCTCACAGTGAGAACATATGAACGAGGGGTAGAAGGAGAAACCTTAGCTTGTGGAACCGGTGCAACGGCAGCGGCGCTAGCAGCAGCTCATCACTATAACATGAAAGCACCCATTACAGTACAAACTCGTTTGGGCGACGAGCTAACGATTGGATTTATCTTTGAAAATCAAAAATTTTCAGAGATTACCTTAACGGGACCTGCTCACCCTATCTTTACCGGAGAAATTGAATTAGAAGCCTCTATTAGGACGATTTGATCTGAAATAATTAATTAAGGAAACAAAACAGAAGATGTGTGCCAAAATTAAACAAGAAGCACAAAACCCTCTCATTTTACGTTGCCATCGTTTAATGGAGGCGTTTGCAAAATCTGATGATGAAAGAGATTTTTACATCGACCGGCTGGAAGGATTTCTCATCTATGTCGACATTGACAAACCTCAACCCGAGTTAGATGCTTTAGAAAAAGAATTAAAGGAAAATGCAGATCGCTATTGCGCTATCCCTAAGCTAACCTTTTATGAAACAAAGAAAATCATGGAAGGATTTGTCAATGAAAAAGTGTATGATATTGACACAAAAGAGAAGCTGCTAGACATTATTCAATCAAAAGAAGCTAGGGAAAATTTTTTAGAATTTATTTACGACCATCATACCGAACAGGAAAAATGGCAACAATTCTATCAAGAGAGATCTCGAATCCGGATCATCGAATGGTTGCGTCAAAACCATTTTCACTTTGTTTTTGAAGAAGATCTCGATTTAACGCGGCAATTAGTTGAAAAACTCAAGCACATGCTGTTCGAACCTAAAGTGGGAAAAGAGATCCTCAATGCGAGAAAAGCGTTGGTTACAAAAGCCAAAACCTATTACTCCAGCGAAGCTTTGAATCCAAGACCCAAAAGAGGCCGCCCCCCAAAGCAAGCAGCCAAACCAGACATTGAACCTCAAGTGACTCTAGATATTTACACGACAGTTCCCCCAACAGTCAGGTCTTTTTTATTTACTCCTGAACTTAATCCTTCATCGGCATTTTCTATTTTCTCTTCTAAATTTGATTCTACAGAAGATTTATTAACGACTCGACGTCATCAAGCTTTAGATAGTGAAGCTTCTTTAAATCAAAAATTAGCCTCTTTAAGGGCTCTTTCCTCTCAATGGATAGAACCTCCTTCATCTGATTTAAAATCTCTAGCCATCAAGGAAAGTTTTGATGATGAAGACGATGACGATGATCACACTGAGGATTTTGATGATGACGATGAAAATGTCAGTAAAAAAAGCAAATCTAAATCTGAGACAAAATCTAAAAATAAAGTAAAAGCTCTTCCAAAAGTTGCTAAAAAACTCAAGACAAAAAGCAGCGTTAGCACGATAAAAAAAATAAAGCCTCCAAAATCAACGGCAATTCCTTCCACAGGCAAGTCTGCAAAGCCAAAAGCCAAGCGCATCATGCCAAGGATAAAAGAAGAGAATGGTAAAGCGAAGGGAAAGCTCCTAAAGAAAATTGTCCCGAAAAAAATATGATGAATACGGCAGGGTGTTGAAATGTTGCGTTTTGAGTGTGTGACATGCAGAGAGCTTTCGCACAAGCTCAAAACGCAACATTTCAACGCCCCGCCCTATCATTTGAACTCCATTGAGTGCCCCTGTCTTTCCTTAATGATAGTGGATAAAATCAACAAACAAAACAATCAATGAAAAATCAGCATTTAAGAGCAACTCTTTGTCTTGGATTATTCCTCTTTGCACTATTGGGTGGTCAAGAGGAAGCTAAAGAAGACGAGGCATTCAGACTTTCTCATTTTTTCTCAAGACCCCCGCAAGAAGTTGCAACCTTAGGAGCCCCGACCAGTGGATCTTTAGTAGAAGGCGCCATAGGCTCTATTCGCAAGGGATCCCGTCATCGTTTTTTTTGCCATTCATCGCGGCCCGACCCAGGTTTTCTTGGGGTCCAAGAGAGCTCTAATCGTTTGATTTTGAAAGATCAACCAGGTGTTTTTCCTGCCCCCATTCTTGGAGCGGCTTCCATCACTTTTGAATTCCACTCGCAAGAATCCACCGGTTCTATTGTCCCTGTGATTGTTAGGCCAGATGGAACGATTTACCAAGGACTTCCAATGAATCGATCGAACTCACCGCAAACATTAGTTGTCTCTTCCCCCGCTCAAACAGGCATTTATACGTTACTTACCTTATCGCACTCAAGTGATGCGTTAAAAGCCCCCATCTCAGTCAAGGCATCAATAAGCACACAACCAGAACGTTCAAGAACACTTCTCCTCAGGCCTCTTGAGAAAGAGAACCCTCAACCAGAGCTTATCAGCGCGGAGTTTATCTATACTCATTCAAGCTGAATCTTCGAATGTAGGCAACGCGAAAGCTCCCCCGGTGATAAAACTGTTTTTTAGGGCTAGTCAAGGAATTCCATTTATTTTATAATTGAGATTAGAGCGTATCTGGAAAGCCTAACAGCTTGTATTGAAGATGATTTTGGCAACGGTGAAGGCGTTCGATCTTCGGCCTTATTGATGAATATTGCCCAACATCCAACGCCTTCACGGGGACTAAAAGAGCTCGAATACAAGTTTATGACACTTTTCAGGCACGTTTTTACTGCCGATTGGGATATTAGGCTAAATAAGCCAATCAACGATATTAAATGTTAAAGGGACCATGACGCTAAAGGAAGAGCTTCTATTGCTTTATCGCAATTAATGAACTTGAACTTTAGGAAACGGACCCACTTGTCTAAACTGTGTTGATAGTGCAATGGCCAGTCCCTTTTGGCAGTGTTTGTTTACCAAGAAGAGTCGTTGTCACTTTTCTGTGAGGTAAAGCCGTAATTTTTTCTAATTCTTCCCTTCCTTTTTCCACTACAGTAAAATGACGATTCAACTGCCTTATAATGAGGGTTTGAAATTCGTTTACATGAGACCAATAATCAGATAAACGGCATAAAAAATCGGTATGGGGCCGCCTGTTTCTATAAATGGGTGTCTTTGGCGGCATTAATAAATAATCCATATATTCCGATTGATAATCCCACAGAAGAGAACTATGGTGAAGCCAGCGCCCTTTGATAATCGATTGAGCATTCCCCCCCCATTTTTTTTGATTTAAGACGTAATCATTTTCTTTTAGTTCAAAGGAATCTTTAGAAAAAAGCGGGCGATAGATTTCATCTGCCGTCCATTCCATGATAGGGCGGGGAAAAGGATGAATCAACAGAGCATCTGCCTGAAAAATGAGTGTGACAAATAAAGTACTTTCATCCACAACAACAGTCCCTCCTCCGCTGAAGCGGCGAATAAGAGGGATTGGAGCCTGCTTTAATTTTTCTTGATTGACCAATAGATCTACGATTCCCGAGATTCCCATGATGATCGCGGGAGAAGATCCTTGATTGAGGATGCACCAGTTGCGTTGATCAACCCTTAAAAGAGCCTCTTCCCACTGCAATTGTTGCAAAATTGAAATACCGGTTAATTTCACGACAAATAAAGATGGTTTCATGAAACACAATGTCCTTTATCTCTTTATCTCTACCTGTTCCTCCCTTTTTTTTGATTCTTTGTAGCGCATGAGGGCTATCATCACAATTGAGATATCAGCAGGAGAGACGCCTGAAATTCGCTGTGCTTGCCCTATGGTGTGGGGCGCATGTTTCTTTAATTTTTGGCGAGCTTCATTCCTCAGTCCGTTGATCCCCTCATAGTCAAAATCCAAGGGAATGGCCATATTTTCAACGTGAGCCAGCTTTGCAACTTCCTGTGTTTGTCGATCAATGTATCCAGCATACTTTAAATTAAGCTCAATTTGAAAATTAATCTCTTCGCCAAAATCATGGAACGCATCAGGATAAGCTTGGAGCAAGGAAACGTAGGTATTTTCCGGCCGACACAAAAGTTGGGCAACTGTATACCCCTTGCCATTCAATTGTTTATAAATTTTGTTTAATCGCTCACTTTCTTCATCCATGATTTTCTTTTTATCGCATACGCGTTTGTATCGCTCAGCATCAATAATGCCGGCTTGATAACCATAATGACGCAGGCGTAAATCTGCGTTATCCTGCCTCAATAATAAGCGGTGTTCCGCTCTACTGGTGAACATCCGGTAAGGCTCGTCCAGTCCTTTGGTCACAAGATCATCAATCATGACGCCGATATAAGCTTCAGAGCGTTGAAGAATTAAAGGGGGCTTTCCCATCACTTTATAAGCGGCATTGATTCCGGCCATGATTCCTTGTCCGGCAGCTTCTTCATAGCCTGAAGTCCCATTAATTTGTCCTGCCAAAAATAGCCCTTCAATATTTTTACATTCTAACGAAGATCGAATTTGACCGCTGATGACATAGTCATACTCAATCGCATAGGCCGGTCGCATGATCTCTGCGTTGCGCAAAGCGGGGATGCTTCGAATAAAATCGAGTTGCACATCAAACGGAAGAGAAGAAGAGACCCCATTCACATAGACTTCTTGGGTGTTGAGCCCCTCGGGTTCAAGAAAAATTTGATGACGCTCTTTATCTGAAAAACGGACCATTTTATCTTCAATCGAAGGACAATAGCGTGGGCCAATTCCCGTAATTTTTCCCGAATACATGGGAGAGCGATGGATATTAGAGAGAATAATTTTCTTGGTTGCCTCCGTTGTATATGTGATATGGCAAGAAATTTGAGGCAATCGTGGCAATCCTTCATCATCAAATGAGAACCTCACCCCAGGATCACCGGGTTGTTCTTCTGTTTGACTATAGTCGATTGAACGCTTATTGACCCTAGGAGGAGTCCCCGTTTTAAGACGCCCCAATTTAAGCCCATATTTTTCTAGATTCGCTGATAATCCAACGGCCGGTTGATCTCCTGCACGTCCTCCTGAATAATGGGTCTCTCCAATGTGGAGCAACCCTCTCAGAAAAGTGCCAGAGGAGAGCACAATGGCTTGGCAATTGTAAGAAATTCCCTCTTTCGTGATGACGGCCGTTACTCGATCGTTTGAAATGAGAATATCCTCAATTGTCCCCTGCTTAATGTCAAGATTCGCCGTTTTTTCTAAGCGATGTTTCATCTCGATTTGGTAAGCCCATTTATCAGCTTGTGCCCGGGGAGCCCAAACGGCAGGTCCTTTGGTCGAGTTAAGCATTCGGTACTGAATGCCCGTCATATCGGTCACCTTCCCCATTTCTCCGCCAAGGGCATCAATCTCTCTTACCATATGCCCTTTTGCAATTCCTCCAATAGCTGGATTGCAACTCATTTTGGCAATCGTGTCTAGATTCATAGTCAATAGGAGCGTTCGCAAACCCATTCGAGCACAAGCAAAAGCGGCTTCGCAACCTGCATGACCGGCTCCAATCACAATGACATCGTAAGGAGTGGGAAATTTCCACATAGAGAGACCTTAAAAAAATGATTTAAATATTTTAAATAGAGGAGGAGAGAGGCAAAAGTAGCAAGGAAAAGAAAAGCGAATTAAATCGATAGAGTGAACAAAAACGACAGACAGCCCAGAAGCTGCCTGCAGTTTTTGTGAAAAAATAGAATAAAATCTATCTTCCCTTATGCCGATCACGTCGGCTACGCTTTTTGCGTTTGTGTTTCGCAATTTTGTATTTGCGCTTCTTTTTTACAGAAGACATATCATCCTCTCCACTTACTTATTCAGGTTATTCGCGTTGCAAATATGGACCATATTTTAGAGGAAATGCAATAAAATGTAAACAATAGACTTTTTAAATACTTCAATTTTCCTTACGATCTAGGGTATGTCAAAATGTCTATTTGTTTAAGAACCTGTTTTGATCAATCAATCAAAATCGCTCGTGAAACAACGAGAATCGCTTATACTCATTTTTATTTGGAGGTAGGATGAATTTTTTAAAACATTATCTTTTTTCAGCTGCATGCATGTATACCGGGATGTTTTGCCTTTTCACTTCTGGCATGCTTATGGCAGAGTGCTCTTTTAGCTCTGCAAACACAACCACATTCGAAACAGGAATCGACAACTATTTTTCAGTGACAGTCGACGGGAATTATCAACAAATCGGCCAAAAAGGGACGCTCCCTAAGGGGATCTCTTATGTTTTTAATGAAAGAGATGGACATGGATACTTGTCAGGAATCCCCTCTGAAAATATCAGCGCACAATACCCAATCACATTTCAGGCTTATCCCAATAGAAATATCACTCCTGCAAGTCAGCCTTGCAGCACACAACAATTTACTTTAGTGGTCGAAGCCTCTCCTTGCTATTTCGAAACACTCAACCATGCAACATTTAAAAGCGGTGTCCAATCAAATTTTCCTATTAAGGTTCATAATCAGATGCCAGGCACCATTTCTATCACGAAAGGAACCCTTCCTCCCGGCGTCGATTTTCAAGATAATGGGAATGGGACAGCAGCGCTTGTTGGCAAAACAACGGCAATAGGATGTTATGAACTTCAATTTAAATATATTCAAGAGGGAGGGGGATGCTCAAGCAGGCAGGATTTTTTACTTCTCGTTTATTCCTCTAACAACCCTCTGTATTGCTCAGGACAACCTCCTATCGTCCTTTCTAGCAAGAAAAAAACATCGAAAAATGGCGATCAAAAAATATATAAAATCACCATTGAATTTAAAGCTCCTGAGCAAGGACCTTCTCCTGTCGCTTTTAGGATTTATCGCGATAAAACATTACATCATCTGGTGGGCGAGGTGCAAAATAATGGTCAGAGACGTTTTCGTTTTACTCAGTCTGGTTTAAAAAAACGTCCTATGAATCATTATTATTTGGTCTCCGTTGGCAAATATGGCAATCAATCAGAAGCTGTGAAGGTTAAATTGACTCAACAGTCGTTCATAAAGTGTCAATAAGATTCTCATGCCTGATGTCAGTTAAATTGACAATGTTTGGCTTGCGCGAACGCTCGCCTCGTCTACCCTTCAATTTAACTGACATGGCATAATGGGGCAAATAGCAAATACTCGCGCAGGAAAACCTGAGGCTCCTCTTGGCTTCGGAAAGCTGCAGACAACAAGGGCCCCCGCAGGGGGACATTGATCGAGATTAGTCAAGAGTTCAATTTGGTAATGATTGCGCTCTAAGATAAACCGTTCACACATCCAATTGGTTTCTTCCGCCCTCATTCCAGGGTCTGTATTGATTGTTTCGTGGCCGGATGCGGTGATTTGACAATCATCGTAAAGATAACAGAGCGCATCAAGACTCCAACCGGGGGTGTGAGAGATTCCAAAAGAATCAACATTGTGCATCGCACGATGATCGGGCCAGCGCTTACTCCAATCTGTTCTAAGGGCGACGAATGCCCCAAAAGGAATGCGTTTATGAGTATCTTCCCACTGAATAATGTCATCAACAAGAAGAATGTAATCAGGGTTTTGTTTCACTTTTTCATGAATATCAATCACAACAAGAGGAAGGATCATCTCTTCAACCGGAATTTGATCGAGAGTCTTTTTTTCTCTTGAAGAATGCGACGGAGCATCGACATGTGTTCCCCATTGCCCTTCAAATTCAAAATATTGGACAAGAAAACCTTCATTATGATCATGTTTAACTTCTGTCATTTGCATCTCTTTTGCCGGTTCAAAGTGGGGAATGGTTGAATCAAAAGAGTGAGTTAAATCAATAAATTTTCCTGTTTTCAATTGCTGGTAAAGAGGCCAGAACGAGGGCATTGTTTCCATAACTAATAAACCTTTAATTGGGGGGGGTGACGTTCCCGGAACCGTTGATAAACACTCTCTGAGTTTGTAATCAATTTTTTCGAATGATTTTTTAATCTTGTGTTTTTTTCTTTTGATTATTTATCATTCTTTTTTAGTTTTAAATAAAAAAGGATTGAGATGCAAACAATTTATGATTATTCGAGAAAATATATAGAGCCGATGATTGATCATCCTTGGATAAAAGGAATGGGTGCTCTTACAGGAGAAACAATCAAGATTTTAGCGGCCAAATTTTTTTTAGAATTGCTGGTGGAAATGTCTTTGATAGACCCTCGAAAAGCGCCTAAAAAACGTCTTTATGATGTCGTTGTGGTTGCTCCAATTGTAGAAGAACTGATTTTTCGGTTCGTGATTTTGGGAACCATTGGTTTGATTCAAAGAAGCTTGACTAAACAATCTTATCGCTTAGCTTCTCCTCTTTTTGAAACGGATAAACCGAAGAAAACCAACAAACAAGAGAAGCGGTGTCTCAATCTTTATTTACCACTGGAACTAGAGCTTATCCATCATGGGGTGAAAAAATTCACTCAATTCATCAGGCCGGTTAAGAGTCAAAAAGAAAAAGAGAATTTGGATGAGACAATTCAACGATGTTTTCGCGTTTATGTGAGCGCCTTCATTTTTGCGGCCTTGCATCTTGAAAATTTCCATCGAAATAAAACGAGTGCATTGATTCAATTTTCATGGAGTTTTATCGGCGGAATTTCCTGTGGACATTTAACCGAAAAATATGGATCAATTGCTCCTGCAATAGTGACTCATGGATTGAATAACATGATTGCGATGATGTTTCATTATGCATCAGATAAAATGAAACCCTTTTACTTGATCGCAATCGCGGCAAATAAAGTGGCCACTTATTTTCTTGGCGTGACTCAAATCGATCACGTGATTTTTGAAGGAGTCACAAAAAGTTTAACGGGAGGGGCCTCTTCATTGCAAGATGGCGACCAACACAAGATTGAGAAAGGAATGGAAAATTAGAAAAGAGAAGACCCAGCCACCTTCCTCTCTTTGCAAAATTCACAACGAAAAATCACCCCCCCTTTGACCATTTTTTCTCCTTCAAAAAGAAGGGGGAATAATCCAACCATTTCAACTTTTTCGAAATATTTTTGAAGTTCTGTTTCATAGAAGTCCTTTTTCTTCTCTAATTCTCTCTGTAAATGAGGCGAATTTTCGACCCATACGAAGTATCCAATTTTATTCGAACACTCCTCTTCCAGACCCGGCCAATAAGAGAACTGATTATTTCGGACTCCTTGAAGATTCAAAAAATAGGCGCGCTTGCGATCTGGGCCATAAAAACTCAGCTCACTTGTTGTTTGATATTTATCACTAAAAAGAAAGTCTTTTTTCGGATCATATCCGCTTTGCTCGAGTCCTGCAATGAGAGCACTCCATCCCATGTTGTGTTTAAAAGGATTCATCCGATAAGGAAGAGCGTAAAGGTTTATCTTCGGATAAACGTAAGGAAGAGGGAGTAAAAATAAGACTAGAGTCAATAACAACGAGAATACAACACCCATTTTTGCCCACCAAGCCCTCTTCGGATGCTCTTTGAACACATCCCAAGCCAGGATGACCAAAGCTGTCGGGTAAGCAAATGTGATCCAATTGCCTTGAATTTTCTGAAAACAAGACAGAAGTGTCACAATCATGAGACTTGTGGAGGTAGCAATCCCGCAAAAATAAAGAGCTGGAGAAACCTCTTTTCTTTTCTTAAACCACTGAAAAAGCGCCAATAACAGCAAAACAAAAAGAATGGGAGAGAGGAGAAGTGCCTGAGAACCGATGAATTCTAAAAGATTTCCCGATGCTCGGTGGCCGCTTCCCCCTTGAACAGTTGCAAACACATGACGAAATGTAGCCCAGTCGTGGGATACGTTCCACCAAACACTGGGCAATAAACCTAACAAAGAAATCAAAATCCCAACAGCCAAAGAAAAAAGAGATTGCCCGGGAAGAATAGAACGACGGCAAAAAACAACAAAAATCCAGAATAAATAAATGGGCCATTTGAAAAGTGCACCAATCCCAATCCATACTCCAATCAAAAAAGCAGAGCCTTTTTCTCCTCGATGAAGGGGAGATGCAACGGCCAAGCAAGCGGCAGTCCAGCATAAAAGAAATCCTCCATCAGTGATGGCCAAAAAAGATCCCAAAATGCCAAGAGGAGAAAAAGCCATAAATAAGGCACACCAATAAGCGGCGCGCTTTGAAAGATTGACACACAACGCTAAACGATACATCGCAAAAGCTTGCAACATCCCTAAGATGACACTGACCGAACGAACCCCCCATTCGCTTTCACCAAACAGATGAGTTCCAACCCAAATTTGCCACGCAATACCGGGAGGCTTACTATAGTAGCCCCAGTCAAGGGATTGACTCCACGTCCAATACTGCGCTTCATCTGGACCTAGCCCGATTCCTCCATAGAAGATAACCGCTATGATGATGAAAGCTTTTAAAATAAGGAGAAGAAAAAGGCGGATCGTCATCAGGTGTCATCAACCGCTCAGATTATGGTCACTATTTTTGCCAGGAAGTGTATAACTGCCCCTATAATCGATTTTTTTCACAGGAATGCATGTGTCTAGAAAAATTCCTAAACTTGCAGTCAACACAAGAACGACCATTAAGGAATTGGGCACAATAAAATTGGGGACAATGGCAGATAACCCAACGAGTAATAAATAGATACTCAACGCAATATAACCTGTTTTTCGCATAAAACCTCTAAGATCACGATAAAATGGGATCATGTTCCTGCAAGTGATGAATAGCGGGAACCCAATGAAGGATCTCTGTATTCATCACCTGATTAGCCTCTTCATTTCGCTCGACACAAATCTGCTTCTGATTTCCCCAATTTTCATAGCGCGCAAGTTTGTTTGTGTAAAAAAATTCTTCATCTCGCGACCAATAGTGATTAATCTGGATGTGCTCAATATTCACCGGTCTAAATTGGTGAAAATTCCAGAAAAACACCCTTTTATTCGAATCAACAGAATAAGTCCAGGGATAATGAATCACACAATTTGAGCATCTGCAATATTTCACTTTTTCTGGGCGGACAATACTTTTACAATTTCTATTCATCTTGCAATCGGCAGGTGATTGCATCACTAAACTTTCAATCATTAAGCGATGATCAGCAATTCGCTCCACATGGGATGTTCCAAATAATTGCCAATTTACTAATAACCCACTGCATTCTTCATAATCCTTTAAGAAATGAATCAGATTATCTTTATGTTTGGGAAACATAAATTCATCAGTATCTAGCAGGGCCACCCATTTAGATTCTCCATTTGCCAAGTCCAAACCATGTCGATAAGCTGCAGCATGGATCTCTGTCCAAGCCTCTTTATTTCCTGGTTGGCTTGCATAAGGCCAATCGTAGAGTTCTACCAGACCTGCTTTTATATAAGGAGCTAATACTTCTTGATAGCGATCATCACTTAAATTATTAAATAAATAGAAATGCTCTACACCTAAAACTCGGTAAAAGTCAAGCCATTCTTTTAAAAAGCGTGCTTCATTTTGAAAAATCGCAATCACAGATAATTCATATCGATAATCATTTTTCTTAAAAATTTTGATTGAGGAAAGCGCGATTGTCAAAAACAAAAGCGAATATCCAACGATTTTTTTCCAGGAATAGGATTCCATTTCATAACCAATATCAGTAAAATATGATGGCCTGGGTTATAGTTCATGCTTTTTTCTTTGTCAAAAGAAAGCTAAAAAATGTCAATGTTTAGCATCTGAACCGGCTAATGTGGAAGCTCATGTTCTTTTCAGTTGATAATCCATTCGGTTTAGCCCACATCCGCTCTCTGGCCCGTAAGCTGAGGCTAAAACATTGGGAGAATAGTGCGGCAAAAGGTGAGGGCATAAAGAGATCCCGGATGTTGCTCTTGGAGAACTTCAGCGCATCGGCGCAGTGTTGAACCTGACGTCATGACATCATCCACCACAAGCAACATCTTCCCTTCTAACGGACAATTTAACTTCATTTTAAAATTTTTGACTTCAAGCCCTCTTCTTTGATCAAAATTAAGCGCTGCTTGGCTATAGTCTCCGCTTTGGCGTCTGAGAATATCCCATACAGGACGCTTTAAAAGAGCTCCCATTTCTTTTGCTAGCAAAGCGCTTTGATTGTAACCTCTTTCCATTCGGTGAGTGAAAGAAATCGGAACGGGAATGAGGGCATCGGGGATGGGCCATTGCAAACGATCAAATTGTGTGACAAGAAAGCCTGCCATTCCATTAGCAAGATAAGGCTGGTTAGAGTATTTAAGTCGTTTAATCAATGAAGCGGCAGGTCCGTCGTAATCAAAAGCTGAAGCCATACGTTTATAAGGCGATGGGAAGTGAGCACATTCTTTGCAAGGAATAGAATATTCATCTTCTATCAAATTAAAACAGACGGGGCATCGATCATAAAGAGAAGCCAGTTTTAAAAGAGAAGCACAGCTTGAACACAAAACAAGTGAGCTTGGAATCAATAAAGCTTTGCAGTGTAAACATGTTGAGGGGTAGACAAGATGGAGAAAAGAGGCTTTTAATTGTTCTGCAAAATCTTGGAGAATGTCTTTAAAATCCAATCTGTTTACGTCTCTTTTTAAATACGTGAGGATTGACTGCTTGAATATCTAAGACCTCCCCCGTCCATTTTTGATACTGCTCTGCTAAAAAAATAGAAAATTGGGGATAATACTGCGGATAATAGGTTTTAATCCACATATCGATTTTCCACATCACCTGCTCGAGGTCTTTTTTAAAGAACTCAACTTGCTTTATTCGATCGTCTTGCAGAAGTTTTCCTGCATCTAAATGAAAAGGAAGAGATCCGATGAATCCGGTATTTTGCATCACCCCATGGTCATGGTCATAAATGCCTTCCCTATATTCTGAGACATACATCTCGATAATATGCGCAACGGCATCATTTGCCTCCCGAACCTTGCCCTCATCTAGAAGATGACGTAAGCGCGTCTTCAACGTGACCCCTTTTTTTTGTACGAGAAAAACCACATCATCTAGATCAATTGTTCGTTTTAATCCGATTTTATCAATCAAGGTCGCTTGTAAGTGTAGATCTTTGGTAGGGATTAAATGAATGTAAACAAGCTGAGTTCCTTGACGATTTTTTCGAAAAGCAAGATCGTATCCATTAAAAACGCCGATTAATTTCCGTTTTTTCCGCTCAATACAACTTTGCCTATATCCTTTTAAAGGAGGGATTGGGGGTAAATACTCAACCAGTAAATTTGGTTTGAGGTGTTTGAATTTGAAAAATTTCAGCACATACTCCCCGTCATCGCTACCAAAAGCATAACACTGGGCTCCTTTTCCTAAATAAGAAAAATTTTGACCCATGATTTTTTCTAAATCTTGACGCTCGTGCAAGCTTAAAGGATGCGTTCTCCAAGGGGCAGGGAAAGGAAGATCATAGGTGATGTTGGCTAATCGAAAATCATCAGTAAGAGCATAGTAAATGCGTGCGGCAATAAATAGGGATACAACAATTAAAAAAAAATAGAATAATTTTTTAAAACTTTGATTCATAAACACTCTTTATTTTTAACTCACCTTAACCACGAGGAGCGCCATTTGCGCTAAAGTAAAAGCTCGACGTTCGTAAGATGAGTTTTTAAAATCGATAGATGATAAATGATTGTCGAACAGGAAGAATTTTCATTGTTTAGGGAATTTAAAACAATCATCTTCTATAAAGCCGCCAGAAAATCATCTCATTTTGCATCTATAAAAGCGTCTCCGAAAAGCTTTTCAAGCTGTTTTTTTCCCTGATCATACCCGAGTTGAATGATCTCTTTATGACATTTAAAATCTAAAAGATCGTATGCGCTTGTATCAATTTTAACAAGATAATCAGCTGCTTTACACATGATGTTTTGTTGCGACGCAGAAGCCATCACCATGGAGGAATAAAGGAGGTTGATAATGTTATCATAGTCATTGCGAGAGTGTTGAAAAGTCAAAAATTTATCCTTTAAGATGTCCCAGCCTGATTTCCAAGCTTCGGGGTAGCTTTTAAAAACACTCTTGGGTGTTTCAGAACAGCAATTGACCGCTAAAATTTTTCCACCACGAATTTTGCCGCGCATCACATCGACAGGCAGATTATTGATAATCCCTCCGTCTATAAACGCCCTTCCTTCTTCATCATATAAAGGAGGAAACACTGCCGGAAGAGAGACTGTTTTTCTCATCGCACTCCACACCTTGCCTTTGTCATGAATCTTGATTTGACCTTCAGTCAAGTTACAGGAGACACAAAAAAATGGGATATTTAAATCTTCAATATCTAAATCAGCTCCTAAATGCTCCAAACATTCACAAGCCGACTTCCCTTTTAAAAACGATAAATAAGGAAAAGTATAATCTTTAAGTAAATGATCTACAACATATTGGGTTTGAATACAACTTCCCTCCACTCCATAAATATCATAGCAAGCAGCGACAACCGCCCCCATGCTTGAGCCGCCAATAAAGTCAATTTCCACCCCTATTTCTTCCAAGCTTTTTAACACTCCTATATGTGAAAGACCTCGAGCGCCTCCCCCGTTTAAAACAACCCCAAAACTGTGATTTGTCAGGATTCGGACGATTTTTTTCATTGCTCTATTGCCATCAACATTCACATGGTAATACCCGTCTACCGGTCGTATTTTCAACCATTCAGAGGCTTTAAAAGAAGGGGTTTTTCCCTTATAATGAATAAAAATCAGATCATTCAAATTGCGAGAATCTGTTCTCTTTCCACTAAAATAAAATTGCTCAATTTGATTTAAAGTCGGAAGGAGGCATTCATCACCGGCAAATAACACATGGTCAGCTGATCTCAGACAGAACATCGACCATGGGGTTAAATTTTTATCTGTCTCCATCACCAGGTATTGATGTTCTTTCTCTAGCTTTTGAAGCCAACCAGTGAGTGTTGAAAAATCGACATGACTCATCATCATCTCTTGGATCTCGTAGCCAAGACTCTGGCAGCATAACGCCGAAGTGACATGCACGGTCTTTCCATAGAGGGTAAATTCTTTAGCAAGTTCTATGCAAAACCGATGGTGCTCAGTCTCACTGGCGGGGGCAACCACTAATGTCCGAATTTTTTCACCCGGCACCAGTGCTCTTCTGGCTTCTACAACCCGTTTTAATGCAACCTTGGCAATTTCTAATGAAGCCGCAGGATGCTCATGCTGAAACAAGTTGAAATTCTGGTGATTAATTTTAAGTAAAAGACTGTCTCTAGCAGCTTTAACAGTGGCAGTTCTTGGAAGTTGTGTTAATGAGGCTATTTCTCCAACAACTTCTCGATCTGCGATTTCACCAATACACCTCGATTTTTTCTCTGACGGATCAAATTTAAAAACCTCAAGTTTTCCCAACACAACAATAAACACATCGTTACACTCTTCTCCTTCTTCGATAATCGTCTCTTTGCCTTCAACATTGACAAGCTTCATTAACCGAAGCAAAAAATTAAGCTCCTTTTCTTCTAAATGAGAAAAAAAATCGAGGGCTCTTAAAAAAACTAACATTTCCTCAGTCTCTACCATCGAAATATCGCGTTCTATCATAAAAAAATCGTGGGTTAAAAAACCAAAAAATAGGAGGAGTTCTTAAAACCTGTTCTTAATCTTCTCGATCGGGAAAATTAAAAAGATCATTCAGCGCTTGTAAAGTGACATCGCGACCGATCGCCGCGATAGAATCAGTCAAAGGAATATTTTTGGGGCACACTTTGACACAATTTTGACTGTTTCCGCAATCGCTAATGCCCCCCTCTTCCATAAGAGGGCGCAGTCGTTTTGCACGCTGAGTATGTCCAACCGGATTAGCATTGAAAAGACGAGCTTGAGAAATAGCTGCGGGGCCGATAAAATGAGAATGAGCATTAACCTGGGGACAAGCCTCTAGACAACAACCGCACGTCATACACGTTGAAAGCTGATACATGATTTTTTGTTTTTCAGGAAAAATTTTCGGCCCAGGTTCCTGATTGCCAAATGTTTCTCCTACATCAATCCATCCTTGAACCCGTTTAAGATTTTCAAACATCCGGCTTCTATCAACAATTAAATCGCGAATGAGCGGAAATTTTGTAAGAGGAGCTAATCGAATGGAACGGTTCCCCGTTTTTTCAATGATTTGTGCAATAAGAGCCGTACATGCTTGCCTAGGATACCCATTAATCAACATGGAACAAGAGCCACACACCTCTTCCAAACATCCCGATTCCCACACAACAGGTGCCACTTTCTCACCGGAGGTGTTAATGGGTCTGCGCTGAATCTCCATCAAAGAGGAGATGATATTAGCAGAAGGAACACATTCAAGCTCAAATTCCTCCCAGTACTGCTCGCCTGGATGACCGCGCAACACATTCAAAAGATAGGTACCCGGCATCATGTCACCTTATATTGATGATTAATGGTATAAAGATAAATTCGATGGAATGTTTTCTAACGTCGGTTTTAATTTTTTAGTTTTTGTATAATCGCGTAAAATCGGTTTTAAGTGGCGTAAATCAACAGGCTCATAGGAAATTATCGGCTCATCTTGAGCTGAATCATAGCGTGCAATTGTTGTTTTCAACCACTTTTCATCATCACGTTCAGGAAATTCAGGCTTGAAATGAGCTCCTCGAAATTCATTTCGAAGTAGCGCCCCTTTTGTGATGACAATGGCAAGCTCTAACATCGGACCAAATTGATTGGCAAATAGATAGGTTTGATTGGCAAATTGAGAGCGATCATCTAAAGAAATCTGCTGGTAACGCTCACGAATCTCTTTTAATTTCACCAGGGTCGCTTCCAAATCGCGATTATCCCGTTTTACCGTCACGTGGCGAGTCATCCAATCGGCCATTTCGTCATAAAGTCGATAAATGTTTTCATTTCCACTACGCCCCAAAAGGTCTCTTTTCAACTCTTCTTCGATTTGAATGGCTTCTTCATAGATCCTTAAAGAGACATCGTGGCACGAAGAGGGTAAATTTTCTAAATAGCGGGGAACTTCTGATGCCGCGACAAGTCCGCTAAAAATGCAGGCAAGTAACGCATTAGCTCCCAGTCGATTGGCTCCGTGGTACTGGTATTCTGCTTCTCCGACGCTAAAGCAGCCCTTTAAATTTGTCATTTGCCGATAACGCTCCCATCGATCAGGATCATCGGCAGCCGGCCAATCTACCCAGGCTCCCCCCATTGTATAGTGCATCGCAGGAAAGATCCGCATGGGGACTTTCCTTGGATCATCCCCCGTAAATTTTTCATAAATGTCTAAAATTGACTCAAGCTTTTCTTTTTTTTCTTTTGACAAATGACAGACATCGAGATAGACCTGCATATCACCGTTAACCCCCAATCCTAATTCACAGACCCGAAGAATCTCCCGACTGCCAATATCACGAGGGACTAAATTGCCATAAACAGGATAAAACTCCTCCAAAAAGTACCACGGCTCTCCTGTTTTTCCACAAGGAACAATTTTTCCATTTGGAGCTTCAATCGTCTTTGACGAATCGCCATAAACCCAAATGCGTCCTCCTTCCCCTCTGGCTGACTCGGACATGAGACGAAGTTTATCTATTCCCGGAATGGCGGTGGGATGAACTTGAATGAACTCTCCATTGGCATACCTCATCCCTTGCTTAAAAAGACGTCCATTCGCAGCCCCAGTGCAAAAGGTGGAATTTGTCGATTTTTTAAAAATGACTCCAATTCCTCCCGTTGCCATCACCACAGCGTCTGCTTTTAAAACGCTTAATTTCATATTAAATAGATCCATCACAACAATGCCGCGCGCCACCCCTTTTTCATCCAGAACTAAACGCATAAACTCGTGAGATTCAAATCGTTCGACCCTACCAAGAACCTCTTGCTTTCTGACTTGCTCATCTAATGCATAGAGCAACTGTTGGCCTGTAGAAGCACCGCAAAAAGCAGTACGGTGGTAAAGGGTCCCTCCAAAACGGCGAAAATCTAAATGTCCTTCCGCAGTTCGATTGAAAGGACATCCCAAACGATCCATCAGATGAATGATTCCGGGAGCCGACAAGCACATTTCAAGAACCGGCGGTTGATTGGCTAAAAAATCTCCGCCCTTAATTGTGTCGTAAGCATGAATAATGGGAGAATCCTCTTCTCCTTTATTGTTAATGGCGGCATTAATTCCTCCTTGTGCGCAAACAGAGTGAGAGCGTTTAGACTTGGTAATGGAGACTAATTTCACATGGCACTCTTTTTCAGCTAAACGCATGGCAGCAGAGAGGCCGGCAAGGCCGCCGCCTACAACAATCACCTCTCTTTTTTTTCGTTCTTGATTCATCATCCGCTCATTTCAATGCATTAAATTAAACCAATATGTTCCCCAAATTGCCGCTAATCCTAAAAAAGTCACGATGACCATGAGAGCGATTGCAATCGCGCGCATCATCTTCTGAGAGCGAGCAGTCAACGTGATCCCCCAGGTAATCATGCATGTCCAAAGACCATTAAAAGCATGAAAACATGCCGCTAATACAAGACCTGTGTAAAGAAGAATCATCATTTTACTTTTAAATGTATCTCTTACGACAAGAAGCTCTGCCATCCCAAAGGATGGAGAAACAGCAATGAGTTGACCTTCCTTTAGCGGTAACCGATCTAAGGCAGCGACAAACATTTGCTCTTGTTGAAGCTCTTGCCCCAACACTCCCTCTTCAGATTTGCCTTCTTTATCAAGATGGACAATCAGCTTTTTTGACAATGTCTGTTTAAGCTCTTCGATCTGGATGATGTCATAGAGATCAAACCCTAACCGTTTCGATAAGGAGTAGAGGCCGGAATCTTCCTCAACACGATTGAGGTACAATTGTTGAGATCCAATTTGAGCCCGGATGGGGGCATCTAGAAATCGCATCTGAACAACATGGGCAACAATCCCTATGAGTAAGATCAAGGAGGTGATCCGCTGCCATGTATAAGCTTGATTGCCCCCATATTGCGGGAGGGTGGCAGAAGAGCCGTCGCCTGGGAAAGAATTGTACTGAGCAGTCAAAAGATAGCGGATTCCCCATGCACCATGAATCAACAAAGGGATACCCAACAGGATCACTTCAATCACGGGAAGATAAGGGAGATTGTTTAAAAAATTGACTGCATGGACGAACCCCTTCCCATCTTCTCCGATAAAAAGGGCTGCTTGAGAATTTGTCAGAAGATGTTCAATGAGGAAAATGACGAGCCATAGCCCTGTTAATGAATGAGCCCTGCGCCAAATAAAGGCAGAAGGAATAAGGGGAGCAGAGTAAGAATTGGGCATAAAATGGGAGATTTTGACGGAAAAACCAAAAATATTCAGAAAAAGCAACCCTTTTGCTTTTCCATCATAGTTATATCAATTTTTTGAGATTTTACAAGCAAAAGGTTGTGATTCGAAGAATCACGACAAAATTCGGTGATTTTCATCTTTGCTATAGAAGGGGGGGATGTCTTAAAACTTAAACTCTTTGCTTTAAATCAAAAAATTTGTTGCGCAAAAAAACCGCTTATATCGAGTGAATACGGGTCCAAAGGCATTTGTGGCTGAATTTGTTGAGTGGTATTAACGCTCCATACTTTTACCTGTCCCGATGTCTCTTTTTCGTAAATCATCACCAGTTCAGGACATTCTTTGACATCAGTCACGATGAGTTTTTCAGTATGATACCGTTGACCAAATAAAACGCTTGTGGAATTAGGATAACTAAAATAAACGGGAGCCCCATCAATATAGATCAGCTTTTCGTTTGGAAAAGTCGCTCTGGCAACAACTGTAATACGCTGAGAATCAGTACGATCATAAAGGGGTGCACCACCGATATCAAAACATTTTTTTTGACTCAGATCGTTGAATCGCTGATTATAATTGCCATGGAAATAAGTACAGAAAAAATCAACAATAGATTCAAAAATGGTTAATGCAACTCCCTGCACTTTTTTATTCATGATTTTTTCAAGAAAATCACTAAGATGTGGAGCTTTAACGGAATTGATTGATGAATGAATTTGAACGGGAATCATTATAATTCTCACTTATTAAGAAATTGAATACAAGATAACTAATAACTATTAATAATTAACAAATCTCACTGATCTTCGAAACTGTTGACAGGCTCTAATGAAAAATGGTGCGCGCATTCTTTACTGTTGCCCCTGCCAATTCTTCAAACGAAATTTGCCTAAGAGAGGCGATAAATTGCGCTGTTTCGACTAGAAACGCGGGCTCATTTTGCTTTCCCCGATGCTTTTGAGGGGCAAGATAAGGAGAATCTGTCTCAATCAACAACTGTTCTAGGGGAATATGCCTGGCCACTTCTTGGAGCTCCACACTCTTCTTAAAAGTCACAATTCCACTCAGAGATAGCATCCAGCCCCGCTTAATCACCTGCTCAGCTTCTGCTAATGTCCCTGTAAAGCAATGTAAAATACCGGGGGCGTGCCTTCCCCCCACCGTGTACTCTGCATCAAGAATGTCAAAAAAATCTTGAAATGCTTCTCTGCAGTGAATGATCACCGGCAATTGACACTCCAAAGCAAGTTGAAGGTAGCGTCTCAAAAATATTTTTTGAACATCTCGATTGGAGTGCTCATAATAATAATCAAGCCCCGTTTCTCCAACCGCATCCAATTTTCCGGTTCTGGCAGCCGCAGCAATGGTGGCAAATGCCTGTTCCCCTTCTTTTTCAACATCGTGAGGAGTGGTGGCTGCTGCTTGATAGATCCAAGGAGTGTGGCTAGACAGGGTAAGTCCCCGCTCCAAAGTCAAAAGATCGGTGCAAATATTGACGATTCCTACAATTGAGGCTTCTGAAGCTTTCTTTAAAATGGTTTCAAGCCGGTCAAAAAGGGCAGGACTTGTCAAATGAGCGTGAGAATCAATTAACATCGGGGCAATCCTTTAGAACCTGCCTTCCTATTTTTTTGCCTTTCGGCTTGCGTGAAAGCCCAAAGGCAAAAGAACAGAAAACAAGTGCTTATTTTAAGGCAATATCATTAGGTATCGCTTGGTTTAAGTGATCGACAATAATATCCGGTGTCAAGACTTGGGGAAGAATGACCGGATCTTTTTTCGCATCTGTTCCGTAAAGGACATAAAGAGGGACGCTATTGCGTCCAAATTGAGCGAGCGCTTCTGTAATCATCGGATCGTTTTTAGTCCAATCAGCCCTCATTTTCACCACTCCCATCGCGTCTAATTGCTCGCTAACATCGCCGGAATTAAATGCCATGTGGTTGACTTGGCAAATCAAGCACCATTTAGCAGTAAAATCGATCAACACCGGTTTGCCTTCTTCTCTTAGCTTAACCACTCGTTCAGGTGAAAACTCTTCCCAACCAACCCATTGATCGCGGGAAGATTGTATCCCGCCTGAGGTTGATTCAGGAATGGACCAAGAAGCTCGAGGAAATAAAATCGCCTCGACCCCCATAAAGGCAAACAAGGCGACACATGCATAAGCAAAAAGACGTTTCTTACGGTTGATAAAGGGGGCGCATCCTCGTCCATAAATCCAAGCGCCAATAGAGAAACATAAAAAGCCTCCAAGAAGGCAGATTAAAGAAAAGGCATCGGTTTGCGAACTAAATACCCACATCAACCATAAGACTGTCGCCAAAAGAAGAAAACCCATGAGTTGTTTAAATGTTTCCATCCACATCCCGGGTTTTGGCATAAATCTTAAAAACGAGGGAAAGGCTGCCAGCAAGAGGTAAGGAAAGCACATTCCAAATCCAAGTGAAGTAAAAATCAGCAAAGATTGTAAAATGGGAAGAGTGACAGCAAAACCAACCGCTGATCCCAAAAATGGGCCGGTACAAGGAGTTGCCACGGCAGTTGCCAACACACCGCTAAAAAATGAACCGCCATATCCCGAAGATTTCTGTGCGCTTTCTGCTTCGGTTTGCCCGGCCCATGAAGCAACAAACATCCCCCATTCAAACAACCCAAATAAACTTAAAGCAAAGATAAATAACACAGAAGCGAGGATGACAACAAAAAGAGGCTCTTGTAATTGAAATCCCCAACCAACTGATTGCCCATAGGTGCGAAGAATCAACATCACCGATGCCAAAACCCAAAAAGAGAGAATAACACCTAAAGAAAACATTAACCCATGCTTAAACGTTAAAGAGCGGCTCTGCCCAGCCATTTTCACAAAGCTCATCACTTTAAAGGACATGACAGGTAACACACAAGGCATGAGATTGAGAATCATTCCCCCGACAAAAGCAAATAGAAGAGCTAAACCGACTCCCCCCTCAAAAGCAAATGATGCATGGGAATCAGAAATTACGGATGAATCAGCCACACCCCCAACAGATGATAGACGATTAGGGGCGGGCAAAAAGCTAAGAATCTCTTGGCGCCCCTGATTTTCAATCGAACTATCAATATCAAAAGCTTCCACACTTTGTTGCATTCCCTGTTGCTTATGAACGACTAAAACCCCTTTCAAAGATTGATTTTCAACCTCCATTCCACTCAATCCTTTTAAAGAAATAAGAGAGTGATGTTTTTCTTCTTTGATTGCGTCAACTCTTGGAACAATCGATTGATCAATCAAATGCTGCTCTTCGGGAAAAAAATCAATGCCTCGGATTTCACTTAAAGATTCAATCATTGATTGAGGCATCTCTAATTGAATGATATCATCCTGACGGATCGCTTTCAAACGCGGATGTGGCTGAGGAATTTTCTGACGGGCCTCTCGAAATATCTGAGCGTGATCGATGTTGAGGCGAGGACTCTCTTCTGATACAACTAAAGGAAGATGAAGGGTAGTAGAACCTGGCTGACAATTAAGTGAAGAACAGGCAAGCCAATTCACCTTCGCTTGGAGCTCAATTGTAGAACCAGGCTGTAATTGAGCCGAAGGGGTGATCTGAGTTAAGAATATCGCTGTCCCATGATACCCAAATCCTATCATATCAGCCGTTGTGAATCTTTCGGGAAACGGCCACTGCAAAGGAGCGGCTTCAAAATCATTAGGCAGCAGCCATTCAATTTTTAGCGGCACTCCGGCGTCTCCCGGATTTTTCCAGTAGACATGCCAATCTTTTTCTAATTCCAAATGAAGGGCCACCCAGAAGGGAGTGGCCGGCTGTATTGTCTCTGTTTCCTCAATCAGCTCCATTTTAACATGAGAGACTCCCTCATGAAAAGCTGATAGCTGAAAAGGGAGGATCCATCCCATTAACACAATCAAAAAAACATACAGATCATTTAACATCAAATCACTCCTTTTCGATCATCACATCCCGCAAGCTTTTGTAATCTCAACATCCAACATTTCAACCCCCTAGAATAAACTCAACTTGACAAATAGGGGATAATAGGTTATCTAATTTGAGCAAGTTTGAATTCTCTTAATTAAAAAGAAAAATATAAAACTGAAACAAAGTATAAAGGATTTATAAATGTGTGTAAACATTATTATGCTGAATGGTAATCCTTTTTTTGACGCTTACTCTCAATCAGACGTCTTAGGAAAACTCATTTTTTTAGCCCTTTATGCTCTTTCAATTTCCAGTTGGTTCATTTTAGTCTATAAAGTTTGGGTGACACATCAAGCCAAAAAATATGCATTCCGTTTCCATGAGTCTTTTCAACTGCAAAAACAAAATCCACTCAGTTTAGATTGCGAAGGGATCAACAAAAAGAAAGTCATCAATCCTTTTTTGGATCTCTACCAAGCCTTGAAAAAACAATGTTTAGAAGTATTGGCAAAAAACCGACATTTCACCAAAGTGCAGCAAAATGAACCGCCTGTTATCGGCTTCAATCAATCTCAAATTCCCCCATCTTATTTATCACTAAGCGATGTCGACTACTTAGCCTCTCATCTTTCAACGGAAGTGGCTCAACAAGTCAAGTTCTTAGAAAAGCACCTCTACATTTTGTCAACAACAGTCAGTTTGGCCCCCTTTTTAGGACTTTTGGGAACAGTATGGGGAATTTTAACAACATTTTCCGAGCTCCAAGCTCAAAGCGGTGGAAACACCCATCAAATGGTTCTTGGAGGATTGTCGTTAGCCCTTGCAACAACAGTTCTTGGCCTTTTAGATGCTATCCCTGCTTTAATCGGATATAATTACCTGAAAAACACTATCCGCGACTTTGCCACTGAAATGGAAGGATTTTCTAACGAAATCCTCTCTTCTGTAGAAATGCAATATCGCAGAGTCGATGTTTAAAACCTATTCAAAATATTCAATCTCTTGATTAAGAAGATCTTATTTCTCAAGACTTTCCAACATGATTGATATAAGGAAATTGTTCAATGAAACGAAGACGCCTATCCTTTGCGGGTCATTCACCGTTTGAAGAACCAACTGTTAATTTAACTCCTTTAATTGACGTTGTTTTTGTGATTCTCATCATGTTTATTGTCATTGCTCCCTTGCTAGAACTCGATCACATTGAGCTGGCTGATGCGCCGCAAGCAAGCTCTACATCCCCCTCCTCTGTACAAGAAAATAGTCCAATCACAATTCATGTGCATGAAAACAATTCAATCTCGTTTAACGGTCGTCTTGTCACGGTAAAAGAACTGACACGCTTGTTAAAAGAGGCCAAAATAAAATATCCGCAAACTCACCCACACATTTTTCATGACAGAAAAGCACAGTTTGGAACCTATCAATCTGTTAAAAATGCTGCTGAAGAGGCAGGATTCTCCCATATCGATATCATTTTAAAACCAGCATAACCTCACATGTTGAATCACCAGAATCCCCTCTCGCGAAACTCTTTCCAACACCCAAACTTTCCCGTATATGTGATCGCTTTTTCTGTGATCCTCCTCCACGCTTTTCTTTTAATGTTAGGGACCTATTGGAAACCGGCACACCGCGAACCTCCCAAAAAAGCAAAGGTGGTAGTCAAAACCATTCGCCTAAAGCCCTTTCAAGCAGAGATAACTCAACTCTCAGGAACGACTTCCAATCCGTTACCCGTACAAGCCCCAACATCTGCTCCCCTAATGCCCGCTCCCACCCCTATTGAAAAACTAACCCCTCCCCCCCCCACTCCTCAATTGATTCAAGAAGAGGCTCCTAAAAAGGAGCTTGAAGTGAAACATCAACAAGAAGAGACCCGGCCAACTGAACAAATGGCAACAATGACTGAAGCCCCCTCGCCCCCCCCCACTTCACCCCCTCTAATTAAAAAAGACCCTCTGCCAGAGGCGAAGCCAATCGCACCTGCCTCTTCTAAAATGCCCTCTAAAGAAGCCCCAAAAAAAACCGCTGCACCCGCGGCTCCCATCAAAAAAACGATTGAACCAGCACATAAGCCGATCAAAACTGATGCTGCTAAGCAAAAAGAAGCGGAAGAGGCAGAAAAAAAACGACAACAGGAGATAGCCGAGAAAAAAAAGCTCCAAGAAAGAGCGGAAGCGGAGAAAAAGCGGCAAATTGAGATTGCAGAAATAGAAAAAAAGAGACAGCAAGAGATTGCATTAGCTCAAGAGGCTGCAAGAGAAAAGGTCGCTAAGGCAAAGGAAAGTCTTGCAAAAATGAATCAAACGCGCGATAAAATGAGCACCCTTCCCAAAATCAATCTAGACAACACCGCAATACCCAAAGAATTAGGCAATCTCCATATTGACTCTTTTCCTCTAGACGCAGACGGAGGGACGAGTGCATGGGGAACAAAAGAGACGAGCTATAGCGACGAAGTTGCCTATTACCTAAAGAGGAATCTAAAACTTCCCGATTATGGGGCGGTTAAAATCAAATTGACTCTGGATCGAATGGGTAAAGTCAAAAAAATCGAAATTATCAAAAGTGAAAGCAATAAAAATAAAATCTATCTGGAAAATGAGATAAAAAAAATGATTTTTTCCTCATTCGACCAAAAATTTCAAGGGGTTGACGAAAACACCTTTGTAATCACTCTCCAGAATGATTAATTAAAGGGGGCACATGAAACTAAACATTCGTTCATTTAACTGGTTAACAGCCATTTCCATCGTTTATTTGATCCTTTTTTCTTCACTCTCCGCTGAACATCCTGAAGAAAATATCGTCGTCAATTTAGAGACTGAGAGCCCCCTTGCCCCTCTCTACCTTCTTCCAATCAGTCAAGACCCATCAGAATTAGGAGAGGCTTATGTCGAGCAGCTCGAAAAAATTTTAGCTTTTGATCTGGATCACAATGGCGCCACATTTATCACCAAACGGACATCAGCCGGCAATCAACTTGGGCAAAACGGCCCATTCAATCAACTAGGCTCCCCTTCTGCCTGGAAAGCTCAGCACGTGTTTTATGTTGTCAAGAATCTGGTAGAGGGAAAACAACTCAAAACTCTCTTGCTCAATACACAAAATCAAACCCTCAAAACAATCGATCCCATCTCCTTAACCGGAGACTTAAATGAAGACCGCCGACAGATCCACCGCCTTTCCGACACAATCTACAAAGCTCTTTTTGGGACTGAAGGCATTGCATCGACCCACATTCTTTTTACAATTAAAACAGGCGTTTCAACAGACAGCAGCAAATGGATTTCAGAAGTATGGGAGTGTGATTATGATGGAGGTAATCTTCGTCAATTAACCAAAGAACGCTCCACCTGTGTCACTCCAATCTACTTACCTCCAAAACCAGGTTTTGCAACAGGAGCTTACCTTTACGTTTGTTACAGCCAAGGACAACCCAAAATTTTGATTTGCTCTCTTAAAGATGAGAAAAAACGGCGTTTAACCACCATTCGAGGAAACCAGCTCATGCCGGCAGTTTCCAGGCAACGAGATAAAGTTGCCTTCATTTGCGATATTACAGGAAATCCCGATCTTTTTATGCAACCCTTCAGTCCAGAACAAGGGGCTATTGGAAAACCACAGCAAATTTTTTCGGCTAGATCTGCCACACAAGGATCTCCAACATTTAGCCCTGACGGCTCAAAAATTGCGTTTGTGTCCAATAAAGATGGATCTCCAAAAATTTATGTGATCGATGTTCCCTCTCCCGGAGCGAATATCAATGAAATCAAGCCGATGCTTATCACCCGGGCTAACAGGGAAAATTCTGCCCCTTCTTGGTCTCCGGATGGGACGAAAATGGCCTATTGCGCTCGTGGAAATGGCGATCGTCAAATTTGGGTCTACGATTTTAATACGAATAAAGAGACCCAAATCACAACAGGAAAAGGGCAAAAAGAGAATCCTTCTTGGGCGCCAAATAGCTTGCATTTAGTGTATAATTCATCCGATCCTGGATCTTCGAACCTATTTATCACGCATTTAAACCAAAACGAGTCGACTCAAATTACGTTCGGTTCCGGAGAGAAACAATTCCCTAACTGGGAACCCCGATTTTGAGGCGATCCCTCTGGTATACACTCATTCATTCACTTGACGCACCGGGAGCGCTCCTAGTGCGTCAGGTGCGTTAAAAATTAAACAACCTCAATATCTTAAACACCAAATTGTTATAAATTAAGACGTTTTTTTTTGCCATTATCCAGACTCTTATGATAAACTGTGCTTCCACCAACCGACATCTTGCACAATTCTTTTTTCTTGAAAAACAAGAGCTTTTTCAATCGATTTACTGCCTAATTTTGAGATGCTATATAAACATAGCGTTTGAAAAAGAATCAATAAGGAGATAAAAAGTCCTCTCAGCCAAATCAATAGAATCATGCAAGAAGTCTAATAAATTTTCATGACCCACTTCTAATTTCTAAGGAACCTTTATGAAATCAAGGAAATATTTGATTTTAACCGCTCTTTTAGGAGCTCTTTTCTCTTTGCAAAGTTGTAACCGATCAAGCTGTGATGTATGGGAAGACACTAAATCAGCCGGTAGACACATGCAAAGAGGAGTCAAAGCTTTGGGAGGAAAGCATGGTGCTTCACGCCAAATTTGTTCCCGCGATGATTTTGAATGCATTGAAGACCAGGATTGCTATCCCGAGGGTAATTTTGAAGATTGCGACTATCAAGACATTCAACCCACAGAGCAAGAGAATGACTATGTGATAGAAAGCAGCTACAGTCCTGCAGACAACTATTCCATTTCTCAAGATTATTACAACAATAATTATACTGACTTTATTCCATTACAAGATCCAAACAAAGAGCTTGCCCCTGCCTACAAGATGCCTCCTCCCCCTCGAGAGACGCCGGGTGATCAAGGAAGCTCGATCCCTGGAATTCAAGCGTTCCGAGATCCCAGCACAAACCCCCAATTAGCAGCCATTTTCCGCCCGATTTATTTTGATTACAATAGCGACTTAATCAAAGGATCTAAAAATCTACAAATCCTGCACAACATAGGAGAGTTTCTCCGAAACCGCCCTAATGTTTATGTTTTTATTGAAGGGCATACAGATGAGCGAGGGCCGCAAGCTTATAATTTAGCCTTGGGTGCAAGACGAGCCAATTCAATACGCAATGTTTTAATTAGTGAAGGAATCAATCCCGACCGTCTCTTCACTATTTCTTATGGAAAAGAGCGTCCTGTTATTCTAGAACATCATGAAGAAGGTTGGGCGAAAAATCGCCGAGGTGAGTTTAAGATCTATGAACGATAAAACGCTCTCTTTATTCGCAGTCCTTCTCTTGTGTTGCGCAACGGGGTGGACTGCCCCTCAACAACCCTATGGCGGCAGGCAAGCAGTTCAAATTGCCCGCCCCACCCAAGGCGAAGATTTAACCACTGCCTTAAGACAGTTCAAAACAGGTTTAGCCGATCTGAGGCATGAAGTCACCAATCACGAAACTGAAATTCGCCTCTTCGAGAACAAGCTCCAATCTCAAGAAACCTCTTTTGAAAATTTGCAACAGCAGTTAAATCAAGATATTCAGTCTCAGCGCGATTACGCAAGAGCATCGACCATTAGTTTAGAGGGGAAAATAGAATCTGTTAACCAGGCGATCATTAATTTGGAAGGGATGCTCAGAGGGCTTTCAAATGATCTACGCCAGGTCAAAATCCAATCTAATGATTCAGTGACAGTCTTAGGACAGTATAAGCTCAAAATCTCTGAACTTGAAAGTGCATTGGAAAAACAAAATCAACATATGGAAAATTTAGAAGCTGCCTTACAGTCAATGATGGAAGTATGGCAAGCCAAAGAGTCGGTCAAAGAGATCATCAATAAACCAACTGAATCTCCGATTAAATTCGAGGTGGATGGGGGAAAAATCTATAAAGTTCAGGCAGGAGATTCTTTAGAGAAAATAGCTCGTGCGCAAAAAGTCTCGGTTCAAGCGATACGAGAGGCCAATCAACTGACGAATGATCGTATTCTTATTGGACAAAAACTCAAAATCCCGTAGAAAAATCATGATGTTGTCTTCACAGGCAATTGGAATTTTCGACTCTGGTGTGGGAGGGTTAACGGTCATGCGACAACTCATGAATGCCCTCCCGCATGAACGGCTCATTTACTTTGGCGATACAGCACGCCTTCCTTATGGAAATAAAAGCCCGCAGACGATTATCAACTATTCGATCGAAAACACAATCTTGTTGCTAAAACACAACATCAAGCTACTTGTGGTGGCTTGCAATACGGCCTCAGCTTTTGCACTCCCAAAGCTGCGCCAACTTTTCAAACTTCCCATTATTGGAGTGATTGATGCCGGAGCAAAAAAAGCTGTTGCCCTCACATCCGGCCGCAGAATCGCCGTTTTAGGGACGAAAGGAACAATTGAATCTGGTGCCTATCAAGCCGCGATTCAAAAATTAGCTCCTAATGCCTTTGTGCTGCCAATTGCCTGCCCCCTTTTTGTTCCGCTCGTTGAAGAGCACTGGCTTGATCATCCTGCCACTCGCTTAATTATCAAAGAATATCTGCGTCCAATACGCGAAGAAAACATTGATACTGTGCTTCTTGGATGCACGCACTACCCATTACTCGCCTCTTTGATTCAAGAAGAAATTGGGGAAGAGGTGATCATTGCAGACCCCGCGTCTACCTGTGCAGAGCAAGTCTTTGACCTGCTCGAGCAAAAGCAACTCTTATCTCCCATTCTACAAGGGCAACACCAGTATTATGCATCTGATGATCCAAAGAAATTCTATTCTCTTGCTCAATCATTATTCAACGAGCAAAGTCTCAAAGTCGATTTACTCCGCTGATTAAGATGGCTCAAAAACAACGTGAATCGGGGGCAAGGGAACGGGGAAGGAAAGAGACTTCTTCGGAAACTTCATTGACTTGCTAAAACCGCCATTTTTGGCATCTTTTTTGTAAAATTTTTCGACCGTATGCACGGATACGCTCTCAACATTTTCAAAACAATCTGCTCAAAAAGGGTAATTTTTTCAAGCAAAACAAGTTTTCGAAGAAGTCTAATGAATGATGCAACAGGTCTATTAACAAAAATGGTGTGCCGTTTGGAAGGATTCAACCACCATAACTCAGGATAGCTTTCGATTTAGCTTGTATAACACTCTAGGGGGCAAGAGTCTCTTGCCCCCTAAAGAAAAAGGGAGCTAATTAAGGTTTCTTGTCGTCAATGATTTCGACTTCAGCTTCCTCAATGTCATCGGGTCTCTTAGCGCCCCCTTGTTGATGAGCCTGTCCATGACTCTCAGCCCCCCCTTTAAAAGAAGAGGGACCAGCACCTGCTGCTCCATCGGCTTGACCATGTCCTGCAGCTCCGGCCGCTTTTGACATCGCTTCACCAATATGTTGCATGCTGCGCTCTAGATCTTCCTTAGCTGCACGAATACGGCTGCTATCCTGCCCTTCTAGGGCTTTTTTGACAGCTTCAATTTTACTTGAGACTTCAGACGCAATCTCTTGCGGAACTTTGTCTTTATATTCATCAAGTGCTTTTTGAGCTCGGAAAGCCAGGGTATCTGCTTCATTGCGAGCTTCGATTTCATCCTTGCGTTTTTTATCTTCTTCCGCATGCAGTTCTGCATCGCGAAGCATCCGCTTAATATCCTCTTCTTGCAAACCAGATTGGGCCTCAATCCTGATTTTTTGCTCTTTTCCACTTGCTAAATCTTTCGCTGACACATGAAGGATTCCGTCTGCATCGACGTCAAAAGAGACTTCAATTTGAGGCATCCCTCTAGGAGCCGGCGGAATATCGGAGAGATCAAATCTTCCAATCTCCTTGTTATCATTGGCCATTTTACGTTCTCCTTGGAGCACGCGAATGGTCACTGCCGGTTGATTATCTGCAGCAGTCGAGAAAATTTGTTTTTTCTGTGTTGGGATGGTGGTGTTGCGCTCAACCAATGGAGTCATGATTCCCCCCATTGTCTCAATCCCGAGTGTCAACGGATTGACGTCTAAAAGAAGAACGTCTTTTACAACACCGGTTAAGACTCCCCCTTGTATCGCCGCTCCAACAGCGACAACTTCGTCTGGATTCACCCCTTTATGCCCTTCTTTTCCAAAAATCGATTTTACCACTTCTTGGACTGCAGGCATACGGGTCATTCCCCCCACGAGGATCACTTCGCCAATGTCATCTTTTGTCAAACCGGCATCTTTTAATGCTTTTATGCAAGGCTCACGCGTACGCTCAATTAAATTGTGAGCCAGGTTTTCAAGTTTAGCTCGTGTCAATGTGAGGGATAAGTGTTTAGGACCCGACGCATCCATCGTGATAAATGGTTGGTTAATTTCTGTCGATTGAACACCCGATAGCTCAATTTTGGCCTTTTCAGCAGCATCGCGCAAGCGTTGAAGAGCCATTTTATCGTGGCTAAGATCAATGCCGTGTTCTTGACGGAAAGACTCAATCATCCACTTGAGGATTTCATTATCAAAGTCATCGCCCCCCAAATGAGTGTCGCCGTTAGTTGAAAGAACTTCAAAGACCCCTTCGCCAATTTCAAGAATCGAGATATCAAAGGTTCCTCCTCCCAAGTCAAATACGGCAATTTTTTTCTCAATTTTTTGCTTGTCGAGTCCATAAGCCAGGGCTGCAGCTGTTGGCTCTGGGATAATGCGTTTGACATCTAATCCTGCGATTCGTCCGGCATCCTTAGTGGATTGGCGCTGAGAATCGTTAAAATAAGCAGGAACTGTGATGACAGCTTCTGTGATTTTTTCTCCTAAATAGGCCTCAGCCGTCTCTTTCATTTTAATTAAAATCTGGGCTGCTACCTCTTCGGGGGTTAGCATTTTTCCTTGGACTTCGAAGACCGCATCCCCATTGTTATTGCTGACCACTTTATAAGGAACCATTTTTGTCTCATTAAGAACTTCTTGGTATTTACGGCCAATAAAGCGTTTAGATGAGGTAATCGTATTTTCAGGATTCGTGACAGCTTGACGCTTAGCCGGGACTCCGACAAGCCTCTCAGTCCCTTTATAGCCCACAACAGAAGGGGTTGTACGAGTCCCTTCGGCAGAAGCGATGACTTTAGGCGTTCCTCCTTCCATGATCGATACGCAAGAATTGGTTGTTCCTAAGTCGATCCCTATAATATGACCTTTTTTCTGATGTTTTGCTTGACTCATAGTCAAAACTCCTTCGATTAAATGATTTTGATTTGAATATTCCTCTACCGCTCAATTTTAGGGGGCTTTAGCCACTTTAACGCGAGCTGCTCGAATCGTTCGATCCCCCATTCTATAACCACGGACATTTTCTTCGATGATGATTCCCGGCGGCTGATCTGCTGTTTCCACCATTTCAATGGCTTCGTGATCATGAGGATTAAATGGCCGGCCAACAGAATCAAATGACATCACTCCATTTTGTGACAAAATGTCTTTAAATTGAGTGAGAATCATTTGGAAGCCAAAAGCCCAGTTTCTGACTTCATCAGACATCTCTTGTGCAAACCGCAAAGCATTTTCAAGATTGTCAAGAGGCTGAAGAAAATCAATCATTAAATTTTCGATTGCGTGGCGTGAAAGCTCTTGTTTTTCCTTCTGTAGCCGTTTACGAGAATTTTCTCCATCGGCCAAAAGGCGTAAATATTTATCTTTAAACTCAAACACCTCTTGCTGCAATTTACGTAGTTCTTCATCTGTGATCAGCACTTTTTTAGGTTGGATCTCTGCTGATGCAAATGCCTCTTCCTCTTCTTTAGATGTCTCTGGTAATGAGATGTGATCATCCATTTCATTTTCATTTTTAGAGTCTTCTTGATTTTTTTTCACTTTATATGCTCCTTCATTACTTTGATGAATTTAGAACCTGCCTTGAGGGGGGGCTTATTGATCTTTGGCTCGTTTATCTTCTAGCAGAATCAAACGAGATTTCCCAATCAACCGCAGTTCTTCTTTTTGCAGGTATTGGTTATCCGCTTCTGGTTGACGGAAGCTAATCTTGAATTTATAGATACTGCGGGTGAGCACTTCACTGACACACTCGGAGAATAGTTTTAATGTTCCAAATAATTCTCTATAAGGCAGACGAGTCGGACCAAGCAAGCCGACGGCTCCAACAGCTTGATGATGGATATAATAAGGAATGGCAATCATTGAACTATTCGAATGAGGGACTAGATGGTCTAAATCATCTCCAATCCAACATTTTAATCCATTTAAAGCCATCGATTCTCTCAATAAAAGGCGCATGTTATGGGCATTTTCAAATAAAGAGAGACCGCCTGCCAATATTTTAATCTCTTGAAAATCGGGGTGCCCTAAAAGAGTGGAGAACCCCGTTCGATAAATATCTTCATCGACAAAATTCGAATATCCGATGATGTAGCGCAGCATCAGTTCATGATAAAAGGTTTGTCCAATTTGTTCCTCTCGAGGTTCTAAGCCGTCAGGTTTTTTCCCTGAACCGGTTAAACGCCAATGAAAATAGCGCTCAATGTGTTGAATAGAAGAGGAGGAAAGTTTTTCCGGCAGCTTTAAAATTTCTGTTTGAATCACTCCAAAATCTGTAATGAGGACGCAGAGGCATCTCAATTGATCTAAAGCGACTAATTTTATCTCCATGACATAATCGTGGTCAAATCGAGGCGCTGATAAGACAATAGCACATTGCGTGGATTGACTCAGCAATTCAGCCGCTTCTTGAAGAAATAATGCAATTTCACGCGAGTCAAAGGCACGCAAAGAGTGAAAAGGGTCTTGAGCAAGTTTAATCAACTCATGGTCAAGGTAGTGCTCTGCATAGGTTCTATATCCCAAATTCGTTGGGACTCTTCCTCCCGAAGAATGCGCCTGAGTGAGGTACCCTTCTTGTTCTAGATGAGAAAAATAATTACGAATCGTAGCAGAACTCAAATCTCCAAATCCTGCCTCTTTTAGAGAATTTGACCCCACAGCTTTTCCGGTTTGAATGAAGTGTTCGACAAGCCCGAGCAACACTTTTCGGACTCTATCTTGTTTTCCTGTCTGTTTGAGTGAAACAGGCTTTAATGTTTTCAAGCACTTTCTCCCTATTATTAGACTTCTTGCATCACTCCATTTAATGGCCGGATCGCCCTTTTGGTCATCTTGATCGCTAAGAGGGTGTTTTTGAAGAAACAGCGCATGATACAAGACGCCCCATATTCAAGACAGGATTGTAAGGAATAGGAGGTATTTCGTCAATTAAATTTAGCACTCAAAGCGTTTGAGTGCTGATTTTTTATTGACTACATGAACTCCATTTCAGATAAAACAAGAGGCAAAATATCGACGATCGAGGGAGACCACGCCACCCCTTTTTTATAGACCATATATGAGGCAATTTTGCGCGAGATGATGGCTTTCTTGTGATGGTCTGGAATTTCACTCATTAATTCCACACTGAATTGCTCTCTTAAAAGAGGGAGGCAATAATTGAGAAATGAAGAAATCAAAGGGTCTTTAGAATCTTTTGCAAGATTGAGAGGAGTCAAGTCATCTAAAAGCTGATAAGTGTAGTGGTTGATCTGCTCTGAAATTCGATCGGAGGCTGAAGTTAAGAACTCGCCTGTTTTTTGATGAGTTGTTAAGAGGAGATCGGCTTCTTGAGAGGCGCAAAGGGTGATGCGTTCTAAAATTTCCTTGACGATTCGAGATTTATTTTGAATAAAGAGGGCGTCATCAAGGGCTAAACCGCAAAGGACTTCAAATGAAGAGCAGATGACTCCTCCCTTATTTGCAGAGCTATCTTTAATGATAAGAACCCCCTTTTCCTCTAAAAATTGGCGCGCTTTTGGATTGAGGTAAAGATTAGCTCCCTCAATAATGGCTCGTGAAGTTGGGAGTCCCTTGTCATCGAGAAATTCATCAATATTCTCTTCATTTAAAGTGCGTGGACGCCCCCCGGCAGGAATAAAAATATCAGCCTTCGTTTGATGGACATTCAGGCGGAGTAAATGATGCGTTTCACTTCCTGAGAGCCACCTTTCTACAATCTGATTTTCTTGTTTACAGAGATAAAGCGTTTCTTGAATATACTCAGAAGGATGGCGGATGATCCGTTTATTTAAAAGAAAGCCTCTATTTGACAGTTTTTCGGGAGGATAAAAGCAAATGCCTTTTCCTTGAATAAATAAATGTTCTAAAATGGAGAGGTCGAGCCCTTGATCATCGCGAATTGTCCCTGTTCCATCCGTTAGAGCGATCACTTTTGCTGTGTGGGGATAAAAACGATAAAGATTAACTAGTTGATTGCCTGCAACATCCCCATCGGGCCCTCCTGTCATCTTGACAGTGAACACCTCCTTGTGAGGATCGATTCCCATGTAATGCAGAACGCGCTCCATATAAACGTTAATTCCAAGCGAAGTCACCCCATATTCTTTATGATTGATTCCGGTCTTTGGTTTTCCTGAAATAAACGCTCCACCTGGTTTATAATCAGACTGTTGACTGAAAGCGGCTATCCATTCAATCATTGCATCATGCATATTCTCATCAGGCCCCAAATAGATGTATTCCGGATGCTTCCAATAATCAATGATCAATCGATTTTTTAATTTTCCGTCTCGTTCGCAATTGACAATTGACATTAAACTTTCAATAAATGCTCGCTGGGATTGATAAAGATATTCTTTTTTTTGTCTTTGGTGATAGGCCTGTCCTCTCTTTTCTATTTCGCTTGGGTCAATCTTGCACAACTGTAATTCGTTTTTCAGGATAAGAGATTCAAAATCAATCTGGGCAAAAGGGAGTAAAAAAATCACCCCTTTTGCTCCTCCCTCGGGAATGTCTTTGTTTTTTTTATGTTGTGTTAAGGCCAGGTGATAACATTCTGAAAAGACGTGATTCCTTTCCGCGACCATTTGCTCTTGGTTGCCAGGATAAATTGTTCTGAGTCCTCCTCTAGATAAATCTTTAAATCGAATGTGGAAAGCGAAAAAATGCATCCCCTGAATGAAAAAAATGGCAAATGGAAGATCGGGAAATTTTTGAGATCGATCAAATGGAATGTGATTTAAATAGGCGGGGTCTAGACGGAAGCTAAGAGCTGTATAATTCAAAAGATAAAAATTCGTTTTTAGAGTATGGCTAATGAAATTCATTGCTTGGAGTAAAATCGTCTTTCTCCTTGCATCATTTGTTTCGTGCCCCGTATCCAATTGATCCACATCGGTTAAAAAAAGTGCATGACTCTCTTTAAATTTATCGGGATTGGATTGAATTGGATCGAACCGTTGTGTAAATGTGTCACATAGCAAAGAGGTGAGTTCAGGATGTCTACATAAAGCCTCTTCGATATTTTCAATTGAGTAGACATTTGGTTCAACGTAGACAAGCGCTTGATGAATGAAGGTGACCATTGCGCGTAGCAGATTTCCCATATTCCCCGATACAATGCGGCGATTGACCAGGAATTCATCAATCCTATCAAAACTTTCAAAATATTTAAATGTTGCAATTTCTCGCCAAAGGTCAGGAATATAGGCAACATCCCAAGCCGCTTCTCTATTGCTTCCATTTAAACTTAACGTCATCATCAGAATGCTCTGACCGTTATCCATATCGACATAAGCAGCATTCATTTCCCTGATCCTTAACCCATATCGACACACGATGCGTGCTAGACGATAAAAAAAGTGGTGTTTGGGTGAATTGCGCCAAGCGAGGACGATATCGACAGAAGGGGGGTCTTTTTTTTCGCATTGCCCATCGAAACGAATTTCACATTGGCAATCATCACGCGTTTGCGCTCTGCAAAAAAAGTGAATTGCTAAAGCCAATCGATGAAGAGGGAGAGACAAAAGAAAATGGAGACTGAATGTGTTTAAACAGCTTTCAAATTCGTCATGAGTCAGACTTGGATTTTCTTTTTTTAATTCACACAGGCGATCTTTTAATTCAGCAAGAAGCGTTCTATCGCTTGCTTCACAAGCCTGAGTAAAATCAAGGATTGTAATCCGTAGGTGATCGTCAATTCCGCCAAAGGGCAAGGGCGCTGTTGAGACATACACTTCATAACTCTTAATGCCATAATCGTTAAATGGCTGAAGAATTTTCAGATCAGCGTCAGGAGTATCAAGACAGAGAATCAAGGCTCCATTCTTCCGATTAATTGTAGAGAAATCGCCTTGAAGATCGAATCCCATCAAGCTGTGTGTAATGAGCATCAGGTTTTCATGACTCATCTTTTCAAAGAACAGAGAGGGCATGGATCGCTCAAGCCAGATGTAGGATTGCTCGAATTTTTCCCCTTCGATTTTTATCGCTCTTGAGAGATCAAATCGAGAGAAGCTCGCAGAAGCACTCTCTTTATTCATGATGTTCCTTAGGTGAGTTAAGCACTTGCCTGGTGGCGAACGGCTCTATCCGGCCATTATTGCCCGGGACAAAGTTGGGGAAAATCATCAAAATAGCCCCGTTTTCAATATCGCGAATGTGCTAAAAAAAAACAATGCCTTCTCGACAGAATGTCTTGAAATGACCCAAAGTCTTTTTCTTTGCATTGGATGACAATCAAAGAGCTGTGAATCGAATAAAACTTGATTGATTTATTTTTTGCAATGATTTAGAACCTCATCTCATGAAGCGAAAGAGGGTTTAAGAGGGATGATGGAAGTTGATCAACTAAAACGGGGCAATCCCGTTAATGAGCAAGCCGTCGCTTGGTATTTGCATCCATTTTTTCAATATGCGTTTGGCGTTTTACTGACTTTGCTCATTATTTTAGTTTTTTATCACGTCTCGGTTTTCATAGAACCGTTTTTAGATTTTGTCTCAATCTTATTTACCCCTATTGTGATTTCTCTATTATTCTACTATCTATTGCGTCCGATTGTCTATTTTTTTGAGACATTGAAAATCCCTCGATTAGCCACAATTTTGGGCATCTATCTGACTCTTGTTGTTGTTTTTGTCATTTTTATTGCCTACATTGCCCCTATTCTAACAAAACAAATTTCAGCCGTCGCAAATATTTCCGTTCAAACATGGGAAAAACTTTCAACCAGTTCGGAAATCGTTTTTTTAAACTATATTAAATTACATTTCGATGACGAGATTAAACAAAGGGTCTTAAATTATGCGCAGCAAATGACCAGTTCTTTGAGTAAAAATTTAATTGAGTTTTTTAGCTTTCTCACACGATTGGCCACAATTTTAGCTGTTATCCCTCTGATTGTGTTTTATTTCCTCAAAGACGACCAGAATTTTGTTTCCAAAGGAATGGATCGAGTTCCAGAAAACTATAGAATGGAAATTCGGAAAATTTTAATCAATATCGACGAAACCTTATCCAGTTACATTACAGGTCTTGTACTCGTCTCTTCCATCATGGGGGCTATGTTATTTATTGGGTATCTGATTATTGACCTCAATTATGCCTTGATTCTTTCAATGCTTGCGATGATATTTATGGCGATTCCTTTTATCGGCCCTTTTTTAGCAATCACCCCGGCCCTTCTCGTCGCAGTTTCAACCAGTTCATGGATGGTGATTAAAGTCATTATTGTCTTTGCCATTATTCAACAAACAGAATCGAATTTTATCTCTCCTCAAATCATAGGGCAACGGCTGAATATTCATCCCTTGACGATTATTTTACTGTTATTGGTCGCAGGATCTCTTTACGGACTTGCAGGGTTATTTTTAATCACCCCTCTTTATGCACTTGCAAAGGTTCTGATTGGCAGTTGCTATAAGATTTATCATTGGTATTCTCTTTGTTCTAAACAATGAGTTCGAAATAGCCAATTTTGAAACCGGTTTCAAATAGGATAGGCTGGGCTAAGATAGGCTTGATTTTTAGGAAATAACCGGCAGCAATCATTGAAAGGATTGCGGTTGTGCCGTCTAAATCTCACATATTTGCGCGTTAAATTATTGCTGCCATGCAACATCGGATCGTTGTCGTATTCAGAGTCTAAGTAATCGTCAGATAATCGATCAATCTCCATCAAATTTCCAATTGGTTGAAAACAGCGAGCGACGGTCCAAATAGTGTGCTCCCCCCGATTTAAGCTTTTTTCTAGCTGCCCAATCACATGACGCCATTCATAAAGCTTGCGAGGAGCTAACGGACCAATAATGACTGCTGCAACGGATACAATCGTGATTGCTGTTGTATAAATTGCAGTTCGGAAAATGTCAATGATGTGATGTTTGATTTCATCGACGACAAACGGTGTAATCGTTAATCCATTGACTTTCCAATTTTTATTTATTTTTTGAGCGGTTTTAATACCAAGCAATAACGGAAGGAATAGGTGATAGCCGGTCTTAATTAATCCATTGATCGGACACACCAAAGATAATCCAATGCATTTTGTCCATATTTTGGTTGCGCTGCAGTCAACGTAAAGATCGCCGGTTTGAAAATCCAATCCAAAAGCACATCGGTGAAAGAGAGAATGTCCCGATTGTGTCTTTTCTGTCCAACTTCCCTTGAATCTGCCCCAGCGAAAATTTTTCCCTTCCGGATAAAAAATGTGATGTTCTATACAAACGTGATTTTTTCGCCAATTATTAAACGATTGTAATTGCATAATTGAACCCTTTATAAGAGATTCTATAAAACTTAAATTAATTCATCAAGTTTTAAAATAATCTTTGGAAAAGATTTAAAATACCGAACATTTCAACGATAAAAATCTGAGGGATATCCCCTCTCATCTTTACCCAAAAGTCATAAAAGGTCGGCTCCAAACAACCTGTTTTGTAAACGAATTTCCACTTGTCAATCTAAAATTTAATCATCTGCATCCTTTTAAAAAAGGAAAGGCAAAAAAATGAGCTCACAACGTCGAAATCCAGGCTTTATTTCCCTTTATTTTTATCCTCTAATCACCTAAAATCGAGAGCTTTATTATTAGAGCTATTCGATGACTCTATGTGATTGGGAAAATTAAGCGATCAATGAGCGCAAAAATCCTCAATTTTTTCAAATAAATCGAATGATCCAAAATCTCTATTTTTTCAGACAGCACTCCCCAGACGTTATTTTACAATGGAGACAACCCGATTGAAATCTCAGATGCTTACATTATCCCTCTTGATTTGTCTCCTTCTTTTTGCTAACGGCTGCAAAAAAACTGAAGAGATGAAACATCAAAACGGCACCCCCTTTCGCATCAGCACAGAAACAGACCCTGAAACGCTAGACCCTCGACTGAGCCGGGATTTATCAACAGTGACTGTCATGCACATGCTATATGAAGGTCTTATGCGCTCTCAAGAAAATGGGGAGGTCACTGAGGCTTTAGCACAATCCATTGTGATTTCTCCCGACAAAAAAACCTATACGTTTCACCTCCGTCCAAGTGCTTGGTCAAACGCAGATCCTGTCACGGCCTACGACTTTGAAAACACGTGGAAAAGCTTACTTGATCCTCAATTTCCAAGCCCTAATGCTTATCAACTTTATGTCATCAAAGGAGCGCAAGCGGCCAAGGAAGGAAGTGCTCCTAAGAGCCAAATCGGCGTTCACGCAACTGATGACACCACGTTAGTTGTTGAACTCGAGCATCCCATTCCTTATTTTCTTAAGATGACAGCCACTCATTTTTTCTATCCGGTCCACAAAAGTTTATCCCAACAATCACCAGCGAACAAACCACTTGCTGAGTGTGACATCATCACAAACGGTCCCTTTCATTTGGAAAAATGGGATCATCACAACGCACTGACAGCTTTGCCCAATTCCCATTATTGGGATCGGAAAAATGTCCATCTAGATCGCATCCAACTGATTGTCCTGGACAATCCAACAGCCTTGCAATTATTTCTGCAAGGAGAATTGGATTGGACAGGATCTCCTCTTTCCACCTTATCGGTTGATGCCTTGTCATCATTGAAAAAAAAGGGGACATTAGACGTTTCCCCCGGAGCTGGCGTCTACTTCATGCGCCTCAACACCGGCTCTTTCCCATTCAATCATGTTAAAATGCGCCGAGCATTTGCTTTAGCGCTCAACAGGGCTGAACTTGTAGAACATGTTCTCCAAGGCAATCAAGAGCCTGCTTTGGGTCTCATCCCTTATCCTTTCATGGAGCTACAACATCATTTTAAAGATCATGATATTGCCCTTGCCCGTCGCCTTTTTCAAGAGGTAATGGAAGAGCACTCTGTCACCCTACAGACTCTTCCGCCGATCTCCATCCAATATGGAACAGATGAACGCTCCCATAAAATCGCTCAAGTGGCCCAACAGCAATGGAAAATGGCTTTAGGAATAAATGTTCAGTTAAAAAACAATGAAAAAAAAGTCTATTACGATCAATTAAAACAGGGAGATTACCAAATTGGAATTGGCTCTTGGTTTGCCGATTTTGACGATCCGATTTCGTTTTTAGACGTTTTTAAGTTTAAAGATAATGGGATAAATCATACAGAATGGGAAAATCCTACATACATTGCTCTGTTAGACGCTTCAGCAAAGAGTGATGATCAAGAAAAGCGACACCCCCTTTTACAACAGGCAGAGACTCTCATCATAAATGAAATGCCAATCATCCCGTTATTTTATTCCTCTTATAATTATATGAAACATCCTGCCATCAAAGGAGTCAATATCTCTCAGCTAGGGTATTTAGATTTCAAATATGCGTATTGGGATCATCAAAAATAAGATCAATCGGTTATATGCTCTTTTATTTAGCAAGAAAAACCATCAGCTTCGTTTCCTCTCTCTTTATTATTGTCAGCCTCACTTTTTTTTTAATGAAACTTATCCCAGGCGACCCTTTCAGTCAGGAGCAAGTCTTGCGCCATGATATGATCGCCTCTTTGCATGAACACTATGGATTGCATCGCCCTCTCTTCGTACAATACGTCGACTATCTGAGTGATATCATTCAAGGTCATTTAGGCCATTCTTTTAAATATCCAGGCCGCACCGTCATAAGCTTTATACAAGAAGGGTTTCCTGTTTCAGCGCAACTGGGACTCCAGGCATTTTGCGCAGCCCTTTTTTTGGGGATTTCTCTTGGAATACTCTCAGCACTTAAAGCTCATCGTTGGCAAGACCGCTCGATTTTCCTCATCACAACAGCCGGACTCGCCATTCCTAGTTTTATCTTAGCAACACTTTTGCAATATAGTTTGGCGATTTATTTCCCCATTTTTCCCCTTGCACGCTGGGGCTGTTTTGCTCAAACGATCCTCCCCTCGATTTCCCTAGCGGCAGCTCCAACCGCATTTATCGCTAAATTAACAAGAAATAGGCTCTTAGAGGTCTTTCAGGAAGATTATATCAAACTTGCCCGCGCTAAAGGACTTCCCTGTGGATACCGGCTATGGCATCATGCTTTGCCCAATACTTTATTACCTCTGTTAAGCTACGTTGGCCCTCTTTTAGCCAATATTTTAGTTGGAAGCTTTGTAATCGAAAAAATTTTTAGCATTCCGGGTCTTGGCCAGTGGTTTGTTCATAGCGTCGCTAACCGTGATTATTCTTTAATCATGGGACTCACGCTGTTTTATAGTGTCATTCTTTTGAGTATCGTGTTTTTCGTCGATTTGCTCTATGGATATTGCGATCCTCGCATCCGATTAGGAGGGGCTGAAAAATGAACCCCTACCAGGAGGACGACTGGCACCCTCTAAATTTTTCTTCTCAACATTTTCTACCTCCTCCTCTTTTTTTTAAAACCGGCCTTTGGCATCGGCTTTACCGCCATTCTTTGGCAAGAGCGGGCGTTGCTCTCCTCCTCCCGATTTTATTTTTCCTTCTGATGGGACCCTGGTTAAGCGGATACGAATATGATGCTCTACATTTAGCGGGTAAAAACCACCCCCCCTCTTTTGAATTTTGGTTTGGAACAGATGATTTAGGGAGAGATATTTTTACAAGGATCTGCTACGGCGGACGAATTTCTCTTTTTGTGGGAGTTGTGGCAGCTCTGATTGATTTAGCTGTCGGCTGTTTTTGGGGAGGAGTATCGGGATTATTAGGAGGACGCCTTGATGACATTCTGATGCGACTGGCCGATATCCTCTACTCGCTGCCTTATTTACTCATCGTGATCCTTCTCTCTGTTGTCCTCGGATCGGGAATTTTTTCTCTTCTCATCGCCATTACCCTCACGGGATGGATCACAATGGCTCGTATCGTTCGGGGACAAATTTTAATGTTAAAAGAAATGGATTATGTCATCGCCGCAAAAACGATGGGGGCAAGTGCGCTTCGCCTCCTCTTCATTCATTTATTACCCAACGCGTTAGGCCCGATTCTGGTGACGCTGACATTGACAGTTCCTTCGGCAATGTTTTCAGAAGCCTTTTTGAGTTTTCTAGGACTGGGTATTCAAGCTCCTCAAGCAAGTTTGGGAACAATGGCAAATGAAGGGCTGACAGCCTTAGAATTTTATCCCTGGCGTTTTTTCTTTCCTGCTTGTTTTATTTCGCTCATCCTCCTTTCTTTTCATCTGATTGGCGAAGCGCTAAAAGAGATCCTTGACGAAGGAGGGCATCAGCATGAAACCATTGCTTAAAATCGAAAATTTGCACTTGTCGTTAACTCAAGGATCTTGCACACGCCAACTCCTCCGTGGCATTTCATTTGAAATTTATCCGGGCGAGATCGTTGGGCTTGTAGGAGAATCTGGGTCGGGTAAAAGCTTAACGGCTGCCTCGATTTTAGGGCTTTTGCCTTCCAATCATCATGTAAAAGGTCACATTGAATTTGAAAATCAACATCTCCTTACGCTGTCTCCCAAAAAATTATCTCATTTAAGAGGGACACGCCTGAGCTTAATTTTGCAAGATCCGGCACTCGCTCTTAACCCATTGCTTCCAATAGGCAAACAACTGATGGAAGGACTGTACTATCACACAGGCATCTCAAAGCAAGAGGGTGATCAAAAGGCAATTGAATGGCTCCATCGAGTCGGCATTGGCGATCCATCCGCCCGAATGGGACAATATCCTCACGAAATCAGCGGCGGAATGAAACAGCGCATTCTGATTGCAATGGCCTTAATGTGCCGCCCCTCTTTATTGATTGCAGATGAACCAACAACAGCCCTGGATCCTACCACTCAATTGCAAATTCTCCATCTGTTGGAGCATCTGCAAAAAGAAGAACAGATGAGTCTGCTGATGATTACCCATGATTTAGGGGTCATCGCGCGCCTATGTCAGCGCGTCATGGTCATGTATGCAGGTCAACTGATTGAGTCTGGATCTGTTCATCAAATTTTTCAATCCCCTCAACACCCCTTTACCCAAGCGCTGCTCGCATCACGCCGTGCGATGATGGACTCACATCACCGGCCTCTTATCTCGTTAGAGGGATCTGCCCCTCAGATACATCACAATCACCAAGGCTGCTTCTTTGCCCCGCGCTGCCCATTCGCAATGAAAATTTGCGCAAGGAAACATCCTCCCAACATCCCTTCTTCAAACGGAAGCGTCTTATGCTGGCTTCCTGCAGCAAATCGTCAACAGGCTTCTTCAAAAGGATCCCCATGACCTCCCCTTTACTCAATGTGCGTCAAATATCGAAACAATTTCAGATAAAAGGAGGTCTGTTGTCTGCGGTTGAGAATGTGTCGTTTTCTTTAAAATCAGGAGAAATGTTAGGAATTGGGGGAGAGAGCGGATGCGGAAAATCGACACTTGCCAAGATCATCATGGGACTGATCTGCCCAACAAAGGGATCGATTCTCTTCGAAGAAAAAAATCTGGGCCCCCTAATTGCTGACCGATCAACAACGTTTTTGCGCAATATTCAAATGATTTTTCAGAATCCCGCAGCATCGCTCAATCCTCGTATGAACATCAGACAAACACTTGAAGAGCCTTTCATCATTCATCGCTTGGCAAAAGGAGAGGAACGAACTGAGCGCGTCCATCATTTGCTTTCTCAAGTGGGCCTTTCAGAAGATTTTCTATCCCGCATGCCGCAAGAATTGAGCGGGGGGCAAAAACAACGGATTGCCATCGCCAGAGCATTAGCTTTAGAACCTCGTCTTTTAATCTGTGATGAACCTTTTTCCGCTTTAGATGCGTCAGTTCAAGGACAAATCATCAATCTTTTACTGAAGCTCCAAAGGGAGCGGCAGCTCTCTTATCTCATGATTTCCCATGATCTGTCCATTTTAAACTATTTAACCGATCGTTTGCTGATTATGTATCGTGGACAAATGATGGAAATGGGAAAAAGTCACGATGTTTACAAAGACCCTCTGCACCCTTATTCCCAAGCACTTGCTGCGTCCGTTTTACTTCCCGATCCTTTGCAGCAACCAAAGAGGGCTGATGGTTTAATCAACCAAGAGACCTCAAGTGCGATGAAGCTTTCGCAGGGGTGCTCCTATTCAAATCGGTGTCCATTTGCTTCACCGATTTGCAAAAAAATAGAACCGGAATGGAAGGAAGCGAAACCCGGACACTTTGTTGCGTGCCATCTTTATCCTTCACGTTAGAACCGAGCATTAACGTGGGTTTTCGTGATGATCCTAAAGAGTCTTGTCGCGGGCAAAGAGATGAAATTTAATGGCAGGATAGCGCTCTTTCATCTCTTTTGCCCACTCATTAGCCTCTTCAAGGGTGGGATACATCATGGCAATTGTAGCGAAGGCATCAGCGATCACGCAGGTCGGCGCAATAACCGTCCCGCTGCTGACAGCACGCTTTTTCACTCTTAAAGGTTGTGCCGTCACAGGATCTATGATGTGATATAACGTCATCTCTTCCCCTTCGATGTTGACAGTCCAATTTTGAATATAATCGCCGCTTGTCGCAACAGATTCATTTTCAAGATTAATCTCAACAAGGACATCCTCCGGATTGCTATTTTCTAGATAACTTGAAATCACCCGCCAAGGACGATCATCGGGATGTTGTCCATTTGCACGTACTTCCCCCCCCCACTCAACAAAAACATCATAAAACCCAGCCTCAATCAGCCCCTCAACTAAAAGATCTACGCAATACCCCTTTGCAATCCCCCCAAGATCTAAACGTGTTTCATCATGATCTTTAAAAAACATCCCGTCATTAAAATGAATATTTTTCCATCCAATGGCAGGTAATAAACGTTGAACATCGCAATCGGGAGGAATCTCACCTTTTTCTAACGCGCTTTTCCACAGCTGCTGAAGCGGCTCCACTGTAGGATCAAATTTACCTTGACTCAAGCCCACAATTGAATCTGTTAAATAAAAAAACTGCTCAAGCTCTTTGGAGAGTTTGACAGTTTCACCGGCTTTTAATCTATTCAAGAGGGAAATTTCAGACGCAGGATTCCATTTGTTATAGATCTGATCAATTTTCTTAAAAGTAGTATCAATGATCTGCTCAACACGACCTCTTTCTTCGCCATTCATTCTTTTGCCTACAATGACATGATAATCAATCGTCATTTTATTGCCTTCGAAGTGATGCGTATTTTGAGAATTGGAATAAAAAATAAAAAGAAAGAGACTACTCACGAATATATTGGAAGCAAAGTAAAAAAAAATAGATTTTTTAAACATTAACACCTTTAAAATTAAATCTTAAAACACATTAATGATTGACAACAAAAACAAAGTTAAAATACAATTTATTCAAATCATGCATTAATTTTATCTCATAAAATAATTAAAATAAATTTTTTTCAATAAAAAAAACAAAAGGAATACAAATGAAAACATTTTTATTTACACTTGCGGCAAGCGGAATATTCTCAACATCTTTGTTTACTACAGGGGATTTTATTTTAAGTAAAAAAAATTCATATTCAAAATTGACATCCTATTTTGTTAAAAATTTCGATGCGAATAGCCGAGCAACAAAAACTCGATCAAAATAAAAGCGAAAGCGTATATACTTTTTATGGTCGAACAGTAGAATTTTTAACCTCTTAGAATCTGTTAAAAATCTTTGATCAGGTTCTAATGTGAGTAAACATTCAAATTAGGCGATAACATCCCTCATTTTCTATCTTCAACTTCTATAGCTTTTCAACCATTTAAAATGGTCATATTTCACTGAAATTCTCATGCTATTTAAAAACAATAAATCCATAAAACAACTCGTAAAATATAAATAAAAAAATATCCAAATCTTAACTAAACACAAATAAATAATTGCTAATATGTTGTTATAAACCAGGAGCAATTATGACTGAAATCCATCAAGAACCCATTCAAGTCCACCCTCATTTACTTTCTAACGACAACATCCCCGAGGACATCTCATTGAAACAGAGAAAAAAAACAAAGTGGGGTGTTATCAAAATAATGAGAGGATTGAATAAATTAATCAATAGTTTTATTCAATTAATCCGATTATCAACAAAAAAACAACAAGAAGAAGTTAATCAAAAAACAAAAAAACACCATTTTAAAATAGAGGTAAAAGACAATCAGCATCTTGTTGATGTTGGTGGAGACTTCCCCGTTGCCTTTAAAAAACAATCAGATCAAAATGAGAAAATAAAAGAAGCCCAAATGCGATATGAAACAGCTGAAAAGGCCTTTAATAACATCCGAGTATTTAAAATGAAAGGATCGATCGCAACAATAAAGTTGTCATCACAAAACATGACAGCATCTTTAAAAAAGCTCGCGCAAGAGGGAGTACTCCCTCAATCGGAGTGGGAAATTGCTTCTAAGGCATGTGAAGATTTTCAGAAATTTATTGCAGACGAATTATCCGTTTTACGGAATCAAAAAGATCCAAAAACAGAGAGACTCAATTCCGCAGAAATCGAATCGCATCTTCAAGACATTTTTAATCAGACAAATATTTTTCATAAAAAAATCATCAACACAGTCAAAAGCTCTTTAAAAGAGAAGCCTCAAGCAGAAAATTTTAAAACCGCTGTCAATGCATTTGCTCGTGAAGTGAGCAAACAGATCGCGATCTATAAATCCCCTTCTCAAGATGACTACTTAAATTCTCTTTTCGCTATAAAAGAAGAAGCTCATGCAAATCTTTTACAATTAACACAATCAACTCTTATCAAAGCCGGTTAAATAGGCGCCTTGGAGGGTGACCATTCTTTCACCCTCACATACATCACAACACAGAAATAGAGAGATAAAATCACACAGACAACCACGCCTGAGGTTGATAAGGCAACTCCATAGACCGTCAAAATATGGCGTGTGAGCGCCACGCCGATTAAAGCGCTAAAGCTTCCAATTCCTGCAGCCCAGATCAACATCATTCCAAGATAATGGGTTAATAACCGTGCAGAAAGGGCTGGGCCGGTCATAAACGCCAGAACAAGAAGGACTCCCACTGCGCGAAATGAAGTAATGGTGGTGGCTGAAACCTGTGCCATCAACAAGTAGTTAAAAACAATCGGTGAAAATCCCATTGCATAAGCCAAACCGGCATCAAATGTCGTCAATTTAAATTCTTTGAAAAAGATCGAAAATAAGAGCACATTCGAAGCAACGATCATGTAAACCCAAAATAAATCGCTCCTGTGCAAAGCATCGGCATTTCCCATCACCGCTTCCGTTCCAATATGGGCATTGCGAGTTAAAATCGTCACGAGTATAACGCCCAGTGCAAATAAACTTGTAAAGACAAGCCCTGTGCTGGCATCTTCTTGCAATTTTGCTGTTTTAACTAAGAACTCTGTCAAGAAAGTGGTAAAAAAACCAGTCAGAAGCGCTGCCACAATCATCATTTCCATCGGTGCGATATAAGATCCCGATTCATCTTCAGAAGAGCCCAAAAAAGATGAAAAAATAAAAGCCAAGACAATTCCCACTAAAATCGTATGGGAAAGAGAATTAGCGAGCATGGTCATTCGACGCAAAACAAGAAATGTTCCGACAAGGGAAGAGGAAATCGCAACCCCCATTAAGACAAGAACCTGAATTTCATCTGATGCTAAATAGTCAAATGACAATTGACCGGTGATTAAAGCCCCCATCCTCTCCACAAATAAGAGAATAAATTCCCACATCGTGATGCCTTGATAAGGATTGATCAGTGAAGAGTGAGCGAACATTGAATTTATTCCCTCCCTCGTGCCGGAATCGGCTGATCATGAGGATCTTGCTGCGGATTTTCAAGAAGAAGCGTCAATTCACGCTCTAGCTCGGGGGTTAAGATATGTTCCATCTCTTCAGCATTGCGGTGAACACGCTCACTTCCAATCCCTAAATAATTCACAAGATACACTTCCCACAAACGGTGCAAACGGACAATATTTGCTGCTCGATGCTCTCCATCAACGCTTAAACCGTACAATCCTTGAGATTGGCGCTCTATCCATCCGCTGCCAATCATCCTCCACAAAAGAAACCTTAAGTATAAACGAGAGGTTGTCTGGTAATAAGCCACTTGGTCAAAGGAAAAAGAGCCTTTGGGGTCGGTCCGCCACATCTCCTTTAAAAGGTTTTCACATATACACGTATAACGAAAACAGGCGATCCGCCAAAGACGTATCAACATCCCCCTTTCTGGCGCAAAAAGAAGGGCGGCAGTACAAATGAGTGTCGCGACAAGAACAATCATCGGCCCCGTGGGTAAAATAATGCGGGCCGCAGGATAAGCTTGTCCCAATTTTTCTGTCAATTCGACAGAGAAATAATTTCCAAAAAATCCACTTAATAATCCAAAAAGTGCAGATAAAACGAGTAAAACAGAGAAGCGATTCGTCAATTGCCGGGCTGCCACAGGAGGCGCAATCAACATAGCCGACATCAAAACAACTCCAACAGATCGAATGCCAATGATGATGGCTAACGCAACAAGAACAAAAACGAAAAAGTCAATTGATCGGACGGAGATCCCAAGACTTTTCGCATACTCACGATCAAATGTCATCACGTGCAATTCTTTATAAAGCAGGAGAATCATCAGAATCACGACTAAAGCCAACATTCCATAAATAAAAATATGGATATCCGTCATCGTGGCTGCTTGACCGTAAAGATAATTCACCGTTTGCTTATAGAGCGAAGTAAAAGAAAATTGCACTTCGCTCGTCATCGTCAAACCCACTCCAAAAAATGTCGACAAGACAAAACAAAGAGCCGCATCGCTCTGCACGCGCATTCTCCTTTCTAAATAATGAATCATCCAAAGACCTAAAAGAGAAGTGATAAAAGCACCAATTAATGCTAAAACCGAAAGTTGCAACTCATCGTTTTCATCGATCGAAAAAAGACCTGCCGCTAAAACTCCGAGGATAACTCCAGGATACGACGCATGCGATAACACCTCTCCTATGAGTGACTGACGACGTAAAAAAATAATGACTCCCATTAAACTGGCTGCAAGACACATCAGCATACACCCTAAAGTCGGGGCTCGTAAAATAGAGTCGGTAAAAAAAGAGAATAAAGCTTGCGCAATCACCTTTGGATTCCTGTCTGTTTTTCCTGAGATAATTTCAAAGCCTCATCAAAAAGGGCATAACTTTTGCCATAAGCAGCATGAAGGTAGTGGGGAGTAAAAAAATCAGAGATAGGCCCATAGCCAATTAACCGCATATTCAACAAGACAACCCAATCAAAGTAACTCTCCACACTATTCAAATCGTGGTGAACAACAAAAACAGTTTTACCTTTAGCACGCAGTTGCTGGAGCAATTCAACAATCACCATTTCCGTTCCCAGATCAACACCTGTAAAGGGTTCATCCATAAAATAAACATCTGCCTCTTGCAGTAAAGAGCGTGCAAGGAAAACTCGCTGCTGCTGTCCACCAGATAGCTGGCTGATTTGACGATGAGCATATCCGGCCATTCCCACAACTTCTAAATAATGATCTGCAGCAGCCCAATCAGCCGCTCGTGGACGGTGGAAAAGGCCTAAGCGTCCGTATCGCCCCATGACAACAAGATCCCTTACAGTAACAGGAAACTCCCAATCAACCGATTCTCGCTGAGGAACATAAGCGACTCGCTGCCGAACAGACTTCAATGGCTTTCCAAAAAAATCAACCTTTCCGGATATCGGCTTCACTAATCCGAGCGCCGCTTTAATAAGCGTGCTTTTTCCAGCGCCATTGGGTCCCACAATGCCAACTAAAAGACCGGAAGGGATTGACAAAGAGATATCCCATAAAACAGGGGTTTTATCATAATTCACACTCAGGTGTTGAATGGTTAAGATAGGAGGGTGTTCGATTTTTTCAGGCTGCATGCTAGTTTAAATTATCCCTCTTCATGTTTAAATGTGGATCCATGACGCTTCATCTGCTCTGCTAATGTGCGTGCATTGTATAAAATCATCTTAAGATAAGAGTCGCCCTCCGATCCGGGGGGGCCCATGGCATCTCCATAGAGAGCACAGCAGGCAATTTGAACATCAAGCCCTTTCTCTTTTCCCGCTTGGACAATCTTGCGAATCGAATCACGACTCACATTTGATTCCGGAAATAATTGATGAATATCGTACCGTTTGAGGTGTGCAATGATCGCCTTAATATCGGTCGCACTTAATTGACTCTCTGGGGCGAGCCCCTCTGGTGCTGCAAACCGTTTTTCCCACGTCCCCGACTCCACTTCCCCCTCTTCGGATAAATAGGCACGGGCAAAATAATTAAACGCATCGTGACTGGTCACTAAAAATCGTTGATTTGCCGGAATTTGGTGCATCATCGCTTGGGCCTCTAAATGAGCCTTTGCCATTTCCTCTTGAAGCACCTGCCCATTGGCTTTGTATTCTGCAGCATGGGCAGGATCTTGCTGACTCAACGCCTCAACAATAAAGGGAACTGTTCTTGCCCATAGTGAAATGTCCATCCAGACATGAGGATCTTTTTGTCCTCGGACATTGATGATCAAGCCAGCCTCTTTGCGATCAACCAAATCACCGAGTCCAACTGCTTTGGGATTTTTTAAAAGATAGCGATGCAAGCTTGGACCATGTTCAAGTCCTAATCCATTATAAAAAACAAGATCAGCCCGAGATAACTTTTCATCATCCCCTTTAACCAATTGATAAGAATGAGGATCCAGCTCCCCTTCAATCAGGACGATGGTATCAATATGCCCTGCGCCGACTCGTCTGACTAAATCATCAATCATCATTGTCGTACTCAAGACTTTGACCTTTCCATCCTTTTGAAGCCACTGTTGGAAATGTGCTTGCCGATGTTTATGTTGATCCATCGAGCAACTGCTTAAAATAAAAAGGAGGGAAAAAAAGAGAAAGAAAGAATGGAAAGATTTAAAGATCATCATTTTTCTCCTTCTTCATCTTCCAAAGTTGATCAAAGCTATAAATTCCGGTAGAACAACCCGATGTGAATTGAATCTTTAACCCATAACGCCCCACGCTTCTAATCAAAACGGCTTTCACTTCATCGGATATCATGGTGTGATGAATTAACCTCTTGCCCGTCATTTCATCCCGACAATGAGCGCAAGGACAGTCTCTTTGAAGATCAGAAAGACGAAAATCTTGAATTGAACCATCATTCCATTCAATGGAAAATGTATGGTTATCTTTTTGCCGAATACTTTGTAAAAACAAAGAAGAGATCATAAAGCGCTCATCTCCTTCCAAACTAATTCAAACGATTGCATCCCTTTTTCTCCTTGTTTTTTTAATCCATTCACCTGCTCAATCAACTCTTTAGCGATTTGTTTAAACGCTTGAGTGGCGGGGCGCTCGACCTGGGAATCGACTGAAAATAAGGACTGCCCTTGATCACCGCATTGACACACGCTTGGATCAAGAGGGATAGATCCCAAAAAAGGAGCTCCAGATTCCCTTGCCAACCGCTCTCCACCTCCCCTGCCAAATAAATAGAGAGGCTCAGATTGAACATCTGTTTTGTAGTAGCTCATGTTTTCAATGATTCCAATAATGGGAACCTTCACTAAATCAAACAAAGACATCGCCTTACGCACATCGATTAAAGCAACTTCCTGGGGTGTTGTCACCATAATCGCTCCCATCAAATGAGCTTGTTGACTTAATGTCAATTGAATATCGCCTGTACCAGGAGGAAAATCAACAAGCAAGAAATCAAGATCCCCCCACTGAATATTTTTAATAAAGTGGGCAATCAAACCATTGGCAATCGGAGCCCTTACAGCAGTCGCTTCCCCCTCTTTTCGAAAATAAGCCATCGAAATCATTTTAATCCCTAAACATAACGCCGGCTCTATAAGAGCCCCTCTTTGAGAGGGTAATCGATCTTCAGGCAACATTTTTCGAATGGAAGGTCCATAGATATCGGTATCCATAATCCCGACTTTAAACCCTTCTGCTTGCAATCCCAAGGCTAAATTGACCGTAACTGTCGATTTTCCAACACCTCCTTTACCAGCGGCAATTGCAATGACCGCCTTGACACGATCTAACGAATGTGCGGATAAAGAAGGATCATCTTTTTTTTTATCTTGATAAAGAGGCAGTGGCATAAAGATATTTTCTTGTGAATGAAAGGTTAAGAGATTTATTCTCCAGAACATGGACTCATTTAAGCTCTGGACTCGAAGCGGTCTTAGATGAACTCACCTTACGCACCCAGAGCTTTAGCTTCAACCCAAATCGTCCTCTTCGGTGCGTAAGGTGAGTTAGGTTAAGTTTAATCAATTCCTTGTTTGATTAGCTAGAAAAAGATATTGCTTCATTCAAGTCCAGTAAAGAGACTTTCCCTCCTTATGCACCAAGAAGGCTACCACTTGAGCCCAAATCGCACTCTTGGTGCATAAGGTGAGTTAATAACTCAAATCTAGAAATAAAAGACTACATCTTTACAAAATCTATATCAATTCTATACACTTGTCCATTACGTTGAAAAAAAGGGAACCGTTCTTCCGTTGAATTAAATTTCGACGGTTAAATCGCCGTTTTTACAGAGACGATCAACTCAATTTTTAGACAAAAATTTGAAATTAGTCGAGCGTGATTTTCGATTTAATTATACGTATAAAACAGATTGTTAAGAAAAAATGAAGATTTCCATTGTTTTATCTTGCAAGAAAAGTTATAATTCCATAAATTCATTTATTAATAAATAAAAACCCACATAAATCGATCGACCTATTCTAGAAACTGATTCAAAGACCGAATATAACGAAGTGCAGGCAAAACATTATCAAGCTGATGTGATACAAAGATCGGTTGGTGATTTCAAGAGTTTCTGATCCATAACGCAATATGAACTCTCGATGATTCATGCTATAGCCAAAAACCAGTGAGTCAATTACCTTTAAGAGCCTCTTTAACATTTTGAATTGGATGATGTTAAATAGGCTCTAACACACTCAAGATAAATGGACTCTCAAGAATTAGACACTTTTTGAAATTTGAAACAAAAATTATTAAACCAAAATGCTATTAGAGGAAGAAAATGGAAAACAAACAACTCGAACAATTAATTCATTCTGCCGTTAAAAAAGTTGGCGGAAAAAAAGAAAATGACATTTGTCATTATCTGCCAGTCTCAAGCGGTGGATATATCCACCATTTTACAATGCGTAAAATGAAGACGGAAGAGCCACAAGAACTGACAGACATGATCAACAAGTTCATTATTAATGCGAGTCATCCTCAAGCCGTTACACCGAAGCAGCGAGCCGCAAGAGGATCGCGTAAGCGCCGCGATCTGTTTACATTTTCTAAGCAAGACTTAGAGAGAATGTTAAACATGGCGCGTTTAGCTGGAGATAAAGATATGATTCGAAAACTGACCCCTAAAAAGGATTTAAGAACTGTAAAGCGCGAACTGATTTCATCCATCCGCCATGGCAGAATTGAACCCGAACTTTGGAATATGTATGTTGAAGCAATGACAAGCCAAGCAACAATTGCCTCTTTACCTGGAATTCCAGTCACAGTTTAATCTTTTTATTTTTTAACTGACCTTACGCACCCGGAGGGCGATTTGGGCTAAGCCACATCCTCCGGATTGAAAGCTTTCGCTTCATCCCAAATCGGACTCCCGGTGCGTAAGGTCAGTTTTTAGCCATCTTAAGGATTAAGACATGAAGAAAGTGTCAGGAAAGTGGGATCAACTCCTTTGGACTTGATCCCACTTTCCTGACATTCGATAAAACCCTTGTCTGACAACTTCCCCCCTTGTTTTCATCTCTCATTAATCCCATTTACAAGAAATAAACCCCTATTTTAGCTGCGTGAAAGCTCTCAGGAGTGAATGATCGCAAATCGGTCCTAGACTCAATTTGTCATTAGACTTCTTCGGAAACTTGCTTTGCTTGAAAAAATTGCCCTTTTTGAGCAGATTGTTTTGAAAATGTTGAGAGCGTATGCGTCCATACGGTCGAAAAATTTTACAAAAAAGAGGCCAAAAATGGCGGTTTTAGCAAGTCAATGAAGTTTCCGAAGAAGTCTAATGGTAAAAAAAAACCCGCCCCCTTTCGGGGATCGGGTTTTTTCCTTTGGTGAATGATCCGTTTACAGACCTTTGATTGTCGCACCACCATATTGTTGAGACCCCACCTCCCGATTATGGAAGTAAAGCATCACCGGAGATGCAATAAAGAGAGAAGAAAGCGTTCCAATTACAACCCCAATTGTCATGACAAGAGAGAAAGCAAAAATAGATTGCCCTCCAAGTAAAACAAGAGTCAAGAGTACAAGAAGAGTCGTTCCTGACGTCATGATTGTACGGCTTAATGTCACATTCAGAGCGTGATTGATGATCTCTCTAAATCGCATACGACGCATAATTTTCAAGTCTTCGCGGATCCTGTCAAAAACAATAATGGTATCATTCAATGAATAGCCAATAATTGTCATAATCGCTCCAATGACTTGAAGGTCGATTTGGACAGGAAAGCCAAGGGCATGGAATAGAGCTAAAAGCCCCAACGTAATCACCACATCATGAACCAATCCTGCAACAGCCCCTACGGCATATTTAAATTCAAAGCGAAAAGTGATATAAATCAAAATCGCAATCAAAGCCGCACCAAGGGCCAAGATCGCATTATTTCTCATAGCATCAGAAAACTGACCGCTCATAATTGTCCAATTTTTTTGCAAATCACTTAATTCAGAAGGAATGATCTTCATCCCATTGGATTGCAATGCATTCACGACCCAATTAAGACGGGGATCGCGTTGATAATCAAAAGCGTAAGGCCCTTCTGATGCATTCACATCAGGCATTTGATAGAAAGGATGACCTTTCTCATCCATACTTGTTCCCAATTGAATACGCAATTGATTGGGTCTGCTTAGCTCTCTTACTTGAAAATCTAAACTAGAAGCCCCATTGTCTAACAAGGCATTCATCGCATCTAATCGATAATTAGGATGATTAGCCTGTTCTTCTAAATTAAGCGTTAATGAATAACCCCCGGTAAAATCCATACCGAAAATTGTTTTGCGCTCTTCGAATAGGAAAAAAGTGCCGATTCCCATCACAATTAATGAAATGATTATGGCTTTTTTAGCATAACTTAAAAAATCGACATTCGTCTCTTTTAAAAAACGTGCCATTCTCAATTCTTTATGTTCGGGATTGCGAACCCACCCTGCGAAGAAATAACGGGTCATAAAGAGTGCTGTAAACATAGAAGAAATAATCCCAATAATCAATGTGACTGCAAATCCTTTGATAGGACCTGAATCAAATTGAAGTAAAATTAACGCCGCGATAATCGTCGTCACATTTGAATCTATAATGGCAGTAAAAGCCTTTCGATATCCTGCTTGCAGAGCCGATGCGATTCTCCCTGAAAGAGCAAATTCTTCGCGAACTCTTTCGAAGACCAACACATTGGCATCAACAGCCATCCCGATTGTTAAGACAATCCCGGCAATACCCGGAAGGGTTAAAGCTGCTCCGAGGTTTTGAAGAACACCCCACATGATGAAGATATTCAATAAAACCGCACAGGAAGCAACCACCCCGGCAAAATGATAATAGCCAACCATCGCGATGACAACCAATCCAAGGGCCACAAGAGAGGCGACAATTCCTCTAGTCCGCTCCTCTAAGCCTAATTCAGGGCTCACATTCTCTTCAGATAAGATACGTGGAGTAAAGCTTAAAGAACCCGCTTTTAAGTCGGCAGCCAACTGATTCACTTCGCGTTGAGAAAAACGTCCGCTAATTGTACCACCCTCCCGCAATGATGCGTTGAGTGAAGGGGAGGTGATCACGCTGCCATTTAAATTCACAGCCATGCGCCACCCTCTTCCCTGCGAATAGAGATCTTTAGGAGTTCCCGCTATCCGATCTTCGGCAAACTGAGATGTCCAAGCAAAGAAGTCATCACGAGGACTCCCCCCTCCTTTATCTTGTGAGCCTTCATAAGAACGCTTCACACCAAAAGATAAAATATTTCCTTGAGTTGAATCATACCCTGCCTGAATATTTTCAAGACTTGAACCTTCCAAGGCATAGTGATGAAAAACAATAATTAAAGGCTGTGTTTGATTATCCCAATCAGAGGCTTCGCTTCCTCTATAGATGGCAATCGATGAAAGCGTGTCATCAAAAGCAGAGCTTGCAGCCCGCTCTTTTGGATTAGCCAGGCGAAGGCCGTTTTCATACAACAACTTTGCGTTATCACTGCGTGGACGCGTGCTTCCTGTCAGAAGCGAATCGCCTCCAAGGTGCTGCCATGCAATCTCATTAATTGCATCAATATCTTTACGATTTGTGACAACAGCCTCATTCCAAACATCTTGAAGAAACTGATTGACGGCAGAAGCCAGCGTTGCGTTGAAGGGACCAAACTTTTCATTCACAATATGAAAATACATCGCAGATGCTTTGACTAAATCAGAGGCCGATAAGTTTTGAGAACCTGGGAAATCAAGTAAAATATTGGAATTTTCGATTCGAATCGTTCTCTCCGCAACGCCCATTTTATTGATTCGGTTGTACAGTTCATTGACGGCCTGATTTAAATCTTCAGGATTTTTAACAGGACGTCCATTTTGATCCATTAATGCGATCCGAACAGTTTTACCACCCGATAAATCTAACCCCCACTTAAGCACTTTTCGATCATCGCCGCGGAAGAACTTTTTGATTGTTAATTTCAAGTTTTCCCAGTAGACATTCTTCGTAGGAGCTGGAACAGTGTAGCGACTTGTCACGTTAAGATCGACTTGAGAAGCTTGGTAAGCTTCTTTCCATTTTAAAAGATCTTCTTGGATCCGATCGTCGATTTTATTCACTGTCAAAATACGCTGTTCAACATCAGAGAAATCTAACACAGCATAGCGTTTGGTTCCTTTGGCGACAAAATTTTCACGGGTCGCTTTTAGTAAACTACTGTAGTAATCATTTAATTCAAAAATGTAGTCCTTACTAAATTCTTTGGGTAGATCGAAAGCGGATCCTGAATATCCAATAAAGCCCATTTGCTGCAAGACGGTATTGAGTTCATTAAAGTCTTGAACCAATGCTTTGTTTTCTGCAGCATCGGGTGCCTCTTTAATCTTTTGAACAACCGCGTCCATCCCTTTAGCAATCACATATAATGAATTGCTACGAAATCCATCAACCGGCTGAGACGAGTACATTGCCGGTGCATAGACAACTAACCCAAGCTTTTGATCTTCAATCTTCGCGCTTTTATATGAATCAAAAGAACGAATCGGATAAGCCTCGCGAACTAAATCAGTCGTTGCCGGAACCCAAGACAATAAGAGTTGATCTAATACTTGCTGAGAGCGTTTTTGAGCCAAATAACCCAAATTCAACATTAAATAACTGCGACTATTACTTAAAGCGTCAAGATTGACAAGAAACGAATCTTCACTTGGCTTAAAGGTTTCATCAGTTAATCGGGCAATATAGGCAATATCGTTGATGATAAACTGATTGATTTTATCCTTAAGAAACGCCTCTTTTTCTGTCTTCCCTTCCCCAGCTCGCAGCGCCTGGACATCATCATAAAAATCAACATCTACTTGGCTGCTATCCCAATTAATGGTTAACCCTTTGATAAAAGGATGGTAACCCGAAAGGTTCACATATTGAGTTGACGAATCCAATTGCCCTTTCGCCAATAACGTTTGAATCCTTTCAAAAGTCAAAGGTTTTTTTCCCTGATCAAAATCTGCTGCATTTTTTTGAAGAATGGCGATGCTAGATTCCAGCGCTAGGCTTTGATTGACAAGGACGGCAAGCTCTTGCTGCTCGCCTGATGAGAGAGGATCGTTCTTCTTTTCTAAAACTTGACGTTGCTCTTTAATTTTTTTGTTGATCTCTTGTAATTTCGTCAGAAATGTCTTAATCGAAGCTGCCCCTTCTTTCGATCCAAGCTGGGAAAAACTTGCATAATAACGCTTAGCAATCGAACTGTTTCGCCCAAAGACATTCTCTACGTCAACAATCTGCTTTGCAATGGCAATTGCTGCTTCGTCATACTGAGAATTTTGAGATTGGTTCCCAATACCCGCAATCTGATGAGCTTGTTTACTTGGACCACCAATTACTAATGCAATTTGTGCGACTCGATCATTGACCATATCACGGTAAAGATCCGTGATTTTTCCATCGTCTCCAACTTTTGTGGTAAATTGGAAGAGCTGATCCATCTCGCTTGGATTTAGCTGAAGAGCAACATTGCGTTGAACAAAAACCTGCGCGCTATTTGATTCAGCAGATTCAGGACTAATGTCAAGCTGAGCAGGGACAAAGGGAATCAGCGCTCCGGCACGAGGCAAAAAACGCTTAAATAGAGCGGCATCTTGCTCATTTTTAAAAGAAATTTGAATAAGGTCGGTGTTCGTTGTGACGAGGTCTATAGAAGCTGGTTTTATCCCAAGCAAACGACTAAATGAAAGAAGCCACGCTTTAGAGTCTTCTTCAAGCTGGTTGACACGATCGACGACTGAAGAGGCTACTTTTTCAGCCCTTGCAGCATCTACAGGAGCCTTTAAAGGCTTTGTGTAGAAAAATATCGTGGGTAAGATATTGTAAAGCGTAAGGACCAAGACGGCAACAATCAGATAGAATTGCCAACGCTTCTGTTTTTCCATAATGTCACGTTTCCTTCTATGAGTATGTCAGTTCCCCCCCCTTGCACCGCACATCTTTTTTTTTATGATGCAAATCAGGCAATTGAGCGAAATTTTTTTTGAATGGAGGGTGTCTCTGAGAAGACACTTTGTCAGATAAAACGGGCAGCATAACAAATTCTTAAACATTCTGTCTACATAAAATCAGAACCAAGCACCTTATGCAGTCACCTTACGGAAAAGGGGGAGAGGAATCATTAGATTTTTAAACTCACTTTACGCACAGGGAGCGCGATTTCTCCTCTGTTCTAAAAAAAAACCCGATTCCTTAAAAGAATCGGGTTTTTTCTAAAAAGCTCTACAGTCTAACAAACATTAAAGTGTAGATGAAGCAGCCTTCTCGGAATCTTTAGCAGCCTGTGCAGCCAGAGCCTGCTCAGCTGTAAGCTGATTAAACTGCTTACTCAGCGAATTAGCAGCAAAAATCCAAGCGGCAATAATAAACATCAAAATAACACCGATATATGGGGTGATCGTTGCCAATGAACCCAGAGTCAAAAGACCTAATTGAATCATTGAACCGCCTGATTTACCCAAGCGAGCACCTACAACGTCGACAGCAGCCTTTCCTTTAACTTTAGATTCATCATCCAATGGAATATAGGCCATCTCCTTTGTCGGATCAAATAAGGAGTATTTGGATGATTTACTCATAATGTTCTGAGCAGCTCCAAAAATAACAGCAAGAAACAAAGGGGTGGTTCCAATTGAGGCAATATAACCTGCCATACTATCTCGGAATATGACAAATCCAAAGAAAGCAATACCTGTAATCAACAGAACAATTGGAGTGATCAAAGCGGCAAATCCCCATCCTTTAAGACGGATGACATTACCCCCAACAAAAAGCATCATCAAAATTGTTACAAAGCCGGTCGCTGTTGAAAAATACCCCATAAAGGTACTGTAATCATTGTAATTAGGGTATTGCAATTTTACCTGACTCTTCCAAGTCACTTCGACTAAATTGATCGAAATTCCATAGGCAATCACGAGAATGGCTAAACACAGGATATACTTTGAAGTAAATAGAAATTTAAAACTATCTCCAAGGGACATTTTAGCTTTTTTCTTTTTACCCGGCGCCTTCTCCTGATTTGAATCATAAAAGCGAGGATCAGTTAAAATGTATCGATTAATCCACCAATAAGTGATTAAAATCCCAATACCAGCAATCACAACCATTGCCATCAGATAATTCAACGACACTTGCCATGCATCAACGCCGGCGGGAAGGTGTTTGCGAATATCGGAAACATAGATAATGGCGGGACCTGAGACGAGCAATGCGATGTTAGCACCCAAACCAAATAAGCTATAAAAACGCTTAGCCTCAGTTACTCGTGTAATTTGGTTAGCAAAACCCCAGAACAACAAAGAGAGGACAACACTTCCCCATAATTCAGCCAGAATATAAAAAATGGAATACATCCAGTTATGGTAAGCAGCAGCCAACCCAACCCATCCACCTGGCAGATAAGCTCTCAAAGCATCAGCAGATTCTGTCGGAAGAAGCGCCTCGCGAGCCGGATACATCACAAAAGCAAATAATCCAAAGAAAATAATAAAGGGAATCAGAGTGACATAAAATAAATTTTCTCTACTTAACACATTACTCAATTTTGCGTAGATAATCATAAAAATGATCGCAGCAGGCACAACCCCGAAAGACTTCAAAAAAGGGATCGCTTCAGCACCGGCTGCAGTCACAATCAAGGTGTCTTTGGTATCTCTTAAAATAGTGTAGTTAAATGAGATACAAAAGAACATAAAGAACATAGGAAGAAGCTTTTTAAGCTCGTATGTGTAGACGGGCCATAAAAAAGACCTCCATTTACCAAATTCTTGTTTGGCAACTTGCGACATATAAAACCTCAAACTAGTTTATTGTTTTGATGACATACACAAACAACTTTAGAGCCTGATCATGTCCTCATTCAACCCCAAATTGCAGGATTGAGCTTGAATGAGTATAAATTTTAAACAGGCTCTTACAGCTTGAAAAGCGAATTCCTCAAGCTATTTCTGTATATTCTTAGCTTTTCAGCTATTTTGATGAAAAAACATTTCAAGAACCTAGATTATGAGGTTGATTTCGCTAAAAATCAAGGAAAAAAAAATCACAGCGGGATGTTCGATCGATTATTCGATATTGAAACCATTTAAATAATCGTCTACAGTAATTGAATTGTGATTTTTAGATCCTTCTTTTCTTTGATCGTCTTCAGGAAGATATCCCTCCAATTCACATGATGAAGATCCAGTTCTTTGAATCTTACCTATATTAACAGGTCCTGATTGCCCACATTTGGGGGGAAGACTATCCAGATGAGGTAAAGGGAGAGGTGCAGACCCGTTCGATTTTGATTTGAACAACTGATTGTCTAATTGACGAGAACCACCTCCCGCTTTAATCTTCAATCGAAGAAGAGAAAATTGAGTGGATAAATAATACATTCCGATCACAGACAAAATCATTAAACCAATAAAATTCACCAGTCCCTTTATCCGCCCCTGTCTAGTCACATCAAGTATTGGAGAGGCAAACAACGCTGATGGTGATGAAAATTGAATAAACATTTTAACCTCTAAAAAGAAAATAATTATTTCGAATAATTATTATTAAAAAGTTGTTTTTTGTCTATAAAATTCATTTTTCGACACAACATGATTAATTAACCAAACCCTCTGAGTTAATTTGATTTCAATCCATCAACACTGATTTTGAGAAAAAACTCATCATTTGACTTGACTTTGAACGCATAAAAGATAAAATGAAACACTTAAATAAAACAAACCATTGATCTCTAATCAACTCAACCCTTGATAATCAATACATTAGAAAATACAACCAACTGATAACCACTTACAACTGATAGACAACCTCTTAGGCACTGTTTTTTCAGTATCCTTTTTAAATAGATGTTCAAGCAACCCAATCCACATACGACTTTTTAGACAAACGGAGAGAGAATTTGATGCATTCCAATATCCATGGCCAAGAGGATCCCATTTGGGTCTATCCCACAGCAAATGATGAATTGACGGAAAGCATCATTAAGGAATTCAAAATTCATCCGGTTATCGCACAAATTCTTGTTTCACGCGGATTCAAATCTTTTGAAGAAATTCACGATTATATTTACGCCAAACTCCCTGAATTACATGACCCTTTCTTAATGGCAGAGATGCCTCAAGCTGTTGACAGAGTGTGCCGAGCGATCCGCGACAAAGAAAACATTCTGATTTATGGAGACAATGATGTTGATGGCATGACAGGAACGACTCTCCTCACTGAATTTTTGCAAGATGTCGGCGCTAATGTTTTTTTCTACGTTTCAAATCGGGGAGCCCTAAGACAAAGCTTGATCGTCGAAGCATTAGAATATGCTCTTATGAATCAATGCAAACTCCTCATTACAGTTGATTGCGGGATTACAGCAGCTGTTGAAATCGCCAAAGTCGCTGCACAAAATGTCGATGTCATTATTACAGACCATCATGAGCCCACAGACAAAATTCCTCACTGCGTCGCGACCCTTAACCCCAAACTTGTCAACAACACATATCCCAATCGCGATTTGACTGGAGTTGGCGTTGCATTTAAACTGGCTCATGGGATTACCAATCAGATGACAGCAGAGGGAATTATTCCGTCAAAGAAAATTGACCTGAAGCGTTATCTTGATTTAGTTGCGTTAGGGACCATCTCTGATATGGGATCTTTGATAGATAAAGAAAACAGAATCCTTGTCAGATATGGATTGCGCCAGTTGCGTAAAGGGAAACGAATGGGGCTCTCTAAATTATTTTCCATTTGCGATGTGGATCTCAACGATTTAACAACTTTTACTATAGCCTCCAAAATCGCTCCACGGTTAAACAGTTTAGGCAGAATCGACGACCCTCGAAAAGGGGTCCAAATGCTCTTAGTAAAAAATGCTGAACTCGCTGAAAAAATGGCAATTGAACTAGACCTGAACAATATTGAAAGGCAAAAAATCGAACGGACAATGTCGCTTGATGTTGATACCACGATTCGTGATCACCCCGAAATTTTAAATCAAAAAGCGATTGTCATGGTCTCTGATAAGTGGCATCCCGGAGTCATTGCGATCCTCTCCACACGCATCTCAAAACAGTACAACCGTCCGACAGTGATGATCACAATTGATAAAGGAGTGGGAAAAGGATCTGTTCGCTCGATTCGAGAATTCCCTCTTCTTTCTACTTTGAAAAGATGCTCCGATATTTTGGTTAATTTTGGCGGACACGATTTTGCAGCCGGATTAACAGTGAAAGAGGAACACATTGATGAATTTAAAAGACGCTTTATTGAAGCGGCCAACGAACAGTTAAAAGAATCTGATGTGATGAGCAAGCTCTTTCTCGATGCAACAATCAAATTCAGCGAGCTGACCTTTGATTTCATGGAATCAGCCCGATTGCTCGAGCCTTATGGAAATGAAAATCCCCAACCCATTCTCTATTGCGATGCCTTGCAAACGTGGCCTCCTAAAGTGATTGGAAAAACACACCTTAAACTTTATTTACAGCAAGAAGATCGGGTTCTTGTTGAAGGAATCGCTCTTGGCATGGCCCTCCATAGTCCGCAATTGCGGAAAAAAAATTTAAAGTTACGCGTTGCCTTTACTCCTCAGATCAATAAATCAAGCATTCAATTACTTATCCGCGGTTTCCAAATTTTAGAAGAACTTCCTCCTGAGACGACAGACATCGTGAATCTGCCAAGACCGTCATGACACTCTCAATCAATCAAACCGTTGAAGGAGAAATTGAAACAATTGCTTTTGGAGGAGAGGGAATTTTACGATTCCAAAATTTTGTCATCTTCATTCCTTTTACAGCAGTTGGCGACTATGTTTTATGCAAAATCACACAAGTCAAACGGTCGTTTGCTCATGGAGAATTAATTGGATTCATAAAAAAAAACCATGAACACACAACCCCCTTATGTCCTTATTTTGGTCGCTGTGGAGGATGCCAGCTTCAACACTTAACACCTCAATCTCAGCTCAATTATAAATTACATGCGGTTTTAGACTCTCTTAAGAGGATAGGACATCTTTCTCCTCCCCTTATTTCAATTGTTCCAGCTCCTCAAAATTGGGCCTATCGACGCCATATCACCCTTCACTTAAAACCAAAAGAGAAGGGATTTGAAGCTGGCTATATTGCTCGAGACCATCACTCTTTGCTTATGGTTGAAGCGTGTTCTATTTTTATCGATTCTCAAGCTCTTATTCTAAAACAAATCCAAGAATGGGTGAAAGAAATTCCCAATCCCCGAAAAAGAGAAGGGCGCTTGACATTGCTTAAAAATGAACATCAACAATTCATTCTATTCTTCCAATTTGATGCTCAATTTAAAATAAATCGTGATTGGTTCGACACTTTATTAAGAGACTCACCCGATCTTGCAGGGATCATGATCCAGACCCCTAATCAAGACATGGTATTAGGCAACCCATATTGTGAAGAAAAAATTGAAGGCTTAACCTTCCGCTATTCCCCAAAAACATTTGTACAAAATCATCCCGGGCAAAGCCTAAATATTTACCGCCATATTTATCGATTGGTTGATCAATCAAGAGAGCATCATATTCTTGATCTCTATTGTGGATTTGGAATCACTTCACTTCTTTTGGCAAAACAAGGGCGTGCTGTAACGGGGATGGAATTCAATCGGGAGGCTATCGGATTTTGTCAAGAGAATGCCGCCCTTAATCAACTTGAAAATATTGAATTTATCCAAGGAGATGTCGAAAAAATTCTCCCCAAGTGGCTTAAGAAAAATCAGACAGGATTCATTATCGCAAATCCTCCTCGTCAAGGGTTAACAAAAAATGTGATCGAACAGCTTCTCCAGAGCAATGCGGAATCGATGATATATGTCTCTTGTATGCCCGCCACCCTAGCTAGAGATTTACATCTACTGGCTGAAAAATATGAAATTAGCGAAGGAAAAATATACGATATGTTCCCCCAAACGGCTCATGTGGAGACGTTAATTCATTTGAAAATAAGAAAGAATGCCATGATGATTTAAGAGCTTTTAACAAGCTCAAAGTGAAAATGTTGGCAGAACCAAAACGTTGGAGTTGAAAGCTTGCAAAAGGGACCATATCCAGAAGAGATATGAACCCTTTTGCCCTCTTCGCTGTCACAACGTTTTGAAATGGTCAAAACAGGACATTTCAACACCCCGCAGCAGAGACTACACAACTTCCCGTCGACGACTTTTCTTTTCAGTGTACTTCTCTTGGTATTCTTTCACATCATCGGAATGAATCACCCATGCAGCACCCTTACGATGAGCTTTCAATACTCCCGTCCGCGTAGCATAATAGATTTTCTGCGCAGGAACGCTCAGCATATCAGCGACTTGACTAACAGAAAAATACCCCCTAACGTTATCAAATAGTAATTCACCTTCAAAAACAGATTTTGTTCGTGAATATTTTTGGGTTCGGTATTCTTCCAAATCATCTAAATTAATTGTCCAACGAGTCGTTTCCTTCGTTGCTTTTAGCTTATTCAACTTAATTGCAACATATATCGCTTGTCTTGTAACATTATTTAGTTTGGCTGCTTCTGTAATAGAAACGACTCTTCTCTCTTCAGTTTTATTCTGAATCATATGAACCTCCACAAATATCTTTTTCATTAATTATATTTTTTAACAAATTCAGCTTTTATTTAAATTGAAAGTATTTATTTTGACACAAAAATAAATTTTAATCAATCTTTTTCTTTTAAATAACGAATGTTTTTTATGTTTATAAAAAGATAAAATGTCTTTAGAAGAAATTAAAACAAGAAACAATCAAATAAAAACAAAAAGAATGATTAGAATCGTAAATTCTACAGGAGCATTTCTTAAAATGCAATATAATTTTATTTTATTTAAAAAAAATGAACTACTAATTCAGTCCTTCCAAGATAAACCGAATTTCATTAAGATGATTGGGTTATTGAACCTATCCGGGTAACATTTAATCTCGAAAGTGAGATTAAATGTTACCCGGATAGGTTCATACAAGCAAATCTTTCAAGTCGGGTTAAAACTCACCTTACCCATCAGGAGCACGATTTAGGCTTTGGCTGAGCCCAAATAGCTTTTTTGATGCGTAAGGTCAGTTAAATTTTCATTCTAAGAAAAGGTGTTAAATTGATGCGTAAATACTTCTTATTATTTCTATTATTGAGTCTCTCGTTAAGTTTTACATCTGAAGGCAAACAACCCGATATCACCCCTCAAGATGTCACCTTAAAAGTCAAAGAAATTATGAAAGCGCACGCTTCTCATAAAAAATTAACGCCGGTTCTCGCACAAAGAATCCTAAATAATGCCCTGGAAAATTTAGATATCAATAAAACCTATTTTATTGAATCCGATATCGAAGAATGGATCCACCCTTCTGATGCCTTGCTAGAACAGATGATAAACGACTACAACCATAATAAATTTACAACATTCGAGAAAATTCACCAGGTTTTTATTAAAGCAATCGAGAGACGGCGTTTAATCGAGCAAAAAATTGATTATCAAGAACTTTCTACGCATGTAAAAGCAGAAGAATTTAAAGATATGCCTTGGGCAAAATCTGAGAGTGAACTCGTCAATCGTCTTAAAAGAATCCATGCTTTGCAGCTTGAAACCGCAGCAAAGCTCAGCGACGACATGCGGGAAAAATCGATGCAACGCATTGCGAAAAGACAAGCAAAATACGAAGAAGAGATGATGATAAGCGATCCAATTGAGCGCGAACGTTTAATCTTATCTCAAGTATTAAAAGCGACAGCTTCATCCATGGATGCACATACAGTCTATTTTACTCCCGCCGAAGCGACTCAATTCATGATTAATGTCCAGCAACGCCTTTATGGAATTGGAGCACAACTGCGCGATGACATCAACGGCTTTAGCATCGTTAAGATCGTTGAAGGGGGACCCGCCGCTCTTGGAAAAGAATTAAAGGTTAAAGACCGAATCGTCGCTGTAAATGGTGAACCGGTCGTGGGAATGGATATTGGTGATGCAGTCGATCTCATCCGCGGAGAAGCAAATACCCCTGTCATCCTGACCATTATTCGGGAAACAAAAGGAACGGAAGGAAATTCTAAGGAAGAAAAGCTAGACCTTTCGATTCTTCGAGGTGAAGTTGTCTTAAAAGAAAGTCGATTGAAAAGCTCTTACGAGCCTTACGGCAATGGTGTTATCGGCTATTTAAAACTCTATTCATTTTACCAGGATCGTGATAGTTCTTCAGCAGCAGATCTCGAAAAAGAAATTAATAAATTAAAAGCAGAACATCATTTAGAAGGGTTAATCTTAGACTTGCGTTACAACTCAGGGGGGCTTCTGACACAAGCAGTCGCTGTCACAGGGTTGTTTATTACAAAAGGAATTGTTGTCTCCATCAAGGATGAAAGTGGACGCGTGCAACATTTACGCGACTTAGATGGAACGATGGCGTGGGATGGTCCACTGATTGTTCTCATTAATCGGATGAGCGCTTCTGCCTCTGAAATTGTCGCTCAAACATTGGCAGATTATGGACGAGCGATTATCGTAGGAGATGATCATTCTTTTGGCAAAGGATCTTACCAAACGTTTACTTTAGCGACCACAGACCAGGATCAGGTAGATCCCAAAGGTGAATACAAAGTCACACGAGGAAGGTACTATACCGTTTCGGGTAAAACCCCCCAATTAACCGGCGTGTTATCAGATATTGTGATTCCAGGCCCGTTATCAGAATCTGAGATCGGCGAGCGCTTTTCCAAGTACCCTCTTGAGAATGATCATATCCACTCAAATTTTAACGACGATCTTTCCGATATTCCGATTCTTCAACGGGATAAAATCCGCAAACTTTACAAATTTGGAATACAAGAAAAAATTGATACTTATGTCCCCTACTTAGAAAAGCTCAAAACAAATTCCAGCATCCGCATAGAAGGAAGTCGTAATTATCAAAACATGCTCAAAGAGATTAAAAAGAAAGAAGATAGCGATCCCGATTTGGTAGAAAACTTTGGTCAAAACGATCTGCAATTGGAAGAATCTTATAATATTATGAAAGATTTGATTTTAATTCTACAAGAACACGGACTTTTTTTTCATCAATCTAAAGAAATTCTCTCTTCAGTTCCTTACTTGCAGGGTGTGGCTATTCAAGAAAAAATAGACTAGCAGAAACATAAAAGAAACCAAAGGTTCCTAACTCACCTTGCGCACGAGGAGTGCGTAAGGTAAGTTCTTAAGAAGTCTGTTTAAACAGATTGTTAGGAACTCACCTTACGTTAGGATCGTGTTAGGACGGCAATATTCTCAACATGCAAAGTGTGTGGAAATTGATCAACAGGTTGAACGGCTCTAAGATGATAACCTTCTTTCAAAAGAATGGCTAAATTTTTCGCTTGAGTTGCCGGATTACACGAAATATAGGTTAAAATAGGGGCTTTTATCCTGATTAGGTGACCTATAGCCCGATCATCCAATCCAGCACGTGGAGGGTCAACGAGAACGACATCGGGACGTAATCCAGGATCTTGCAAAAGAGGACCTAATAAATGGCCAACATCGCCTGTGAGAATCGAAACATGAGATAGGTGATTTTTTTTCACATTTTCCACCGCATCAAGAGATGATTCCGGATTAATTTCAATGCCGACCACTTTTTTTGCTTTTTTAGCCATGCAAATCCCTAAGGTTCCTGTTCCACAGTATAAGTCATAAATAATACTTCCCGATGGCGCTTGAGTGAGTTGAATGGCCTCTGAATAAAGTTTTTCTGCTTGAAGAGTGTTCGGTTGAAAAAAAGCCGTTGGACTAATTCTAAAATTGAGTAAATCAGATTGATTTTTCTCCGTTTCAATATGGAGAATTTCTCGAATATGATCGGGGCCATACAGAAGCATTTCATAAAATTGGGTAGCCTGCCCTTTAGCGATTTGCTGGATCCGCAGGAAAATCGATAGCTTTTGATCGAGAATGGAAGGTTCAATCGATTCTCGTAGAGCCGCAACAAAATGATCCAGCTGCTTTTTGTTAAGGGCAAAATCGGGGTTTCCAGAGACTGTCAGGATAACCATGCGATCTCCCGTTCTTTGTCCCTGACGCAGTGTGAGTGTTCTTAAAGACCCTTTATTTTTTCCCATATGGTAGGCCTCTAAACCTGATGCTTCCCACCATTGAGAAACCGATTTTACAGCCTTCGAAACCCATTCGCTCATAAGACGGCACTCTTGCATTTGAAAAACATAACCCCGAGTCCCATATAAAATGAGTCCTAAGTAGCGATTGCCTGCCTTATCGGCAGAAAAAGATAACTCCATTTTATTGCGATATTCCCAAGGAGACTGGCAAGGAATAATAGGATGCCATGCTGTATTCTCTTGAAGAAAAGGGCTGAAATAACCTTTTATCAATGCTTCTTTTTGTTTGAGTTGATCTTCATAAGCGATGTGCTGCCAGCGGCATCCGCCACATTTACCAAAATGCTGGCACTGAGGCTTCACACGATCAGTCGAAAATTGAATCCAATCAACAGGTTCACTTTGATAGATACCCCTTGTTTTCTTCATTAGCCTGACATTCACTTCATCTCCAGGCATCGAAAAAGGGACCTCAACAGGATGCAAAACACCTGTACCAGTCACCCAATCTCCTTTTCCTAGCCCTTCCTTAGAAAATTCCGTAATATTTAATTGAGCAAATCGAGATTGTTTTGTCATAAGATCATGTTAGGATTAAAGAGAATAAAAGGCTATTTTCATCATTTTGTCAAACCTTCTGCAGAGGAAAAATGAGCAAAGAGCTGACAAAATCATGAAAATAGCCGAATAAAAAGAGGTAAATGAATCTCTGATTAGATGCAGATTCGTTCAAACTAAGATTAGGAAGCTTTCGCACGTTTTGTTGGGAGTTTTGCTGTTGGACGCTTAATGGAGAGAGGACGTGATTTAACACTAGTTTTTGCTTGTGTTGACTTCGGTTTCGCTTTTAATCCAGAATTCTGAGCTTTTGCGTCTTTGCTAACAGGGGCAGCCTTCGATGCAGGAGCTGCCTTGGATACAGGAGCTGCCTTCGATGCAGGAGCTGCCTTCGATACAGGAGCTGCCTTGGACACAGGGGATCCCTTGGATGCAGGAGCTGCCTTCGATGCAGGAGCTGCCTTTAATCCAGGTGCTGGCTTCGATTTAGTTCCTGCTTTGCTTGGAGCAGATTCAACTTTTTTAGCAGCCGCTGCTTTAGTTGTTTTTTTTACTCCTTTATTATTTTTTTCGAAAGAAATAGACTCTTTACGAAATAACTTGGCAATTCTTTCCAATTTAACTGTGCCTGTACGAACACGCTGTGAAGCAGCTTTATTACCGTTTTCTGATTTATCAAGATCGGCTATGACTTGTGATAATAGGGCTTTCAAATGTGTATAGGTGTCTTGTATTGACATGTGTAGAACTCCTCCTTTTAGAGTTATAGATTGATAGCTAATTAAATATTAGCTTTAGATATATTGTGCAATCTTTTTTTGCGAAAATAGAGTTTTTTTTTCACTTTCACACCATTTTAGAATAAAAAAGGCCTTTTTCGAGGCAAATAGAATGATGATCCCCCTTGTTAAAACTAACCTTAGGCAGCAAGAGCGCTAGTGCTCTGTCAAGGTTAAATTTCGGATTGGACTGCTTCAAAGCCTCGGGCTTGAGACAGATTGTGAAAAGGCAACACCGATCTCACCCCCTACAGGGAATCGAAGTTTTAAGAGACTCTCTAATTACTTTCCCTAAAAAACAAACTGTATTATAAAGGTGCTTTCAACTTCTAATTTGGGTAAACTATGCGTGATTCCATTCTTTATTCTGCCACTCGAGCCCTCGCTATTGCTTTTTGCGTCGTGATTGGACTTTGTTTAGGTTTCGTCTTTATTACCGTTTTAATCAACTCCATATCAGGTAATGCGAATAATGGAAAATTAACAACCGTCAACACGGAAGAAATCCTCCCTAACGCAGAAGGAAAGCGCGAAGCTCTTGCAAACGATTCTCCAGTCATTCTTCAAATCAATGTTGATGGTGTGATTGGATTGGAAAATTTAAACAATCAATCGATTCGCCAACAACTGATTGAATCGCGCGAAGGAAATTTTAAAGACGACAGAGTCAAAGCCCTTTTTCTTTATATTAACACTCCAGGCGGCACCGTCACCGATGCTGATGGCATTTTTCGAGCGATCCAGACATATAAAGAAACATACAAAGTCCCCGTTTATGCTTATGTCGATGGCCTCTGCGCATCCGGAGGAATGTATGTGGCTCTTGCTGCAGATAAAATTTTTGCAAGCGATACGAGCCTTATTGGGAGCGTAGGCGTGATCGCCCCTACATTTTTAAATGTAACAAAGCTTTTAGACAAAGTCGGTGTTGAAGCCCTTACAATTTCGGCCGGTAAAGACAAAGACGCTTTGAATCCACTACGTCCTTGGAAACCCGATGAAGATGCTAACTACCGTCAAATCATTGACTTCTACTACACGCATTTTGTTGAACTTGTCGCATTGCATCGTCCCGCAATGGACAAAGAACTTCTTATAAAAGATTATGGTGCCAAGATTTTTCCAGCCCCCCTTGCAAAAGAGTATGGATATATTGATGTCAGTGGCTCTACGCTAGCTGATGCATTAAAAGAACTCGTCAAAAATGCCAATATTGCAGATGATGCCTACCAAGTCGTGCGTCTTGAAAATAGAACGTGGTGGACCGGAATTTTCAGCAGCCAAGCCAGTTCTTTATTCAATGGGACAATCAAGCATCACCTCTCGATTTCCCCTGAGATAGATCTTATGTTCCGTCATCAATTCCTCTACCTTTACACCCCTTAAAAGCTGTTCAGAATCTTTGATCACGATGCTTTGCCGCCACAAATCATCGGATCAAAGATTTTGAATACGTTCTTAAGAGCCCGTTTTCAAATTCAAGTGAGCTCTGGGGGAGGCCAAAGCCTCGGGCTTAAGTCATCGAAAGCAGTGTTGTATTCTACAAGACTCCTCCCCTTTTTTAATCGTTTAACCCCCGGAGCTTTGACGCAAGTCCAATCAGAAAATTTAAGCTTGACAGAGCACTAGGTTGCTTCATTTTTCAACTCACCTTACACACTGGGAGCGCTATTTGGGCTTTCGTGAAAGCTCTCGAGGAGCTGAAGAAACCCAAAGATCCAAAAAAATATAAAGACGGTTCTAAACCATAACAGATCAGATCATAATTTTATGAAAAAATTATACATTTTAGATGCCTCTGCTTATCTCTATCGCTCTTACTTTGCGATTCGGAATATGACCAATCCCAAAGGAGAATCGACTAATGCCTTATTTGGGTTTATTCGTTGCGTTTTAAAATTAATCAAAGATTTCCAGCCGACTCACATCGTCTCTGTTTTTGACGGACCGGGAAATGCAACTTCTCGAAAAAATTTATATGCAGAATACAAAGCTCACCGTAAGGCAATACCTGAAGACTTATTGTACCAAATTGGCTGGGCCCAAGAATTTTGCCGCCTTGCGGGAATTCCAGAACTGATGATTCCGGGTATTGAAGCGGATGATACGATCGGAAGCATCGCGCAATGGGCGTCGAATGAAGGAGCTGTCGCTTATCTGTGTACAGGCGATAAAGACATGTGTCAACTTGTCTCAGATAAGATTTTTATCCTCAATACATTTAAAGAAAACCTTGTGTTAGACTCAAACGGAGTCTTTGAACAATTTGGCGTTCACCCAAACCAAATCATCGATTACTTGTCGATTGTTGGTGATGCATCTGATAATGTTCCAGGGTTAACAGGGTTCGGCCCTAAAACTGCGGTAGAATTACTGAAGCGATTTGGAACCCTCGATGAAATTCTCAACAACCCGCTTGAGGTAACAGGGAAAAAGAAACAGGAAACATTGATTCAAGAAAGAGAAAAAGTGCTCCTTAGCCGCCTGCTCGTCACCATCGACACCACAATTGCGTTCCCAAAAGAGTGTGATTTTTTTAAATTGGGTAAAGCCGAACAAATCGCTTTACATGCTTTTTATTTAACCATGAATTTTTCCTCCTTTTTGCGTGAATTACAGATTGAACCATCGCCAAAAGAGACATTCATTTTAAAGGAAGAGGATATTTCGTATAGACTCGTTGACAACTTAGAGGAGTTGCAAGAGCTTGTTAAGATACTTGGGCAATATAGGCAAATCTGCGTCGACACAGAAACGACAAGCATCGATCCGATGCGGGCAGAACTTGTTGGAATTGGGCTCGGGGTCGAACCCAAAAAAAGTTGGTACATTCCTGTCAATGGTCAATTAGGACTTGAAGCCGTCGTGACAACACTCAGGCCGTTATTTGAAAATGCCTCAATTGGATTTTATGGACATCACGTGAAATACGATTATCATGTGCTGCTCAATTATGACATTACCATCTCAGCAATCTGTTTCGACACGATGTTAGCCTCTTATGTGCTTAATTCACATAGCCGTCAACATTCTCTCGACCATTTATCTCTGGAATTATTTGGGAAAACCAAAATTCCCATTCAAGAGCTGATTGGAAAAGGAAAAAACCAGATCAGCATGCGGCAAGTCTCCATCGATAAGGTTTGCCATTATTGCTGCGAAGATGTCGATTATACAATCCGTCTAAAAGAGATCCTTGAATCTCAAATCGAAAAAAGAGGCCTTAGTGCCCTTTTTTATAACATAGAACTGCCTCTTCTTAAAGTATTGGCAGGAATGGAGCGGCGGGGAATCTACGTCGATACAGGCTATCTTCAACAACTCTCAGTTGAACTTGGCAAAGAAATCGAAGCCGTTAGCAACGACATTTTCAACATGGCCGGCGAAACCTTTAACCTCAACTCCCCTAAACAGCTCAGCCACGTTTTGTTTGAAAAACTTAGGATCCCCCCCCCTAAAAAAACGGCGACAGGGCTCTCAACAGATGCGGATGTTTTAGATATTCTTAAAGGGCGCTACCCGATCGCAGCCAAGCTCCTCCATTATCGTTCTTTAGAAAAGCTTCGCTCAACATATGTTGAAACTCTTCCCAAAGATGTCCATCCTTTGACGCATAGGATCCATTGCACGTTCAACCAATCAATGACGGCAACAGGGCGTCTATCATGCCAAGATCCCAACTTGCAAAATATCCCCGTTAGAACAGAGATCGGACGTAAAATTCGCGAAGCTTTCAAACCCCAACAGCCCGGATGGAGTTACTTAGCAGCAGATTATTCTCAAATTGAGTTGCGTTTATTAGCCCATTTAAGCGAAGATCCCATTTTAATGGCCGCTTTTCAGGTCAATGAAGATATCCATGCTTTTACAGCTTCGCAAATTTTCAATGTGCCTCTTGAAGAGGTGACAAAAGAACAGCGTGATCAAGCAAAAACAGTCAATTTTGCCATTATGTATGGCCAGCAAGCTTTCGGGTTATCGCAGGAGTTGGGAATCGACCCAAAAACAGCCGGAAAATTCATTCAAATGTACTTTGAACGCTATCATAAGGTGAAAAAATTTCTTGATCAAAGTAAAGAAGAGACTCGCTTGTCAGGCAAGGCAATTACGCTGCTAGGAAGGGAGCGCCTCATCCCCGAAATCACGAGCTCGAATGGAACGGTTCGGATGATGGCAGAAAGACTTGCGATTAATACACCCATTCAAGGAACGCAGGCTGATTTGATTAAAATGGCGATGCTCGAAATCGACCGAAAACTTAAGGAAAAAGGATGCCAAGGATATATGATCTTGCAAATCCATGACGAACTGCTATTTGAAATCCCTGACGGAGAATTAGAAAAAGTTCAAGAATTAGTTCACGACACAATGACCAAGATCATGACGCTTAAAGTCCCTTTAGTTGTTGACATCAACATTGGCAAAAATTGGAAAGAATGTTAAAGTTAAAAAAAGTTGCGATAACAGGCGGTCTTTCTTGTGGCAAATCCACGGTTTGTCGTATTCTAAAACAACACGGAGCTTACGTCGTAAGCGCCGACAACATCGTTCATCAATTATTGTCCTCTGATGCAAGCCTTGGAAAACAAATCGTTCATTTATTAGGTCCGGGCGTATTAGTACATGGAAAGCTTGACCGATCTCGCATCGCCGACATAGTGTTTCATGATGAAAAGCTTTTAAAAGCTTTGGAAAAGTTAATTCACCCGGCGGTTTATAGGGAATTAAACAGAGACTACCAGCAACAGCTTCACCACCCACATCCTCCCCCTCTTTTTATAGCAGAAGTTCCTTTGTTATTTGAAAGCGGTGGAGAAAAAGATTTTGACTTTACGGTAGCTGTTGTCGCCAAACGAGAATTATGCTTTACCCGTTTTACAAAAGCCACCGGCTGCACTAACGAACAATTTAATCATCGCGCAGCTAGACAACTAGATGAATTACAGAAAGTGGCGCTGGCTGACGATGTCATTTATAACGATGGGACTTTAGCAGATCTTCAGCAAACAACTGCAGAACTCTATCAAAAGCTCATAGATACGCCCCTCAGTTAAATCACCCTCTTTTATACTGCGGGGCGTTGAAAGGTTGCGTTTTGAGTGGATCAAATTCCAAATCTTTGATGCACTCAAAACGCAACCTTTCAACGTCCCGGATTATAAACTCACCTTAAGCACCGGGAGTGCTATTTAGGCTGAAGCCAAAGCCTCGCGGTGCGTAAGGTGAGTAATAAAGGGCAAACAATAAACACTTCAATTGGAGTCTTTCTTTTAAATGGACCCAGATAATACATCTCTAGAAACCTCTATGACGGAGGACAATGCTTCTGATAGACACACCAATCAGAACGCTTCAAGCCATAGACACCCTCATAACGAGGTTATCACAAAGATAGCTGATATTCAGCGAATGAATATTGATCAACTGAACCAATATGGCAAGAACATTGGCCTTAAGCATTTAGGCTCTTTGACAAAGTCTCAAATGGTATTTGAGATTGTCAAAGCCATTTCAGACAACCCAAATGAGGTTCTTTACGGCGAAGGTGTCCTTGAAATCCTCCCTGATGGGTTTGGATTTCTTCGTTCCCCTAACTATAATTATCTTCCCTCAGCTGAAGACATTTACGTTTCTCCGGCTCAAATTAGACGCTTTGATTTAAAAAAAGGGGATACTCTTTGCGGAACTATCCGTCCTCCAAAAGAGAAAGAAAAGTATTTTGCCCTTTTAAAAGTGGATAAAATTAACGGAAAATCTCCAGAAAAAGCCAAAGAGCGCATTTTATTCGAAAACTTAACACCTCTTTATCCTTGCGAGCGGATTGTCATGGAAACGACAAAAGATAGGCTCGGAACTCGGGTGTTGGATTTAGCAGCTCCGATAGGAAAAGGACAACGAGGATTAATTGTTGCTCCTCCTCGTACAGGCAAAACCATTCTACTGCAAAATATCGCCAATGCCATCGCAACTAACAATCCTGAAATTATTCTGATTGTTTTATTGATCGACGAGCGGCCTGAAGAGGTCACTGATATGCAAAGGGTTGTCAAAGGCGAGGTCATCTCCTCCACATTTGATGAACCCCCCGAAAGGCACGTTCAAGTCGCAGAGATGGCAATTGAAAAAGCGCGTCGCCTTGTTGAACATGGAAATGATGTCGTCATTTTATTAGACTCTTTGACTCGCTTAGCACGAGCGTACAATACGATTCAACCCCATTCAGGTAAAATTTTATCGGGAGGGATCGATGCCAACGCCCTGCACAAGCCGAAACGTTTCTTTGGAGCTGCTCGCAATATTGAACAGGGAGGTTCTTTAACCATCATTGCAACAGCTTTGATTGATACAGGATCGCGTATGGATGAAGTCATTTTTGAGGAATTTAAAGGAACAGGCAATATGGAGCTTGTTCTCGATCGCCGATTGGCTGATCGACGCACATACCCAGCAATCGACCTGGTCAAGAGTGGAACCCGTAAAGAAGAACTCCTCTATCATCCAAATGAATTGGAAAAGATTTTTCTCCTCCGCCAAGCTGTTGCTGATTTAGCACCGGCCGACGCAATGAATCTTTTATTAGGCCGCCTAAAGAAAACCAATAGTAATATCGAATTCTTACTTTCAATGAAAGACTAGATTTTCCCTCCGCAAGGATTGCACTTTCTATGCCGCAAAATGGACCATAGAGAGTGCAAAAGAGAAAAAAACAGAAAATTTCTGGTAATTTTGTTATCGACAAGATAAAATCCCCATTCGAAAAGTTCATTCCACCGCTTGCCGATCTCTTTTCTTTAAAGAAAACCATCTTCTTGCAGTGGACCTTAATGACTCAATGACCTTAGAACCTATTCAGGATCTTATCCACCGTGAGAGGTTTGGCTTCAATCCAACTCTTATTTCCGATGCGTAAGATGAGTAAATGATTCAAAGCTTGCAACTGACAGGAAATCTTTATGGCTAAAAAAGAACCATCCCGTTCTTTTGGACGATCCCCCCTTCTTATCTGCATCGCAGTTCTTATCGCCGGAGGATGGTGGATTTGGCATACCCCCACATTGGCTAACTTAAAGGACCAGCTCCTTCAATATATTGATAACCGAGACATTGTGACATTAGAGGCTCGATTACTGCCCGAACAAGTGATTCAAATGCACCGCAATGAGCTCTTAGGAAATGAGAAGCGAACAATACAAAATACAATACTCAAGTATTATCCTTATCTTCTTCTTGATGTGAAATATCCTGAAAATGCTAAAACTCGCGAAGGCGTTATCCTTTGGGGACTTAACGATGGTGAGATGGTTCTCAATACTGAGACGTGGGAAACAACGCATGGTTATCATGACTGCTTAGAGTGCGAAGCTGGTCGCTCAGACTTCAAAATTATGCAAGCAATTGCTCGCCGTCAAGGAACAATGACATTAGAGGAGCTTCAAAAAGAACTCCAAGTCGAACGAGATGTGTTAAACACATGGCTTGAAAGCGCAAAGAAGAAGCATCTGATCGTGCAAAAAGGAAACTCTTTTCAACTTCACTTTGAAAGCCCAAAATTTCTCATGACTCCGCAAACAAAAATCAAGCAGCATTTGGTTTTAAAACCACTTGGTGATGGTCAAAAAGCACCTAGAACCTATACACACAATCAAATCCTCAACATGACACAAGCTGCATTTGGCAGTGATTTCAAAATTCGAAGTGAAACAGAGATTTTTCTCCCCATTTATAGTATCGAGGTTCTTAATCCAGATGGATCAATTCAAGTCACCGAATGGAATGCTTTAACGGGAAATCAAATCCCTCGGCGTTATCTTTCCAAGGATTGAGTTTCTTCATGTTTTGTCGCGTTTTAAAAATAGGCTCTATGAGCCTATTTAAAATCTATGATGAAGTAGCCCAAAAGGCAGATCATCACAACATCACATGATTAACTCACGCTAGAAGCTCTTTACAATCTTTGATCCGATGATTTGTTTGCTAAAATCGGCTATAAACTCACAAAAAATTTCCGGAATATTCTTGCCACCGGCAGCCCAAATCGGGCTCCCGGTGCCTAAGGGGAGTCATTAGACCTCTTCGAAAACTTGCTTTGCTTGAAAAAATTGCCCTTTTTGAGCAGATTGTTTTGAAAATGTTGAGAGCGTATGCGTGCATACGGTCGAAAAATTTTACAAAAAAGAGGCCAAAAATGGCGGTTTTAGCAAGTCAATGAAGTGTCCGAAGAAGTCTATTAATCTAAGCAACTACTGTCGTAAGGAAATGGACCTGAATCCATCCAATCAACATAAAAACTACTCGATTTACACGGCCCTTTTCTCAAGCTTTTTGGAAAGCTGTCGCTGATGCTGTCACTATTGCTACTCCTGCTACTGTTGCTATCTTTACAATTAGAGAACAATAAAGAAGGAGTATCTTTGACTGTACCGTCTCTTGCAACCATTGTGATTGCATCATAAGTCCAGTGCTTATTATCAATTGACCCCTTCAATCCATTGATTGTTGCTTGACAATTGCCAAAAAAAATCTTTCCAAAATTTGCCAATGGAAGAAATTCTACACATCCTTCAGGTGTAATGTTTACAGGAGCTTCCACAATCCATTCAACGGAGCTTAAATGCGCCGGATTTCCTGGAAGAGTCGATTGATTAATGCTAAATTTCACTTTTCTCGTGTGATTCTTAATCGTCAAACGGAAAAGATCATTTGTAGAGGCATCTTGACCCAGGTATAACACTTTCCCTTCAACTAAATCTCCTTCAAAAACAGGAAAACCTTCTATGACTTGTGCTGCAGCAGGATACATTTCAAACCAAGCAAAATAAACTGGAACCCCTTCGATGACATCATGTTCCGTTCCAATTTGCTCTACAACAGAGTTTGCATACCCATCTATTCCAACCCAAGCTGAAGAATAGGTGTCCCCCTCTTCAGAAGAGGTAAGTGGAGGAATAATCCAAGAACCTGAAACAGCAGTTGCAGAACCATACGTTGGATTCCTAATATCATTCTTTCCGGTAAAAGAGGTATATCCACTCCAATTGAAAGACAGGCTATTGGCCTCACTCTTTGTTGAAGTATGCAAGGGTTGGTGGTTAGAAGCACACATCCGAACAGATGTTGATTTTCTATCAATAGAGCGAAGTTCACAGGTGAGAGGTTGATACCCGTCATCATCATCAGTTTCTATTAAAAGATGGTTGGCAGATTGTTTATCAACATCTTCTTCCCCATAACCGGGAAAATTGAACGTGAAGATAAAATTGAGTAACAAAAAGAACGAGACGATTTTTTTCATAGAGAAAGAACTCCCCTTTAAAATTAAGATATAGGCATGCAAAGTGAAATTGACAGAAACAACATTTTTAGCCCTATTGAGAAGCAAACATGACTCAAAAATCATGTCTAATTGTAAACGCAATAACGAAACAATTCATCTGATGGAGGTTTTACAAACATTCTGTGAGTAGAACCAGAGGCGTTTGAAATGATATGGAGACCTCTTCTTGTTTTCGGATGTGGAGAGGAGGAATCAATTGAAAAACAAGTTGGGAATTCTCTATTTTTGAAAGAAGAGAGAGGATAGGTTTAATTTTTTCGTTTTCAGAATCACTACGACCGACAACGTGTCGTATTTTGAGGTCTGTTTCCACAATCTGGGCATAAGGGGCTGAGGTTCCAAACATAACTAAAAATCCTGGGTATTAGAGCTTGACGAGCGATGAACTTATTGCGGTAAAATTTCATTTGAGATTAAATTTTACCTGGATAAGTTCATCGTATCAGTCCGGATTCTAGCCTGCTGTGTTATAAAAAAAAAGATTTTTTTAGATAAAAAAGAGAGGTGAGTTAAAATTCATCTTTTCCCACATTGTCTTGAGCATGCAATCTCTTGACAACTTCTCGAAGAAGACTTTCCAACCCCTCTCCATAAGCAGCCGAAATTTCAAACAACGTAGAGGGAGGGAATTGAAACTCTTGGTGAAATTGCTCGATATGTCCGCAAGACTCTTCTGTATCGATTTTATTGAGTGCAACCACATAAGGACGCTCAATTAATCCGGGATTATACGCGCCAATTTCTTCACGCAAAATCCGAAAATCATGACTAGGATTTCTTCCATCAATCCCGGACGCATCGAGGATGTAAATCAAAAGCTTTGTTCTTTCAATATGACGTAAAAATTCTAATCCTAACCCTCTATTTTGACTAGCACCTTCAATAATTCCAGGGATATCGGCAATATAAATGCGTTTAAAATTTTCTAATTCTATAAATCCTAAATTAGGCTGGAGAGTCGTAAAAGGGTAAGCAGCAATTTTAACCCTTAATCCCGCCAAAGAAGAAATTAATGTTGACTTTCCCGCATTAGGGAAACCGACCAATCCAACGTCAGCAATCAATTTTAGCTCAAGTTCAATTTCACGACTTTGTCCCGCTGCCCCTTCTGTATATTGATTAGGGGCGCGATTCGTGGGTGTTTTAAAACTATCATTACCTCGCCCCCCCTTCCCTCCTTGGCATAAAACCCACCTTTCGCCGTCTTGAGTAAAGTCGTGTAAAACCTCACCGGTATGACCATGTTTGACAAGAGTCCCACAGGGAACTTTAAGGATGAGGTCTTGTCCATTACGCCCTTGACGGCAATTTCCACCTCCCGCCCCTCCATGATCAGCCTTAATCAATCGACGATGACGAAACCAATCAAGCGAGGAAATTTGCGTATCAGCTTCAAGAATAATAGATCCTCCCTTTCCTCCATTTCCTCCTGAAGGCCCTCCTTTAGGGATAAATTTTTCTCGACGCCAAGCAACAACGCCATTTCCCCCTTTACCCGCAGAAAATTGAACGTAGACGCGATCGACAAACATAAAACCTCTTATTAAGGAAAGATAGATAATGAATCAAAAAAAACAAAAGAAAAGAACGTGGTAGAGAAAAAAAACATGAAAAACACAACGATTAGGAGAAGAGACTTATTCAACGTTAAAGTGCACATGTTGACAACGCAAGAACTGTTCGGATTGACAGATTGTTTATGACTTCCTATTATAAATATGGGGTCACAAACGATTTGTCAAGCCCAAGGCTTTGGCGCAGCCGACATTCGCACGTTGAGCTTGAGTGAGTATAGATGAAAAGGGATTTAAAACCTGATCACCAATCTTGAACACGCTCTAAGAAAGAAAAGTGAACGATCTCAAGAGAAAGTTCACTTAAAAATAGACTTAAAGAATGATTGTAAATGCTTGATCAGATGATTTGTTTGGACATTTTTTACGATGTGTAACAGATCAAAGCATTATAATCAGGCCTTTGTCAACACTCTTTTAAGCGCCTGCTTCAACAGAAACGTAAGTTTTATCAACGCTACGAAACGAAACGACACCGTCGACAAGAGCAAATAATGTATCATCTGTTCCGCGCCCAACGTTCTTTGCTGGATGCCACTTGGTTCCACGCTGTCTCACAAGAATACTTCCTGCTCTAACAACTTCTCCTGAGCCCACTTTTATACCTAAACGCTTTGAGTGAGAATCTCTTCCGTTACGGGTTGAACCCTGACCTTTCTTATGTGCCATGGTTATTGTTCCTTATGCTGGCTGTTACTTCCAATTCCGGTAATTTTAACGCGTGTGTATTTTTGGCGATGACCCCATTTACGACACTGATTATGGCTAGCTTTATACTTTAAACTAGTAATTTTTTCTCCGCTAACTTCCCCTAACACTTCACCGTGAACGAGAAAATTAGAAATCGAAGGTTGGCCAACATGGGTTTTGGATCCGTCATGAGCAAACAAAACTTCTCCAAATTCGATATTAGCACCGGCTTCAGCGTAGAGCAATTCGACATCAATGACATCTCCAATCGCAACGCGATACTGCTTTCCACCGGTTTTTATAATGGCGTACATTTTGAACCCCTTAACAATAAATAGTCAGTAATTTTTGATGTTTAAAATGAATGAAAAAACCGAGTATACCTGAAACGAAGTTTGAAATCAATAGACTTCTTACATAATTCGCTTTACTTGAAAAAAAATGATGATTTTTGAACAGGTTTAGCGTGACAATAGACTTCTTCGGAAACTTGCTTTGCTTGAAAAAATTGCCCTTTTTGAGCAGATTGTTTTGAAAATGTTGAGAGCGTATGCGTGCATACGGTCTCAAAATTTTAGAAAAAAGATGCCAAAAATGGCGGTTTTAGCAAGTCAATGAAGTTTCCGAAGAAGTCTAATATAGGATCGGACACGATCGATCAATCACAAGGTCTTTGTCGTTGTCCAAATATCGACTTTTGGTGCCCAAGCTCGGTTATTGACAATAAAAAACAAAACCCCTTTAGTGAATGCTTCAAATGTTCATGTCTAATAAACAAAAAATATGATTAAAGGAGATCACTATGAAAAAACCTTGGTTTTTTTTGCTCGCTTCAGCAATTTTAGCAGGAGGATGGACGACTGGAGGAGAGGCCGCCGTTGTGATATTAAACCAAAATGGAGCGACATTCACTAATCGTCAAGCAATTCAAGCTGTTGTTGTTGACCCGAATGGCAAAAATTTTCAACAAACGGTTTACTATGACACATCCCTTGGGGGAGTTGATCTTGATACAACCTGGGCGGGATCTAATGCGAGCGTTTATTTTCCCTCATTAAATACAGGATATGTTTGGTATAATGGGTATTGGGTTAATCCAGAAGGATATTACTGGAACAATGGAAAAAGCTTTTATGTAGGCCCAAGTTGGAATAATTATTGGAACGGTTACTGGACAAACCATAACCACTGGAACGGAAATTGGCACGACAATCACTGGCGAGGAGATAACTGGCACGGCGATGATTGGCATAGAGATAATTGGCATAGAGATAATTGGCATGGAGATAACTGGCGTGGAGATAACTGGCGTGCAGATGGCGAACGTCGAGAAGACAATTGGCGAGGTGACGCAGATGACCGCAGAGAGAATTGGAGAGGCGATAGAGAAAACCGTGATTGGAATAATCGCGATCTAAATAGACTCGACGGAAATAGAGGGGTTGACGGAAATAGAGGGGTTGACGGAAACAGAGGATTTGACGGAAAAAGAGGATTCGACGGAAACAGAGGATTTGACGGAAACAGAGCAGGGGATAGAGGACGCGGATTTGATGGCAATCGAGGAGAGGGAGGCAACCGAGGGGGAGGGGCTAGAGGAGGAGGAGGACGACGAATTTAATTCTTTTCAAAGAAAAAAATTCGTTCAAATTAGAGCTTGTTCAGTATGAACAGGCTCTAAGCACGTCTAAAACAAAAAATTATTTTTCAACTAAAGAGAAAGCTGATGTTGATTTTATCCACATTTTTGCAAAAATGTAGCCCGCCCCGGAAAGACTAAGACAGATGACCTCTTTTGGCACCAAATCAAACACGATCATTCGGGTCATGCAAAATCCTGCCGCCCCAAAAATAAGAGCCATCCAAGCAGAGAGCGCCTCTCCTTTTGGTCGAAAAAGAGCAACGCAAACCGGGATAAAGAGACAATACACCGACAATTCATAACTTTGAATTAAAAGAGCAACGATCTCTCCTGCAAAAAAAGAACCTCCCACAGCAAGAAGTCCGATTCCAGCAGTCATTCTTTTTGAGAATTGAAGAGCTCTTTCCCCTTTTTTCACGATAAAATTAAAATCCTGACTCAGATTGGAGCTGACAGCATTCAGAAGTGAAATTGCTGTTGAGAGAACCGCCATAAGAACAGCACATGCAATGATGGCAGCAATATAAGGGTTAGTGAATGCTTGCGCAACATCCATAAACACACTAGATCCCAAAGGAACCACAACTCCCGTTTGCTTGCCTAAAATTCCAATGAAAACAGGAATAATGGAGACGAGAAAAGTACTCAATGCTGCATAAGCAGCAGCTTTTGTCACAATCCGAGGAGAGCTAGCAGCAAAACATCTTTGTGCCATATCTTGCTCAATCACCATAAATAAGAGCGGCATTAGAAGCCATCCACTCAATTTATTCGAATTAAAATCAAACGCATCTCCTCTCCAACCCGCTTCAACAATCTCAATGAAATGAAAAGATCCTGTGTAGAGAATATAGCCAAGACCTAAAGCAAAGACAACAATAAAGAACACGGCCTGAATAATGTCAATTGAAACAACCGCTTTAAGCCCCCCCATAACAGTATAGGCAATGACGATAGCCCAAAAAGCGAGGAAAAAAAAAGAATTATCGACACCTAAGCTCCCCATAAATTTTCTTGACGCGATCACTTGAGCAATTAAAATCATGAATAACGAAATAATGGATAAAAGAGAGGCTGCTTTTTTAAGTAGCGTCGATCCGTACACCACCTCCAATAATTCAGCGACAGTTGAAACAGGAAAACGGGCAAGCCTTTTACCAATACCCAGAGCCAGAACAACAAAACCTAAGCAAGCGCCAAGAGGATAGAGTAAAACTAGCCACCCAAATTGATAAGCCTCTTCGGCAGCACCAAGAACAAGCCCTCCCCCAATTTGAGTCGCAATAAATGTCATTAAAAGAGGAAAAAAGCGGACATCTTTACTTGCTAAAAAATAATCTTGCTGATCTTCCATACCGCTCGAAGATTTTTTACTAGCCCAAAGACAAATGAATTGAAGTAAAATCAATAAACAAACAAAAAGAGATATACTCATACCGTTAACCCTCAATACGTTGCAAAATTTTTATTAAAAGAAAACAAAAAATTAAATGGAAATTAGAAAAAAATAAAAGTGAAAAATAATTAGCAACGATGAAAAGAATGATGGTGATCACGATGGGCTGAGAAAAGGAGAGAGAAAAGAATGGAAAGATTTGCGTTAATCCGCCGTTTATCTTGAAAAAATAACCAATCTATCGATTCCACGGATAACTCCTTGATTTTATCTCGTTTTTCTTTTTGTTTCCCTCACAACCTAAACAGGTTAAATCAAGAAAAAGAAAAGAACCTTTCAGTGATTGTACCAAAAGAGACTGCTTTATGTCAACCAGTTTAGCATCCATCTGGTTAACTCACCTCTTTTTCATTGTCAATCCTCAAAAGCGTTCAAACAAACCCAACAGTCCAAACATGAAGGCAGGCTCTTAATTTTCTCTTAATTTTTCCGCCACTTGCTTTGCTGCATAAGTCAAAATAAAATCAGCGCCAGCCCGCTTGATTGAGAGGAGGCATTCTTCAAAAACACGCTGAGCATCTAACCATCCATTTTCTGCTGCAGCCATCACCATCGCGTACTCTCCGCTCACGTGATAGGCTCCTAGAGGTAAAGTTGTCTCTTCCCGCACTTTTGCTATGATGTCCAAATAAGCTAAAGCCGGTTTGATCAACAGCATGTCGGCCCCTTCAAACTCATCCAATCGACACTCCCTCACTGCTTCCCTCCTATTTCCCGGATTCATTTGATACCCCTTTTTATCTCCAAATTTCGGAGCTGAATTGAGCGCTTCCCTAAACGGTCCATAAAAAGAGGAGGCATACTTAGCTGCATAAGATAAAATCCCAACAGAAGAAAAACCTGCATGATCTAAAGCAGCACGGATATAGGCAACTCGTCCATCCATCATATCGCTTGGCGCAACGATATCAGCCCCCGCCTCTGCAGCTAAAATTGACATTTGACCGAGAATAGATAACGTGGCGTCATTATCGACCACTCCTTCCTGGTTGACAATCCCGTCGTGTCCATGGGTGGTAAAAGGATCGAGTGCAATGTCTATCATCAAACACATGTCAGGAATTTCTTGCTTAAGAAAGCGAATTGCCTGCTGCAAAAGGTTCCCCTCTTTAATTGCTTCTGAGCCTTGACTATCTTTTTTTTCATACGGAATATAGCAAAATAGATCAACTGCCCGAACTCCTAATCGATGTAAAGACAAGACCTCTTGTAGCAAGAGATCCAAAGAATAACGGAAGATACCCGGCATACTATGAATCGGTTGCTGCTGATCTTTCCCTTCAACAATAAAAAGTGGGGAAACAAGCTGGCTTGGGTGTAAATGGGTTTCTTGAACAAGGCCGCGAATGGCAGCAGTCTGCCGATTACGACGAGGGCGGCGATTTAAAGCTTCTTGGACGGAAGAGGTTAAAAAAAGAGAATGATCAGACTGTTGGAGAGGGCGTGTCATTGCGATGGATCCTAATAGAGTGAATGAAAGGATAATCTATCGCTGCTGCTTTTCTAAATCAAGGACATTTTTCTTTGTATCTGATCTAAAAACTCTCCTTACGCACTGAGAGCCCTATTTGGGCGTAAAGCGAGTCAAAAAATCATAAGCTGCTTGAAGGGAAAAAGCAGTCGCGCTAAATGTACAAAGAACCCCATCAGCTTCATCCAGGAAGCGGGCATCAAGAGGATCTCGAGTCGCAATAGCAATCACAGATAAAGCGTCGCGTCTCAGCATGAAAAAAAGCTCTTGCTGCCCTGGAAATTGCCAAATATTAGAGGAAAAATAAAGGCAATGTGCCTCCCCTTTTTTAATCCGTTTGATGATCTCTTGATTTGTTTCTGAATCTGGATTCAAACCTTTGAAATAAATGATTTGATCTGAAGGAATGGACAATCCCCAATCAGTCTGTGTCAATTCCTCGCGCAAGCTTTCTGGTGCCACAATAAAGTAAGAAGAGCGATCCAAGTGTATAGGGATGTTTTTTTTGCCTTTGATAAGGTCTAAAGAGCGCAAAGCAATACGCTCTGCAAGCGCACAGTGGGTTTTTATTTTCAATTTTTCATCTAAAACAGAAGGAAACAAAGGGGTGAATTTAAATAATCCATATTTCTCTTTTAAAGCCAAAATACGAGAAACAGACGCATGAATTCTTTCTTCAGATAACAATCCTCGCTGAGTCGCATCGACAAGAAAACGATGAATTCTTTTCACATCCTCTATACGACACTCCAATCCATTTTGCGATCCAATAAGCTGCTTTCCCCCAAGAAGAATGAGATCATGCCCCGCTAGCAAACTCTTTAATGCAGCGTCTTCAAGAGTAGAGCTTTGACTTAAAACCCCCTCCATCACTAAGGAATCGGTGATGATCACCCCTTGAAAATTCAACTCTTTTCTCAAAAGATCGGTGATCACTTTTTTTGAAAACGTGACACATTCATCGGGATCTAATGCAGGAACAAATAAATGAGCGGTTAAAATAGCCTCTGCTTGAGAAGCAAGGAAACGAAATGGATAGAGCTCAACTTGATTGAGCTCTTCTCTTTGCTTCGTGATGAAAGGTAATGCTTCATGGGAATCCACTTTCACATCTCCATGTCCAGGAAAGTGTTTAAGAGTGGCGATGACACCCGCCTTCTGATACCCATTTAATGTACAACGCCCCCACTTGGCAACTTCAACCGGATCCGAACTAAATGAGCGAACTCCAATGACAGGATTGGCCTGTTCACTTGCAACATCAACAACAGGGGATAGATTCAACGAGACCCCAACAGCTTTAAGTTCTTCTGCCATCATCCGTGCACTCTCTTCCCCCCATTCCCATTCTCCAGTCCGCCCCAGCGGATAATGCCCCGGGAAAACAGTAAAACCATTTTTCAAACGATTCACACGCCCCCCCTCCTGATCCACTGCAATAAAAAGAGGAATAGGGTGAGCGCTTCGCTGAGCAAGCGCCTGCAGCCCTTGACTGAGATGTTGAACCTGTTGAGGATTTTTCAATTCATTCGCCCAATTGTAATAAATGACCCCTCCAACATGAACATCTTGAATCAGTTCCCTAGCCTCATCATTTGCTTCCTCTCCGTGAAAGTGAACGATCAAAAGCTGGCCGATTTTTTCCTCTAAAGTGAGATCTGATAAAGAGAGGCTGAATAGGGCAAAAGGAGATAAAGACAAAGTGGATAATAAAAAAAGATAAAGACAAAACATCTTGACACACATACTGTTAAGTTACCTAAGGCATCGGGAGGTGAGTGGTTAAAAGAGGATTTGAAAAGTCTAATCTAATCGCGCCCCGGATAACCATTGAGACCACCCTATTTGAAAATCCGGGACCTCTTGACAATAGCGATAGAATTGTCGAATAAATTCAAGTCTTGCATTAGCGGATTCAGATCTTTGAAGATCACCTTTATTCACTTCCGTTAAGTCAACTCCTCCAATCAGAAATTGTCTTGCTAAAATATCATCCAAACTGACGGTGCGACCATTTTTGGCGATATCGAACAAAGTCAAGAAAGTCGTTGTCCTTCCCCTCCCCGCCTTACAATGAACATGCATCCAATCGTCGCAAGAGATCTGTTTAATTAAATGTATAAAATCGTCGACGACTCTGTCATAAGGTCTTTTATGATCTGTCACCGGTAATCGAATATAACGCGCCCCAGCTTCCTTGACCAATTCTTCCTCTGTTTGGATTGATTCAACGATCAGACAAGTCGGCTTTTTTATCCGATCAATCACGATTTTTTTACTTTCTAGCGCCTGCTTCAAGCGGAGGGCTTCATCCTCTATAATGTCGATCTCTGTTTTGTGAATGTTGGCATAATTATTTCCGTCTGTCCAGCTCACCGGCTCCCCATTAATAAATCCATGAGATTCTTCTCTTAAATCAATCACAATGATTTTATCGGGAGCGATTGAAAAACCATTCATCATTAAAGTCAATGTTTTTTCAGAAAATTGCGCGCTTCCTGACATTCTTAATTCATTGAGTCCTTTTAAATTTAACGAGGCATTAGCAAACAAAGGATGATCAAATTTTCGCAAATTTCGGGGAAGCTTCGGTTGTAAGAGATCACTGACAGGATAAACACCATCAGAACCGATTGTTTTTCGCAGAGGATAAGGGATCGAAAAATCCCCTTCAAAATCATTTAGCGGTAAATACCCATCCTTAAAACTCATTTTATGTACCAAGAGTGCGATTTGCGCTGAAGCACATCCTCGGAATTGAACGCTTGATAAACGGTTTGGATGTTGATGGTTGTTTTTCTCACAAAAAATTGGCTGAAAATGAGAGAGGGAATTGCCCCAACAAGAGCTACAAAGAGAACAAACAGAGAGGAAAATCAACAAGTAAGCACGTTTCATTATCTTTCCTTTCGTATTTGAAGGTTTTTTTATTGTTTTTAATTAATAATAAAACTTTGTTGATAAGATTATATAAATAAAAAATTAAAATCCTAGATTAATTGACCGTTTGAGCTCAACCTTGGATTTTTCGGCGGTTAACGGTCCGGTTAGGGAGCAAAACGCAATTCAAAAATCCAAGGCCATTCTTTGCCTGTCACATAAAAAGTGTTTGTGCTTTGACGAAAAGCAATTCCATTTAATACTTCCTCTTCTTTCAAATTCCTTTTTTCTGAATGAGATAAAAGAGAAGATAAATCAATGACTGCTGTCACATCTCCTGTTAATTTATCAATCCGCACAATCCAATTTTTGTGCCAAATATTGGCATAAAGATGATGACCCACATGTTCTAAATCATTCAAATTTTCAAGAGGTTTGCCATGATAACGCACTTCAAGTGTTTTTAAAACAGAAAAAGTTTTAATCTCTCTTTGTATTAAAGTGGAGGTTCCATTGCTCATCCAGACCGTCTCAGCATCACGACAAAGCCCCCATCCTTCGCCGGAATAAAACAGGGTCGACAACACATTGAATGCCACCCGATCATAAACAAACGCCAGCTCCTCTTTCCATGTAATTTGAATAATCTGATGTGGAAAAACGGCAATTCCTTCAGCAAAAAACGTTGAGGGCAGTGAAACTTTTCGTATTAATTCACCATTAAAAAGATTGATAAGACGTAAACCGGAACGGCCATAGAGACCCACACTTTCATAAAGACAATCCCCTTCAATTGAGAGCCCTTGTGTGAACGCTGGTAAGTGATGCGGCAACTTTGAGATAATCACGGGCTTTAACAATTCTACATCTGCCTGAATTGTCAAACGAAAAATCAATAGAAGGAGGAATAAACCGAGTGTAAAATGTGCTTTTTTATTAGGGCGTGTCATCAATTGATCATAAACCTTTATTCAAGTTGTTTCCAAGCGGGTGGTCACATCGCTTGAGAAATCATCTTAGGCTGCGTCAAAACGTCAAGGATCGAAAATATGAAGACAGATTCTAATTTGACAGAGCATCAGTTGACAACAGAGGATGTTTAGCATAAAATGGGGTCATCATTCAAGGATTTCAATCATGCTACTTTCTCTTTTTGTTGAAGCAGGTGTTGTGGGAATTATTTGCGTGATTTTCCTCATCTTATTTGTGGTTGCCGGGGTCAGACAAGCCATTAAAGAAAAAGATTTACACGACTAAGGAACTATGCTTAAGATTTTACAAGACAATCCTCCTTGGTATGCCCAAGGACTTCATTTCGAATGTACGGGATGCGGCCAATGCTGTACGGGATCACCTGGCTATATTTGGGTGAACGAAGAAGAAATCGAACAGATTGCAAAACACCTCAACATGACCGGAGGAGAATTTTCCGCGCTTTACCTCAGATATGTCAATGGACGCATGTCTCTTCTGGAGAGACCGAAAAGTTATGATTGCATCTTTTTGAAAGATAAAAAATGCGGCATTTATTCGGTTCGTCCTACACAGTGTCGAACATATCCTTGGTGGCCTCAAAATTTAACGTCGCCAAAAGAATGGCAAGAAGCAGCCAGTTTTTGCGAAGGAATCCGAAACAAAGCGCCAATTGTCCCCCTCGAAACCATTCAAGAGCAACTTTCTATCCAAGAAAAAGCCAATGGTCATCCATCAAAAAACTAAGGTCCTTTTTATTGGATCGGGCAAAGGTGGGGTTGGCAAGTCAACCGTCGCGGTTAATCTCGCCATCGCCATCGCCCAGCAAGGTTTGAAGGTAGGCCTACTCGACGCAGATCTTTATGGCCCTTCGATCCCCATTATGCTTGGATTAAGACGTTTGCCTCCTCCGATCGAACAGCTTGCCTCAGGAGAAAACCAACTCATCCCTTTCTCAAAATTTGGGATCAAAGTCATTTCACTTGGTTTTTTTATTGAAGAAGCCCGCTCCATTATTTGGCGAGGCCCCATGCTCCATAGTGCCTTAAAAAAGATGCTAGAAAATGTTGTCTGGGGTGACGTAGACCTTCTTCTTATTGATCTGCCGCCGGGAACAGGGGATGTCCTCCTCTCTTTATCGCAATTGCTCCCCACATCTCATGGTTTAATTGTCTGCACGCCGCAAGAAGTCGCAATGCTTGATGCAATAAAAGCGATTAACGCATTTGACCAATTGGAGATTCCCTTATGGGGAATTGTCGAAAATATGGCTGGATTTGAAGTTCCCGGGACCAACCAAATCTTTCATATCTTTGGCGAAGGAAAAGGCAAAGAGCTGGCAATACGGTTTCATACTCAAGTGTTGGCCAGCTTTCCTCTTTTTCCCTCGATCCGCCAAGGAGGCGACGAGGGGACCCCATGTGCTCTTTATCCTCATGATCCGGCCGGACAGTTATTTCAACACCTAGCCATCACCCTCATTAACAACAATCTTCAGGCAATTAAAAATCCTTTTTTTCCACAATCCTCTGCGGCGGTCTTGAAGCCCTTGGACGCTTAGGTCCGGATGAATGGGGAGAATGAAAAGGTTTTCTATCTCCTCCATCAGAGCGAGCCCGAGGGGGTTCTCCTATCCATTGGACCTCTTGCTTAATTTGGTGTAAGACAGACTCAAGCAATGGAAGCTCTCGCTGAGTGACCAATGAAATGACGACCCCCGCTTTATCATATCTGCCGGTACGCCCGGATCGATGAACGTAAATATCAGGATCAGAAGGCAATTGATAAATAAAGACATGACTTACGTTAGAAAAATCAAGTCCGCGCGCAACGACATCAGTCGCCACTAATAGGCGAATTTTTCCCGATCGAAATTTACTCGTGACAATTGAGCGAATCTCTTGAGAAAGTCCAGCGTGAAGAAAATCAACGCTATCGACTCTCCTTTTCAAAAATTGGCACACTTTTTCAACCTGAAACCGAGAATGACAAAAAATAATGGCTTGAGCCGGCTGCCTCTCTTCAATCAGATGAAGCAGGCGGTCATCCTTTAGATGAGGAGGGCAATAGGCAAATAAATGCTCTAGGAGCTCAGGACTTGTTCTCTCTCGAATTAAATTAATCTCCTGAGGATGCTTCATATGCTGTTTTGCTAGTTGGCGTATTTTTGGGGGCATTGTAGCGGAAAACAATAACGTCTGGTGCTGATGAACTAAGCATTGAATAATGAATTCTAAATCGTCATAGAATCCCATACTTAGCATTTCATCTGCTTCATCCAAAATTAATGTTTCAACTTGAGACAGATCGATTTGACGTGAATAAACAAAATCAATCAGCCGCCCCGGAGTCGCAACTAAAACCTGGACCCCATTCTTAAGTTTAGATTGTTGCAAGGAGGGATCTTCGCCTCCGCAAATTGCAAATGCTTTGACTCCCTTATAAACCCCAATTTTCTGAGCCTCTGTTGCATATTGCAAGGCAAGCTCGCGGGTCGGAACAATAATCAACGCTTGAACACTCGGTTTTTGAGTGTCCACCCGATTGCAGACGGGAATGGCACAAGCCCCCGTTTTACCAGATCCCGTTTGAGCAAGGGCGATCAGATCAATTCCTTGTTGAATCAATGGAATCGTTTGAGATTGAATAGCCGATGGTTCTTTAAAATTCATTTTCTCCAAAGCTTTTAATATGGCTTCATCTAATTGAAAAGCGGTAAAAGCGGAGATTGGTGTTTCATTTGGATTCATTTGTGACTTTTTATTAAAGTTCTTGGATTGATTCTTTTGGAGATCACCCGCTCAACGATAGCCGCTCTCCAACGTGTTGGAATTAAAGCGGAAAACGTTGTCATTAGGCGATACTTCCAATCTATGATTGAAAGAGGTTTGAGTGCTTCTATTTGATTCCAGATTTTTTCAGCAACAAATTCAGCTGACATGACCCCTATGTGCTGCTCCTGAAATCGTCCACCGGCTCGAGACTGAAAATCTGTTGCCACCATCCCGGGACACATCGTCAAAACTCGAATTCCATCTCTTTTAAATTCGAAATCAAGACCTTGAGAGCATTGGGTAATAAAAGCTTTTGAGGCTGCATAAACCGCCATGCTCGGCATGACATGAAAAGCACAAGCAGAAGAAATATTGAGGATGACCCCTTTTTTCTTCGCAGCGATTAGGGCTTGGCCAGCCTCAAGAGTGATCTTTAAAACAGCTCTTGCATTGACGTCAAACATGTTAAGCTGCTCATCAATGCTGTATTTCAAAGCATGCCCATACAATCCAAAACCGGCACTGTTAATGATAAGATCGGGTCGTTGAACACGGATGAGATGAATCAAAGCATTGAGCTGATCGCTTCGCGATAAATCAGCTTGAATGGTTTGAACGTTAACTTTTGGGGATAAGGCAGTAAAAAGATGTTCAAGTGCCGTTTGATTGCGCCCGGATAAGATTAAATGCACCCCCTTGCGCCCAAGCAACTGAGCAACAGCTTTGCCAATCCCGGAAGTTGCCCCTGTAATAAGAGCGACACACTCACTCATCAAACAGTTTCCTCCGCATGTTGGACAAAGGTTTTTCTTTCAGCTGTTGGATATTTGACCCTAGAATGACCGGCAGCCAGCAACGTCTTGACAAGGACCCGCTTCACAATGGAGAGATCTTCAAATGTAAGAAGACACTGATCAAATTGCCCATCATCAACTTTTTCACGGACAATCCGTTCCACAAGGGTAGTTAAACTCTCTTCATTCACCTGGTCAAGAGAACGGGAGGCTGCTTCGAATGAATCAGAAATCATGATGATCGCCGACTCTTTGGAGCGAGGCTTAGGACCTGCATAACGAAATTCTCGTTCATCGACTTTATTTTTTTCTCCCCCCATCTTCTCCACCTGTTTACAATAAAAATAGTAAACAAGGGTTGTCCCGTGATGTTCTTTGATGATGTCGATGATGGGCTCCGGCAACCCTGCCTCATGGCCGAGTAGAACTCCTTCAGAGACGTGAGCCATAATCACTTGAGCGGATTCTTCAGGGGTGAGCAACTGGTGAATATTCACCTCTCCTAATTGATTTTCAGTAAAATATTGAGAAGTTAAGATTTTGCCAATGTCGTGATAAAGGGTGGCGACTCGACAAAATAGACCATTGCCTCCAATGGCAGAAGCTGCTACTTCGGCTAAATTTCCCACAACAACCGAATGCTGATAAGTCCCTGGTGCTTCGATAGTTAAGCGACGAAGCAAATCGTTATTGGGATCCATATACTCCATTAAGGAAACATCGGTCATAATTTTAAAACCGGTTTCAAGCAAGGGCAAAAGTCCGACAACGAGAACAGCTGTTGACAGCATAAAAAAACAAGCGCTCACGATATCGGTAAAAATGGGCCAATAATTGAGATGGTTCGTATATAAGTGAAAAGCCATGATGGCAACCGTGGCAGATAGCCACGCTTTTAAGCAGACAATAAAAATTTCTTTTCGGCGGCGTAAAGAGTGGGTACTTAAAATGGCAACAATTGAAGCGCTAAGATTAATCAGAAGAAACCCCTCCCATTGGAAAGCCAATGCAAAAGCTGAGACAATCGCTAAAAAACCGCAAGAAAAAGCGGCTATGCTTGGACTTAGGAGACTACAAATGAGAATAGCGGACAGAGGGACTAATAGGGGATAGCGAAAAGTCTCCGCCATACTGCTTTTAGAATTTAAAATAAAAAACTCAGTTAATTTAAACAGGCCCATGGTCATGATAAGAATGGTAACGAGCAACAAAAGCTTTCGATTTGAAGCCAGTAAATAGGGGAAATTGACGTTAAAATACCCGATGAAAATGCCGAGCAACAGAATCGTTAAAATCAACGACCCAAATAAGGTCGCCGGAGACGAAAGATGGCGGCTATCTCGTAAAGCCTCTTTCATCGATTCTAGCATCGCGACATGCCGTGCCGTCACTCTGTCTCCTTGATCTAATACCCGATTTCCTGCATTAACACGGGTCGTGTTCTCGGGCACTTCAGCCTGAACCCGCTTGCGCAAAAGGCGCTGGGTAGAACTATCTTCTTCGATATGCCAATGGCTATGCTTAAAAAACTCGACAATTAAAGCTGTCACTAAGGAGTCAAAATTGGTTGTAGGAAAGTGTTTTTTTCTTACATCTTCCCATATATAGCCGGGAAGTAACGACTGTTCAAACAACGTATTAGGAGCATAGAGAAGATAGCTTTGCGTGGGAAATCCCAATCCCTTCATTTTATCGAGCGTGTGAGCATCGGTGAAACGCAGTTGAGATAATGCTTTTTGCATTGTTTCCGAGGCGCGATAAAACTCTTGGAAAACGCCGTCTTGCGATTTTTCATGCCAGGCTTGGTTGTAAAGAATAAAGTTATCAAATTCAAGAATTTTTTGTTGAATATCTTTTGGAGAAATCAGATAAATTTTTCCTACATCTCGTAAAGCATCTTGACGCATGATAACCGTTGCTTCATCATCAGGAAAATTAAAATCGACTTGCGAGACAACGTAATTAGGAGCAATCGTGTTGAGTTCCGGGATATCCACTTGAACATCACGAAAATGGAGGTAAGCAAAAAGGGTCACAGCAAAAAGAAGGAAGATGGCATACCGAATCGTTTGGCTTCTATCAAAAAAACCCTGCTCACCTGAAAATTTTAATGCCTGCTCTTTTTCAAATTCAATATTTCCATGCGACATCAGCGTTAAGACCTTTTCACTAATATTAAATTCGACAGATAGAAGGAAAAAGATTTCCTAGAATCTGATTTTACCCGAATACGTTCATATAAACAAATACATCCAAGAATTGGATTTATTTATGTATAACATAACATAGAATAATATTGCTCCATAGGTCTTTTGTAATTATTGCATAAAAATTCGGATTCCCCCACCTCTTTTTTCTCGTATCTTGATCGTATGAATAAAAAAAATAGGGCGCCAATCTTTGGATCATCCCTGGGCATAAGGTGAATTTATCAATTGATGACACGCCCTAGACTCAGCCAAAGGTTATTAGGATAGGCAATCACAGTCAGGTCGATTTCATGATGACCTGACTGGGTAACTGTCTGGGCCCTATCGCCTGTTACAAAGAAACTGGTGGTCCCATTGCTTTTGAACGTCTAGATCAAGATAATCTACCAACCGTTGTTTCTTACTAAACCACTCATCCTCGGTCCAGACCTTTTCTTTAGCCGCTATATTTACGAAACCGTTGCCAAAATTCAACATCCCTTGATGAGCAATACGATGCAATTGGTAATCAGGATGATGTGTAAAAAAAGTTAACACATGAGTGACAGAGGGGCAATCGTTGCGAATATGCTTACGGCAAAACTCGAATCGCAAAAGATTGGAAAGGATTTGCAGTACATGTTGTTGAATGACCATCTTTTCATCACGTAATGGTTGAATTAACTGGTTAATGATTCTCATATAACAATTACGTCTTATAATGACAGAAGGTTCATCGAGGAAAATTTGATGAGCGTAATGATCCTCACGCGTAAGTTCAGCTAATGCAATCAAACTCTTCTCTTGAACATCAGAAAAAAGATACTTTTTATCCAAAAAATAGAGGAGAGTGTAAATTGCCCCAATTTCCCTTGCAATCTGAACTTGTGCGATGGATTCTAAGCTCAATACCTCCATGAGATTTAAAATATCTGGACGAAACTCATGATCATATAGCTCCCTTGTTAGCAACCCAAATATTAGTGGATTGTTTAAGACTATCCAAATACTATTTTGATTTTTAGCAAGATGAATAAGAGTTGTTGCAGCATCTTTATGAGAATTGGATGATGAGCAGCTTAACGCATTGGCAAGATAATCTAATATGCCAGGAATATTAGCGAGTTCTACTTGTCTGTTTTGTTCAATTGAAAACTCTTTCAATAGACTCACAATACAATTTTCTATCTTTTTTAAAATAGACGAACCGGGACTTGTCATGTTTGATTTAAAGGGTTGGATGCGAGTAAATAACAATAAGGACTCAATAAGATTCAATTCAGCCATTTTATTTCTGCAATCAACATCTTTTGATAATACTAATAGTATTTTTATCACATCGTGTACCTTATTATTAAGATGATATTCATCACTGTTGATTTGAGCATATTCCAATAAAATCGAATGTAAAGATGAAACAAAGCTTAATTTATGGTGCCCCATCATTGTTGTTTCCTTTAGAGAGTCGACGCTTAAGAGGTTCCCTAATAGATGAATCGCGGTACCTTGCGATGATGGCTTGTTCGTTTTATTCACCGGACCAGATAAATAACTTAGCAAAAACGCACACCTTTTGGTTGTGCTTCTTGTGTAGAATGTTGTCGGTTCAATAGGAAAAAGGTTGAGAAGATGTTGAACACGATGACAAATCGCAGTATCTGGGTGCATCGTAGCACAGATGATCGTGGCTATCCACCTCTTAAAATTGTCTGTTTGAAAAATGGTTTGATTGTTTTCACCCAAATTACACATGATAGCAATCAGGTTCTTCTGGATGTCAGAAATTTCATCTGTTAAGAGTTCTGATAACCTAAAGACGATTCTTGCGTCTCTTAAAAGATTGGGATGAATCTGTTGATTTTCTGAAAGATTTAACATGATATCGACAACAGAGTGCAGAACATCTAGATCGTTTGTTTGCAAAAGTTTAATAAATGTTTCAATGTGAGGATTCTGTGTCATAACATCATGATAAATCACATCTTTGGAAAGATTGACCAAACTTAACAAATCATTTTTTAATTGCTCATTTATCGGCAAATTTGCGCAATTCAGTAGCATCTGATGCACATTCAAATGAATCGAGCTTTGAGTGAAATAGTTATAACCCATCGACGGTAAAGAATAAATAAAATTCATGAAATCACCTAAAAAAGAATAAAATAATTAAAAAAAAAATTTATTGTAACAAAAAAAACAAACTTATTTCATTTTTTTAAAATATCAAAACAATGATTATATCTAAATAAAAAAAACAACTTTCAAAAAAAGGATTGGAAAAGATAAGAGGGTGTCTATAAAATCGGATCCACTGATTGATGTGATAAAATAGACGATGTATCAAAGCACAGTCACTCGACCATATTTTGCGGCCGATCGGATTTTATAGAGACCTTCTCAGGTGTGTTAAAGCCTCGAGGTTGATAGAAAGAGTCTATCATGTCTAATTTCCAAAAATTTTGAAAAAATTGAGAATAGGTTTCATTTTTTATGAAAATCAGGCCATCTGTTTATTTTCCTATTTCGCTTTTCAAAGGAGTCTTCCTTCCGACTTTTTTTTGGACACTCTATACTCCCTGGTCTAAAGAATTAGATTTACAAGCGAGCCATTTTTTTTTCAAAAATGGCTCTTTCACTTCGCATCAACTCCTTGATTGGATCTATATTTACGGCCTTATCCCCGCTTGGGCTTTAACAATTCTCGCTTTTATCGGACTTGCCCTCTCTTTTAAACCCTCCTATCGCGCTTGGCGCAAACCTGCGCTTCACCTCTTATTGACTTTTAGCGTAGGAGCAGGCCTCATTGTTCATGCTCTTTTAAAAGATCACTGGGGACGCCCAAGGCCTCGACAAGTCACAGAATTTGGAGGAACCCTCCCCTTTCGCGCTTACTATGAGCCAAACATCGGTAATCGGCTTGAATCTTTAAAATCATTTGCTTCCGGCCACACCTCCCTTGGTTATTATTTTTTTGCAGTGGCGATTTTAGGCAAAGTTTATCGATCTCGCCTGATGAGCAGATTAGGATTTGGATTGGCTTTAACGTTGGGAATATTATTGAGCTTTACAAGAATTGCACAAGGAGGCCATTTTCTTTCAGACACCCTCGCTTCGGCTTTGGTGATGTGGTTGACCGCTTGGGCTGTTGGTTATTGCCTATTTTCACCCAAAAAAAAGAGATTAGATCTCTGCATTGATAGGCAATAGTTGCGCCTCCATGAGAATGCTGCTCGGATAGCAGACAACCCACTCTTTGCTGCCAGCAAAAGATTGAAATAAACTCCAGCAATCGGGACTGGCTACAACAAGTGTTGCCCCGCAAGGAAGAGAGTGAAGCTTCTCTTCTGCCATTTTTTTTGCATGTGCTTCGTGCAAAACACTCTCCCCGCAATATCCACCGCAGCAAGAAAGCGGATATGCCATTTCATTGACAGTTAGTCTTTTAATCCGCTTTAAAAGCCTCAAAATGCTATCTTGATCATTTTTTTGAGATCTACAATACGGTTGGTAGTAAACAAGTCGATCGACTGGGAGTTGGAGAGCCAACTTTTTTTGAATCAAGAGGTGTTCCATCCACTCATAGAGATCTCTTCCCCTCCCTTCCTCCTTCGAAATAGAACATTGGCATCCCCTTGACAAAAAATAGGCAGAAGGGCCGATCCATTCCATAAAAGAGCGCTTTGTTTTGGTTTGCAAATGCAAAGCCTTTTTTTGCTCGTGAGGATAACAGATGCTTTCTTCGCCCCCTTCGACTAAGCGATTAAATATCGCTCCACAGCAAGGTTGCCTCCAATCGACACCGATCTCTTCACCCAACTTCTTGACACATGCAATCGCCTCCTCTATGGCTTGATGCTGAAAAAGATCTTGCATACAACACACCACCAAAACCGCTGGCCTGGTAGGCAATGATTGAGCACTTGTGAGGTTTTTGGATTTGCTCGAAAAACTTTTAACCGCTCGAATATCAGTTTGGGGTATTTTCAACCATTTTGCCCCATAATAGCGCCACCACTTGCTTCCTACGCGGGATGCGAACTTGATCCATTGGTGATAAAGGGCCGATGTCATAGAAGAAGAGGGGGCTTTTGACCATTGGCTTTGGCTTTGAGTGCCTTTTCCTTTTGATTCTAAAGATCGGTGATTTCCAACTGAAACAATCGATTTTAAATCCCTTCGAAGCTCTTGGACAACTTGGCGAACTTGATGATACTGAACATGTTGCGGACATAAAGATTCGCAAGCTCGACAGCCCAGGCAACGATCAAATGTCGATAAAGCATCGGAATTGGGCTCAATCTGCCCATGCAAAAAACGAGAGGCGATCAGTAAACGACCTCTTGGCGACTCATGCTCCCAGCCGGTCGCTTGAAAGGTAGCGCAACCCTCAGAACACAGACCGCAATAGGTACAAGGAGATTGCAGTTCATCAAGCAACTGAAGTTTTTGACTCAGCTCCAGTTCATTCATTGGATGTCAAATCCTTGCAGAAACAATTCTTTCCATTCAGACATCCTTGAATCATTTAAAAAAGACTCCTTTGTCAATCCCCACGCTTTTCCTCCTTGTTCCTCTATCCAAAGATAATCACCCGGTTTCACAAGCTGATGTTTATCAGAGCGATACCCTTTTAACTGCTGATCTAACAAAAATGTTCTCACCCTCTGTTTCTCTCCTTGAAGGCTCGCCTGAGCAAAACGGGGACATTGTAAAGAAAATTGCTCCATTTCTTCTTGGGATCCCGAAATTTGAGCAAAGATAAAGGATTGGGCAGATAAGTCCCCTGATAATACAATATCTAAAGATTCCCAAGAGCTTGCAAATCTTTTTAACTCATTTAACTGCTGCAATAATGGTTCCATCCGGGCAAACATCCACGCCATTCTCAATCGCTTTTCCGGAGTCGGAAATGTTTTGAAAATCATTTTAGTGATCACTGCCGGAACTGATCCTAATCCAATGATTAATTGATGCAAACAAGGTCCCGCTCTACATCCTTTTTGAATCCCCCCCCAAACCAATTGAGCCCCCTCCCATGTGACAAGCTCTAAGCCCTTCAATGTTTGGGGACACGCTTCTTGACGATAACTTAAGCCGGTGATATTTCCCGATAAAATCAGATCGCCAACGGCTCGTTTGGATGAGCAAAACGGAGCCTCTTCTAAGGGCGTTTCCTCTTTGAATTCGAATAAAAATTGATGAAGACGATCAAGCGGACACCCTCCTCCTATCTCCACAATGCCTTCAGGATACCACTGGATGTGTGAAAATCCCCGCGTTGAAATGATGGGCGCTTGAGGATTCAAGTCGCAAGGATCCCCCTCCCTTCCTTGAATAGAAAAGGAAAGATGGTGTTGCCGAAAAAAATAAAATAAAGCCGCCAATTGAGAGGAATGCTTGGGTGTGAGCAGATACCGTTGGGATCCATTGCATTCAACAGAAAAACGCTCTTGACTTGATAATAATTCATTGACCTGCGCCCAAGGAGTTACAGCTGATGGAATTTCTTTAATCAATAAGGAAGATCGCCTCTCAACCATCATCCCTCACTTTTTCAAGACTTTTGCCAACGACGGGAAAAAAGGTCTCTCTTCCAAACAGTCTTTTTGGATCCATCTTCGTTTGGAGGTGACGTAAAAACCTTAATGATTCTTCACTCCAAAATGGGGTCATATAATGGCAAAACACCATTCCCACACCGTGCGTCCCCGCGATGATGCCTTCTTCTTTATCGACAAAATCTGTCCATAAAACCAAGTAATCCTCTATTTTTTTTGCAAAAAGATGGAGGGCCTCTTCACTTTCCAAGATCAGATGCAGAGTTCCCGCTAATAGATCGGCCATTTTCATCACGTCCAATTGACATTCTGCAGCTAGCTGCATTGCAAATTCAGCACCCTTTTGCAATTGATCCGATCGCAAATGAGTGCTAATCACGCAAAAATGGCGTTTTGTTGCACGAAAAGAATGACTGATCGTTTCTAATGAAGTGTCGCTTAAGAAGAGGGCGGGCAGCGATTTTTGAAGAGAGGCAGCGGCACTGCCGATCCGCCATCTTTCCCCCTCTAACTTAAAATAAAAATAGTCATTAAACCAAACTGCCGCCTTTAAGGGATGAATCGCTCGGATAGAAGAAAAGCGCTCTAAAATCTGATTCCAAGAACCTTGAAAACTAAAATAGAGAGTGCTCTCCGGCAGCTTCTTCAGCGCCATCCTAATCTCTATGATCACCCCCCACATCCCCTCTGAGCCGCAAACAAAGGGAACGGGAACATCGAAGACTTTTCCAAAGCCATTGACTAACGTCACATTTTCAATTCCATCATATAGACATTGGTGTTGTTGATGATAACCTCTTGCATGGCAATTCAGGCAACCTGCGATTCCCGCAACACCTTCTGTTGACATTGAAAGAGGGAAATACCAGCCATCATTTCTAACAAGATGATGAATTTGGCGAGGAGTGACGCCGGGTTCTAAAGAGAGCAATCCTTTTTCTTTATCATACTCTTTTATTTTCTTCAGATGCCCTGTGAGTAAGATGATCCCCTCTTTGCTTGGAATGCAACCTCCTGATAAGCCCGTTCCACCACAGCGAACAGCCACAGGAATGTCCATCTCGTGGCAAAAACGAATAAAAGGGGCAATATTAGATGGGGCATAAGGACGAAAGACGAGCAAAGGGAATCGATCATAGAGGGGTTGCGCGTCTCTCCCATAGCAGGAAAGCTCATCTGATAGCGAATCAAAAGAGAGGAAATCCCCCTCTTCCTTACACTGCTCAATGAGAGAGACATAACGTTTGAGTAAAGGCGAATCACCTTGACTTCCTAAGAAATAAAGAGAATGACGATCGGTAGACACTAGAGACTCTCATGGTGAAAATCATCCTCTAAATCATCTGGATCGGGCTCAAATTCTTCCAACGTTTTTGATTTTCCCCCGGCGATTTTCCGGATAATGGCGAATGTCCACGCAATAAAGACGTAACTCCAAGAAAGGACCATAAAGACCAAGGGAAAATAGTGCAAAACACCATAAAAAATCAAAACAGCTGCAAGGACGGTGAAAAACACGACACGAAATGAAGCCACTCGAATTTCGAGTGTTTTAATGCTTGGAAATTTCCAGCGGCTAATCATGCAGTATCCCAGCAAAATTAACGCAATTGATAAAACCCATGCATGGATCGATTGGGAAAGAGGAAAAAAAGAGATAAAATGATCCGAAAAAAGGAAGAGATTTAAAGAGACGGCTGATGCTGCAGCAGCAGGAATCGGAAGCCCTGTAAAATGTTTTTGATGCGCTTTTGCTAGATCGACATCACTTTTTGCCGCTAATGCGGTCACATTATAGCGAACTAAGCGCAAAACTCCGCAAATCGAAAAAATCAGCGCTGCCATCATCGCCAAAAAAGAAAGCTTAGTCCCGGGAAGAATGGATAACGTTTTTAAAATGATCACTGAAGGAGCAACACCGAATGAAATTGCATCTGCAAGAGTATCAAAAAACCCCCCAAATAAGCTTTCTGCTTTAATCGCTCTTGCAATCGCCCCATCAAGCAAATCAGCAAAAGCGGCCAGAAGTAAAATGGCGGTGACTTCCATTAAAACCTGGTTGTTAGCCTCTCCAAATCCTGTCATCGTCATCTTAAAAATGACAAATAATCCACAAGAAAGACCGAAGGCGGTCACCACATTGGGTAAAAGTGCAATTTTCTTTAATTTTTTTTCATCCATGAAAGACCTGGAAAACCGGCGTTATGTTGATTGAAATTGATGTTCCACTCATGCCCCGCGTTTGTTTTTTTCATTCCGGGGCTTGACCATAGATGATTATGCACAAATCAACTTTAAATCGATATGATGCAAAAAATAAAAATTGCATATGCTTGAAAAACCCCAGATAGGCTCAAAAAAAACATCTCAGCTCTTCACTCACATCATTTTTCTTTATATCCCCTTAATAAGCTCGTGATAAAGTCTTCTGTTCGAAATCAATGAAATTTATCTCCTAGGGATCCGCTTGAGAAATCATGTTGAATAAAGGCGATTAGCAATTGATGACACGCCCTAACAGCCTGTTTTCAAATTTAAAACCCCATTCTTAAATGTCGTTGTATAATCTTCTCTTCTTTAAATAAAAAAGTAAAATAAACATATGATAATGAATAATTTCAATCCACTCATTGATTTAGACGCTAATCCCTCTTTTCAGACAGATGAAACAAGGGGTATTTTATTTGAAAATAAAACAATAGGAGGTGGTCTTTCTCAAAAAATAGAGGGAATCTATCATACTGCCCTAGCCTTGAAAAAGGCTTATGAAATTGCTTCTCATCATGGATCTCGACTCTTCACCTCAGGCATGACGATTGCCGCAGGTGCAAAAGAATTCTCTGAAGGCAAATATGTCAAAGGGACTTTAGTCGCTGCTGTTGGTGCAAAACAACTCATGGACGTATTGTACGACATCAATTCAAAAAATCATTTCATCTCTTTATTGAATGATGCAAGCGCAGGAGTCGGGATGATCCAGACTTTAGAGGAAGCAAACACCTCCTCTTTTCGAGAGATCCAGTTAAAATTGTCTAGCATTGAAAGCAACATGGCAAAGATGCACGACAGAATGGGCCAGATCAAATCGACTTGCGTCAAACATGGGCAAGAGCTCCTTAATTTCGAAGAAGAGCTCTTCCCTCTATATAAAAAAGCGGATGAAGAGTTTTCGAATGCCAAACATTTATTCGAAAAAGGAGAGGATGTAATAAGATCTTCAAACGAGGCGTTTAATCAGGCATTAACCAGCCTCAATTCTCTAAAATCGTTAGCGGAAAATCCCGATATCAGCGACAAAGAAAAAGTCGCGCAATTTGTGACAATTTTACAAAGCGTTGATCACATGTGCCGGTCGGCTCAATCGCTCATGAATGAAGGAAATGAATCGATTCGATTAGGAACTGAGTGTCTTGAAAGGGGGCGTCATATCGAATCAGAGGCTCAAACGACAGCTGGACTTGCAATAAATCAGGCACTGCTGACAATCAAAATGGTCGAAGCGCTTTCTGTTTGCGAAAAAGAGAGTGAAAAAGAAATGCATCAGATTAAAGAAAAACTCGACCGGATTGAACAAAATAATCAAGCTATCCGAAAACTTCTAGAAGAATTAATTAGCGACTTAGAAGAAGCAAAAAAAAGATGTTGTGATAATATCGGAATGTTCAGCTTTTATTTAGGAGCGTGCCCAGGAGCAGCCTTGGGATCTACGGCTGGAGCGATGGGGGCTGCCATAGGAGCTGTTAGTGGAGCTAAAATTGTTCACAATAGAGACGCCATTTTTGATACAATGGATCATCTGTTAAATGGTCCTCGTGTTTTTCTCGATTCAGATCCTGATAAAAAAGAGCCGGTAACGGTTAAATTCAGCAATCGTTCAACCGGATTTTTCGGCCGGTTCGTTCAAAATCGGCAATCTTATACTGCTGGAGTTGTGGAATTTTTATTAGGAAATGAGCCTGTTGTCCTTTCATTTAACCTAAATAAAGAGTACCCAATATCCAAGGTCGACTTGTATCAACTTCAGCAAAAAATATGCAAAAAAGTTGCAAAAGGTGACTTAACTGCTGAAGAAGCCCTCGATCTTATACACAACCTTGAGACAAAAGAGATTTATCGGGGCAAAAACCATAAAACAAAAAAAGGATTTGTCTCAAAAGACAATCCTTATTTTCGCTGCATCAAGGACATTTGTCACACAAGTATTAAAAACGAGACAAGGGTAGATCCATCATTTCTTTTCCGTTTTTAACTCACCTTAGAACCTGTTCAAAATCTTTGATCAACGAGAAAAAGAGTTGCCAACAGTTGCCTCTATGAGTTAAATTTGAACGAACACTTTCCACTGACTTTAAGCATCAATAGAGTAAATAAAGTCAATTTTAACACATAAAGCCAAATTCTCTGCGGATGACAACCATTTAAAAATAGTTGTCATTCTCAGGCATTGTTTCAAAGAATAGACCTCTGCTAAAAAGGACACTCCCGATGAAAAATCAGTCGTCGCAACTGCGATCTGTTGGACAGCTCTACCGTGAATTCAAACTCATCAAATCAACAGAAATTCCAGAGCTTCAATGCCATCTAACAGAGCTGATCCATGAACCAAGCGGCGCACAGATCATGCACATAGGAAATCAAGATCCTGAAAATTTTTTTTGCCTCTCCTTTCAAACACTTCCTTATAATTGCAATGGCGTCGCGCATGTCCTTGAGCACACCGTGCTATGCGGATCAGAAAAGTTCCCCATCAAAGATCCATTCTTTGCCATGAATAGGCGGAGCTTAAATACCTTTATGAATGCACTGACCGGAGCAGATTTTACATGCTACCCCGCAGCTTCACAAGTGCGCAAAGATTTTTATAATCTATTAGAAGTCTATCTGGACGCTGTTTTCCGCCCCAACCTGAATTTCTTTAGTTTTTTGCAAGAAGGGCATCGCTTAGAATTTAGTCAACCATCAGATCCCTCTTCGCCGCTTGAATTAAAAGGCATTGTCTATAATGAAATGAAAGGTGCTTTATCTTCGGCAACAGCTCGACTCTCGGAAGCGATTAATTCGGCATTGTTTCCCAACATCACATATGGATACAACTCGGGTGGAGACCCTAAACATATTGCAGAGCTCTCTTATGAGGAATTAAAAGAATTTCACCAACTCTATTATCATCCAAGCCGCTGCCTCTTTTTTTTCTATGGAAATATGGCGCTAGAAAAACACTTGGACTTTATTACAGAACATGCCTTAAAAGATGCGAAAAAACTCCCTCCTCTTCCCCCCGTTCCTTTACAACCCCGTTTTAAAGAACCTGTCTATCGCGAATTTGCCTACCCAATTGCGCCTGAAGAGGAGATCAAAGGAAAAACACTCATCGCATTCGGATGGCTCACTTGCCATATCCTCGAACAGCAAGAGGCTCTGGCTCTTAACATTTTAGACATTGTCTTAATGGAGACGGACGCATCCCCTCTTAAACTTGCATTATTAAAATCGGGCTTATGCAAACAAGCCCACACTTTTATTGATGTCGAATTAAATGAGATTCCTTGGGGATTGACACTAAAAGGATGCGACCCCGAATCTGCAGACGATTTAGAACATATTCTGAAAGAGACGCTTAAAAAAATCTCTCAAGGGGGAATTCCGTTTCATCTTATTGAAAATGCGATCCATCAACTCGAATTCCACCGTACTGAAATTACAGGAGATCACACTCCCTTCGGTCTCTCTCTTTTTATGCGCTCAGCACTTCTAAAACAGCATGGAGCAGATCCTGTTGAAGGAATAAAAATCCATTCCTTATTCGATCACTTACGTCAAACGATTCTATTAAAGCCCCGTTATTTTAGCGATCTCATCGACAAATACCTGCTTGATAATCCTCACTTTGTGCGGATTATCATGAGGCCTGATCCTCATCAGGCAGAAAGAGAGGCTAGCGAAGAGAAAGAAGCGTTAGAAAAAATCAAACATTCCCTTGATCCGTCCCAAACAAACACCCTTCTCAAACAAGCTCAAGAATTGGCTGAATTTCAAAAAATGCAAGAGGAAAAAGACATTGAGGTTTTACCAAAAGTGTCTTTAAGCGATATCCCCATTGGGGCACATGATTACCCCCTCTTTCAAGAAAAAGTGGGCGAATTGACTGCTTTTCATCACAATGTTTTCACCAACGACATTGTGTATGCCGATCTTATTTTCAACCTCCCCCATCTTAGAGAAGAAGACCTTCCTTACCTGCGTCTATTTTCTGTCATCCTAACACAAGTGGGCTGCGCGAATCGCTCCTATCAAGAAAATTTAGAATTTATCCAAGGAAATACAGGAGGAGTGGGCGCAGGAATCAGTCTACATTTACAAGCAAATCAATATGATGCATTCTCTACAACATTTCATTTGCGAGGTAAAGCTCTCCACCGCAAAGCACCAAAACTTTTCTCTCTCTTGCAAGAGACAGCCTCTTCTGCGCAACTTAATGATGCTGAACGTTTAAAAGAAATTTTGTTTAAACATTTTACAGGAATGGAAGCGTCCTTAAGTCAAAGCGCCCTGAAATATGCGGTTAATTTATCTGCAAGTGCTCTCAACAAAGCCTCTAGGATAGGAAATGATTTTTATGGTTTGAATTATTTTTGCAAAATTCGAGAGATTGTCAAAGATTTTGATCTTCATTCTTGCGAAGTCCTCACAAAACTCCAGGAGATACAAGAAAAAGTCACTTGTTTGAGCGATCCTCACTTGGTGATCAGCTGCGATCCTGCGATGTACAATGAGTTAACAACACATGGATTTTACGGACTTCAAGAGATCAGAACACATCAGGCCTCTGCTTGGAAAGGAGAGATTCCGGTTGTTCCCGTTCCATCTCAAGGACGATTGATTGCATCTCCAGTCGCTTTTATTGGCAAAGTGTTTCCAACGGTCTACTACACCCATCCTGACTCGCCGGCACTCAATATTGCGGCTTTCCTCTTTAACAATCTAACCCTCCACCCAAAAATCCGCGAACAAGGGGGGGCCTACGGAGGAGGAGCAGCTAGCAATCCGATGTCTGGACATTTTTATTTTTATTCGTATCGCGATCCAAATATTGTGTCAACATTTCAGGCATTCGAAGAAGCTGTTCAAAATGTCATGGATGGTCATTTCGGTGAAGCCGAGTTAGAAGAAGCGAAATTTGAGATGATCCAAACCTTGGATTCCCCTATTTCTCCGGGGAATCGAGCCGAAATCGCCTACAGTTGGTGGAGGGAAGGGCGTACACTCGACATTCGGCAAACATTCAGACATCAGCTTCTATCATTAACATGTGAAGAGGTCATTGATGCAGTAAAACGGATTATTGTCCCAAATATGGACAAAGGAAGCGCTATTGTCTTTGCTGGAAAAGAACTCCTGGAAAAAGCCAATCAAGAACTGAAAGCTGAAGGAAAAGAGCCGCTTCTGATTGAAGGAATTTAGGGCGTGTCATCAATTGATAATCGCCCTTTATTCAAGTTCATCTTGAATAGAGGGCGATTAGCAATTGATGACACACCCTAGAGCAATCTAAACAAAAGGTTCCAGAACAATACTGACCTGATGTTGACCTCCATCATCAAAAAGTGGAATGTCTAGCGAGGAAAGCAACAGTCCATCCAAAGTGATGGTAGGATGTCCCCTATTCAAATGATAGGGGTTTGTCACCGTGATCGCATAATGAGAAGTTTTATAACGATACTCTAACTTAAATTGGTCCCATTCTTTTGGAATCGAACAATTGAATGATAAGGTGGGGCCTCTTAATGTAAAGCCAAGAATTTCCTCTAACCATACCCGATAAATCCAGCTAGCAGATCCGGTGTACCAGGTCCAACCACCGCGGCCAACTTGATTTTTAAGAGCGTAAATATCCGCTGCAATCACATAAGGCTCGACTTTATAAAGATTATTCGCCTCTTGGGTTGGAGTATGCAAAATCGGAGACATCATTTTCAATAATTCGACAGCTCGATCTCCATTACCTGTCCTTGCATAGGCAAGAGCTAGCCACGCGGCTCCATGCGTATATTGCCCTCCATTTTCTCTAACTCCTGGAGGGTATCCTTTTATATAACCTGGGTTCAAAGGCATTTTATCAAAAGGTGGTGCGAGTAATAAAACAAGATGATCCTTATCATTGACAAGATATTCTTCAACGGAATTGAGCGCCATGGCAACCCTCTCAGGATTTGCAAGACCCGTCATCACGGCCCATGATTGAGGCAATGAATCAATAAAGGCTTCATGATTCTCCTTTGAACCCAACGCAGTTCCATCATCAAAATAAGCACGACGATACCAAGCACCATCCCACGCCGTTTCTTCTACAACTTTTACAAGTCGTTTAGCCTCTGATCGAAAAGCGTCTTGCGCCTCTTGATCACTACGGCTAAACATCAGAAGATCAGCAAAATCGTTCATGACATGTATGAAAAACCAAGCAAGCCATACACTCTCCCCCTTTCCTTCTATCCCAACAAGATTCATTCCATCATTCCAATCACCCGTTCCAATTAAAGGCAAACCATGAGCTCCTGCAGTCCGTCCTTTATTTACAGCTCTGCGGCAATGTTCCAATAATGAGGCGGTTTCTTTGGAGATATCAGGGACTTGAAACACCTCTTCTTGATCATCAGCAAGCTTAACACCTTTTAAAAATGAGATCTGCTCCTCAAGAATTCCCACATCTGCGGTAATACGCACGTAATGGGCTGTTGCAAATGGGAGCCATAAGAAATCGTCTGAACAACGACTTCTGATTCCGGCTCCTGATTGCGGATGCCACCAGTGTTGCACATCCCCTTCGGAAAACTGTCGCGATGCAGCTTTAAGGATATATTCCCTGGCAATTTGTGGAACTGAGTAAACAAGTGCCATACTATCTTGAAGCTGATCTCGAAAACCGTAAGCACCGCTTGATTGGTAAAAGGCAGTTCTTCCCCAGAAGCGGCAACTGAGGTCTTGATAAATGAGCCATCTGTTCATTGAAAAATTCATCGCCTGATCGGGAATATCAATTTGGATAATGTTAAGAGTTTTATCCCACCAGCATTGTGTATGGGAAAAAAATTGAGCGACTTTTTCAGGCATTCGCGATTGCGATATCAATTGACGGGCTGCGTCAAAATCAGAGGCATAACCCATGATAAAAACAACCTCTTCTTCTTTTCCAGGATCGATCTCCAATAGCACTTGGAGCGCAGAACAAGGATCCAAAGCGCCGCCAACATGTCCGGATAATGATTTTCTCCGAAGGGCTTCAGGAGCTGAAGGGGAACCATGACGTCCAATAAATTCTGTACGATCCCCGCAATAGGAAGCGATAGGACGACTTGAATATGAAAATGCGACATGACCACCAAAATCGGGATGATACCGGTTATAGGCAAAAAGTGCTTGACTCTGTGCATCCCATTCTGTGATCACATGCATTTGGGTCGCCTCTCGATCCCCCCCTAAAACCCATTCTGTGTAAGCTGTTAAACTCAATTTTCGCCGTTGAGATGAATAATTGGTTAAACGGAGGCGTTGAATTCTCAAAGGAAGGCCCCCTTCATCATTGACCGGAATGAACACCAATAATTCTTGGTTGATCCCATGACTATTGTGTTCAAATGTTGTGAAGCCTTGACTGTGGGAAATCCGGTAAGCATCCAACTCCCTAATAGGAGCCGGAGTAGGCGTCCAAACACTTCCCATTTCTTCATCTCGAATATAAATTGCATCTGAAATAGGATCTAATAATGGATCATTACTCCATGGAGTGAGTCGATTTGTTTGGCTATTACCATACCACGTACAACCCAAACCCGCTTCTGAAACAAACATTCCAAATTCCCGATTAGAAAGGACATTAATCCATGGCGCCGGAGTATTTGTATTGGGTCCCAAATAAATCACATAGGAACGTCCATCTGGAGTATAACCGCCTAATCCATTAAAATAAGGCAACTCTAGAAATGGCAGCGGCCTGGAAGGCTCTTCTTTAAGATTTTTATTCATGATTAGCTTGGGTAGATCTATCACTTTAGACTGAAGTGAAAGCAGCTGCTGCCTAAGCAATCCCCTTGATCCAACTAAAACAGCGTGTGCGCAACTCAAAATCAGATTCAGTTGATCCGAAGAAATGTGATGAAGATTTCTTAAAAAAACACCTCCCGGTTTATCCATCTGATTAGGATAAGAATGGGCTTGAATTTGGCTTTTTAATTGCTCTTGCAAAGGTTGTAGATAACCCGTCTCCTCTTCATTTAAAATCATTAAATCGACTTTAAGACCTCGCGACATCCAAAAAGCATGGGCAATTAGCAGTTGCTTAACAAGATTGACATCATAAATATCTTTAACCGTGACAACCACTATCGGCAAATCACCTGAAATTCCTTGCGTCCATAAGCCTGATTGCCCCAATCGATTTTTACGTAATCGATCTTCAACCGAACGCAATTGAATATGAGGATAAATAAGTCGACTTGCCAGTTCTTCAAAGAGTTGTACTTCTTCTTGATGAATACGCAAATGACGCAATTCCAATTGGGCATAGTTCCAAGCAAGTTCTATCGCGCGATGACTTGATCCGATATCTTTGTATTTCTCTATCAATGCTACCGCTGCAGTGCGATCATCTGCAGCGGCTGTGACAAAAGAAAGCTGCACTCTTCTGCCCGGCTCAATCACAACACGTCGCCGCAAACTAAAAATGGGGTCAAGGACAGTCCCTTCTGTATTTGATAAATCACGTTGAAGAGCAACGGGGTGCTTTAAAGAATTTCCACGCCCAATAAATCGATCTCTATCGGTTTCGTATTGGAATTGATCATCAGATGTTGGGTTGATTGCAAGAACATGCACTGCCCAAATTTGAGGATCATCAGGCGAGCGTAACCGTCTAAATGCAAGAAGAGCACAAGCTTCAGGGATTGCTTCTGTTTGAATAAACAATTTATTAAAACAGGGATGCGCGCGGTCTACGACATGTGGGGCTAATGACAATTCCAGATAACTTGTCAGTTCAATATAGCGGATGTCATGAGAATGGTTGATTAACGTCATCAGCCGTATTTCAGCATTATCTTCAGGAGAGACAACGATCTCGGTCAACGTTTCAATTTGATGATCCTTTCGCCTAAATTCTGCTTTGTCTCCTTTAAAATTGACAGAATACTCTTTGCCGCTAGTTTGCGTCGGTTGATAGGCTCCTGACCATACGTCCCCTGATTTCATATCTTTAATATAGCAAAAGCTTCCCCATGAATCCCTTGTTGTATCAGCACGCCATCGATAAATTTCAATCTCTCCCCAATGACTGTACCCTCCTCCTGCGTTAGTGATCATCAAAGAATACTTTCCATTTGATAGAAGATTGATTTTTGGTGTCACGCTTTCATTCGTCTCCACCACTCCTATCAGAGGGGTTTGAAAAAAAGGCTCTAGTCTTGTAAGGGTCGGTTCTTTTCTCCTTTTGGGGACTTTGACAGGAAGAGAAAAGGCAATCCGTTCATATTGTAGAAAGCTGACTCCGCAAATACGTGGATCTTTCTGAAATCGGTTGATTAACGGCTCATGATTCAAAAGATTATTGATCGTTGCAAAAATCATCCCTTGATGATGAGCCATATAGACATAAACAATTACCCCTCGTTCACCGGTAGAGTTTCTTTGTCTTGTGAAATCTATCGATTCATAATAGCCATAGGGCCCCATAAGATTGAGATGATCCTTCTGTGCCATTTTCTTCAAGTTATCGATTGCGGACTTGGGCTTAACAGCTAAAGCCAGCACGGAAGAATAAGGGCTAACGACAAGATCGTTCTCTAATCCCCGTTTAAGCCCAAGCCCTGGAACTCCAAAACTTTTATATTGATACGTTTTGTGTGCATCTATGGCGCTAAATGCAGATTCTGAAATTCCCCATGGAAACCCTCTTTGTTTTCCATAATCAATTTGACACTCAACAGCCGCATCACAAGCCTCTCCTATTAAAGAATCGGGGTATTGCTTGTTGAATATCAAAGGCATTAAATATTCAAACATTGTCCCCCCCCAAGAGAGCAACACTTTTCGTCCTCCGACAAGACTATACGATCGACCAAGAGCCCACCAATGTTGTAGTGGAATGTCACCTTTAGCAATTCCCACAAAGCTTGCAATTCTCGCTTCACTTGCCAGCAAATCATAATAAGAGGTATCCAGTTTGCGTGTATCCACATTATATCCAATCGCAAATAGCTTTCGATCAATGCTATAGAGAAACTTTAAGTTTATTTCTTGAGACAAATGTTCAATCTCTGCGGTTAACTCTGTGACTAGACCAATTTTCTCTCCAGCAAACCATTGGGCTGTCGCTAAGGCTTCTTGTAGTTCTTTTCCCCATGCTTGAATTGCATCAGGCAGATCGGGCCTTTGAGAACCTTTAATCAATGGATCAAATGCGGACAACACCTGTTGATTTGCAAGTGTTTCTAATGAAACGTGGCAAGACAGTGCCTGATCTTTCCATAACGAGGCTTGAGGATCGATGATGAGAAGATGTTCTAATGGAAGAGAGTTGAGAATGTCTACCCACGTAAAATAACGAGAAATGATAGACTTCCATCCGCCTAACTGTTCTTCAATCTGCTGCAACCAGTAAGTGTCAACTTTTTCAACACAGAGTCCTTGGACAATGTGTAAAGCTTTCTCAACTCTTGAAATAAAAGCCAAAAAATCACCTGATTCAACAGTGTCAAATAAACGCCGCACCTCGTCAATTTTTTCAAATTTATCCGTCTCTTCAAGGATATCCATCGTATCTTTGAGTCCTGAAAGAGCATCTGGCGGTACAATTAAAGAGGAGATGACTTCATCCATCCCCTGCTTCAATGTCCAGATGCAAGCCAGAAAATTCCCGCTATCTACTGTCGAGACATATCTAGGAAAAAGAGGATCTAATGTTTGAATGTTATACCAGTTAAGAAGATGCCCTTCATGCCGTTCAAGCTTTTTTAACTCATGAATCGTTGCTAATGTTTTATCAATCAACATATCGCATGTGATATACCTGAAGTCATAAGCATTCATGACAGCCAATAACCATAGACCGATATTCGTAGGAGATGTCCGTTGTGCAATTTCTATATTCAGAGCCGTTTGGTAATTATCAGGAGGCAGCCAATGGGTGTGTGGTCCAACCAATTCATCGAAATATCGCCACGTTTTGCGCCCCAGTTGTCGCAGTCGTTTTTTATCTACGTCAGAAAGATTTTCATGAATCCGATGATTTAACGGTTTATCTATAAACTGAATAATGAAAGGAGCTGCCATCCAGAGCAAACAAAAAGGCCAAGCAATCAGCTCCGCATGGGGAGCTAATGAAGCGACAGCCCCTAAAATCATCAAAGCAAAAAAAGAGACCAGTCCGACTTGAAGGACAAATTTTTGATGGATTTTCAGACCATTGCAGATACATTCCCCGGTTCTCCATTCCAATAAATTGTGATGTGAAATGAGACGTCGAAAAGCGACACGCAAGAGAGCATCAAGGCAAAGGAATGCCTCGAAAGGTAATAGTGCAATTGTAATCAGAAACCGTAAGCTTAAGAGCTTCAACTCAATTAAAAATGATCTTATTGAAAAAAAAGAATAAGAACATCCCTTACGTATGCACAATAAAAGAATCGGAAAAAGTAAAATAAAGAGGACCAAACCTGTGAATAATCCCGGAGCCGGTGAAAGTGTCCACTCGACAGTTAAAAGAAGGAGAAGGGCAATCGGTAAAAGGGCTCGACGTAAATTATCGAAAATTTTCCACCGATTAAACCAGGAAAGGCCATTCACCTCTGTTTTGCCGTTTTGTAAAGGAGAGGTGCTCCAAAGCCAATCAATAATTTGCCAATCGCCACGCATCCAACGATGTTGTCGTTTAACCCATGATAAATAATCTTTTGGATGTCTATCAAATAAACAAATTTGACTAGCAAATCCAACCCGCACAAATGCTCCCTCAATAAGATCATGGCTAAGGAGATGTTCTTCAGGGAAATGCCGGGATAAAATGCGATGAAAAGCTTCTACGTCATAAATCCCTTTGCCATGGTATGAGCCTTCTCCCACAAGATCTTGATAGACGTTTGAAATCGCTTGAGTGTAAGGGTCTATGACAGTCGGCTCTGAAAAAATTTTACAAAACCAGGAAGCTTTGGCTTGAATAAAATCTGTGCCAACTCTAGGTTGAATAATTGTGAAACCTCTTTCTAGCTCATTTTTATTTGCACTGAAATAGGGGCTATTGAGGGGGTGGGATAAGACTTCGACTAAGGCCCGAGCTTGATCCTTAGGAAGCTGAGTATCCGCATCAAGAGTGATGACATAACGCGTTCCTTTCAATGCCTCTGCTTGACCCATATAGACGATATTTTCAGGTAATCTTTCCCCCATCAAAAATCGATTTAAGTATTCCAATTTTCCACGCTTTCGCTCCCATCCGATCCAAGCATTTTCGCTTTTAGACCAGATCCGTGCTCGATGAAAAAGAAAAAACTTACTCTTCCCATATTTATCCTCTAATGCTTGAAGGCCATCAACTGCAATTTTGAGCAACGCAGAATCGTCTTCTGCATGGAGCTCTTTTGCATCTGAGAAGTCACTAAATAATGCAAAATTTAAAGATGGGTCGGGATTGGCTAAATAACGAATTTCTAAACCGTTGATTTCTTCACGTATCGAATCAGGACTCAGCAGCATCATAGGGACAACAACCAGAGTTTTATATTCGATTGGAATCCCTGTTTCAAATAACATTTTTGGTCGTAATGATATTGGAATCACAATGGTTAAGATCAGATTGACGAGTTGAACACTTAATTCGGAGATAGGCAAGAAGGACAGAATTAAAAATAATGCGATCTGAAAAAAAGGAAGGTTCGTGTTCAATAAAAAAGAACATATCCCACCCTCTAATAATAAGGTGATCAAAGCGATCCCCCCCAAATAAACGCTTGCGGGGTTTTTGGTGATCCATCTCTTGACGGACTGCAAAAGGGTTGGGCTATAACCGACTCGGCGCTCTAACGTCGAGCGTCCAAGATCAATGAGATAATATCCGACATGTTTTTCATATGACTTCACACCCTTATCCGCTAATGAAAGGGTGATACCGGCAATGTCTACTTCTTTGACATTAACACGCCGTGCAATCTCTTCTATCGCTTGTCGATAGCAATTTCTCGTTGCAAAATCCATTTTTGAATAAATCTGTGCCCCATCTTGTCTTAACAGAGCATCAACAGGACTGACAGCCTCAAAAATCTCTGGCCAGGAAAGTTGCGATAAGGTGATTAAACTTCTGATTGCATGAGAAAAAACGACTTGCTCGAACGTTTCATTGAGATGTTCTTCATGCAGTATTTCATCCAGAGTTGATTTAAAAGATGTTTCCAACGATTTTCTTACCATAGGAACAATGGCTTCTTCATCAAATAAATGGTCAAGCAATTCTTCTGCAAAATGGCCGGAAAAAGATGTTTGCTCGTGAGATAAATCTGCTAGAAAAATCGGGAGTTTTGCCGGATCATGATGAGCTGCATTCAAAAGCCTATTTCCCCAAAAACTTGCTAATTCGCTTTCACGCATACGATTGTCAACATGTCCGCCAAGGAATTCAATCCATTCGATCAGTCTCAAACGTAACATCAAAGGAAAAGCCCAAAGTTCCCCAATTGTCAAAGGATGATTAATCTGATAACGATTGAGAAAATGGGTAATATTTTCCCCAGTTAATCGACCGACAGTATTCTTCACACATTCTATTGCCACAGCATAAATTCTTGGTAATCCTGCTAAAGATCCATGTGATAGTTTAGGCAGCTTTTTTTGGTATTTTTTTGGCATATTGAGCTTGACATCTTCTATGCTTCCTTCAACCAGATACATATTGTCGAGGAGCCATTCTGCGGAGGATGGAATTGTTTGTTCTATGTATTCAGCATCAGCAATCTGTTGACGAAGAAATTGAATCATTTGACTGCTTGTTTGAAGGCGCTTCATTAGTGAGGAGCCATGATCTGTTCCAAAAGTTGCCGGTTCGAATAAGAGGGCAACCTTGCCCGCCTCTTCCCCTAGCATTTCCATTGTCATTGGCTCTGATGGGATCTCTATATTCCTCTCATTAAATATTGCCGGGCGTAATAGAAACGTCATAGGATGGCCGCGTTTCACTTTCCGTAAAATACCAATGACTTCTCGGACATCTGAATCATCGATATGAACAATGATTAATATTTCATTGACGATAACTCTATTCTTAAAAGAATCAATCAGATCCCAATCGATTAATTCTGAAACGCGATGACACGTGTAAATCCCAATCATCGGAATCATCGTCAAAACAGCGACGATGATGTTTAACCAAGAAAAATCAATCACTGAAAAGTATTTAAAAAAAACTAGAGAAATCATGAAAACGAATCCAATAAATGGAATCAATAAATGAGACAAAGGAAAATAGCGATGAATGTCAATATTTCGATCGCTTTTACAGTGAATCGTGGCAAAACGAGAAAATTTTTGCTGCTTGAGTTGAGCAACAACTGACTGGGCAGTTGCAAATTCTTGATAAAAACCAAGAGCGATATTTTTCTGTGCCATTTTTTGACTCCTGATTGACTCACCTTACGCACCAGGAGTGGAATTTGGGCTGACGCGAAAACTCTCGCGGTTGAAAGCTTCGCAAAGGGAGCAATCGCTCTTGTCGATATTGCCCTCTTTGCCAAGCTTTCGCGCTCAAGACTTTTGCTCAGTTCAAATTGCACTCGTGGTGCGTAAGGTGAGTGATTTAAATGACTCAGCTTCATCCACCAAAAACGTTATTGGAAGTAAAGGAGAAACTCTTGGTGCGTCATACGATTTGCAAGAAATAGCGTAGATAAATCGTGATTTTTCTATCCCGATTAAGAAAAAATATGTGGAAGAGTCCGTTTCGATTTTCTATAACCTAAATCGGATTTTTAGAGCAAACAAGATAAAAAAATTGAACAGGTTGTCAAAACGAGGTTCAGCCACCTTCAGTGGGCGAACCCTGGAGGTTTTCAACTTAGGAGCTCATCCTTAGGCAGAAGGAGAGCAATTTGGCTTAGCCCAAATTAATGAAATTTAAAGCATTTTGATAGGCTAATTTTTCTAAAAGAATGGATGTTAACCTGAGCTCTTTTTGCAAAAAATTCAACAGTTTGCCGTAGCACGAGGCATCTTGATAATTTGGAAAAAATACATCATGACCATGGCGAAGGCTTGAGGGAACATCCCCTTCATAAAAGAAGTCTGCTCCAAATGCAATAGAGTTTTCACCTCCAAGCTCGAGCCAATGCGCAATATGTTTGACGATATCTTCCTCTTTTACCCCGACGAAATTCCAGCATAAATTTAATCCGATCACACCTTGTCGTCGAAAAATTTCCACAGCAAGTTCATCCGGAAGATTGCGGGGAACCGATCGAATCGATCGAGCATTCGAATGACTTGCAATTAAAGGGATCTGTAAGCGACATCCTTCGATATAATCAATAATATCGTACGCTAATCGATCCGAAGCATGGCTTAGGTCAACGGCAATTTTTTTTTCGTGCAATTCTTCTAATAATCGTTTTCCATCTTCCTTTAAACCGATTTTTGTTGAAGCTCCTCCTCCAAAGCGATTTTCTTCATTCCACGTCAAACTGATATAAAGAGGTCTGCCAATCGATTGAATCATATCATGAAGACGTTTGAATCCTTCAGAAAGAGCTTCTTGTTCATCGCAAAATCCCGACGCATTTTCAATTGCCATGATCAGCGAAATCAAAGAGGAATTGGGGTCCCATTTTGAAAATGCGATCATTTCCATAGGATAATAGGTGAGAAGATCTTGATAAAGGCGAAGTTGATGAAATCCCTTTTGCACCGACTCTCGATTCGTCTGAGTAAATATTGCGAATGTTTGGAGTTTGACATTCCCAATATGTAATTGCCCAATAGCGGCTCTAGAGGCCAAATCATGAGGACTTCGTTGAGAGTGTCCTTGTAAATAGAGTAAAAGATCGCAATGTAAATCAACAATGGGATAGGTCATCACAATCGCTCCTTTTATCGTGTAAAGCGTTGACATTTTTCATTTTGATGATCGTTTCGTTTTATGCTTATTTTGATATTTTTTTTAATTTTCATCTAGATGTAAATGAGTTTTGGCCTCGGAAAATTTTGCGCAACTTCCTGTGGCACTCCATAAGTGACCAAATATCCTGGCTGTTGCCTCTCCTGTAATAAAGGGAGTGCTTTCGATATTTTTATTTGGAAATTGAATATCAAGGTGTTCTTTAAAATCTGTAAAACAGAGATCGATTCTTCATTATCCGAAGAAAGCCTTTTCTCAAAAAAAGTCTCAGTTGAAAGACTTGATGCAATTTTTGTAAGAAGCTGTTTAACATCTTTGAGCCGAGCCGAAGACACTTTACTCAAAAATTGCAAAATCAAATAGGTTGTTTATTGCATCCGTTTTGCATAAGCGACAAACAATTTATGGACATATAGGTTCAAATCTTCTTCTGTTAACGTCTTTAAAGCCAACGATAGAGCGTTTTGTGCTATTTCTTTTGCTAAGTCATCATTTTTGGCAAGCCAATCTAACTTTTCGCTTAAATCAGATAAATCCAAATGGAAAGGAACATAATGTTTATAGGGAATAAGCGCGCCGTCAAACCACTGTAACCAATCAGATTCACTTTTTAATACGACAGAATTTGAAAATAATTGCCATCGAAGTGAAGAAGGCCACGTGTATCCATCGATCGCAATTAAATATTTGTATTGATTTTGCTCTGAATGAGAAACAGATCGATCAAAAAAACCTTCCTCTCGCATGAGCTCTTCAACTCCGGGATCCATTAAAAATTTTTGGACAGGACTAGAAAAGAGACAATTAAGTTGCTCCGGAAGCTGTTTTGAAAGTAAAACAAGCTGTGTTCGAGGAAAACAGATCCAATTGTCTAACGTGTATCGCCTAGAACCTAAATACTGACCTGTATTTTTTCCTCTCCAAAAAGCGACATTCATCTTTTCATTCCAAGGGATTTTCACCCCGTGTCTATCTTCTGATTCAGAATAATAGTACAATTCCGGAATCAAAATGTTTTTCTTATCAGATTTCAGTTTAGAAATGCAAAAGACCGGGGCATTGATCTCTTGAATTCTCATTTCGTCAAACTGGTCACACAAAATAATAATGCCATCCAAATCAGGAAACCGATATTTGATTTGCACTTTTTTAAAATAACTAACAAATCGAATTTTATTTAAATCCATTTCTTTAGTCGTATAATGAAATTTTCCATTCACAATTTTTATTCTTAGGAAAGGCGTTGTCCCATTTCTTAATATTTTCTCAATTTTATCAAGGTCTTCCGATTGAATTGTACTAAAAGGAGCCAGATCTTCTTGAATGCGTTGATCCATCCATCGACGAGAATCGTGGCGTTGATAGAGATGATCAAAAAATGGAAAAGGATCAGAAAATAATCCATTTGAGATGATCAACATGAAAGTCATCAGTAATCCATGCATATTCAGCATATGAATCTCTTTTATTGTATGAAATGGGAAAATAAGGCTCAGCTATCATTAATTTTGAGCGAAATGTCAAGATTTTTTAGAACCTGCCGCAACATTTTCAAGCGGATGCTGTGTTGCGATCAATGAGTTGATCGATCAATCACATCAAGAAACCATCCTGATCATCTATTGATTGAAGCTGAATCTGGAAATGTGGGCTGCGCCACATTCACGGCGTTAAGAGATCATAAGTGGGTCAATATATAGGAGAACAGGTTCTAAAAAATCTTTGCTTTTTTTTGCTAAAATTATCAGAATCAATCTCACATTTTTCAATCTGGATTAAATGATCAACATGAACATCTACACATCTCTTATTGTGATCAATGGCCACTGGTTGATGAAGAATCTCGACATTTGTCTGATTTTTCTTCTAACATTAGCGATTGGAAACGGATATTGTGACAATAAAGAGAGTCGCGACCCATTTATTTATTCAGAAAAAATGTTGAAAAAACTAAATGATTTAGAAAATTCAGAAACAGGATTTTTACCTGTTTCATTTTGGCAATCGATGCAAGCTAATCGACCTCTAGCTAACCAGAAATTTTTAAAAAATCATTACCTTAAAATGACGAAAGAAAGATTTGAACTCTTTTTAAAAGAATTTCAATCATCAAAAATAAAATCGGATACTTTTGCTCATTTTTCTATTCCTCCTCATATCCATCTGATTTGGCTAGGATCCCCCCCTCCTAAAGAAGTTAACATTGCCATCAACTCGTGGAAAAAACATCACCCTAAATGGATCATTCAACTCTGGACCGATGAAGACATCGCAGCTTTCAACTGGACATCCCCTCGTTCTGAAGAGATTTTTTTAAAAGGAAAAAATTGGGCAGAAAAATCAGATATTTTACGTTTTGAAATTCTTTACCAATTCGGAGGAATTTATACAGACATAGATGTGATTTGCTTAAAAGCTTTCGATGATTTAATGACGCAAGGATTGACCTGCTTTTGCTGCCTTGAAATCCCTCATATTGACCTTTTAATTCACGCTCCATTGATTGGCAGTGCCATCATTGGCGCCGCCCAATACAGTGAAGTGATGAGGCAATGCATGGAATATACTCAAACCGAAAAAGAGGCACCAGGCATTCCACAATACATTCGCTCAGGGCCGGGCCCACTTTCTAAGGCATGCTTTAAAGCTCTTGAAAACAGAATACCATCTGTCCTAATCCTCCCCTGCTCTTACTTTTTTCCATTGCCTTGGACAAAAAGATTAACCTCTTTTGATGGACTTGCGCTAAAAATAAAACCTGAATCTTTCGCTATTCATCTCTGGGAATTTTCATGGAAAGCCTCATAAATTCTCTCCCTCTTCCCAATCAGATTTTACAACTGAACTGATAGACAAAGACTTCTTTGATAAAAATCTGGGAATCGAAAAAAGCAATAAAAATATTTCCATTTTTTTAGCAAACATCATATACCTATTGCACAGCTGCGTTTTAAAGAACGCGTTTTAGCGATTCAGATGCAATCAATAAAGAAAAATAAAAAAATGGAGAAACATGAAAAAATTTAACTTAATGGGATTATTCATTTGCTCTTTCGCCTTTTTTTCAATGAAAGGAGAAGGTGTTGCTTTCGCTGAAAATATTGCAGAAGAAATTTCTGTCAACAATCAATTAAAAACCGGTCATTCACATGATCATATTGACGTTAAAAGAGGGCCTAGAGGGAAAACAGGGCCCACTGGGCCAAAAGGACCAACGGGTCCCACCGGATCAACAGGTGCAACAGGTCCTACAGGTCCTACAGGCCCAACAGGGGCAACGGGCGCAACAGGTCCAGATTATGGTCTAAATGCTTATGTTAGTGGATACGCTTTCCAAGAAACATTATTTATTGGACCCGCAACAGGACCCAATGAATTTCCAGCGATTCCTTTTAGTGTAAACCAACCCTCCAAAAATTTTAATCATACAGATCCCACAATTTTTACCCCTCTTTTCTCCGGAGATTATTATATTTCAGGAAATTTTTTGGGGGGAGTTACCGGGGCTACAGGTGAAACCGGGCCATCTGCCTATATCGGTGTTTTTGTATCCGGTACGCAAGTGGCTAATTTTCCTGTCGCCTATTTGGGAACCGGATTGAATGTAGGGACTCAAAGTTTGCAAGGAATTCTTGACCTTGATGCGGGGGCTAACGTTGAATTTCGTTTTGTTGCAGAACCCGAAGGCGCAGAGTTATATCTCTACCAAGGGGACGCCTCTCTAATGAAAGTCAATTAATTTGACAGAACACTAGTGGGTGATTTGGCGTGATTATAGGGATTCAAAGTGATTGAAAAACCCATAAATACGCCAAATCAGCGTCTAGATTCTTTGGACATTGACTGACTCACCTTAGGCACCGGCATCGCTATTTGAACTGAAGCGAAAGCTCTCGCGGTGCATAAGGTGAGTGACTGACGAAAAATTTGCCGATAAAAATCGTCATTTTGCCGTTCAAATCAAATGTCGAAAGAGCTCAAGATGACAACTGCTTTTCAAAAAATTTATGTCGATTGATAACGCGTTGATTTACTCATTTCATTAAGAACTCGTGAGCGAGTCTTTTCTGCTGCATGCTTCCCTTGAACCTCTGCGGCAAAAACAAAAGAAAAAGCGGTCAACAAAGCAAATAAATACTGAAAATTAATCATTTTAAAACCTTTTTTATTTAGTTAAAAAATTGTTTCTATATTAAATAGAATATATCAGATTTTTTAAATCTGAATTAAGTTTTATTTAAAAATGAATAAATTTTTTGAATTTTTTGCTAAATTCTATTGAGAAAATAGTTTTTTTCCATCATGATCCAAAACATCGTGATGAAAGATTCTGAACAGGTTCTAAGGTGAGTCAAAAAAAGGAATTTAACAAATATGGCGCAACGTCCTCTCCTTTCTCTCTCAGATATTGAGCAATGGCTTGATGCAAGACGCTCTGATTGGTTAAAAGAATTCATCTCCTTTCTCAGCTTTCCAAGCATTAGCTCTGAACCTGAATTCAAACAATCAATGGAAGATTGCGCAAATTGGTTGATCGACTACTTAAAAACGCTCAATTTTGAAATCGAATTATGGCCAACAGAAAGACATGCGGTGATTTTTGCCTCGAATATGCAAGCGGGTCCTAGCCAGCCGACTCTGCTTATTTATCATCACTATGATGTTCAACCCGTTGATCCTTTAGAAGAATGGAAATCCCCCCCGTTTGAACCAAGCGTGCATGATGGTCAAATCTATGCAAGAGGAGCCCAAGACAATAAAGGACAGTGTTTTTATACCCTGCAGTCACTGAAAATTCTTAAAGAATTAAAAGGATCTTTTCCAATTAATATTAAACTGTGTATAGAGGGGGAAGAAGAAATTGGCAGTTGCGGTCTACAGGGGTTGCTTAAATGCAAAAAAGAAAAATTAAAAGCGGATTATTTAGCTATCTGTGATTTAGGATTGCGAAGAGCTCGTACTCCAACTTTAACATTAGGAATTCGTGGGGTGATCACACTTGATGTGGAAGTTAAAGGGTCTGAAATCGACCTCCATTCGGGATCCCACGGAGGCATTGCCCCTAATCCTATCCATGCACTGATTAAATTATTGGCGAGTCTGCGTGACGATCAAGGACGGATCACAATTGCCGAATTCTATCGTGATGTCAAAGAGATGAGTGCTATAGAATCTTCAAGCATCTCTTTTGCATTTGATTGCGATGAATACCATCAACAGACAGGAGCTTATCCCACGGGAGGAGAATTAGCTTACTCACCATTAGAAAGAGGATGGACCCGCCCTTCCTTAGAGATCAATGGAATTTGGGGCGGCTATATAGGCAAAGGATTTAAAACCGTGATTCCAGCCAAAGCGTTTGCTAAAATTTCTTGCCGCCTTGTACCCAATCAGAATCCTCAAGACATCGCCCTTCTTGTCGCAAACCATCTTAAAGAACATGCTCCTGCAGGAGTTGAAATCAAAGTAGATCTCCACCCTGGGCAAGGACAAGCAGTCCATATCAGCCCCCATGCAAAAGTGGTCAAAATATTCTCCAAAGCCTTCGAAGAAGTTTTTTCAGCCCCTTGTGAATTTATTTTTGATGGAGCTTCGATTCCGATCGTCTCCGATCTTGCAGCTGCGTCTGAGGCAGAAACAATTTTATTAGGATTAGGACTGATGACTGATCAGATCCACGCCCCTAACGAACATTTTGGTCTCGATCGATTGGAACAAGGGACAAAGATCATGGTCCGTGCCATTGAGCTAATGGAAGACATCCCCTAGAAGCTTATTTTCCTTGAAAAATGGTGTCTGATCAGAATTCGACATTTTTATGCAGATTTATTGCCAAATTTTGAGGATATATCCAACCATATGGCAGAAAAATTTGGAAATAAAGAGGCTAAAAAGACTCATTTCAGCAAACGAATGAAGTGTTGAAAGAGATCGAATCATACAAAAAATTTATTAATCTTCTTGTATTATTCGATCTGCTCAACCTTTTACGAGCCCGAAGAGTCAAAAACCAGACAATAGGTTCTTAGTTTTGGACATATACAGTTTGGTTAAGAAGTTTATCGGCGCTAAATAGAATCTCCTGCGCTTCTCTTTGATCTTTGTGGCTAAAAGCGTTATAGCCAAGCTTAAACAATGAAGTAAAAACTGTTGCGGTTCCAAGCACGATCGCACTCATCATGATCACCTTAGAGCCAATTAATGCCCCAACAACAGCAGCCCCCCCTGCAGCAAAACCCAACATTAAAAGTGCTAATCGCTGAATACGGTCGATCTCTTGCCTCTTCATCATGAAGTCTACTTGAAAGACAATGTTATCCACTTCACCTTGATAAACACATTGAGCGTTGTAATCATGACGACAGAGCTTCCAATGGATTTTTAAATCCTCAAAACAGTGTTTTTCTTCTGTCGCCTCCTCTGCTTGAGCGATCTCTTTTCCCATCAAATAAGCGGTGGCCGTCCCAATAATGACTCCTAGAACCGCTAACACGATGCGAGCTGTTAACGCACTCTCTTTTTTTGAGTTTAACTCTTTTTTTTCAGATTGAATGGATGTTTGATGATTAAACATGTTCACACTTCGATTGGAACAATCGATATTCACAAATGGTGCCACTGAGCGCAAAGGCACTGAATGAAAAAAATGACAATTGTGAGGAGATGTGGCTTGAATTGGGCTGGAATGGCCAAGAATACCCAGCGAAATTTGCTTTGCTTTTTGGATTAATTTTTCCGTTATTGAATGGGTCTCTTGAGTGGGATAAACAAGGGCTGGAGGCGCTGAAGGGAATACATTCCCAAAAATTTGTTGATTAAATTGATTGTAATAACAATTCATAAATCACCTTTTTATTTTAAAAAAATTAATAAAAAAATAATTATAAGCTTTAATTATTAATTTAAAATAAAAATGAGTTTATTTTTAATTAACACAACAAAAAAACCATTTAATTGTGTTGTGTATCACTTATTTTTTTTGTTTAATCACCTCTTGAATTTGATCAAATGAGTACCCCTTACGGGCTAAAGAGGCGATCACTTTTTGCCGGGTTTTATAATCAGTGAGATCTTTGCTACGATAGCGCCTCTCAATCAGATGTTCGATCGCTTTGAGTTCTTCATCGGGATTGATCCACTTTTGCGCAATTTTTTGGATTGTATCCGAAGAAAGTCCTTTACGGTGAAGTGTGTTCAGGATATGACGAAGGGCATACCGTTTTTGCTGACTACGGATAAAACCCTCCGTCCAACTTTCATCATCTAGCATCCCCATGTCTCGATATTCTTCTATGACCCGTTCAATCGTATGAGACTGAACCAAACGATCCTGCAATCCTTTGGCGAGCTGCTCCGAATGACAACTTTGATTAGAAAGGCGCCACAAAATGTAAGCCTTTACCCTGCGATACTCAAAGGCATCAAAAACCTCTTGCAAATGATCTTGAGCCTCAACAGGAGGGAAAATCGGATGACGCCCAAAGATGGTCCGGTGTACTTCACGCCAGACCTCTCCATTAACGATCATTGTCCAGCGATCGGGACACCCATCTTTGAGGCGAAACATCACATCTAACATCTCTTTCCTATGAATATAGACCATTAAAAGAGATCGAATAGACCTCTTTCTCAAACACTCTACGAGGATCCATTAGAATGGAGAACCAGGTTCTTAATGGGAACGATTTTTTTAACTTGTCGAGGGGTGATTTTAATCCCTTTTGCCACAACCCCCTTGACAAGGACACTCTCTAATTGGAATTGGATTTTGCTGACTGTTTGTCTGTGTTTTGGTATCAGCTGCAGCTCCAACGTATTATTTGGCTCTGTTGAAAGATAATCCAGGGTCATCCCCTCCTCTAAATAACGATAACATTTATCAATAATGAATTTTTCGATGATAAAGCGCTTGGCGTAAGCATAGTGGGTGTTTGGGTCACGATAAGCCACGCTAAAGACCGTTTTCTTATCCGCAACTCCGACATAAGCCACCTTGTTTGCCTCATGATGCATGTATTGTTTTTCAGGAATATTGATGATTTGGTAGGTTCCATCTGTAAAGACAACGAGAAGCTTATCAAAATTTGTACATTCAAGCATATGCTGACTTTCAACTTTAGTCCCAATAAAACCAGAAGAGGGATCAAACCCGACTTTAATCTGCTTAGTCTCCATTGCCCGAGTATTCACCTGTTCAATTGTTTGAATTTCTGTCCGCCTTGGATGCTCTTTAGCGTACTTCTTGATTAAGTTTTGCAAATACCGAATCGTCACTTTCTTCATCACCTTTAACTCTTTTTGCACGCGTGCCAGATCTGTTTGACACATCGCAATCTCCTCTTGACTCTTTGCCAAATCAAATCGGGAGATGCGCCGAATCGGAATATTGAGGAGCCTCTCACGATCCTCTTCATTAGGCTCGCGCAGTAATTCTTCGCAAAAAGGTTTTAAACTAGCTGAAATGGTTTGATGAATGTTTTCATAGGTGTCAATCTCTTCAATTCCCTTATAGAGGCGATTTTCAATAAATATTTGCTCAAGGGATTTCTCAAAGATTTTCTGCTTTAAACGTTCCTCCTCAATTTCTAATTCCTGCCGTAAATAATCCTGTAATTTCCCTGTATGGAATTGCAAAATTTCTTCCACATCTGCCTCCCAAGGAATGTTGTCTTTGATGACAACAATTTGAGAACTCAATGTCACCTCACACTCTGTATAAGCGTATAATGCATCAAGGACATCTTGAGCATAATGCCCCCGCGACATTTTAATCTCAATTTCGACATGCTCAGCGGTATAATCTTGAATCCCTTCAATTTTAATTTTTCCTTTCTTGGCAGCTTCATCAATCGAGCGGATGAGCGACTCAGTTGTCGTTCCATAACACACCTCTTTAATCACAAGTGTCTTAGGATCCCTCACTTCAATTTTTGCCCGCAGCTTCACTTTACCTCTTCCTTTAGCATACTGAGAGGCATCCATGATCCCACCTGTTGGAAAATCGGGAAGAACATTAAAGGGCTTGCCTTCTAATATTGCAATTTCTGCCTCAAGCAACTCTAGAAAATTATGAGGAAAAATATGGGTCGCCATTCCAACAGCGATTCCATCAGCTCCTTGCATGAGTACAACCGGAATTTTAGCAGGAAGGCTCACGGGCTCTTGATGACGCCCGTCATACGAAGGAAGCAAGGCCGTAATATGGGGATTAAACAGAGTCTCTTTAGCCAAAGGGCTTAAACGGGTTTCTATATAACGAGATGCCGCTGCCGGATCTCCTGTAAAAATATTACCAAAATTTCCTTGTTGATCGAGCAAATATCCTTTATTCGACATATTGACAAGCGCTTCTGTGATCGGGGCATCACCATGAGGGTGCAGAGCCATCGTTTGTCCTGCGACATTTGCAACCTTGTGTAATTTACCATCGTGCATCAGCCAAAGGGTGAACAGAATTCTCCTTTGCACAGGTTTTAACCCATCCACAACATCAGGAATCGCGCGGTCTAAAATCACATATGATGCATATTTAATATAATTATGCTGCATCAACAGCTTAACATCTTCCATAACACTCTCTAAAAAAAACAATAATCTTTTTTAACACGATTTCAAAAAATAAAGTCATATTTGAGGGGATCAAAGCCTCAGCCCAAATAGCGCTCCTGCTGCGTAATGTGAGTCATATTGGATCCATTGGCGATCATTCACTTCTGAGAGCTTTCTCCCAGCTGAAATAGGGCTTTATTTCTTGGCAATGGCATCACTCGATCAAATTGACACAATCTCTTCTTCATGAATTAAATTGTCCATGATAAATTGCTTTCGCTCAGGAGTATTTTTCCCCATGTAGAATTGCAAAGTGGGCTTAATATCTGAAAAAGAGTGAACCTTGACGGGGATCAAGCGGATATCTTTGCCTATAAACTGCTTGAATTCATGAGGAGAAATCTCACCTAATCCTTTAAAGCGAGTGACTTCTACTCCCTTCTTTAACTTAAAGATCGCGTGATTGCGCTCCTCTTGAGTGTAGCAAAAGATCGTTTGGTCTTTATTGCGTACTTTAAATAAAGGCGTCTCTAGAACATATAAGTGTCCATTTAACACCAATCCCTCAAAATAGGTTAAAAAGAAGGTGATCAGCAAGTTGCGAATATGCATTCCATCAACGTCAGCATCTGTTGCTAATATGACTTTGTTATAACGAAGGTTACCGATATCCTCCTCAATATTGAGGGCATTCATTAAATTAAACATCTCTTCATTTTTATAAAGCTGATCCAGTTTCATTCCAAATACATTCAACGGTTTTCCTCTTAAGGAAAAAACAGCTTGAGTCAAAGGGTCTCTTGAGGCCACAATTGAGGCACTGGCTGAATCTCCTTCTGTCAGGAAGATCATGGTTTGATCGCGATGGGCAGAGTGATCTTGATAATGATACTTACAATCACGCAGTTTTGGGATTTTAAATGAAATTTTCTTCTGCTTTTCTTTTGCCTCTTTTTTAACGGCGGATAATTCACGACGCAGCTTTTCATTAAATACAATACGCTCGACAATTCGGCTGGCAATATCGGGATGCTTATGCAAAAGGGTGATCACAGCTTCTTTAACCTCTTGGACAACTCCCCCTCGCAAATCAGTATTCCCCAATTTATTTTTCGTCTGTGACTCAAAAATAGGGTCTTTTACTCTTACCAAAACCGTTCCGACGATTCCCTCTCGAACATCAACTCCTTGAAAGTTTTTTTTAGCAAATTCATTGACTCCTTTAAGGATTCCTTCCCTGAAAGCTGAAAGATGTGTTCCTCCATCTGAGGTATACTGCCCATTCACAAAAGAAAAATAACTTTCGCCATAATTGCCGGTGTGTAAAAATGCAAATTCAAGCTGTTGGCCCCGATAATGGAGAGGTTCATAAAGCCTGTCTTCTCTCACCTCGCCATTGAGCAGATCGAGCAAGCCATGATCGGAGTGAATCGATTCCCCATTGATTTCTAAAATTAACCCGGCATTCAGATAGGCATAATGCCACATGCGCTTCATGATAAATTCTTTCTGAAAGGTGAATTTTTTAAAAATTTCAGCATCGGGAATGAATTCTACGTAAGTCCCATTTGCCTCTTGGCTTTTTCCTTTTTTCTCTTCCTTGAGAAGGCCTTGGCTAAACCGAGCCTCGGCATACTCTCCATCGCGATAACTGCGAACTAAAAAATGGCTTGAAAGAGCATTGACAGCCTTAGTTCCCACACCATTGAGCCCAACAGAAAATTGAAAAACATCATCATTATACTTAGCGCCTGTATTAATTTGACTGACACAATCGATCAATTTCCCCAAAGGAATTCCCCGCCCAAAATCACGGACATTCACCGAACCGAGGGATTCATCGACGTTGACGATAATTTTTTTACCATGTTTCATGATGAATTCATCAATGCTATTATCGATCACCTCTTTAAACATGATATAAATGCCATCATCAGGATTGGATCCATCACCTAAACGGCCAATGTACATACCGGAGCGCAAGCGAATATGCGCTAAGGCATCCAAGGTTTTTACGGTACTTTCGTCATAATTTTTTGCCATACAACACAATCGTTTTATAGTTAAAGAACTCAAGGGAAATCAAAAAGCCAAGTTCAACTGGTAAATCGCAAGAAATTTACGTCATCTCGAATTGAAAATAAACAAATTTCAGTCAGTACAATGAATCTCATCTTTACTTTGATTCAAGAGATGGTAAAATAAACTCACGATGATTAAAGGAGTCGCAATGTCTCATCTTTCCCCTTTTATTGATCAGACGATTCTCATTACAGGGGGCACGGGCAGCTTTGGCCGCACATTGACTCGCCATATTTTGGAAGAAAATCTGTGTCGTAAAGTCATCATTTTCAGCCGTGACGAATGGAAGCAATGGGAAATGCGCCGAAGTGATCCCATTTTCGATCACCCTAAAATCCGCTATTTTTTAGGTGACGTTCGAGATGTCCCTCGTCTCATGAGAGCTTTCCATGAAGTTGATCTGATTGTGCATGCTGCTGCACTTAAGCAAGTGCCTGCCGCTGAATATAATCCTTCTGAATTTATCAAAACCAATATTCATGGAGCGATGAATGTGATCAACGCCTCTATTGATTGCGGGGTCAAAAAAATTCTTTCTCTTTCAACTGATAAAGCGGTCAATCCTGTCAACTTATACGGTGCGACAAAATTATGTTCGGATAAATTATTTATAGCAGGAAATGCCTATGTTGGAGCGAGAGGAGAACCAAAATTTGCAGTTGTCCGGTATGGAAATGTCGCCGGAACGCGTGGAAGCATCATCCCTTTTTGGCAAACACTGATCGAAAAAGGAGTCAAAGCACTCCCCATTACAGATCCCGAAATGACGCGCTTTTGGATTACCCTGGAACAAACCGTTCAATTTGTCCGTTCCTGTTTTCAAGCTATCGAGGGTGGCGAAATTTTTATTCCGAAAATTCCAAGCATTAAAATTACCGATTTAGCGGAAGCGATGGCTCCTCAGCTTGGTCAAGAGTTTTGCGGTATTCGTCCAGGAGAAAAACTTCACGAACTGATGATTAGTGCAGACGATAGCCGTCATACGGTAGAATTTGAGAATCATTATGTGATTTTACCAGAACTTATTCATCAAGAATCTAATGTCTCAAATGTTCACAATGATCGATATCCCTCAGGAAAACCGGTGAAAGGGGGCTTTATTTATGCGTCCCATACCAATACGAGCTGGCTTACCCCTCAAGAAATCCGTCAATTTTTGACACATCATCGCTAAGAGGGGGACTTAAAACTAACATTTTACAATGATTCTAACGCTCTATTTTCGATTGATCCTTTAGAGATGGTAGAAGGAAATCTTCCGCCTCGCATACATTAGACTTCTTCGGAAACTTCATTGACTTCCTAAAACCGCCATTTTTGGCCTCTTTTTTTGTAAAATTTTTCGACCGTATGGACCCATACGCTCTCAACATTTTCAAAACAATCTGCTCAAAAAGGCAATTTTTTCAAGCAAAGCAAGTTTCCGAAGAAGTCTATGATGTGACAGATGAAGAGATGAAAAAAGTGATGAAATTGCGATAAAGTCAGCCGACAATAACGTGAAGGTAAGTTCTCTAATTAGCCATTCGAAGCGATCGTTTTACGACGTTTGTTTTTCACTCCACCACCCCCTGCATTGCGATTATACCCTTCTTGAGAAACCAGTGTTCGTTTTTCTCTAATCACATAGCGTTCCGCATCGTCAATCCCTTCGAGCAAAACATATTGATCTTTTTTTTCGGGATCAATTTCATGTGGTAGACAAAGAGGAATTAAACCACAAGTAAACGCTTCTGGCTGGTTGGCGATTTCCTGATACAAGGATCCTGTTTTGAGATCAGGGTTATCGTTGGGGTCAGTCAAGAGATTCTTCGATGCCTGATAGGCATGCTGTTTCAACCGTGTGCTAGGATTAAAGCTAAGGCCAATATACTCTTTCGTATGGCTACACTCTTTCGTATCGCTTTTTTTGATCGAATAAAGAAACCCTCGCGGCTCAGACTGCCCCTCCCTCAATTGCTTGACTTTTTTTTCAAATCCTGGAGTGAATTTAATTGTAATTTTATTGTTAAAATAGACAAAAGGATAGCGTCGGTCGGGAGTGAATGGACCGTTCCCAGGTTTTGGAATCGCATAAATGAGGGAATCTCCCTTTTTTTCTTCTTCTATCGGTTCTCCATCCTGATAAAGCTTGCAGCGACCACGCCAATAATCAATAAACTGCGCTTCTAAATCAGCTAAATTTTCACTAGGACTTCCTTGATACAAAATTCCCATCTCAAAGAGATGAAAATATTGTCTTAATTTAGAAAAAAACTGTTCTGAGACACTATTTAATTTATTATCTAATTTAGATTTATTTTTTTTGTTAATAAATGAAAAGATTTTAGTATATAAAAAATCATGAGTACTGCCAATAAAAGCAGCATTTTTTGTGTTATTTTTAAAAATGTAAATCACATTTCTCAGGTGAATAATTTCAACCGGCGATGCGACATCTATGAGATGATGTTGATTTTTTATCAGCGGATACCACTTATCCGGTAAAGAATAAACGACTAAAGGTCTCTGTCTGCCCTCTTCTTCGCCTGCCTCGTTTATTTCTTTTTCTATATTTTCTTGATCGACCTCTACGACTTGATCGACCTGTACGATTTGATCATCTCTTGGCGGAAAATCAGAGGATTGACTTGAAATTTTCTTACGTTGAGCAGAGGTTTCTAGCTTGTCAAAAGGTGAGAAAGGATCGTGATGAGAAAGAGCAACATCAGAAGCTCTAATATTTTCTTTATTTTCAGACGAAAACTCTAATTCAAAAACACTATTTAATTGATAACCATACTCAATATTAAAAACTTTACTATTAATAGACATAAAAAACCGATTATTAAGTTGAGTAATAAAAATAATAAAAAACAGGTTAAATTAAAAGTAAAATAAAAACTAATAATTATTAATAAACACTTAAATAATTAGTTTATTTATAATTAAATTTTTATTTTGTTTTCAAAAATTTTTTATCAATTTATTTAAATAAAATTCTACTTTGAAGGGCATTTCTAAATGATAGATTAAGATAACTGGAGGGTAGAGGGCACTTTTCCAAATCGATCAACTCTTTGAAAAAAAATGTGAATAGACTTCTTCGGAAACTTGCTTTGCTTGAAAAAATTGCCCTTTTTGAGCAGATTGTTTTGAAAATTTTGAGAGCGTATCGGTGCATACGGTCGAAAAATTTTACAAAAAAGAGGCCAAAAATGGCGGTTTTAGCAAGTCAATGAAGTGTCCGAAGAAGTCTAATAGAGTCTTCTGTTTGCACAAATAGCACGCTTCGTGCGTAAGACCATTTCCAAAAAATAAAGTCTTCTTTGAGACCGTCAAAGCCCAATGATTGAATGATGGTAAATGGGTCCTTTATTCGTCTCATATGGACCCATTTACGCCCCTCTAATCTTGACAGCTTTGAGGCAGCTGAAATAGGGCTTTATTTCTTGGTAAAAGTATAATTTGTCAATAATAAGATCTTTCCTTATAAAGATATGAGATCTATTTCCTGTATGTACCTAGAGCGTGTCATCAATTGATAATAAACCTTTATTCAAGTTCTTTCCAAACGGGTGGTCACATCGCTTGAGAAATCATCTTGAATAGAGGCGATTAGCAATTGATGACACGCGGTAGCTACAAATGGACAAGAGTTGATACCGAATAAGAGGAACTAAGGGAGCGAAGGAGATGCGAGTAGGAATCGTCGGCATTAATCATAAATTAGCGGATTTGAAGCTACGTGAAGAGCTTGCAAAGGCATGTCAAAAATGGTTTGGCCTCCTTCAAGCAGTCCATGATCACCATTATTTTGTTTTACTTTCCACTTGCAATAGAACGGAAATCTATTTTAGCTCCCAAGACCTAGCCGAAACACATAGCTATCTTTTAGGAATTTTAAGAGGCGAGGTTGAAGAAGAGTTTGATCATAAATTATATTCTTACTTTGGAATCGACTGTTTCTCTCACCTAGCGCGCGTGACTCTTGGCTTAGACAGTGCCATCATCGCTGAAACAGAAATCCAAGGCCAAGTCAAATTAGCTTATGAAAATACCTCTGAATATCACGCACTTCCAGCCGATATCCATTTTCTTTTTCAGAAAGCTCTTGGCATTACCAAAAAATTGAGATCTGAGCTTCAATTGGGACGAGGAATGCCCAATTTGGAACATGCAATTCTGCAAACGGGCAAGGATGTCTTTCAAAAACCCGAATATAAGCGACTACTCCTCGTTGGGGCCTCTGATATTAATCAAAAAATCTTAAGTTTTTTAAAAAGTAAACATTTTCAACATATCACAGTTTGCAATCGGTCAGATGATCAAGCCTCCATCATCGCAAAGCAACATCATGTGGACCAGCTATTATGGTCTCATTTAAATCTTTGGATTGAATATGATTGGATTGTGTTTGGAACAAAATCACCGGAATATTTGATTACGCAGCAACAAATTGAGGACTGCTCTTTTGGTGAAAAATTGATTATGGATCTATGCGTCCCACGAAATGTCGACCCAAAGCTTGGACAAGATCCCCGAATCACCCTTTTAAATATCGATCAAATTAACCGTTTATTGGAAATTCGTCATCGCCGGATGACACATCTTTTAGCCCAAGCAGAAGAGCGGGTCGTGAAGGCAACGCAGGCACACGCCTCTCGATATACAGCAAAACATCACGCTAAAATCTCTATTTTAGAAGTGACGGCTTAGACCCTCTTTTCATGACTGATCCCATTTTGCGGGCTGAAGCGAAAGCTCTCGCCGTGCTTAAGGTGAGTTCAAAAGACTTTCACTTGAAATCTATCCAACAATCAGAGAAAATCACTGCGATGACCTTAGAACCTGTTCAAAATCTTTGAGCGGATTTATAGCAGGAAAGCATCCCATCGAAGATTTTAAACAGGTTCCAAAAGAGCGATTTTAACGAAGGATAAATATTGTATGTCAGTTCGCGTTCGCATTGCCCCTTCTCCAACGGGAGATCCCCATGTTGGGACAGCCTATATGGCCCTCTTTAATATGATTTTTGCCCGCCATCATCAGGGACAATTTATTTTGCGCATTGAAGATACTGATCAGACGCGCAGCCGTCCCGAATATGAGCAAAGTATTTATAGTGCTTTGGGTTGGTGTGGAATCCAATGGGATGAAGGCCCAGACGTTGGAGGCCCCTACGGTCCTTATCGTCAATCTGAGCGTTTTGATATTTACAAAGAATATGTGAACGTCCTCTTGCAAAATGGAAAAGCTTATAAATGCTTCTGTACAGCCCAAGAACTCGATGAAATGAGAGAACTGGCTGCTAAGCAAGGAGGGCGACAAGGATACGATAGACGCTGCCGCCACCTCACTCCTGCTGAAGTTGAGGAGAAGGAAAAAGGGGGATTACCCTATGTGATCCGTCTTAAAGTCCCTCTTTCGGGGGAATGTGTATACGAAGATGCGATTAAAGGACGGATGACCTTTCCTTGGGCCGATATCGATGATCAAGTGTTATTAAAATCAGATGGATTTCCCACCTACCATTTAGCAAATGTCGTCGATGACCATCTCATGCACATCAGCCACGTTATTCGAGGCGATGAATGGATGAGCTCCACTCCCAAGCATATTTTACTCTATGAATCGTTTGGATGGACCCCTCCGACATTCATGCACATGCCTTTGCTTCTAGGAAAAGATGGTAAAAAATTATCGAAAAGGAAAAACCCAACCTCAATTTTTTTCTATCGCGATAGCGGATATTTATCAGAAGCCTTCATGAACTTTTTAACTTTAATGGGTTATAGCATGGTAGGCGATCGTGAAGTGTATAGTTTGGACGAGATCATCAAAGAATTCGACTATCAACGGATTGGTGTATCTGGAGCAATTTTTGACGTTCAAAAACTTGATTGGATCAACCAGCAATATCTCATTAAAAATATCCCGGTGGATCATTTGTGGAATCGATTAAAAGAGTGGAGTTTTAATGATGCTTTCATGCAGCGCTTGATGCCATTGTGTCACTCTCGGATTAAAACCTTTGGTGATTTCATGGATTTATTCGATTTTCTATTCATCAACCATATCCGCTATCAAGAGACTCTTTTTGAGATCAAAGAATTGTCAAAAGAGCAGTGCTGCTATTTACTGCAAGCAATCATTTGGCGCTTAGATGAATTGGAAAATTGGGGTAGCGGCGGGCTCAATCAAGCCTCTAGGGAAGTGGCTGAAATATTTGGTGTTCATCATAAAAAGGTGATCATGCCCCTTCTTTTTGGCAGTATCATGGGAAAAATCCAGGGTCCTCCACTTTTTGATTCTGTTGGCATCTTGGGCAAAGACAGGGCAAGAGCCCGTTTTCTAAAAACAATTGAGTTTTTAGGGGGAATTTCGAATAAACGGATCCACCTTCTCAAAAAAGCTTGGGAGGATCGCCAAGGGCAATCTTTAATGACAAAAGAGCCGCCTTGTAAATAACGATTCACTCATTTGGACTGCTTCAAAGCTTTCATGTTCAACAATCGTATCACTTATTGGACACCTAACGATTGTTGAACCCGTTGCCTTTGAAGCAATCCTCCAGAGTCATCTACTTTCGTTTATCACTGACCTTACGCACGGGGAGCGCGATTTGCAAAACGACGACCCGATGATTGGCTAAATCCGCTTTTTCCTTTCGAAGTCTTTGCGTGTCCAAATTTCCCTTTATCTCTTACGGGTTTCGATTGACCAAATCCTTTCTTTCCTCTTAGAGCTTTAGGCTGCTCAAAGTCATCCTGACTCGCCGCTCTTCTTGGGCGTTCAAATTCGCCCTTGCCTCTTACCGGTTTTGATTGCTCCCCTCTTTTTTTTCCTTTTATCGTTTTTGAATCCGGAAATTTTTGTGGTTTTGCTCTTTTTTGCTTCCCATCATTTTTTTCTTTCTCAGCTGGTGTTAATTGATGATGATCAGTTGATATTTGATGATCATCAACATCACGACTGATTGGAGCATCACCATTTCTCCTAAAAATAAGATCCGATGTATCAGCACCTATGAGTTCAAATAGAGAGGCGGGATTCTTATCTAAAGAAGCACCAACTGCGTACAATGCAGCTGCAATGTGTTTACACATCCCTGTACTATCAGGACATGAACAATGCATAGAAAATTCATCTTGTCTTGGAAACAAGCCGGTTTCTTTTTCAGTCATGATTTTTTCTATGTCTTTAGAGAATGTTCCTTGTAATAGCTGATTCAATGACTCAATTGTTTGCCTGCATTTTTCAACAAAAGCTTTCCACTTTAATTCTTCAATAGGTTTAATGTGAATGCACACTTGATAAATTGAGGTTCCGATCACTTGCGCTTGAATCTCCCCTTTTGTTATCTTAAGATCAATGATCGATTTGTTTCGGACATAAGTTCGCCCCCGAGCCAAACGATTTTGATAATCAGTGAAAATTTCCAAATTTTCACACCAAGCCTTGCCCCAAAATGTTTGAGCTATTGCTCTGCCCTTGATTATAATAGGATTGACAATTATCCTTTTAGGATTCGATTGTTCTATATTTTCAGTTGCGATCCGTTTTTTCTTGTGGTTAGACAAGTTAGAGGTCTTATCTTTGTTTATGTATTCCATTTGATTGCTCCATTCAGTTGTTTTTATTCGATTTCTACTGATCTAAGAGCCTATTTACAAATTCAAGCAGCCTCTGGGGTGCGTCAAAACATCGAGGATAGAAAATCGAACGATGCAGGTTCTAATGAGTATTTTCTCCAAGAAACAGAGAATTGCAAATAAAGGGGCACCAGTCGGTTTAAAAAAACGAGGGCTTTGACCATCGGAGGGTATAAGAAAGTGTTTGTTCTCATCATGTAGTCACATGATTGTAATAGAAAACTCAATTTCAAGAAAGAATCAATTTATTTTATGAAACTTTAGAAGCTATACTAAAACCGAAAATTTAGATAGATTCACCTCATTAGACACTCACCTTACGGACCACGAGTGCGATTTGGGCTTTCGGTTGACTTTAAAGTGCAGATTTTGGTCACCCGAGAGCTTTGCCGCAGCCGACATTCGCAACTTTGAGCTTGAATGAGCATAGCATCTATTCGAGCGACTTAAGAACCTATTCAGAATCTTTGATCAGGATGATGTTAAATAAGCTCTAAGCTAGAATCATACAATACAGGATGATGCGATGAATAAAGAAGTGATTCATTACCTTTCGATGCTTCATATTTGCTCTAAGGTTTTAGAAGGAAGCTATGGCCCCCTCATTCAAGTTGGCGGGATCGTCATTTTTGTTTTAATCTTTAATTTTGCCATTAGAGCACTATTAGTCAAGTTGCGATCACGTTTTTCTGAGCATCACAAAGTATGGGCTTTGAGCTTCGTCAACGCAATACAAACCCCCTTAAATTATTTTGCATGGTTTGTCGCCTCTCTTTGCGCCCTTGATACAGCAGTCTTCAGTCTTTTTAATTTCCACTTAAGTAACATCCACCTCGTTCTAAGTGTAGGGGCTGTGTTATCGTTTGGATGGTTCTTGATGCGTTGGAATTCACAAGTTGTCCACAATATGATGGAGATGAGCCAAAAAAATAAAATTTCATTGACACCAAGTAAATTAGATCTCATTAGCAAGCTCGCCACGATTTGCGTCATTTTTGTGACTCTTTTCCTTTTGATGGACGTCACGGGACGAAATATGCAAACGCTGATTGCATTTGGAGGAATTGGAGGCTTAGCACTCGCTTTTGCCTCTCAGCAGGTCGTCTCCAATTTTTTTGGAGGCCTTATGGTTTACATCACGCAGCCCTTCACTATCGGCGAATGGGTGAATTTACCTGAACGTAAAATTGAGGGGCATATTGAAGAAATCGGGTGGTATCTTACACGGATTCGAGGTTTTGATAAACGCCCGATTTATATCCCCAATTCAATCTTTACGCAAACAGTTGTCATCACTCCCTCTCGTATGAGTCACGAACGTTTTCATCATATAATAGGACTGCGTTACAAAGACATCAAAACAATTACCTCAATCATCGACAACATCAAGCTTATGCTATTAAACCATCCGGCTATTGATCATCAATTACCGATAGAGGTTTTTTTTAAAAGTTTTGGAACATCAGCTCTTGATATTGAAGTGTCAGCTTATTTGTCCATTGCGGTAAAAGGACGTTTCTCGGCCATTAAACAAGAATGCCTCCTCAAAATTGCAGATATTGTAGAGGAAGCCGGAGCTCAGATCGCAAGCCCGATAAATGCCTTAGAATTGCACGGAAAATTAGAGATGAAAGATCAACAATTACAGGTTGTACAAGAGGTGAATTAGTGCTGGAATCTTTTTTTTTCTATATTTGTGAACATATCCACTATGCTCCTTGGATATTCTTTATTCTTCTACTTCTAACAGGTTTATGCATTCCAATTAGCGAAGATCTCCTTCTGTTAATCGGAGGAGCCATTGCCAGCACATGCCTCCAAGAACATGCCTTAGATTTATACATCTGGCTTTTTTTAGGCAGCCTTCTTGCAGCTTGGGAGGCTTATTGGATAGGGCGTCTATTCGGCCCTAATCTTTATAAGATTCGATTTTTTCAATCGATTCTAATGCCACATCGACTTGAAACATTGCGTCATTATTATGCAAAATTTGGGATCTGGACATTTATTTTCGGCCGTTTTTGCCCGGGAGGAATTCGAAATGCCTTGTTTATGTCATCGGGACTGTCTAAAATTCCTTTTCACCATTTTATCTTTCGTGACACTCCCGGCTGCATGATCTCAACACTCACTTTCTTTTTCTTGGGATATAAATTCGGCCAACATTTTGATCTCATGATCAACCACTTTAATGAATATACACATTGGTTTTTTTTCGCAATTCTCGTTCTAATTGTGGCCACTCTGATTTATTTTCTGTATCATCGCAGGCATAGAAAAGAGTGAGATCATCATCAGTTTTACATTTTTTAACTCACCTTATGCACCAAGAGCACTATTTGCGGTGAGCCAAAGCGTTGGACTTAACAGATCGTTTATGACCCCACTATTGTTGAATCCTCAAAAAATCGCCACAGCTCCAACCGCCCCTCGCAATCTGGGTTTGATCTCTATTTTAATTTAATTAATAACCTGAATTTGAAGTTTATCTAATTGACAAGCAATTAGATAAACTCCAAATTCAGGTCTAGAAAGCCAGTTTGCTAACGTTGGAATGGTCACACCAAAAATTTTACTTGCCTCTGAACGAGACCCACCATTTGCAATATCATTTAAAGCTCTTTTTCTTAAGTCGATTGAATAAACCATGACAAATTTTATACAGAAAAAAAAACATAAAAAATCAAATTTAAACTCCTATATTCGTTTTGTTTGAGATCATACTTTTCCTTTTTGTTGTCGAAGACAAAGAGAATCTGGTCTCAAACTTTTTTTCTCCATCGTTTACTTTCTAAACTCTGAAAAACAAATTTACAGAAACAATGTTACACTACCCATCCCTCTTTTTGTAGTCTGCTTATTGATAAAGAATTTTGTGTTTAAATAAGTGGATTTAAATGACCTAGTTTTGACAAAATCTTTTAAAAATAATATTTATTTAAGAGGTTTCATGATTGCTTCGATAGGCGGCTATGTAAATTCATTTAATGAAAAATGTGTAAAACCCACTATAGAGTGGTCCAAAAAGCATGAGCTATTAATTGCTGGTATTGGAATCAGCGTCATATTAGGCATAGCTTGTTATAGATCTCCAGAAGTTTTTGAATTTACCAAAAAAAATATTAAGCTTTTGACAGTTGTGGTTCCGATTGCTTGTACTATTCTGCCACTTCCCATAGTCGCTATAACCGTAGCTATATCAGGAGGTGCAAATGGAAGAGGAGGCGGATCTATTTCTGATGTAGCGGATCCAATGTTTAAGGCTTATTATTATGGTGTCATTAAAGTTTGGCAAGAGTGGTTCAAATTTGTCGGGATTCCTGTAATTGCTCCATGATGATACGCGGTGATAAATTGACGCAATGCTGTTCTTAGCAAAGAAAGCCAAAACTCGATATCTTGATTCGAGGCCAACTATTTGAGAAGGGATGTACGATATGAAAGAGTTACGATGATTTGAAAATTCAGCAAATTATACCATTTATCAAAAATAACTTTTAGTTCTTACCCATTCTCTCGTACATAATTGACGTACAGCACCGACTGTTGAACAGAAGTTGTTCCAGGCATCGCAACAACTATCCAGAATGTGTTCGTACGAATCAAAACAGCGATTGCCAAGGTACCGGTCTCTTAGCACTTGCCAC
>JBIRBM010000099.1:0-1207 GCA_044326545.1 Parachlamydiaceae bacterium | reverse complement strand
GAAGGATGATCTTGTTAGAGGCCTTACGGTTACACCAGTGTCTCTTGCTTTTTCTCAATCAACCTATCTCTTAGAGAGTATTTATAAATTTTAAATCGGTTTATTTGTTTGGTTATGTCGTTTATAAATGGAGCTTAAAATCCCGATCATCCCTCTGTAAACAGTCTCTTAGGACCTGTTTAACATCATATGATTGAAAATTTTAAACAAGTTCTTAATATCAGTTTTCTTAAAAACTTCAAGGAGTTTAATACAATGTCCAACATCTCTAAAGTCATGAATCCTTTAGCGGAATCTTTACCTGATTTTTTCAAAAACAGCGCCCAGCAAGTCTCTCATTTTTTCGGACGCATTGTCTCGACAATCAAACTCATCCCTGTCCAGATGCATCAAAGTCGCAACGTGACAATGAGTGTTTATGCTGCAGCTAATGTTACCGCTTTCACTGCCGCCAATCTTTTCGCTAACTGGATCGATAAAAGCTTCGAACAATCAGCAAATAAGCTAAATGACGATCAAAAACCATTTAAAGACGCCATGTTGAATATCGTTGTGGTTGGCGGTTCTTTATTGATTGCAAACGTTATTGTGTCGAATATGACGCATTCGCCAATCAGCAAAGTGGCGTTGTTGGCCCTCTCAATGACAGGCGCTGGCGCACGTTACCTTCTACAATCCGCCCCCTCTTTTTTCCAAAAAGGGAGCACAATAGAAGAGGACGTAAAACAACCTCATTCACATCCCAATAACCCTGCTCAAAAGTTAGAAGAAGAACAGAACGAATTGCAATTACTTAATCTCCAAAAAGGGAGCACAATAGAAGAGGACGTAAAACTGTCTCATTCACATCCCAATAGCCCTGATCCAAAGTTACAAGAAAAGAACCAATTGCAATTGCTCGATAACGAAAAAAATGGTTAATCCTTGCCTTAGAGATTGTTTACCATCTATACTCATTCCCTCTTTGAGCTGAATGAGTATATGATCAGGATCGTTTGCTGCGATGCATGCGCTATAAACCCTCAATATTTTTTCGCAATACTCAAACGTTTGCAAAAACTGTTATCGGTTTATAGAGCATGTTAGCAAACCAATCATCCGATCCAAGATTGTAAACAGCCTCCATAAAGACGCAACCCAACAATGTTAATCTCTTAGAAACTGTTTGTCACGCCTGCTGATCAGGCCTCCGCACATGCTCTGTTAT
>JBIRBM010000077.1:0-2125 GCA_044326545.1 Parachlamydiaceae bacterium | reverse complement strand
ATGGCTTTCAATTGCATTTCAAACTTGCCATTGAGAGCGACTCGTCTTTCCCTATCCCCGCCTTTGCAAAAGGGTGGGAGATCAAAAGCGTTGGACAACACAAAGGACATGTTTGGGAGCAGCTAGATTTGGCAAGTTTGCCCGCTGAGGATTGGGTGCTGAGTTTATGCAACACTGGGCCCTTATTTAGAGCAAATCAAGTGATTTTTTTTCATGATGCGCAAGTTTATGCCATTCCTCAAAATTTTGATTGGAAGTTTAAGTGGTGGTACAAAGCATTGCTAAACATCGCCGGCAGAAGAAGTAAAAAAATTCTGACGAATTCAGAATTTTCTAAATCTGAATTAATTAAATATACGGGGATTTCTGAAAAAAATTTTGAAACAATTCTTCTTGGTTGCGAACATATTAAAAAATTCATACCAGAACAACCATTAGAACTTTTGTCTAAACTCAAGGGCAAACCCTATGTGCTTGCTGTATCTAGTGCTAGTCCAAATAAAAATTTCTCTAGCGTTTTAAAAGCACTTGAACTTTTAGGTGATAAGGCTCCTCATTGCGTTATTGTTGGTCAGCAGTATTCAAAAGTATTCAAAGAATCGAAATTGAGCAGCGATCGTGTTATTGAAATGGGATACGTTAGCGACGAAACTTTGGCTGGCCTCTATGAAAATGCAATGTGTCTTGTGTTTCCTTCTTTTTATGAGGGATTTGGTCTTCCGCCACTAGAAGCAATGCTGCTTGGTTGCCCCGTTATAACAAGTAATTGCTCGTCATTGCCCGAAGTATGCGGATCTGCTGCTTTATATTGCGATCCAAATGATCCGTCAACCATCTCCGATTCGATTTCTTTTCTAGTCCAAAATCCTGAAAAAGTAAACGCTTTGCGAGAAGCTAGCAAGGCTCATGCGCAAAATTTTACTTGGAAGAAAAGCGCTACACACTTGTTGAGAGTACTAGAGAAGTCAATAACAATTTAAGCAAATATTATAGGAGCTTGCAAATGAAAGTAGCAGTAGTTCACGATTGGTTAGTTATATACGGTGGAGCCGAGCGTGTACTTGAGCATATATTGGATATGTACCCTCAAGCAGATGTGTTCTCACTGATTGATTTTGTTCCTGAAAATCAGCGTCATTTTCTAAGAGGAAAAAAACCAATCACAAGCTTCCTACAAAATCTCCCTGGTGCACAAAAACATTATCGAAAATTTTTGCCTTTGATGCCTTTTGCGATTGAGCAATTTGATTTATCGCATTATGATTTAGTTATATCAAGCACGTATTGTGTTGCAAAAGGTGTGCTAACCGGGCCTAACCAAGTGCATGTTTCATATTGTCATTCACCCATGAGATATGCATGGGATCATTATCACGAGTATTTGCGTGAGATGAATTTAGAGAAAGGTCTTAAAGCTTGGTTTGCGCGTTGGCAATTGCACAAAATCAGAACTTGGGATGTCCGTTCTAACAACAGCGTTGATCATTTTGTATCAAATTCTAAGTTTGTATCTCGACGAATTTCTAAATACTATGGCCGAGAAAGCTTTATTGTTAACCCACCGGTAGATACTTCTATATTTAAACTTCAAAACGAAAAAGAAGATTACTATGTTACTGCTGGTAGATTTGTCCCCTTCAAACGACTTGATATCGTCGCTGAAGCTTTTAAAAGCATGCCTGATAAGAAATTATATATTCTTGGTGATGGGCCTGAAATGGAAAAAATCAAAAGTAAAGCTGGGCCAAACACAATTTTTCCTGGTTTTTTACCCGCTGCAGAAGTTAATCACTATTTATCTAAAGCCAAAGCTTTTATATTTCCATCGGAAGAAGATTTTGGAATTGTGCCAGTAGAAGCCCAAGCTTGTGGTACCCCTGTGATTGCCTATGGTAAAGGAGGAGCCTTAGAAACGGTTGTACCAATCGGTGTGCCGGGTTTGGCGCCGACAGGCATGTTCTTTCAAGAGCAAACCGCGACATCAATCATTCAAGCTGTACAAGATTTTGAAGCTAATGTGTCGAAGTTTGTACCAAACGACATACATATCCATGCGCAGGCTTTTGCAATACCTAAATTTAAAGAAAAATTTCAAATTGAAATTGATAAAGCTATCGCTAAATAT
>JBIRBM010000052.1:0-5963 GCA_044326545.1 Parachlamydiaceae bacterium | reverse complement strand
GATTTTTAGCTTTTGCTCACATAAAAGAGGGAAAAAGTTTTTCCGAAGTTGCTCGCATGATCAGAGTAGAACCTCGAACTGTCATTGTATGGGTTAAAAATTTTCGCAAATTTGGAATAGAAGGATTGAGACAACAAAAAGGTGCTGGAGCTAAGCGTCTTATCTCTAAAGAAATAGAAAAAATGGTCAGCCGAACTGTAGATGAAATGCAAAAGAGTCGTGGCGGAGGCCGAATTAGAGGTCGTGACGTATGGGAGATGGTGAACAAAAAATAGGGAATAAACTTGTCTAATGGCAGTTTGTACAGACTCTTGCATCGAGCTGGTTTGTCATGGATGACAGGAAGATCTCAACATCCAAAAGCTGACTTGGAACGGCAAGAAGCTTTTAAAAAAACTTTAAAGAAAAAGTGAGAGAAATCATCCCTCGAGAGATTGAGATAGAAAACGTGGATATATGGTTTCAAGATGAGGCAAGAGTCGGCCAGCGAGGGACACTAACGCGGACTTGGGCTAAAAAAGGAACAAGACGTAGGCTTATGAGGCCCATCTCAATACCCTCCAACGCTTGGATTCAACAGGTACCTCTTGTCGAAGTTTATGGTACTCAACCAACCACTTCTCTTGCTGTTCCTTGTTGGCCTTTCCGGGTACAAGAGCAGGTTTTTTGTAAGAAAATCCATGCCTTCGTAGTCAGTTTCTCAGACCACGAATGGTGTCAAACACCGCTTTTACATATGCCGCGATATCTTTGACGTAGAGATAAGTATGTTTTTGAAGATGAGATTCAAGTTTCTCCGATTGCACTCTAGAAAGCTTCTTTTTTAATCCGCCATTCTCTGGGCATAGTTTTTTAGAAGAGTCGTAGTCACGAATGTGGTTGCGAACAGCTTCGTCAGAGATTAGTAGAGATTCTGCAATTTGTCGAAGAGATCATCCTTTGTCATCAAGCCAGACTGCTTTGATCCGATCACGTATTCGCCCGTCGCGTTCTTGTTTGTGTTGCAATATGAGCTGAGTTCTTTCTGAGTCGCTTAGTGTCATGCGCGACATGCTAAACAAAAATTAAATTTCTCGCAAAGCAATTCTTGAATCACCTTCGGTATATATTGAAAATTAATAACAAACATTTTAAAATAAAATACCATCGCGTTTATTTAAAAACAAAATCAATTAATTTAAAAAAAAGAATTTAAAATGAACTCAATTTCAATTGGTTATTTATCAAATTTAATTCATGATTCCGAATACAATATTAGAGGGGAAACTCTAGAACAACTGAGACAAAAATCAGAAACAGGCGTCATTCATAAACCAAAAAAAAAGAAACTCGTAGAAGTTACAGAACGACCAACTTCACAATTAGCCTATTCTGTTTTTTTTAAAGTCAACAATTGGGAAAATAGAGGAGCAGAAAAGAAAATCTTATTTTTTGCAACACAAGAGAATAATCGACTCCATAAAAAATATGTTTTTGAAGGCAATGTTTTCAAGCTTGTCTTCTCAAATCGGATGAGGGTAAAAGGGGAGTTTGGTCCTCACGGTGTTGATTTTGAAGGTCTCATTACGATTCAATTTCATGACGAGTCACAACTGATAGGGACTTGTCGTCAAGGGGTGCTTCAAGGCGAAGCGAGTTTTCAATTTAAGGAGCAAGAGCAGACATTCCATGACGCTTGTATCAACAATGCATTTACTGAGGCTTTGAATAAAGCCAAGATAGAAGCTGCCGACATCCATGAATACTTGGTTTGATACATCTAGTGCTCTGTCAAGCTTAAATTTTCGGATTGCACTTGCGTCAACACCTTTAAACTCGATGATCGCAAATCGGTCCATATTATATAATATGGACACATTTGCGATCATCGGGTCTTGAGAACATTCACGCAGCTGAAATAGGTTTTATTTCTTGGGAATGGTTTAAAAGAGTCACTTATTTTTAGACATCGTGTGTAAAAGAATCATATCCTTCAAAATATGGACCGCTTCTTGAACCTGAAGATCATCTTCTCCATAAGTTTTATTCTTTTGATCCGGCATACTCCATTCATCGTCAAATCCCCCCCCCTCTTCGGGAACGGAGCCTTTCAAAAAATACTGATAATTTTTATTATGAGCAATTCGATACTCACTGTTTTTCCTTAGTACCGGAAGCATCGCAAGCCAAACGGAGGTTCTCTTTTGGAGTTTAGGAATATAATACTTGATATACCAAGAGCGAAGGTTGGCAGGAACATCCCTTAAAGAATCATCATACAAAGGAGGAATGACATCAGCTTCTAGAGAATCTGCATACTTCTCTCCAATTTCTTCACGATACCAGTGGCTAGGCGCTACAATATCTGCTTTTACCCCCTCTTTTTGAGGAGTTCGCCCAGATACGGTGTAATACTTGCCCACAGTCACTTTAAAATATGACGAGCTCTGATTATCAGTAACCGTCTGGGTTTGGATCGTCCCTTTTCCATAAGTATGCTCATCGCCCACGATGAGCGCGACACCATAATCTTGAAGAGCTTGGGCTACAATCTCTGCTGCTGATGCAGTTGCCTTAGAAGTCAAAACAATCAACGGGCCATCAAATATCGTTTTACCATCGACATCGCGATAGATCCGCTCTTCGCCATTTGAATATTTTGAAATCACAATCACTCCATCAGTGATAAACAATCCTGCCACCTTAACCGCCTGAGAAAGAAATCCTCCGCCATTGTCTCGCAAATCAAGAATCAAACCTTTTAACACCCCTTTCCCTTGGAGTTTTTCAATTGCATTTCGAACATCTTCCTCGCTAGACACCCCATTTCCTTGATAAAACGCATAAAGCTTAATGATTCCAATAATCCCATTCGAAAATGACTCAGAACTGACATCAACACGATCGTTACTCAAAATAATTGTCTCTCGCATCAACTCTACGGAATAAGTTCGATCAGAATCGCCCCCGTTTCCCTTACGCTTGAAAACAAGCTTAACCTTGGCATTTTTTTCCCCGTGGAGCATCTCCATAATTTTTTCAAATGGTCGTTCTACAACCGATTGTCCATCTATCTCTATCAACGCATCTCCAATTTCAATGATCTTGCTCTTAACCGCCGGACCTCCCTCAAGCATGTGGGTCACCACAACACCTTCATTGGCATCCTTCAAGACAAGCCCTATTCCTTTAAATTCTTTTTGCAATCGGACACGAATATCATACGCTTCACTAGCTTCGTAAAATGAGGTGTGAGAATCCAAACTATTCGCAAGGGCTTTAAGAACATGCAAAGCAAACAGATTATCCTGTTCAGCAGGAGACAAGGGTTGTCCTTGCTCATTTTGATAGAGGTATTGATTTTCGTTCTCTTTTAATTTAGCATGATAGGCATTCAATATTTGCTCTTTTCTTTGAGGAGACATTGCATCGCCATACTGTTTCTTCTGAGCCTCGACATAGCTCCCTAAATTCTGAACCATCCGACCTTTGAGTTGCTCTTGAGTTGAAGCAAAAGATCCCAATATCTGACTATCGCTCGCAGAGGCGGATCCCTTATCAGCACTCGTATGAAAAAGTGTATGTTTAACGTTAGATTCCATCTCTTTACGCATAAAACGAGACCGCTCGATTGAAGCTTGAATCAATTGATTGAGTTGTTTAAATTGAGTGAAGTCATTTTGTTTGTATTGCTGCATGACCAGATCAAGATGGGTCGCAGTTTGATTGAAATAAGGAGCAACTTCACTCTCAAGCAAATAGATGTGATGAGGATCGAATTGAGTGATATAAATTTCAAAAGCATGACCCAAAATTTGCGCAGTCACCTCTTTTTTCTCGACATGCTCATTGAGAATTTGTTGCATGACACGGCTAATATCGGGAGTTTTCAATAAATCCTGTCCCCGTAATTCAATCGAGACATTCATTAACAAAAGCAACAGCGCTGCAAACCATTTCTTAACCATAAACCCTCGTCATTTAAACTCATTCTTTTCTATCAATCTTAGTTCAAAATGAGAATTTGGGCTAGCGCGAAAGCTTACATGCTGAATTTTTGTGGTGATCATGCAAAAAGAGACGTTTAGGGCGTGTCATCCATTGCGAATAACCTCTATTCAACCTCAAAGAGGAAATTTCGGCTTGAATGAGCATATTCAGCACTTCCTCTTGCTTTTAGATCTTGTTTTGAGTTAAATTCGTTGATCGATTGATTCACTGACTTTAAGAACCTCTTCAGAATCTTTGATCAGGTTCTAAAAAGATCTCTTGCAAATGGTTCTTCAAACACAATACATTTATGATGTTAAAAAATGATCACTTTGCATTAGCTAATTTCGAAGGCTCAATTGATTTTTTGCTTTGCCTCATTCAAAAAGAAGAGATCGATATCTACGATATCCCCATCCAAGAATTGATTGAGCAGTTTCTTCTCCGTCTAAGAGCGAAAGAAGAGCATTTAGATCAAGGAGCGGATTTTATTGGGGCTGCAGCTCATCTGGTATGGCTTAAAAGTCGAACACTGCTTCCAAAACATGAGCAAGAAGATGCATCAATTGAAGAGCGAGTGGAAGATCCTCATTTTGAGATCATCCATCACTTAATTGATTACTGCCGCTTTAAGGCAGCAGCCAAAGAGCTCACCTCTCGTCAAGAAAAACAGCAAGCGTGCTATTTTAGAGGAATTGATCCTCCCGAATGGAAGAAACCTTTAGGGATTGATCATGTTTCACTTGATGAATTATCGCTTTTGTTTACGAATATGATCAGCAAAGCCGCTCAAATCGCCCCTCAAATTCAAGAAGAAAATTGGCGTGTTTGCGACAAAATCCGCATCCTTCGAGGTTTACTAAACGATGGCTCTCCCTTCAGCTTGGCCAATCTTTTCTCAAACCAACAAACTCGTCAGGAAATGATCGTGATTTTTTTGGCTCTCTTAGAGTTGATGAAAGTGGGCGAATTAGCTGTTGGACGAGAACCATCATCACGCGCCTTATTGATCTATCCTAAAAACGTGTTTCAATAGGTGATAAGGATATCTCATGAGTAAAGAACTTAATTTTTTCCAAAACGAAATCAACATCCAAATAGTGGCTGGGAAACCAGAAGATCAACCGCATGTGACGTCAACTTGTATTCAAGAGCACAACGCGATTCCTCCTGCAGATTCCCTCTTAGAAAAATTAGATAGCATCGATTGGAACCCAATCAACGAACAATTGCATCATCACCTCAAGCGTGTAATAGAAGCGCTGCTTTTCGCAACCCCCGATCCCCTGCCTCTCGTCAAGATAAGGGAAGTCACCGATACGATCCTCCCCCTGCGTCCTCGTCAACTTCGCCACATTCTTGATGAACTCAGACAAGAGTATATTGCCCAGCAGCGTGCCTTCCAATTAGAGGAAATTGCACAAGGATACGTTCTTCGCACCTATGAAGAATACGCCCCCTATCTCGATCTATTGATTAAACAAAAACGATGGGAAAAATTATCAAACGCTTCAACAGAAGTGTTGGCGATTGTCGCCTACCGCCAACCCATCACCCGGCCACAAATTGACGCGATTCGAGGAGTAGATTCTTCGGGAAGTCTCATGCAATTAATTGAACGTCAACTTATTGAATCTACCGGGAAGTTAGAGGCGCCGGGACGTCCAACTTTATATGGAACAACAAAAGAATTTTTAAAACACTTTGGACTTAAAGACATTAGTGAATTAAAAACGACTAAAACACATCACTAATGGATCATTTGGCGTGCAGATCGTGGTGAGCGCTCTGTCTATTAGCTATTCCCCTTCGTTTTATGATAGACTCATTAGACTTCTTCGGAAACTTCATTGACTTGCTAAAACCGCCATTTTTGGCATCTTTTTTGTAAAATTTTTCGACCGTATGCACGCATACGCTCTCAAAATTTTCAAAACAATCTGCTCAAAAAGGGCAATTTTTTCAAACAAAGCAAGTTTCAGAAGAAGTCTATT
>JBIRBM010000070.1:0-2732 GCA_044326545.1 Parachlamydiaceae bacterium | reverse complement strand
TTATTGATTCGACATCAATAGATGTTTGCCATAACAAGCGGATTAAAAGAAATAAAGTTTTCAAAGGTTTAGCCAAACGTGGAAAAACGACTTCAGGATGGTTCTATGGATTCAAATTGCATCTGATGATCAACGAAAAAGCCATCGATAAACATAGCAGAGCAAGATCGCCTGTTATTAATGGTTGCGTAAAAAACTCCAAACTCAGGTTATTAATTATTCCCGATAAAGATGATAGTATTGTGCATATCCTGTTCCAGGAGGGGCTTGACGTTTTGCGCCCTTAGTTATCAGAAAATCTGCCAGAGGTTTATTGTTTTGAACAACAGCTAGTTGAAAAGGCGTCAATCCGCTTCGATCAATGCTATTGACATCCGCTCCTAGCTCCACCAAAGCGCGCGCGATTACATTCAATCCTGCTTTGATTGAAAGTTGTAAAACTCGATGACCATTATGAGTTTCATCATTTGGGCTTGCACCATTTTCGATCAAAGCTTTTATAATGGAACTTCCTCCAATATTCATGAGGTAGCGGTAAAAATTGTCTCTCATCAATTCAGACAATTTTGGATCGGAGGCTCCCAATTGTTTCATCAGTGTAACTAAAGAGCTGTAGTTTCCCTTATCAGCCAGTCTGAGTGAATCAATGTAATCTTTACGCTTAACTCCTTCTTGATTGAGGTGTTGAGGCCATAGAGGATATGGGCATTTCCATGATAGAAGAAAACGATCAGCGACCAACCGGGAAAAACGGCCATTGCCATTTTCAAAAGGGTGAATAGAAACGAGTCGATGATGAATTCTTGCGGCCATCTCAGTGAAGGTGAGTTGAGGTGGGTTCTCCCACCATATATTTACTTCAAAACAAAGTTCAGCTAATCGTATGGGAATTAAGCTCGGTTTGATGCCAATCGAAGTAATCGATTTTCGGTAGATGCCAGCCCAATTCCAAACCTCTTTGAACATTGCTTGATGAATTGTCTTCAATTCTTCTGGGCGAAACCAGTTTTTTGGATGAGAGCTTTTAAGATATTTCTTTTGTGCCTTGAGAATATTTTCTGCTTCCACTCTATTGAGATCATTCGAAGTATGAACCCAGGTGGGTATAAGGCCACTACAATCATCAATGGGGGTGGCTCCTTGCGGAACATCAAACCGTCTTTCCATCATTCTTCCCACAGCTTATAATCAGGTCCTTGTAAAAGGCGGGCTTCTTCTTCTAGAAGAAGTGTCTGAGTGAACTGAGCATCTGGCTGTTGATCTTCTAAATTCATAGTTCCTTTCAGATAATGTATCCGCTTTTCTGCCATTTTCCTTGCTTGTCTACGTCGACTCATCTCGATAGATTCCCTTAAGACCGGCGAAATCACCAGATCGCAAGACAGAGCATCCAAAATCTTGGTCAGGGTGGATAAGCTTACATCTCTTTGCCCTTGCTCTATTCGTGATACAGTTGATTGTGGTACTCCGGCACGCTTTGCAAGAGTTTTTTGCGACATCCCCATATGTTGACGAATCAATTTTATAAGGCTTCCTATTGAAAGACCTCTCGTTGCCAATTTAAGCTTCTTTGATTCGTCTACAACTTCTTGAATGAGAATTTTTTCCGCAGAAGATTGATGCTTCATAAGCACTCCAATGAAGTTGTAATAGCGTTGATGCTATCTATTTAGCTTAAAAATATACCAACAAAGCATAAAAAATCAAGGATTATATCGCACTCACGCTATTGCAAATGATCTAATTGGGAATACGCCGCAAAAGAAGAGGGATTTCAATGCTGCACAGAATATTTTAGCCATCGGACTAGATGGCCTGGGAGTAATCCCTAGAAGCCTTCGCCTTTAGGCGAGGGAGTAGTCACCGAATATGAAATCATTTTCAACACTGCAATACCTGCCACCGATCAGTTACTTCTGGCCTATTTTAATGCATCTCCTAATCCCTGAATCCAATAATTTCTTTTCCTTTACTAACGCTAACAGATTCGGCGACAATGCTAATGATTGGGAAATCATTAATATCCCATATTTGAAATAGTTTAAAAGGATGAGAGGGTGGAATTTTTGCGTAATGAAGAGATAGGGCTTCATTTAATAAAATAGAATTATTTTCTATTTCATAGAAACTAGATATAGTGTCACCTTCTTTAAACGAAAATTGAATAGGATTACAAAAAACAATACATAATTCTTTTTCGTCCCAAGAGGTTAAATGAATCTTTAATGTTTTTTCTCTGTCATACATGTGAAATGATTCAAATTCAGAATCAGCAAAGTCAAATTGTTCATTGGCTTTTTTTTTGTTCATTAGATTACTCCTGGGAATGTTTCCCCTGCTAAAAATCCCGTTCCGCCCCCCTTATAATAATCAGAAGGTTTTATTTTTTCAGTGTTTCTTTTACCCCATCCATTTCCAGGTGTCCGTTGTGTTTCAAGCACCGACTGTTGAACAGAAGTTGTTCCAGGCATCGCAACAACTATCCAGAATCTGTTCGTACGAATCAAAACAGCGATTGCCAAGGTACCGGTCTCTTAGCACTTGCCACACCTGCTCTGTCGGCTTTAATTCAGGAGATGCCGCCGGCAACGGTAGAGAGATATTTCCTGGAACACATAGTTTTTTCGTCGTGTGCCAAGCAGCTCGATCAAACACGACAACGGCATGATTGCCAGGTGCAATTTCCTTGGCAATTTCGTCCAAATGTTTTTGCATACAAATCATTCCAATCG
>JBIRBM010000067.1:0-3117 GCA_044326545.1 Parachlamydiaceae bacterium | reverse complement strand
GACATTAAGCGTAAGGGCTTTGATGTCAAATCGGAAATGGTTCAGGTAGGGGCTAAGAAGAAAAAAGTAGCGCAATATTCGATTGATATTGTTTAATTTAGTATATTTGTAACGCAAAGTAAAACGGCTTTGCCTTCGTGTAGGAGCGAATGAAAAATCTTGTCTAACGACAAACTAACCTCGATTGAAAAGGACTCCTACCCTTTGATTTCGGGGTTTTTTATTTTATCACTATGGTAGTTTATTGTAAAACTTGCAAATCATACGAAAGGGTAATTATGCTTACTTGTACGTGTGTTAAATGCGGAAATCCTATTTGAATTATGGCTGAAGGTAAAAACTCAATTCTCATTTACACTGATTGGATAGATACTTTTGAATCTCTTACAGATGAAGAAGCTGGTAGATTAGTAAAGCATTTGTTTAGATATGTAAACGATAAAAACCCAATACCACCTGATAGATTGACCGAAATATCTTTTATACCTATTAAAAATTCGCTTAAACGTGATTTAAAAAAATGGGAATTGGAGTTAGAGAAGAAAAGCGATGGTGGTAGGTTAGGAAACTTAAAGCGTTGGAATTTAGACTTATACGAACAAGTTGTAAAGAAAGAAATTACAATAGAAAAAGCAGAAGAAATCGCTAAGGAACGAATAAAATCGCATACCGATACACAGCGACAAAATGAATCGCTACCTATCGCTTCTGTCGCTGATAGTGTTCTTGTACCTGTAAGTGTTATTGTACCTGTTATTGAAAACAATTCTTTTTCCAAGAAAAAGAAAAAACTCACGCTTGATGAATATGTGAAAGAAAATAAATCAACACTAGGAGAAATATTTTCAGCATACCCAGTAATTAAGAAAACAGCTTTTCAGTGGCTCGAATACAAGTTCAAGAAAAAAGGCTACAAAGAAACCAAGTGGGCTACCCAAATGGTCGAACGAATAAAAAAGACATCGGTTGAATTTATAGAGCAAAGGTTAATTGACACTATCGCTGGAGAATCTTACGAAGACTACTTTTATGCAAACCATCAAGTAGAATTTGACAAACAAAATAAGCCACAAGGCAAAGAAATAACTTTCACACCATCACAGCCTAAAAAACAAATGACAAATGAAGAAAGACTTAGAGCTTAGTATAGGCAAAATACCACCACAGAATCTTGAAGCTGAGGAAGCCGTATTGGGTGCGATGTTGATTAGCCAAAATGATTTACTAGCACCAATCAATTTGCTTAATTCTGAAATGTTCTATATGCCTTCGCATAGTATAATTTTTGAGGCAATAAAACAACTTTTTGTGCAGCGTAGTCCTGTCGATTTATTGACAGTTACCGATACTTTGCGAAAAATGGGTAAGGTTGACCAAGTAGGTGGCTCAATGTTTTTGTACAATTTGACCGAAAAAGTTTCATCGAGCGCAAATATCGAGTATCACGCTGGAATCATTACCGAGCGGTATCTAAAACGAAAATTGATAGAGATGTCAAACATAGCAATTGCATCGGCTTATGACCAAACATTTGACGTTTTCGAGATAATCGACAAAATGCAAACAGAAATACTTAGCCTAACCAACAAGATAGCAAGCAACAAGCCAAAAACTTTAAAACAGATAGTTCCTGATGTTATTCTCCAAATCGAAGAAAACATGAACCGAACAGGATTAACAGGCATAGACACAGGCTTAGGAAGCCTAAACAGCATTACAGGAGGTTTTCAAGAGGGCTTAATTATTATCGGTGGTCGACCAAGCATGGGCAAAACAGCCATAGCGGTTTTATTCGCTACCAAGCCAGTTTTTCAACACAACAAGGTGGTTTTGGTTTTTAGTCTTGAAATGTCTGATAAAAGTTTGGCTTGTAGGATACTTTCGACCCTTTCAGGTGTAAAGTATTCAAACATGGCAAAAGGAAGCCTTACGAGCGAAGATTTGGGGTTAATTTACGACAATATCGAGCCAGCTTATACCGATAATCTGATAATAGACGAAACGCCTTCCATTACCGTTACCCAAATGCGAGCGAAAGCGATGGGTATAAAGATGGAAAGAGGGCAATTGGATATGATTGTAGTTGACTATTTGCAATTAACCAAAGGCGAGGGAAAGGGTAATCGAGAACAGGAAATAAGCAGCATTAGCCGAGGGCTAAAAATACTTTCCAAAGAACTTAAAATTCCAGTTATTGCATTGGCGCAGCTAGGGAGAGCGGTCGAAAATAGAGCCGATAAACGTCCGATATTATCCGACCTACGAGAATCAGGATCTATTGAACAAGATGCTGATATGGTTATGTTCGTTTATCGTGAAGAATATTATTTAAAACAAGCGAATCAGCCAATCCCAACAGAAGCGGAAAACAAACTTGAAATAATAATTTCAAAACAGCGAAACGGTGCGCTTGATTCGATTACTACAAATTGTTACTTAGCGACAAACATAATTCAAGATGATGAATATTTGCCAGAAAAAATATTCAATGTTCTTGATAGGCAACGAAATACGGAATTGTTAGATGGCTATTCAGTCAATTTTGATTCAGGCGATGTAAATAAAATTCCAAATTGGTAATAAAATGACACTGCAAGAAATAAAAACAATAGTATGTAAATCATTTGGAATAGAGGAATGTGATTTTGTAATAACGACTAGATCAAATGAGTTTGCGTTTCCAAGATTTGCCTATTATGCCTTATGTCGAAAACATACGCTGCTAAGTTTTGAAAGTATAGGCAATTCGGTTTTAAGGAATCATTCAACCGTTTCGAGAGGGATAGTTCGTCATGAAGAATTACTGGAACTAAGAAAAGTTTACAGCGACAATTACAGAAAGGCAGAAAAAGAGGTTAAACAATTGAAATAGGTATGTCGTTAATAATAAACAAAATAACAATAGAATTATATCAGGAAGCTGATAACAATATTGGCAGTGAACATGCTGAGATAATTGTCAATCCTGTTTTGATAGGGCTTTGGCAAAAAGGGAAAGTAGACCACTATTTTACCTTCAAGTCAGAGGATGGCTTCAGTTTTAATGACAAGGAAGAGGTTCTGAGTATTTTCACTAAAGTAGAAAAAATAGTAAACGAAGCAAAATAAATAGCCATG
>JBIRBM010000061.1:0-4052 GCA_044326545.1 Parachlamydiaceae bacterium | reverse complement strand
GACATTAAGCGTAAGGGCTTTGATGTCAAATCGGAAATGGTTCAGGTAGGGGCTAAGAAGAAAAAAGTAGCGCAATATTCGATTGATATTGTTTAATTTAGTATATTTGTAACGCAAAGTAAAACGGCTTTGCCTTCGTGTGGAAGCGATGAACGAACTTGACTAACGTCAAAACTAACCTCGATTGAGAGCTACCTTCCACTAGCTTTATTTCGGGGTTTTTTATTTTATCAAAATGAGTTCTGGAATTTATATAATAAGGTCTATTATAAAACCAGATAGGTTTTATATTGGGAGTTCAGTAAGTATTAAATCAAGATGGGAAAGACATCTTAGGGATTTAAAAAATGGTGTGCATAACAATAAAATGTTACAGGGGCATTTTATAAAATATTCACAAAACGACCTAACGTTTGACATTTTAGAGAATTGTGATACTAGTATTCTTATTCAAAAAGAACAATATTACATTACTCTACTATCACCTACTTTTAATGTCTTAAAAAGAGCCTATTCTATGTTAGGATATAAGCACTCCGAATATGCTGTCGCTAAAATAAAAGCCAAAAACATTGGCAGGAAAATGACAGACGAACAAGTCAGGAAAGGAGTTGTTGCTAGGATGGGACAAAGAACATCTAAGGGATGCAAAAGAACACCTGAGGCTAAGAAAAACTTGTCAGAAAAGAAGAAAAAGAAAGTGCTATACGATGGAGTCATTTACGATTCTTTGCAAGATATTTCTTTTTTACTAAATATAAAATACCAGACATTATATGCACAAATCTCTGGTAGAAACTTTAATAATTATAAACTTTCTTTTTATGCGTGATCCAGCTTTTTTATTCTACTCACAAGATTGGTTTGTAGGTACTCAAACAATGACATTTGAGGATAGAGGTAAATTTATTACAATACTTTGTATGATGCACCAGCAAGGTAGATTTGACGAAGAAACCATTAGGATATTAGTAGGTTCTGTTTCGGATAAGTTAAAATCAAAATTTGAAGTTGACGAAAATGGAATGTGGTTTAATGTTAAACTTGAAAAAGAAATTGAAAAAAGAAGGCAATTTACTGATTCTAGGAGAGTTAACGGTTCTTTAGGTGGTAGACCTAAAACCGAAGAAAAACCTAATGGTTATGCTAGTGCTAAACCTAGTGAAGAACCATTAGGCAAACCTACCAATAACCTAATTGAAAATGAAAATGTAAATCTTATTATTCATACTTTTAATACCATTACTAATAGAGATATAACAGTAACAGAAGAAAGAAAGAAACAAATCAAAGCAAGATTAAAGCAAGGGTACAAGTTAGAAGACTTTGAGAGTGTAATAGCATTCAAGTACAACGAATGGAAGGATGATAAGGCAATGAAAAAGTATATTGACCCCGAAACTTTTTTTAGTACAAAGTTTACAAAATACCTAGAGGCTTCAAAACTTAATACTACTGTTTTAATTAAAAAAACAAAGACAGCAGAAAGCCTAAGAAACCATCCAAATGCACAGGTTTACTACATGGATTGCATATCAGAGAAAATAAGACCTTTGATGTATGAGAATGGTCAACAAATGACAGACGAACAGATTGAGGAACAATACAAACTTCATAAAGTAGGAAAGTACCAATATGCTTGATAAGACTTGTACAATATTCGCAAACATAACCTCCAAAGACCCGAAGTATATAAAAATTTCGGATGCCTTAGAACGAATCAGGAATGGCAAAAAAAGTGGAGCGCAATTAGATTTAGTAAGAAATGCTAAAACCAAAAGCGAAGCAAACGAACATAAGCTAAAACTACCTAGTGTATGTTTTTCAGGTAAGTTTGGAAAAGACCGAAAGGATGCTGATTTGATAGAACATTCAAACATGCTTGTTTTAGATTTTGATGACGTTAAAGAAAAAGAAGAACTAAAAAAATCATTGTTTAAACTTGATTACGTAGTTGCTACTTGGATTTCACCATCCTCGAAAGGTGTAAAGGCTTTGGTTTTGCTTGCTGATGGGAATAAGCATAGAGAACACTTTGCAGCATTGAAAGACATACATCCTGATGTTGACCGTTCAGGCATAAATGAAGCAAGGGTTTGTTATGAGTCTTTTGACCCTGAAATACTAATCAAAGAAAATGTTATTCCATTCACTAAATACAAGATTGTAACACAATACAGACAGGACGTTCCGAAACCATCTGGTAACGATACATTCGAGAAACTTGTAAAATGGATGTCTAACAAAAGGGATGCTTTTGTGGAGGGCAATAGGAACTTATTTATTTTTAAATTAGCTTCTGCATGTTGTCGCTTTGGGATGTCCAAATCAGAATGCGAAACTAATATGGTTTTTTCAATCGTGGGAGGTTCTGGCGACTTTTCTAACGAAGAGGCTGTTAAAACAGTTTCGAGTGCTTACAGGTCAAATTCAGCTAAAAGCGGAACGGCTTATTTTTCAGATAATGTATTGGTTGAAAAGTCAACAACAAAAGAGGTTGAAATTGATAGTTCTATTTACGATTTAGAGATAAGACCTAAAGATGTATTCTTTGCAGAAGATGTAAAAAAAGAGGCTTTAGATATTCTTAGAAATGGTTATCCAAAAGCAACACCCCTGTACATGGGTAGTATGGATAAGAATTTCAAATGGAAGAAGGGCGAAATTACTTGTCTAACAGGAATCGGTAACATGGGAAAAAGTTCGCTACTGAAACAACTTCTACTAATGCAGGTAATTTGTGAGGATGCTAAAATTGGGATATTTGCACCAGAGGATTTTCCAGCCCAAGAATATTACCATGAACTTGTTGAAATGTACACGGGTACGTACTGCATCCCTTCATCATTAAGCAGACCCAGTGAGGAAATGTACGAGGCTGTTTATGATTATTTAGGTGAACACTTCTTTTTTATCTATCCAGAGGAAGTAGAACCAACACCTTCATACATCAAGGAAAGATTTTTAGAGTTGATAGTTAAGCGGAAAATTGACTTTTGTGTTATTGACCCATTTAATCAAATGCAAGAGGAAGGGAATGATAGCATCGATAAGTACCTTAAAAATGTGCTTTCTGATTTTACGAAATTTGCAAGGGTTAATAAACAGAATTTTGTAATAATCGCACATCCAAACGGAACTGGGTTTAAGAAAAACGACATAGGTGACTTTGTTCGTCCGGACGTTGGAAACATTGCAGGTGGCCCAATGTGGAACAACAAAATGGATAACATTTTAGTCTATCACAGACCATTTGCAAAATCAGACCCAACTAACCCTGCTTGTGAGTTTGAAAGTTTGAAAATACGAAGAACAAAAGTAGTAGGAACTAAGGGCGTTTGTCATTTTGACCGTGATCCACATACACAAAGATATAAGGTTGACGATATTGACTGGATGGATTTTCACATTAAACGAACTACCGAAGTACAAAAGAAAAGAGAAGTAGAAGAATCTAAATACGAAGAGGTAAGTAAATATCCTGAATTACCTGAAAAGCCTATAAACGTACTTGATTTAGCGGTACAAAATAGAAGCGAAATAGTATTAAATGATAACGAAGAATGTCCTTGGTAATATAAAAAAACAACTAAAATATGTCGTTAATAATAAACAAAATAACAATAGAATTATATCAGGAAGCTGATAACAATGTTGGCAGTGAACATGCTGAGATAATTGTCAATCCTGTTTTGATAGGGCTTTGGCAAAAAGGGAAAGTAGACCACTATTTTACCTTCAAGTCAGAGGATGGCTTCAGTTTTAATGACAAGGAAGAGGTTCTAAGTATTTTCACTAAAGTAGAAAAAATAGTAAACGAAGCAAAATAAATAGCCATGTATAAATATATTGAAATAATCGAAGATGAAACAAGCGAGGTCGTATCTCGAATGGACGTTACTACCCAATCGGAAAGGAATCTTGAGAAAATTCTTGGGGGGATAAATCGCAACCTTAACCATAACGAATTTTCTATAATAGAAAAAGAGTCAGATGAGAAATTGCCACCTATACAAATGTAAACAAAATATGAAAAAGAAGCGAATCATAGT
>JBIRBM010000028.1:0-26422 GCA_044326545.1 Parachlamydiaceae bacterium | reverse complement strand
TATGGATAACGCAACTTTTCACAAATCAAAACGGACTCAAGAATTGATAGAAAAAGCGCAATGTCAGCTCATTTTCCTTCCTCCTTATTCTCCTGATCTTAATCCAATTGAGAAATATTGGGGTTGGTTTAAAGCACAAGTTAGGTCAATGATTCATCAATTTTCTAGCCTCTCACAAACAATTGATCATGTGTTTAATATGTAAATTTTTAAATCTAATTAACTATACATGGCTGGTTGGCATATCATGCGCAAAGCCACTTTCATCAATGTAAACCATTGGTCGGCAAAGGTTTTTATAATCCTCAATTTTATATTGAAATAGCTGTCGTTTAATTGGACAAGCCTTTGGATGGCTTAGGCTTTTTTTTATAGATAATGTTGAGACGCTTCAATGCAAATCGAATTCCGGCAGCACTGACATTCAAATGTTTTGCTCGCTCGTACTATAACATCGGGGTGGTTTTGTACATCTTCAAGTAAAAGAGCATCATGAATTTTTATTGGGGCTTTGTGCCTTGTCCCCTTAGTTTCAAGGTTTTTAGACCAAAGAAATAGAGTATTAACAGCCAAGCCGAAACGTTTAGAGGTTTGAGAAAAACTAAGGTTTTCTTGCTTTTTTATTAAGAGGACCTTTTTACGAAAATCAATCGAATATGTGATTTAGGGATCTTTCAAAATTGTTTAGATCAGCAAAAGCATAACTAATTTATGATATTTCGGCTATAAAACTTGAGTTTTCAAAATTTTTTGGTCTTTTATCTTTTATGCAAAAAGACGAAACTGTGAGCGAACTTTCATCTATCGAATTTAGGAGATTAACAGGAGTTCAAAAATCGAGCATGGGGATGGGCAAGAAAATGAATGATCTAAGAGCTCTATTCACCCAAGAATCGAGATGATACGTCCAAAGGTTTTAAATGGACGGGGTGAGTGATGAAATGAGCGCATGAATCCGCTAAAGAATTCATGCGCAAAAAGACGTTAAGAAGCGTCTACAACAACTGATTCAAAGTCAAAAATAAGAGGCTCTTCAAGCTCTCTATCCACAAACTTTTTAATTCTTTTGTGACGCTCAAAACCTGTTCCTCCCGGGATGATGTGTCCCATGATAACATTCTCCTTGAAGCCAACCAAATAGTCTGTTTTACCTGCACAAGCCGCTTCCGTTAAGACGCGGGTTGTATCTTGGAAGGATGCAGCGGAAATAAATGATTCGGTACTAAGAGAAGCCTTTGTGATCCCTAAAAGAACAGGTGTTGCTTGCGCAGCTTTGCCCCCTTCTTGCGTCACTTTCACATTCTCATGCTCAAATTCTTTTTTATCCACTTCCTCACCATAGAGCAAACTTGTATCACCCGGATCGGTGACACGCACTTTTTTCAACATTTGACGAACAATGATTTCGATGTGCTTATCATTGATATCGACCCCTTGGAGACGGTAAACTTCCTGCACTTGATTGACCAAGTACTTTTGAAGTTCGCGAACACCGCAAATTTCAAGGATTTCATGTGGAATCACTAACCCATCGGTCAACTGCTGTCCTTTGACAACATGATCGCCACGCTGAACAATCAAATGCTTGGTGTGAGGAATCAGATGCTCTTCTTCCATCCCCGTCATCTCATCACGGACAACAACGATCCGCTTGTTCTTTTGCACTCCACGGAAGTCGACCACCCCATCAATTTTCGCAATCTCTGCAGAGTCTTTTGGCTTGCGTGCTTCGAAAAGCTCAGCAACCCTTGGAAGACCCCCGGTGATATCTTTTGTCTTAATCGCACTTCTTGGAAGACGGGCGAGCATCTTACCGGCTGTCGCATAAGCCCCTTCTTCTACAGAGATGATCGCCCCTGCAGGCAAAGGATAGGTTCCAATCAATTCTTCATACGCTTGATCGGCATAAATAGCGATCTGAGGATGGAGTTCACCTCGATGCTGCTTAACAATCAGCTCAGCCTGACCTGTTTGCTTGTTGACATCGCGCTCTGTTGATAATCCTTCAACAAGGTCTTCATAGCGGGCATAACCTGGACGATCACAAATAATGGGAATACTATGCTGCTCCCATTCTGCTACGCGCTCTCCCGGCTTCACTTTTGACCCATCGGGTAACAAAATCTTTGTTCCAAGCTCGACAGTAAACGACTGCAACGGCTCAATCGATTTTGTGCTCAGAAGCTTTCGGTATTCATCTAAAGAGCGCCCTTCATCCCGAACAATGTTCAATCGTCCGTTTTTATTCAAGGCAACCCAATGTCCTTCAGCGGTCTTAACCGTACGTAAATCACTGTAAATCAAAAGCCCGTCATTATCGGAAATAATCTCAGGGCTAACAGCAGCAGAGGCAATTCCCCCTAAGTGGAATGTCCGCATTGTCAACTGCGTTCCAGGCTCTCCGATTGACTGAGCAGCAATGATTCCAACAGCTTCCCCTTGGCTGACATTTCGGCTATTGGCTAAATTAATCCCGTAACATTTTGCGCAAACCCCTCGGCGGGTTTCACAAGTCAACACCGATCGAATGCGAATGCTTTCAACACCCGAATCATCAATTGCTTCTGCTTGCAAGTTTGTTAGAATGTCGCCTGATTTGGCGATCAGTTTCGTGCTATCACCGGGCTGATAGATATCCTCGCAGACCGTTCGTCCAAAAATACGATCTTTAAGCGGCAATAACTCTTCTTGACCTTGCTTGACAGCTGAAACATCAATTCCGTTAAGTGTTCCACAATCTTCTTCTGTAATGATCACGTCTTGAGCAACGTCAACCAAACGACGTGTTAAATAACCTGAGTCAGCTGTTTTCAACGCAGTATCGGCAAGTCCTTTACGAGCACCGTGAGAAGAAATCGAGAACTCAATGACCGATAATCCTTCACGGAAGTTAGAGGTAATTGGAGATTCAATAATATCTCCTGATGGTTTCGCCATCAATCCGCGTAATGCACCTAACTGGCGAATCTGAGATTTGTTACCGCGAGCACCGGAGTCCATCATCAGATAGAGTGGATTCATCGCACTATCTTCGACTTGACTGATCAATTTAAATAACTGTTCAGACAAGACATCGGAAACCTCTGTCCAAATTCCAATTGTCTTAGACTTTCGCTCCCCTTCGGTGATAATCCCATCTTCATACTGTTTTTTAACCAAGGCAACACGTTCATGGGCATCTTGCAAGATTTTTTGTTTAATCGCAGGAATTTTTACATCGCAAACGCCCATCGAAAGAGCCGATTTTGTCGCTTCAGCAAATCCTACGCTTTTCAAATTATCTAAAAAGCGAACGGTTGCCTCTAATCCAGCCTTTTTATAGCATTGCATGATCAATTCACCCATTTTCTTTTTGGGCAAACTATAATTTTGAAAACCCAACTCTTTTGGAACGATCGTGTTAAATACAACACGTCCAGGGGTTGTTTCAATAATTCCGTTTTCAGTGCGAAGCTTAATTTTCTCATGAATACGAATACCTCGGGCATAATCACTACGATTTTTCCCATTCGGACTTTTCGCATTAGGTTCAAACCAATTATAACTTCCACTCGCTTGAAGGGCTAATAAGACCTCTTGAGCGTCCCGGAAAATTCTTGTTTTTTGCCCGTGATCTTCTCGGATATGAAGAGGATCTAACATTAAATAGTAAAGTCCAAGGGTCATATCCTGAGACGGAACAGCAACCGGCTTACCGGATGAGGGCAAGAAAATATTGTCCGGCGCCATCATCAGCAATTTCGCTTCTAGCTGAGCTTCAATCGAAAGAGGAACATAAACCGCCATCTGGTCGCCGTCAAAGTCGGCATTAAACGCAGAACAGACGAGAGGGTGAATGCGAATGGCTTTTCCTTCAATCAACACAGGTTCAAAAGCTTGAATACCTAAACGGTGAAGTGTTGGAGCGCGGTTAAGTAAGACAGGATGTCCTTTAATGATATCTTCTAAAACGTCCCACACCTCGGGAGCATGACGCTGAATCATCTTCTTTGCAGAACGGATGGTATAAACATATCCCAAGTCTTTCAGACGCTTCACAATAAAAGGTTCAAAAAGTTCTAAAGCCATTAATTTAGGAAGGCCGCACTGGTTAAACTTAAGCTCAGGACCGACAATAATCACCGAACGGCCGGAATAATCCACACGCTTACCAAGTAAGTTTTGTCGGAAACGCCCTTGTTTTCCTTTTAACATTTCAGAAAGAGATTTCAATGGACGATTGCCCGCCCCCATGACAGGATGACCATGGCGGCCATTATCAAACAGAGCATCAACAGCTTCTTGCAACATCCGTTTTTCGTTACGCACGATCACTTCAGGCGTTTTCAGCTTCAGTATAGCCTTTAAACGGTTGTTTCGATTAATGACACGTCGATAAAGATCATTGAGATCCGAGGTGGCAAAACGACCACCATCAAGAGGAACTAACGGCCGTAAATCAGGTGGAATGACAGGAACTGCCGACATGACCATCCAATCCGGTTTATTGTCGGAGGTGACAAAACTTTCTATAATTTTTAAACGCTTTGCCAGCTTCATTCGTGCTTGCTGCGATTTTGTCTTTCGTAATTTCTCTTTTAATTCAATCAGCTGAGTCTGAAGATCTTCACTTGCCAATAAATCACGAATTGCTTCGCCACCCATTTTAGCAACAAAGGCATCGCGCCCCCATTTCTCTTGCGCTTCTCGGTATTCCGTGTCATTTAAGAGTTGTTTTTTCTCTAAATCTGTTTGACCCGGATGAATCACAACATATTCTTCGTAATAAATGATTCTTTCCAAATCTGCTGAAGTCATTCCAAGGACATTGCCAATACGAGAAGGCATTGTTTTAAAGAACCAGATATGGACAACAGGAACCGCTAATTCGATATGAGCCATTCTTTCGCGGCGAACCTTAGACAACGTCACTTCTACGCCACAACGATCGCAGACGATTCCTTTATGCTTGATTTTTTTATATTTTCCGCAAGCACATTCCCAGTCACGCTGAGGTCCAAAGATTTTTTCACAGAAGAGACCGCCCTTCTCAGGCTTAAAAGTTCGGTAGTTGATCGTTTCAGGCTTTTTGATTTCTCCGCGAGACCAATCGTTTCTTATGACATCGTCAGAGGCAATTTTGATCGTTAGCTTATCAAATTCTGCCTCATTCTGATTTTTTTCAGACATGTATGTCTCCTAAAAAATAAATTTTTAATCATTAAATTGAAGGTTGATTTTTGTACTTTTTGGATTTTGCAAAAAAACAACACTCAGATTATTAGAGCCTGTTTTCAACTCGCTTTACGCACCAAGAGCGCTATTTCACATCAAATCGTGGACAAAAAACTGCGCCAAAGCATTGACGATTAAATCGACCAAAAAGGGCTTAATCGTTCACATGGACTCATTCAAGTTCAAAGTGCGAATATGGGCTTTCGCGTTGGCAATATTTGCACTTTAACCTTGAACGAGTCTATTAAGCGACTTTTGAGTGATCAATCACACAAGCTTTCACACAGATTATCCATATGAAGACAGATTCTGAAATAGGCGATAGAGTTTAGCATAAGCATGATGTCATCTAAGGCTCTTCAAAAGCTTCTGTGTAAATGTTTAAACCTAAACCTTGCATCTCTTTTATCAATACGTTAAAAGACTCAGGGGTTCCTGACCTAAGCAGATTCTCCCCTTTTACAATCGATTCATAGATGCGTGTACGTCCTGCAACATCATCAGATTTTACCGTTAAAAGCTCTTGTAAGAGATGGGCTGCTCCATAAGCTTCTGCCGCCCATACTTCCATCTCCCCAAAGCGTTGGCCCCCCATCTGCGCTTTCCCGCCCAGCGGCTGCTGCGTGACAAGAGAATAAGGCCCAACAGCACGAGCATGGATCTTATCAGCGACAAGGTGGCTCAGCTTCAACATATAAATATAACCGACCACAACGCTATTATCAAAACGTTCACCGGTACAGCCATCATACAAGAAAAATTTCCCATCAGAGGGGAGATTTTGCTGCTTCATCATTTCCCAGATATTTTTTTCAGGGAAGCCTTCAAACACAGGACTCTTAACAAAGATTCCTGCATGTTTAGCCGCAATACCTAAGTGAGTTTCAAAAAGCTGCCCCATATTCATACGGGAAGGAACACCCAACGGGTTTAAAATAATCTCAATTGGCTGGCCCGTGCTTAAATAAGGCATATCCGCTTGAGGAACAATTTTTGAGACAACCCCTTTATTTCCATGACGTCCCGCCATCTTATCGCCAACTTGGAGCTTACGCTTTGAAGCGACGTAAACTTTAACTTGGCGTATGACTCCCGGATCGAGGTCAGTATCCCCTTTCCTCATATGCTCGAGCTCTGTTTTGTATTGTGTTTCAACAGTCTGCATCGCAATTTCATAGTCATGCAGCGTCTGCTTTAACAAGGTGAAAATTTCATTTTCAGGCATCAACAGATCTTCAACATTCTCTCGCTCTAATGCCTCAATTAAATCTTGGGTAATTGCAGTCCCCTCTTCAATGATAATCTCAGCAGTTCGTCGATGAACAATATGATCCGGTGCAATTTCACCGAGTAAAAGCGCTCCAACACGCTCATGCTTCTCAACCTTAAGCTCCATTTGCTTAGCTTTATAGTCCCGCTGAATCAGCTTCAATTTTGACGCATCTTCCACTAATTCATCATCAGACTTCGATAAACGGTCGCGACGACTAAAGACTTTAACATCCATCACAACACCCTCTGTTCCTGGAGGAGCAATGAGGGAAGCATCTTTTACATCAGACGCTTTATCACCAAAAATCGCTCGCAGCAGGCGCTCTTCGGGAGCCAATTCAGTCTCTGACTTGGGAGTGATTTTTCCGACAAGAGTATCGCCGGGTTTGACCTCAGCTCCAATGCGGATAATCCCATCATCTCCCAAATTACGGAGTGTCTCTTCAGAGACATTTGGAATATCTCGCGTAATTTCTTCTTTTCCAAGTTTCGTATCACGCGCGGTTAACTCAAATTCCTCTACGTAAATAGAAGTATAATAATCCTCTCGCAATAATTTTTCTGAAATAATGATCGCATCTTCATAGTTGTAACCAAACCAAGGCATAAAGGCGACCAGAACATTTCGTCCTAAGGCCACTTCCCCTTTGTCTGTTGCAGGACCGTCGGCAATCACATCTCCCGCTTTAATTTTATCCCCTACATTGCAAAGAGGCAATTGGTTAATGCAAGTTCCGGCATTGGAGCGAATAAACTTTTTCAATAAATAGGTCTTCTTGTCCATCCGATTGTCGTCAGGAGAAATGACAATTTTCAAACCGTCGACATAATCAACAACCCCATCTTCATGGGCGATTAAAACGGCACCAGAATCACGGGCAGCTCTTGCTTCAAGACCTGTCCCAACAATAGGAGCTTCCGGCTTCAAAAGAGGAACCCCTTGACGCTGCATATTTGAACCCATCAACGCGCGGTTCGCATCGTCATGCTCAAGGAACGGAATTAAACCGGTCACAATGGAAACAAGTTGCTTTGGAGAAACGTCCATATGTGTGACGTTTTTCGTGTCAGTTTCGAACTGCTCACCACGGTAACGGACCCAGCAAATCGGATCTTCGAACATGTTGTACTGATCTAAAGCAGCAGAGGCCTGAGCGATCACGCAGTTTTCTTCTTGATCTGCTGTCATGTATTCAATTTCATCAGTGACAACGCCTTCGCGAACAATGCGGTAAGGTGTCTCGATGAAACCAAATTCATTAATTTTGGCAAAAGAAGAAAGAGAAGAGATCAATCCAATATTCGGACCTTCTGGTGTCTCAATAGGACAAATGCGGCCATAGTGACTGGTATGAACGTCGCGCACTTCAAATCCTGCTCGATCACGATTCAAACCACCAGGCCCAAGAGAAGAGAGACGCCGTTTGTGAGTCAATTCTGCGACGGGATTGGTCTGATCCATAAATTGAGATAATTGAGAGCGACCAAAGAAATCTTTCAATACACCTGCTAACCCCTTAGCTGATACAATCTTACCGGGGGTTAAAGTATCAGAAGAAAAATCGAATAAATTCATTCTCTCCCGAATAATTTTTTCCATACGGGCTAGACCGATGCGACACTGATTTTGGATCAGTTCTCCAACAGAACGGACTCTGCGATTGCCTAAATGATCGATATCATCGACGACAGTTTCTTCACTTCCCCCTTTAAGTTTAATTAAATACTTGAGGGCTCCAATAACATCTTCTTTATTAAGTGTGACGGTTTGAAGAGTTTCATCTGAAATTTCAACACCAAGTTTACTATTAAGCTTATATCGCCCTACACGCCCTAAATTGTAACGCTTTGGATCGAAAAATAAACGCATAATGGCAGAACGAGCATTTGATAAAGTGGCAGGTTCACCCGGACGAATTTTACGGTAGAAGTCTTTTAATGCTGATTCATAAGAATCTGTTGGATCTTTTACCAGCATCTTGATGATAGGACTTGTTTCATCCGCGTCTTCTGCAATACGTATCGTATCAATTCCTGCATCTACGATCCGCTTCAACATTGCGGTAGTCAACTTTTCAGAGGCTTTACCAAAAATAATGCCCGATTCCTCATCCACAACATCCTGGGCTAAAATTTTGCCCACAAGCTTTGCAAACTCTTTTTCATTTTTGATTTTGTATTTGCGTGTACTGAAAAATTCTTCTATAATGTCACTATTTGAAGAATAACCCAGCGCGCGAATAAAAGTCGTAGCCAAAATTTTGCGACGTCGTTTTTTGCGGTCAATATAGATGTGAATGAGATCATTCGTATCAAAAGCCCCTTCTAACCAACTTCCTCGATAAGGGATAATGCGGAATGAATAAATAATATTACCACGGGGGTGGCGTTCTTGTTCAAAGCAAATACCGGGAGAGCGGTGCAACTGAGAAACAACAACACGCTCTGCTCCATTGACGATAAAAGTCCCTTTATCGGTCATGACAGGAATTGTTCCCATGTAGACCTCTTCTTCCTTAATCCCCGTCTCGTCTGTTAAACGGAATTTAACTTTTAAGGTCACATTATACGTAATCCCACGGCGAATGCATTCTTCAGGCGTATACTTAGGAACCCCTAAATTGTAAGATAAAAATTCTAGAATTGTTTTTTCATCATATGACTTGATAGGAAATATTTCAGTGAATACTTCTTGCAATCCTAAATTTTCTCTTTCATCAGGAAATTTATCGACTTGCAAAAATTGATTATAAGATTTAATTTGAATTTCGATCAAATTAGGAAGATCGATAATTTCTTCCTTTTCAACAAAACTCTCTCGATGTGGCGGCCTTTTCAACATTATGAAGGACTCCTACTGTAACTTTACTTGAGACGATGATACCCATTTTTGGGCTTTGAGAGGTGGACGAACCCATCCAGCTTTCAAAAACCAAAAGGAGCTAAAACATTGCAGGAAAAAATAGTGCTGCACGGATTGAACGGCGAAAAACAAAAAAAATCAAGGCGCTTTCGACCATTGTTACAAAAAGCCTATAAAAAATCAAATAAAATTAAAATAAGACCAAAAATGAGAGATGGTGATCTCCCATTTTTGGTTAAGATAGTCTCTAAAAACTAGGGATTAAAGTCCTTTTAATGTGACTTTACCACCGGCTGTTTCAACTTTTTTCTTGATATCTTCAGCTTCTGCTTTAGGAGCAGTTGCTTTGAGTTCTTTTGGCGCTGCTTCGACAAGATCTTTTGCTTCTTTTAAGCCAAGTCCTGTGATTTCACGCACAACTTTAATAATGCCGATTTTTTTATCAGCTGGGGCTTCTGATAATGTCACTTGAAAATCGGTAGATTCAACAACGGCAGCAGCAGCTGCAGCAGGTGCGGCCGCAGCGACGACTGCAGGAGCTGCAGCTTTAACACCCCATGTATTTTCGAGAAGGGTCTTTAATTCAGCCATCTCTAAAACAGTCAAATCGCTCAGGGCTTTGACTAAGTCTTCTGTTTTCATCTTACTCACAGTATTACCTCTTAATTTCTAAAAACTTGTGTTAATAAATCTTTTGAATCGATAGAACCTTATTCTTCGGCTTTCTCGGGTTCTCCCTCTAGCTTGCATTTGTTGTCTAAGCAGTAAGGGACGCTTGCCAATAAGGCTTCGATGACTGCCAAAGTCTGAGAAAGTGGAGCTTCGAATACGCTGAGTAGCTGAGCTCGCATTTCGTCTTTTCCCGGCAATGTCGATAAACGTTCGACGTCCGCACCTGAGTACAGTTGACCATCAAAACGACCGCCTAATAGTTGAATCACTTTGTCGCGATCTTGACTAAATTTGATCACTGTTTTTGTTGACTCAATCGGATCTTTTCCAAAAAACACAATGCCAATGTGTCCTTGTAAAGAAGATTGATCAAGCTTTAATCCCGCATCTTCAGCGGCTTTAAACAAGACTCGCTTACGAACGACCTCAACATCACCCCCTATCTTACCAATTTCGCGACGAAAAGCATTCGCAGTATTGGCACTCAGGCTTTTGTATTGCATGATGACGAAAGACTCGAAACGCTCGATCTTATCTTTGATCTCATTTTTAAGGAGTTTCTTTTCTTCTCTCATTGTTATCTATTGCTCCTTAAGCTAAATCTTGTTCGCGAAGATCAATTTTTAGACCAGGTCCCATGGTAGATGAGATAGCTAAGGACTTCATATAGTGGCCCTTCGCTGAGGCTGGTTTAGCACGCTGAATCGCAACGAGGTACGCTTGGATATTTTCAACTAGCTTGTGAGCTTCAAAAGATAACTTCCCAACTCCATTGTTGACGACACCATGTCGATCAAGCTTAAACTCAATCTTACCGGCTTTTAATTCTTGAATCGCTTTTGCGATATCTGTTGTCACGGTTCCCGCTTTAGGGGTTGGCATAAGACCTCGAGGCCCTAAAACCTTACCTAATTTACCAACATCTCGCATCATGTCAGGTGTTGCAATGACAGCATCAAAATCTGTCCAACCCCCGTTAATTTTCTCAAGGAGCTCATCGTGACCCGCATAATCAGCACCAGCAGCTAAGGCTTCTTTAACCTTATCCCCTTTCGCGAAAACGAGAATTCTTACCGTTTTCCCTGTTCCATTCGGTAATGAAACAGTCCCGCGAACACTCTGGTCTGATCGACGAGGGTCAACGCCTAGCTTCAATGAAACTTCCAATGTTTGATCAAACTTAACAGTTGGACAGTTCTTGAGAATATCGACAGCTTCTTTAAGGCTATATGTTTTTTGAACATCTAGCTGTTTTGCTATCTCCCGAATTCTTTTACTTGGACGACCCATATGTTATACTCTACTCGTTAATGAGTTCAATGCCCATTGAGCGAGCTGTACCTAACACAATGTTTGTAGCCATTTCCAGATCAGCAGCATTCATGTCATGCATTTTTTCTTCTGCAATCTTTCTTGCTTGTGAGCGGGTAATTTTAGCCACTTTATCTCGGTTAGGAACAGCCGATCCCTTTGCAATCCCCACTGATTTTTTCAATAGTTCTGCAACAGGAGGCTTCTTTGTGATAAAGGAAATGGTTTTATCATGATAAACAGTGATAACCGTTGGCAAAATATCGCCAACCATTCCTTGTGTTTTTGCATTAAATTCCTTGCAGAACGCCATAATATTGACCCCTGCAGCACCAAGAGCTGGTCCAATTGGCGGCGCTGGATTTGCTTTCCCAGCAGGAATTTGCAACTTAATAATTTTAACAATTTTTTTCGACATTTCAGTCCTCTACATTAAATCTTACGACAACCTGGCGGCCGATTAAACACTTCGATAGAGGCACTCAAGCGTAATCTCCTCACAGGCTTTATTTATATTCAACATTTTTTTAGTGATCAGATCAAACAACTCATCCCAAAAGATTTCGTTTCAACTCAACTCACACTTCTGGTGCGTAAAATGAGCGATACATAACCCGGACACTCACAAACATTTTACGGAATATGAAAAAATATCGCGGAAAAGTTTGATGAGTTTATCACATCCTTTAAAGCGCGTCTGAAAAGCCTGATAAACTTGGATTCATTTTTTTTGCTACCGGTGAAGGCGTTGGATGTTGGGTCGTATGAATTAATATAACCCAACATCCAAGACGTTTACCGATACCAACATCTTCTCGAATCGAAGCTGTTAGACTTTTCAGACACGCTCCTAGCATACAAATCATGTGATCGAAATCTTAAACAGACCCTAAATTGATTGCTCGTATTCTAGCTGATTTAAGAAATGTTTGTTTTACTGACCTTCAGCTTCTTCGGAAATCTCTTCTACCTGAGTGAATTCGAGATCATCAACACGGGTATCACGACCAAAAATGGACACCAGGACACTCAAACGTCCTTTATCGTGGAAAACATCAGTCACTGAACCGATAAAGTTCACAAAAACACCGTCAATAATTTTTACACGGTCGCCTACTTCAAATTTATGCTTTTGCGTCACTTTCTGTTTTTTATCTTCAAGGTCTCTGAGAATTTCATGAACTTCAGCATCTGTTAAAGGAATGGGTTTATCACCACCTAAAAAGTCAATAATGCCGTTCGTATTTTTAACGTACTGCCACGATTCATCGTCTAAATTCATCTTAATAAGAAGATAACCTGGCCATAATCGTTTTTCAACAATATGCTGCTGACCTTTTTTTACTTCAGAAACATTCTCTGTCGGTAACAAAATTTGTTCAATTTGATCTGCCATCCCCTTGATTTCAAGATGCTCTTCTAGTGCTTTTTTGGCTTTTTTTTCGTGCGTTGAGAGCACCTGTACAACATACCACTTATGCATGGATTTCCTTTATCTTGGCAAGCTTTAGGTTATATACCCTCAGGGGTCAAGTTAACCGCCAATCAGGTGTAACAAAAAATTTAACGTACTAAGACTTCCTTGGATAACCAAATCCAACAGGTAAATTGCCATTCCACACACGAATGTAGATCCGACAACTAGTTTGGTATAAAAAATTAACTCGTCCCGGTTAGTCCACGTAATTTTTTGAATTTCACTTTTAACGTCGCTAATAAAGCTTTCGACTTTTTTTAACGATAAAACCTGATCCACAGCGACATTTTGAGGCTTTTTGATTTCGATTGTTTTAACTTCTGCGCTCACGCCAACCTCTCTTTTGCTCAACTTTATAGCATCAAACGAGTGCGGAGGGATTCGAACCCCCGACCGACGGCTTTGGAGACCGTTGCTCTACCAGCTGAGCTACACACCCAAGAAGGCTTCTTGGTTATCTTCATCAATTTTTCATCCCTTAAAGATGATGACGTTCCAAAAAGCCTTTATATCAAAGATTTAAAGAGAAAAATTTTCTCTTCACAATAACATCAATCACACATTACTTAATGATTTCAGATACTGTACCAGCACCAATTGTACGGCCACCTTCACGAATAGCGAAGCGCATCCCTTTTTCCATCGCAACAGGGGCAATCAACTTAACGGTGATTTCCACGTTATCACCAGGCATTACCATCTCCACACCTGCTGGCAATTCGATTGTTCCTGTAACGTCTGTTGTTCTGAAATACAACTGAGGGCGATATCCTGTAAAGAATGGCTTATGACGTCCACCCTCTTCTTTAGTCAAGATGTAAACAGGACCTTTAAACTCAGTATGAGGAGTTGTTGTACCAGGAGCGACGAGGCACATTCCGCGCTCAACATCAGTCTTGGTCAAACCTCTTAAAAGAATCCCGACGTTTTCACCAGCACGTGCTTCATCTAATGTTTTGTTAAACATTTCTAAGCCGGTTGCAACAGTATCTCTTGTGTTACCTAAACCGACGAGCTGTAATTTATCGTTAACTTTGACGATTCCACGCTCAACACGACCTGTCGCAACAGTCCCACGGCCAGAAATAGAGAAGACATCCTCAACAGGCATTAAGAAAGGCTTATCAACTTCACGCTCAGGTGTAGGAATCGCTGTATCAACAGTCTTCATCAACTGCTTAATCGCTTCAACGTACTTTGGATCTCCTTCAAGAGCGCGCAGAGCTGATCCCCTGACGATCGGAGAATTCATATAACCTTTTGACTCTAGCAATTCATGTAACTCCATCTCAACCAGATCTAGAAGCTCTGCATCGCTTTCGCCCAACATATCAACTTTATTGAGGAACACAACAATTGCCGGAACCTGCATTTGACGCGCTAATAGAATATGCTCACGTGTTTGAGGCATCGCACCGTCTGTCGCTGCAACAACGAGAATTGCGCCGTCCATCTGAGCTGCACCAGTGATCATGTTTTTGACGTAGTCAGCGTGACCTGGGCAGTCGACGTGTGCGTAGTGACGATTTTCTGTTTCATATTCTACGTGAGTAGAGTTGATGGTAATCCCGCGAGCTTTTTCTTCCGGAGTATTATCGATAGAGGCATAATCTCTAAATTTAGCTCCGCCTTGCTCTGCAAGAATTTTGGTAATAGCGGCAGTCAACGTGGTTTTACCGTGGTCAACGTGACCAATAGTTCCGATATTGACGTGTGGTTTCTTCCGCTGAAAAACTTCTTTTGCCATTTTACTTCCTCCATTAAGTTCAGTAAAATCTACGATTTTTTGTTAATTATTCAGAGAACATCTAAATACAAATAAACAATGAGATGATCGTCTTCATTTTTAGAAACCTCTCTCACACGCCAATTCATCTAAACCGGATTGCAGGAGTTGCAGCTAATTGAAAAGGACATACACTTCAAAATCATTGTTTAACACACTTTAGACATCCTTAAAAGTTTATTTTATTCAATAATTGAATGCAATAGACTCAAGTCTGCCCAGAATAGGAATCGAACCTACGACCTTTTGCTTACCATGCAAATGCTCTACCACTGAGCTATCTGGGCAAGGCATCTTTTAACGCACGCTTATTTTGCATCACAAGCAGAATCATCATACGGTGTCAGTCATAAAAAATCAACACCCATGCGTCTGTTTTTAACGCTGTCTAAAAATAATTCTAGCCTTACTCAAATCATAAGGAGACATTTCAACTGTGACAATGTCCCCAACTAAAACACGAATATTTTTCATTCGCATTTTTCCACAGAGATGAGCAATGACTTTTAAACCATTTTGAAGAGAGACGCGGAAATGCATATTAGGAAGAAGCTCTTCAACCGTGCCCTCAATTTTAATTGTATCTTCTTTACTCATGTATTTGCTTATAAAACCTTGGTTTATCAAAGAAGGCGCAAGAAACACACCCCTTCAAATGAGTGACTAATAACTTAACATTTTAGAGATAAATGTCAAGAGAAAAGTAAAAAAAACAGATCACACCCTCGCGGTATTCTCTTTGACAAATTCACTCAAATTCCTCTGCTTCTGCTGCTCACTCACGTTGAATGAGTCTATATTCATTCAACCTCAAAGTGCAAATTTTAGCAACCCGCAAGGCTTTCGCTTTGCCAAAATGTGCACTTTGAGATTCAATAAATATATTACAGACCTCTTGCATCATTCATTTCCTTGCCCATGCCCTTGCCCGCGCCCGATTAACGTTGTTTTTGAGTCATCTTAATCAGCATCGAGACTATACCAATGTTTTATACTAAGAAATTGAATTGTGGAATTTTTTTTTATTTTGGGCACGGGCACAGGCAAGGAAATAAATAGACTTCTTCGGAAACTTGCTTTGATTGAAAAAATTGCCCTTTTTGAGCAGATTGTTTTGAAAATGTTGAGAGCGTATGCGTGCATACGGTCGAAAAATTTTACAAAAAAGAGGCCAAAAATGGCGGTTTTAGCAAGTGAATGAAGTTTCCGAAGAAGTCTAATGATGCAAGAGGTCTATTTACGCTAACAAAACAAACACTAAAGAACAGACAACCCCCTTAACTTAAAAGAATAAAAAACAAAACTAAACACAACAAAATAAAATAAAACAATTAAAAAATAAAAAAATAAACATTTTGACAAAAAGAAAAACAAACTATACTCTTATAAGAGTATCTGAAAAAAATGAAGACCGGTTCTAAAATCATAGCGAGATAGTGTATGTTCGAGTCATGTTTAAAAAAACAAGAAAACATCAAAGATCTTTTTTTAGCGTGTCCTTCAGAAGAGGCGAGATATGAAAAGATCATTGAGTTGGGGCGGAAGCAACCCCATTTAAACCCCAAAGACAAAATTGCGCAAAACTTGGTGAAGGGATGCCAAAGTCAAATGTATTTGCACTCATACCGGTTAGAAGATTTGATTGTCTTTGAATCGGAATCCGATGCATTAATTTCTGCCGGATTAGCTGCATTACTCATTCAAGTGTATTCACACGAACAGCCTGAAACGATTTTGAAGTGCCCCCCTACTTATCTAGACGAAATCGGAATCCATTCAAGCTTAACACCGAACCGGGCAAACGGGCTTTACAGTATGCATTTAAAAATGAAGCAAGATGCCCTTAAACTCCTGTTGGAAAAAGAGAGCCTGGAAAAAAATAAAATATAAAAATACCCCGATCCGCGAATTTTTCGAAGGAAAATTCGCGGATATCAACAGGCACCAAGCAGGTCAAATTTTCGATCGGGAAAGGGCTGGCAGACGCACGGGAACCGAATTGGAGTTTCGAAAAAAGTCTATTCTCTACCGAATACTAAACTCCAACTTCCATTTACGTCCATCAGAGGCAACGCACCACAGTTCCAATACCCCCAATTCAGTCACTTTAGATTTCAATTTAACTCGGATGGTTTTTCCATCTTCGTCTGATTTACTCAAAAGCGTTTCGATTGGATGCAGCTCCGTCAACTCCTCTTTCCAATTACGAACAACCATCCCTACACTAGCCTCATCCCCATTGGAAAGATTTGGGGTCGCGTGGCTGAAAAACCTGAAATTCGCCTGTTCGCCTAGAATAAGAGCAAATTCTTGATTATCTAGCTCTTTCTCCTCCCCCTCCTCCATTCCATACGGGACAATACACACCGCGCGCATGGGAGGATTCAAACCAGGGACGGCGGGAACCGCTTCTTCAACTCCAATAAAGTAACTGCGGCTCGTTCCACCACGAATGCGGATAGCGCCGCCTTGACGGGAGAAGCCGTAATAAGCAGCGCCGCGACTGACTCCATAATCGTAGTCCGCTCCTCCTAATTCCTTAATCATCGGTTTATTTAGAATGGTTGCCCAATGATTTAAAAGGGCAACCAATCGCTCTCGAATGGCAACCGATTTGAGCGTTCCCCCATTAAACAGAACGGCTGTAGGCAAAATAAATTGATCCATTTTTTTTCCCCCTGCCTCACCCGTCATAGAGAGAAACTTTGCTAATTGACAAGAAATGCGAGGATCTTGAACGTAAGGCAAACCAATTTGCTGAATCCCCAAGCGTCGTTCAATTGGCGATCGCTCATCAGGACTCACAATAGGAATAAATCCGTCAATGATAAAACGATACGCTTCGTCTTGTGTTAACTCTGTTTTAAGGGTATTGCCAATCAGCTTAGCCCCTCTTCCCAATACTGTGATATCGACACGTTTAGGGGGCTTTTCTCCCATCAAGATTTCTTTAGCTCGGCGACATTGGTGCACTAACGTTTGGAATTGCCATTGATCTAGCTGATGACCTTGCTCTTCAAATTTTTGACGCATTAAGTAAGCCAACCCTAAGTCAATATTATCCCCACCCAACAGAAGATGGGATCCTACAGCCAACCGTCTGAGCTCCAAGTTTCCTCCCTCCTCTTCAACTGAAATCAAACTAAAGTCAGTTGTTCCTCCTCCAATGTCAATCACGAGAACAGAGTCGCCAACGGTTAATTGAGAGCGCCACTCTTTTTCATGAGAGTAAAGCCAAGCATAAAACGCAGCTTGAGGTTCTTCTAAAAGGATGACTTCCGGATAACCGGCTTTTTCGGCTGCTTCTTGAACAAGCTGTCTCGCCCCAGGATCAAAAGACGCTGGGACTGTAATCAGGATGATTTGATCACGAAATAAAGCGGAAGGCATTTTAAAATTCCAAGCTTCTTTTAAATGAATCAAAATCTCTGAGCAGGCCTCTAAAGGACTCATCCCAATTCCGTCCATTTGCGAATCTAAAGGAAGAACTTTTTCTCGTGGATTAATTCCGCAATGAGATAACCAAGATTTAGCCGAGGCAATCAAGCGTGTCGGCAATTGGGCTCCGCGATCTCTTGCATAGGTCCCCGTTGTGAAATTCGCCTCCTTATTCCAAGGGAGCTGCGCCACTTTTAATTGAATTTCTTCGGGCAAAAGATAGTAAATAAAAGAGGGAAACGAAAAAGAAGACCCCTCCGTTTGAGCCTCCATAATTTGAACAACACTCATCTGCTCAATCGAGACATGGTGTTTCACTTCTGGTTCCAACGGCGCATAAGCCATTGTACAATTCGTTGTTCCTAAATCTATGCCAATGATGTAAGAGGCAGTTGCCATGATGTTCCTTTATGACTTAATTTCCACTTCAGCGGGACAAATAACGTCAGACGTTTGGTCGCCTGATTTTTTAGGCAACGAGCGTTTCTGTGCTTTCCATCCACGATGGACGAGAATTCCCGAAAAAGGGGGCTCCCCTTTAACGTTGCCGACGATTTTGATTTCAGCAGGGTTATACCCTTTAGCCACCTGCACCGTCATCCCCTCAGATTCCTCTTTTAACGGCCGAATGGTCACAAGTTCTTCAATGATCTGTCCACAATCTTGATGGATTTTCCGAACAGCCGCCCCAACCTGCGCATCACTAAAAGGTCCGATATCTTCTTTTAAAAAATCAATCAAACGACCTGCTTGCTGTAGAGAATGCAATAAACGCAGATGTGATTGATCTGATCCTTCCAATTCCTTTAAAGCTTGTGTTTGATTGATAAATTGCTCCGCCTTTTCCGGCTCTTTTAATGCTTTAATAAATGCTTTGAATGCTAATATGAATCCCATGTAATCTCATCCTTTGATAAAACGCTCGCACACATCAAAAATTGAACATACCTGTCCGGTATGAACCAACGCCTCCAGAAGGAAGGCTCCGCTAAAGAAAATAAATACCATGATCAGAAGAGGCTTACCTCCGGGTGTTCGATGTTCTGCAGGAAATTTCAAAATATAACGTCCAATCCATACCATTAAAGCAGGCATCATCCCATTTAAAATCGAATCTCCAAATCCTCCCGACGTATCAAGAGCTAACACAAAAATTCTATTAAAGTAAGCTGAAAAAATAAAAGTGGGAATGATAATCAACAGACTTAACACAATCTTTCCTTTCCCTTCATTGCGGATCTTTAAACCATCAGAGAGAAAGTCGAAAAGACCTAAAGCGATCCCTAAAAACGAGGTCACAAGGGCAAAAAAAGCAAAGTACTCTGCAATCAGGGAGACCCAATGATTTTGCGTATGCTCTCTGATGAACTGGGTAATGGGCTCACCAACCTCAAGAGCTGTCATCAAACTGTTAGGCCCCTCGACCGGAACAACTCCTAACACAATCCATTGCCAAATCAAGTAAACAGTTAAAGTCAGTGTTGTGCCACCAATAATGGCCCAGCGCAATGCATGGACATTTCGGTTTAAATAAGGAGTGAGGCTCGGAAGCATTGTTTGAAAGCTAAAAGTTGTCAAAAGAAGAGGGATGGCGAGGAAGGAAGTCGGCCAATAGGCGTGTTTTAAAAAACTTGCTTTGACTTCCGACAAACTTGTTCCCACTAAAGCAAAGTAAGCAATGATCATCGCAACAAACAGAATCGTATTGACACGCCCAACAAAACGGTTTCCAAGATAAATAACACTCCCAAAAAATACGATAAAAAATAAACACCCCGATTCTTTCTCTATATGCAAACTAAAAATTTGCTCTGCACCGCTCATCACCAAAGAACCTCCAGCAGCTGTGTAAGCGACAATAGAAGCATAGGAAATAAAAAGATAAACAATCCAGCTCACAACTTTGCCGACAGGGCCAAGAATCGTTGAAGCCATCGTAATGACGTGAGCCCCTTCTTTCATCCAAAGATTCACCTCTAGGAGCAAAAGAGCCGAGGCAGTCATTGCCATCCAGCAGATGAGCATCATAAGAGTAGAGGGAAGAAATCCACTAATTCCCGTCGCAACGGGAAGAGCCAGCATTCCTCCTCCAATACAAGTTCCTGCAACCAAAAATATCGCAGAAATTACCCTTCCTCGCTCGACAGAATTTGCATTTTCTTCCACACCCCCCCCTTTTTTTGAATAACCGATGATTATATGCATTTTAAAATTTATGAGAAAAGATCAAATTGATCGTCGCGATGACAAAATTTAACTCTCACCTTACGCACGGGGAGAGCTTTGGCTTCAGCCTAAATCGCCCTCCCGGTGCTTAAGGTGAGTTTTAAAGATAGACTGTGTTTTATTATCGTTCTTGGGCAGAAGTTTATTGATAAAAAGCTGATAAAAAGGGATGATGACCCTTTTTTCCAGGAGATGATCATGCAGGTTCTACAGCGCCCTCTTTTTTTCCTTCTATTTTTTCTCGTCAGTCTGATCAGTCAAGTTGAAGCGGAACAGATAAAAATCAAGGTGATCGTCTTTGATTTCGGGAGTGTCATCGCCAAAACAGATAAACAACAGGTCATGAACTTCGTCAGTCAATCTCTACACCTTTCTAATCAAGAAACCGAAGAAACCTTTAATCGACTTAAAGAACATGCAATGACTGGAAAAGATGACCATGATTTTTGGATTGCCTTCGCTAAAGAAAAAGGTCAGACACTTTCCGATAATTGGCTTAAACAATTAGATCAAACAAAATTTGAAGCCGTTAAAGAAATTCCTGGCATGATCAATCTAGTCAAAGATTTGCAAAAACAAGGCTATCAAACAGCTTTACTATCGAATGTTCGAGAAAAACAAGCTGCCATCAAAAGAAAACATGGGTATTACGATCTATTTAATCCCATTCAATTCTCTTATGAGACCGGAATAAAAAAACCCGATCCGCAAGCGTATAAAATTCTTTTAGACAAATTAAAACTCCCTCCCCAATCCATATTATTTGTTGACAATCGAGAAGTTAATGTTGAAGCAGCCAAACAACTCGGGATCGATGGAGTCGTTTTTATCAATCGAGAGCAATTTGTTCGAGAGTTAGAGCAAAGAGGGATTGAAATGTCTATTGAGTTAAACTCCAACTAATTTTCTGGTTTAAACACTCTCTTAGAACCTTTTTTCAGATTCTAAGAGACATTTAAACACTTTAGTTTTTCTTGAACGCCCCCCGTAATGCGCATTTTACCGGCGGGGTCAAGGTAAATGTCGTACTCAAGACGGATGCCAAATTCTCCTGGCAAATAAATCCCAGGTTCTACTGAAAAACCTGTCCCCGCTAATAATTGACGAAAATCGTGCGTTTCAAAATCATCTAGATTCGCTCCCGAACCATGCACCTCTTCCCCTATATTGTGTCCTGTACGATGAATAAAATAGTCCCCAAATCCTGCATCGCAGATGTAATTGCGGCAGACCCTATCCACTTGCCATCCCTCAATAGGGCGATCATGTTCATACTCATCTTTAATCATAGCAGTGGCAGCGTCCCGCGCGCCTTTGACAACATTAAAGATTTCCTCCTGTTTTTTTGTTGGATGAGAAGCAGCCACCCCGACACGGGTAATATCAGCATAGACAGCATGTTGAGATTTTTCTTTACACCATAAATCTAATAAAATAAAATCACCGGGAAAAATAAGACAAGCAGTTTCCTTCGTAGGATGGTAGTGAGGATCTGAAGAGTGGGCATTGACAGCACAAGTGGGCCAATCTTGAGTCTGGCACCCCGATTCGTTCATTTCTTCCAACATAAATTGCTGAACTCGATATTCATCTAAAACGATTCCCTGCTGAAGGGAATCTTCAATCAATTTCCACGTCTTTTCCACAATATTTTCAAGTATCTCTGCCGATTTCAGATGACTGTTCACTTGATCCAATGTCCAAACGCTCGTATAGCGTTGCAATAGGTTCGCTGAACTGACCACGCGGCATCCCCATTTTTGAATCAGTTCAACTGTGCCTGCATCAACCTTTGAAATATTTGGTAAGGCATTATAAGGGGAGTATTCCATTGCAATTTTGCCATTTCCCTTGGTAATAAAGTGAAGAATCTGCTCAAGCTCTTCCCATCCTTTATAAGTTTTTTTAATGCCCGGCAAATGATCGAGAGTGTAAGGTTCGATGAAAGGAACAATCTTGATCGGATTGCCTATCTGCGGAATCCAATAAAAAAAACGACGTGTCACCATTTGATCATGAGGTATTTCTAAAAATCGGTGGGCAAGCGGATTAGATCGTCGATAATCAAAAAGGAGCCATCCATCGATTTCAAATTTAACTAAATCAGAGCGAACATCATCCATTTTTTTTTCAATCATGATCTCCATCCTAGTGATTTAAGCATTGAATTAAAGCCATCGCTCCAATTAAACGCAATGTTTGGGACTGCTCTTTGAGGACTTGAATCAAAAAAGGGATAGAGCGGATCGCACCAATCCTTCCAATCCCCTCTACAATCTTTCCTTTCATTTCCCATTCGCATCTTGCATATCCTTCTTCGAGCGACTGAATGGCATTCTCTTCACGACTCCAAAGAGAAAGAATTAAGGCTGCTTGCAGCCGAATTCTTGGTTCATCATCATGAAGAAGCCCTTGCACAACTTTAGAGGCATTGTCATCCCCCTCCGTTAACAATAAAATAGCTGCAGCTGCAGATATTTCCCAAGACCTTTCACTTAAATAGTGTCGAATGAGTTCTTGGGTATTAGGAGTATTGAGGATTGCCAATAAATTGAGCAGCTCAAGCCTCAATAATTGGTTGTCGCTCTCGCTCGTGATGAAACAACTCTCGCCCGACTTCCCCGATCGATTGATGATTCCCTCGAAAATCCCAATCTTTGATTTGCTCCATTTTTCATGTTGGACCAACAGCATTTGTTTGAGATAAAGCGCAGCTTCTTGCGTTGCTTGACGCTGTCCAATAAGACCTAAAGCCAAATTTAAACGAACATAAGGATCCGGATGGGAACGAAATTGCTCGAGCATCAACGCTAATCCATATTCTCCAGCTGCCGCTAAAGCTGCTGCAGCTGCAAGCTTGACATCACGACGCGGATCGCAAAAAAATTTTTTAAACGCCTGTTGCCCTTCACAAGGAGAATAAAGAGTGAAGAGCCACGCTGCCGAAAGCCCCGCTTTATAATTGACATCTTGAACACCTTCGCTTGCAGCCTCTATTATCAGATGGATCTGGTCGCGCGGCCTTAGCTGTCCAATTGCTTGAAAAGCTTGCAAGCGAACATCAGGATGAGGATCTTTAGCTAATTTCAACAGTTGGTCAACATCTCCCATCGATTGAAAATACGCAATCGATTGACAGGCAAGTTGACGCAATCCTGATCGAGAACTTGCACAGAGTCTTTCAACCTCTTTGCGATGAATAGAATCAAGCAGTTCAAGTAGGGCCTCGATAGCGACGATTTTCTCGGCAGCTGTACTCTCGTCTGAGGCAACCAAAGAGTGCAGCTCTTCTTTAAGGCTCATGATTTTCATTCGGCCAACAGATTCAATCACCTGTTGACGCACTGCCCAAACCCTTTCATGAAAAAACATCTGCTTGACTTTTTCTGTTAATCGATGATCACGAAAATGACTGGCTAATTTTACTGCTAAAGATCGGACTGCATAATTATTGTCGCACATTCCACGGTGTAAAATCGTGACCCCTTTTGTATCATGACTAAAAAAAGCGGCAAGGAGTGCCATTTCCCTCATCATGATTGAAGAGGATTGAGAAGCCTTCTGCAGAATTGCCCAGGCCATTTCTTCTATGATTTCCCTGTTGAGTTGATGATGCGGAAACAGTTGAACATAGAGCTCCCACGCTTGCAGCATTTTTCTTTCATCTCCAACTGCAGCTAATGAACGAATATACCCTTCATGCAAAACAAGCGATTGTGGATAAAGTGCAAGATGTTTTTTTGATTCTGCAACAGCCTCAGAGCAATCTTGAAGTGTCAAATGAGCTTGAATACGGCGAGCCAATTGATTTTCTTGTTCGCAAGACTCCAAGGAAAAACTTCCTGCTAAAAGCAAAAGGCAACAAACAATCCTGCGGATGAATGGACTTAGGATTGACAAGAAGAGCATGATGCCTTGATCAAATTGCTCATTGTCTTAAAATGAGGATGTTTGGAATCTTTCAATAATTCAAATAGGATCGTTTCTACAGAACTCATCCGAGCCCCCTCATCTCGCATTTCAGCGATTGCGGTTAAAAAATTGTCAATTGAACGGGAACCGATGGCATCATTTAAAACAACCACTTGCTTGCCTAATTTTAACAACCCTTTTACGGTTTGCAAGACGCAGACATGCGCCTCAATCCCGGCAACAATCCATTGCTGATAAGGAATTGAGAGGGCATAATTAAAAAAGGCCGGATCATCTAAACAAGAAAACGTTGATTTAATCCAAGGATGATAAGATTGATCTAAAAGAGATGCGAGAGAAAAAACTGTTTGTCCCAATCCTTCCGGGTATTGCTCAGATAAAAGAATCGGTAAATCCAAGATTTGAAATCCCTTCACTGCTTTAAGAAGCATATGCAAAATCTGGGCACCCCGATCAACGACCGGAAGGACTTTTTCTTGCATATCAATAATCAAAAGAATTGTCTGATTGGGAATAAGAGTAAATGCAGACATGCCAACCTATATTAGAACTCACCTTACACACCGCGAGAGCTTTCGCTTTCGTCTAAATAGCGCTCCTGGTGGGGAAAGTGGGTGGAAATTTATTTTTAATTATCCAATTCGCCCTAAACGACTTCCCCCAATTAAATGAAAATGGAGATGAAAAATTTCTTGTCCTCCATCTGAGCCATTGTTTGTCACTAAGCGATACCCTTTTTCAATTCCAAATTCTTTAGCAAGCTTCTGTGCTACCGCCAACATTTCAAGTAAAAGAGGGTGATCTTCAGAAGAGACGGATTGAAGATCGCGGATTTCTTTTTTAGGAATAATGAGAATATGGACAGGCGCAACCGGATGGATATCTTTTACAGCAAGAATCCGTTCATTCTCAAAAACCTTTTCAGCAGGAAGCTTTCCCTCAATGATTTGACTAAATATGGTGGACATGACTTCACTCCTTAAGCGAGTTTTTACCTTGTTGAAGTGTATATTCTAATGCTTTAAAAGCGTCTTCACGTGTTTCCCAAACAGAAATAAAACGCCCTTTATGACAAAATATTGCTCCTGAAATCCCAGAGACGCGCTTTAATTCTTCACCCAATAAACCCGCCCAATGCTCGGGCAGAGGCAAACGGACTTTCATCCGATCCTCATACGAAGGAGGAACCCCCCTCAATTTCCAATGGACACCCGATGGCATAATGACAAAGAGGGCCGGATGATGAATTCCATTAAGCTCAAAAAATATCTCAAGCCAAGGCAGGCTTTGATCGAAAACCAAACATTCCTCGGACTTTTCCATGCTTTGGACAACAATTTGGCGGCAAGACTGGACATACTTAAAACGCTGCCATAAACGATGAAGATGCTCAAAAGTAAATGTCAGAGCCTGATGAAAGGCTTGATTTTGCTCCTCATCAGAGCAATCATAGCGAATGGGAGTGAAATTGGAAATCACGTGAGAGAAACTGCAATAGCCTGGAATCAAGGGGTCTTGTCCATTATCGTGGCTATCAACCCCCATAACAAGAGATTGATTAAAAAAATCGTATTCATTGGGCTTTAAAATCTCAAGGTTTTTGAGATACTGAAGAACCATTCCTGCACTACTTAAAGGACCTTGGTAATCGACTTGATGGTGATCAAATAATTTTTTTTCGGATTGATAGATTCCCCCAACATCGCAGACATATTCACAATTTGCCAGTAATAAGGGATCGCGAGTTCTAATGATTTTATCCTGATCAATTAAATCAAACAGCATAAGAAGAGCGCATGCCGTTACTTCATCAGCATGAAAAGTTCCATCGTGAGTCCCGCAACTGCGTAATTTTGTATGCATATTCATCTCTCAATAAAGCCTTCTCACTTTCTAGGCAAAGACAAAGAGACCCATTATCGCAGAAATTTTATTTATTCACAAACAACTTAAAATAGATTTCTCCCTTAAAACCTCTTCAGAATCTTGTAAATCCTCACCTTCTCTCATTTCCAGGAAATAAATCCCCATTTCAGCTGCTTGAAAGCCCTAAGAAGTGAATAGACTTCTTCGGAAACTTGCTTTGCTTGAAAAAATTGCCCTTTTTGAGCAGATTGTTTTGAAAATGTTGAGAGCGTATGCGTGCATACGGTCGAAAAATTTTACAAAAAAGATGCCAAAAATGGTGGTTTTAGCAAGTAAATGAAATTTTTGAAGAAGTCTAATGATC
>JBIRBM010000101.1:0-1123 GCA_044326545.1 Parachlamydiaceae bacterium | reverse complement strand
GCCTTCTTTTTGCATCTTGCGTGACAAATCGGTAATTGGGATACCGGGTACACAATAAATGTTTTTAATGCCGTTGAGCTTAAGTGCATCAATGACGAGTTGAAAACCGTCAATGGTTTCAGATTGTGTGGTGTCTGTGGTCATGTAAGAATCTCTACTTTTGCTTCGATGGGTTATCATAGAAGCCAAATACAGCCTAGCCATTGACCTTGGTCAATATTCAGCTTCATGTGTATACAAATACGCTCAAAACCGAGCTTGATTTGACTCTTGTAAAATATTTTTTACGACCTTTTTCGACTTCTCTTACGGCCTCTTACTTTCATGTCCTCCATTCAGAACCATCCTGAAAAAAATGTCATTCGGGTACAACTGACGCAAAACGCTGTTTTGAGTGAACTCACTGACGCAGAACGCAAAGAATTAGAGCAACTTTTGGTGGTTGTGGATTGCCCCAAAGGCGACTTTTTGTTGCACCAAGGCGTGCATGATATGGAACAATATTTTGTGTTGGATGGCATTTTGAAACGTGTGGTTTCTAATGACCAAGCCAAAGAAATGATTTTGCGGTTTTCTGACGAGCGCGACATGGAAACCAGCTATGCGGCTTGGCGTTCAGGAACCCCCACGCCATACAGCATTGTCTCTGTCACAAAAGCACGTGTCGCTAAGCTACCATTACCCCAGTGGATTGCGTTTATGGACAAGCACCCGAGTATCAAAGTGTCTTTTGAATACAGTGTGATGCGATTGATGAGTGAAATCATGGCACACACCATCACCTTGCATTTGCTTGATGCGCCGGGGCGCGTGAACCGCTTCATGCGTAAACAGCCCGAATTGTTTGAACGACTGCCGAAAAAAGAACTGGCTTCTTATTTGAATCTATCCGCTGAAACGCTGAGCCGACTCAAACAAAAAGGCAAAATTTAAACAAACTGCTTTTTAAAGTTTCATTTAGTTTTCTCAATAAAAATCCCGCTGTGCATATTTGCAGAGCGGGATTTTTTAATGCCTAAATACTCAATCAGTCAACAGGCTGTTCTTCTTTGAACTCGCTGACTTTTGGAGGTCGTACCTTTGCGATTAGTTTGGAAATTAACGGCCAAACCAGCAGCAAAAT
>JBIRBM010000006.1:0-79560 GCA_044326545.1 Parachlamydiaceae bacterium | reverse complement strand
TTGTCTCTCTTATACTGTCAAAACATCTTACAGTGACTCAAGGCCCTGCTTTTTTCTCGCATTCGTTACGCGTTGTTCGCTTTTCGTTCGTGAGAAGTTACTAATATATAAAATGAGGCTTATTTTACGCAACAGCTTTTTGTAAAATCATTAAAACATCGACTAAAACCACTTAAAATAAGGATGTAAACGCTATTTTTTATTGATGTCCTGCGCGTAAATTTTGAATTGACCACTTATCGAGTGAAAGGAATGGGATCTTTTAAATTTGCCTTAAGCAACAACATAAACCAATAGCGAAAAAGTTTCCCCCCTTGTATCATCAGAGTTTCAACATAAACAATGACTAGACTCTCTTCTTCAATGCCTTTTTTTGAGATAAAATGATGCCAACTCACCTAATGAAACATTCAGCTCCACACTCCTTCATTCCGACTCACCAACGTTTAATGGCAATCGGGCAATTGTGCATTGCCTTCAGCCTTCTTCTTTGGTATATGTTTCAACCTTTTATGGGAGAATATTTTACACTACGTTCACGGATGCTTCTGTATGAGTATGTCATGGGAACATCTGATCCCGTCAAAAAAAGGAACGGAGAAGAAAAAAAAATGGAAAGATTTGCAGCACGGTTTGAACAGCTGCCAGATCATGAGAAAATGTTAATTTTAACCGATTATCATCAAATTCAAGTGTATGCTAAACGGTCGATGCTAAAAAAAATCATGGATGGAATTCATGTTTTCCTACTTGATATTCCCCCTTTTGAGCAAGCATGGATTTTTTTTTCGATTACCATCACCATTTTAATTTTGCTAAAAGTTGAAGGCGCTAAACAAGCTGCCTGGCTCCTTCCTTTGATCACTATCGCTTTTGCCATAGACAACCAACTGACTGGTCAAACGGTTTCTTCCCCCGATTTATCACTTTTCCCAAGTGAGAATATGCTTGTGAGTCAATATGTAGATGAACCACTCTCACAATCTGCCCCTATTCAACAAAAGCAATTGAAAAAAGGATGGGATCGCTATTTAGTTGAGAAATGGTCGACAGAAAAAGATCAAAGTGAAAATCATCAAATTGAAGAGGCCGAATTTAAATTTACATTAGCCCGCTTACAATTACTCAGCGGCCAACCAAAATCGGAATGGATGAATGTCTTTTATGAAAAACGACATCCTCTCATCCTCATGATATTTGTGGCTTGGAATATCGTATTTGCTTTGATTGTGAGCCGATCGAAATAGGAAGCTCTCCTAAAAACTCAAAGTCTTTCCTTTAAAACTCACCTTAATCAGAGGGAGGGCGATGTGCGCTGAAGGAAAAGCTTTCGCGGTGGATAAGACCCACTATAAACTCACAAAAAATTTTCGGAATATGTTTTAATATTGCGAAATTTTTTTGCGAATTTATAGTGGATTTAGACCAGCAAAGGATCGTCATCAAAGATTCTGAATAGATTATAAGAGAGGGTTAGAAACAGGTAAACAAGCTCTAAGAGGATAATACGCCAAGCGGGATCATTTTAAATACCCCAATTCCAACAAAATATCCCACTAATGCGGCAAACCCAATCCGGCGCATGTACCAAAAAAAGTCTACTTTTTCAAGCCCCATAAACGCAACGCCAGCTGCTGAACCAATAATCAAAATACTTCCCCCCGTTCCGGCACAAAGTGCAACCAAATCCCAAAAAGTTGAATCTGTGGGAAATTGGGTCATATCATACATTCCCATCGCAGCTGCAACTAATGGGACATTATCAACAATTGCGGAGGCTAATCCAATAATAATGGCGATCATGTCAGAATTTCCAATTGTCTGATTCATCCAGATTGATAATTGATCAAGCAAGCGCGCTGTATGAAGCGCATCAATAGTCAGCAAGATCCCCAAAAAGAATAAGACTCCCGCCACATCAATCCGCGTGATGATATTGGGAACCAAGAGATGTTCTCGATCTGCGTAGCTTCCATGCACAACATCCGTGAAAAGCCACATAGCACCTAGTCCCAAAATAATGCCCATAAAAGGGGGAAGCCCTGTCAATACTTTGAAAATAGGAACAAAAACCAAACAGGCCACCCCTAGCCAAAACACAACATTCCCCATCGGTTCCAATCGATCCTCTTTGTTATCGCTTAGAGGTGCAAATTCTCCTTTTAAGCTTAAACTTAAGATTCCTAAACTGGCGATCAAGCATGCAATGCTCGGAATAAGGAGATTTTCCATGACGGAGACAGTAGAAAGTTGTCCTCCAATCCATAACATTGTTGTTGTGACATCTCCAATAGGAGTCCAAGCCCCCCCTGCATTTGCAGCAATCACAACAGCTCCTCCCAACATTAAGCGATCTTCACCTTTATCTGTCAGCTTTCGCAGCAGCGTAACCATCACAATCGTCGTTGTCAAGTTGTCCAATATTGAAGAGAGAAAAAAGGCAATCCCTCCCATTATCCAAAGCATTTTACATTTCGAACGCGTACGAAATTTATTCGAAATAATTTGAAAGCCTTTATGAGCACTAATGATTTCAACAATCGTTAATGCTCCTAAAAGAAAAAAAATGACTTGGCTGATGTTAGCCAAATGTTCGCTTAAAAAATGGAGATTTTTTTCATGGGGGTGGGCGGGATTGATCAACTGCAGAGTCCAGCAGATGATTGCCATTAAAAGAGCGATCGACGTTTTGTTAATTTTTGTTATATGCTCAATCGTAATAGCAAAGTAACCGATAATAAATATTACGATCATTAATACATTGAATATGCTCATATCGAAATTGGCCATAAAATATCTGGTCTCCTCTGTTTGGCTTTATACTCATCTGATGCACCGCGAAAGCTTTCGCTTCAGCCGAAATAGCGTTCCCGGTCCGTAAGGTGAGTGTATATCAGCCTTAAAGAGCATAACGTTTTTTATTATTTAAACTCATTCAAAATTTTAACAAATCGAATAATACGGTGAGATGTTGATATTTTGCGTGTTGCCCGATTTGTTGACTCACCCGACGGAACAAGAGTGCGATTTGCACTGAAGCGAAAGCTCGCGCGGTGCGTCAGGTGAGTGTCTTAAATCGTCCACCATTGATGGAGCCAATCAATCAAAAAAAGGAGAAAAAATAATTCAGAAAACCCCAGTAGATAGCCAATACACACACATCCACCATCTTCTTCAATGATGCCAAGTGCTACCAAAAAAAGGGCCCAAGCAGCCAAAAGGTTACTGAATGGAATAGGGAGAGGAAGGGCAAGAAAACCCCCTACGATAAAAACGAAACCTCCATGCATTCGATACAAACCTTTTTGACATAACCAACTGAGGCGTTCATGAAGCAAGGGCTGTAAAAATTTAAAAAAACGCAAACTATTTTTCACGACTCTTCTCAAAATCTGAGGAGAAATTTCTTTTTTCAGAATTGACTGAGGCCACCAAATGCGGTGTCCAAACATCATCCTTAATCCAATAAAGGCTAAAACGATCCCGAAAGGAGCTGAAAAACCAGGGATTTGAATAGGTTGACAAAAAGGAAGGCTAAAAAGGATGATTAAAAAAGGATATCCTTTTCCTTTTAAAAGAGTAAAAAGATCTTCAATAGTCCAAACCTGAGAATCGACTTGTTGTAAAATTGTCTCTAGATTTTTCTCAATCGAAGATCGCCCGAAGGATTGCACCATACACCCCTTTAAAAATAAAAGGACTCTGTTTCTATTTTTGAATCTTTCAAATTTCAGCTTTTTTAGAACTTTTAGAGCAGCAGCAAGGCGAGGATCGAGTGTTGATTTCCCCTTCATTTTTTTTTAAATCGAAAAAAAGAGAGTGATTCAAGATGTAATTCACTCCTATGGAGTAAATCACACCGATGACAAGAGCTTGCAAACCAACCTGAATAAAATTATTCCAATTAAATTTTCCATCTATGCAAAGGGATAGATTAAACAATGCCTTTAATCCAATAATCGTGATACTAGTCAAAATTGCTGAACAAGCTGTATTTAAACGTTTTACGCCAATATTCTCTGATTCTTTTACTCCGATGTAACCACCAATCCATCCCCCGACAAAACCGGCTGTAGGACATACTGGACAAGCCATTTTTCACTCCAAATTTTAAATGATTTATCAGCTGATTTTTTCTCTCATTTTTATAAAATCTCTCTCCATATTTTTGAAAAACCTATAGGGTGTCAAGATGCCAGAAACTAGCAAATTCAGTCTACTGCGTCAAGTAATATACTCATTCAAGCTCAAAGTCCCAATGAGTATATGGTCCTTCGAGCTCCTTCATCCTTTTTTTTCTTTCGATTAGCTGCTATTAAAGGCCTCTGTCTAATTTGTTAACAGTGCCATACTCACCTCTTCGAAATCTATCGAATGATTTTTGTACTAAAATTATCCCTTTATGGTTAATTTATAACAGAAATATTCTCATTCAAACTCAAAAGACACATTTGGGCAAAGTGAAAGTCTTTGGAATTGACGCACCTCAAATAGCACTCTTGGTGGGTAACGCGAGTTAAAATATAGGTCAATAACAACATGAAAGACTCTTTGATCATCCATTCCTCCGTTTCAACCTATGCACTCAAAATGAGATTACTTAAAGGATGTACAATTGCATCTTTAGGAATTGCCATCTTAGTTTTAAGCGGCATTTATTTACCTATTGAAAGCTTACATAAATGGGGGGGAGGATTATTTTTTACAAGTATTGGGCTGATTACGTTAGGGATGCTCCCCTATCGCCGCCTAGCCAAATTACAATTAAGGCCTGATGAGCTGATTTTTTTAGAGTCAGATCATGTGACTTTTTATCATTTTGGAAAAAAAATATTGACGATTCCTTTTGAATCGATAAAGGAGATCAGCTATTTTTCCCATGTTAGGTTGTATGGAATTGTCATGTCGATAAAAAGCCCCTTTGATGGAGCAATTAAAATGGAAGGAAAGGGGAAAAATAGTGTGAAAATGTCGCAAATCAAGGAAAAAAAGAAAAAGAATGAGCTGTTTTTTCCTTATTTTAATCGGCGAGCATATGAAGAACTGTTGGATTGGCAAAGCAAAAAAAAAAATCTTATCAGCGATGAAGCATGCAGCCAAGGTGACTAAAGAACCTGTTCAACATGTTTGGATCCGATGATTGATTTGCTAACCGTTACTTACCCTCTCGGACTTGACAGATCATTTCAAACCCCACTTTCAACAAGATCATGTAAATGCAAAAGACCTAATAATTTAGATGTAGAGTCAACAACAGGAAGCATCATCATCCGTTTTTTATAATCTTTTTCCATTCGTTTCATCGCCTCCCATGCCAATACATCGGGTCCTATTGAACAGGGAGATCGATTCATGACCTCCTCCATACGCAATTTTAAAACGTCTCCTCCCACTTTTTGCAGAGTTCGCCTTAAGTCTCCATCTGTAAAAATCCCAAGAAGCCTTAAATTTTCATCTGTCGCGATGATACAGCCGCAACGCTTATTTGATAATTCAACCAATACATCACCCAAATAATCATCTGGTTTACAAAGAGGAATCCGATCGCCCATCAACATTAAATCTTTAACTTTGAGCGTCATTCTCTTACCGATTCTTCCTGATGGATGGTTAAGAGCATACTCATTTAAACTAAAATTCTTATGCTGCATGAGGGCTATCGTCAATAAATCGCCAAATAAAAGTTGTACCGTTGTTGACATTGTGGGGGCCATATCAAATGGACAAAGCTCATTTTTGAAAGGGAGGATAACGGTGATATGGCAAGCAGAGCCTAACCGAGAATGTGGATTGCAGACCACCCCAATTAACCTCGCCCCCTTATTTCGAATTGCTGGGATTAAATTGATCAACTCATCGCTTTCGCCGCTTTTACTCAGTATAATAAACACATCTTGAGAGGAGACCATCCCAAGGTCCCCATGCAGCGCATCAGTTGGAGATAAGTAAAAGGCTCGGGTGCCGGTAGAAACCATCGTAAAAGCAATTTTTTTCGCCACAAGACCGCTCTTGCCAACCCCTGTAAAAAACAAGACCCCTTTACAATCAAGCAGAAGTTGGATAAGCTCTTCAATCGGTTGAAAATCAAGTGTTGAGAAAAAATGTTCAGTATAATAACGCTGTTTATCAACGAGTTCTTTTAACATACAGTTTTTCATCCAGCAGGTTTGATTTAAGATAGGCTCATTCAAGGTCAACATCTAAATCTGGACAATCGCGAAGGCTTTCGCATGACACACATTTACACGTTGACCTTGAATGAGTCTAGATTTTAAACAACAAAGAGTTTAGTCTCAAGGTAATTGATACAAGGTAATCATGACAAATCATCGCGTCCCCATCACAGTCGCGGTAGGCGACGGCATCGGCCCTGAAATCATGGCAGCAACCTTGCACATTTTGCAAGAAGCAGGAAGTGCTTTGCAGATTCATTCCGTGGAAATCGGAGAAAAAGTCTATTTAAACGGTGAACCCTCAGGCATTGCTCCCTCGACGTGGGATATCATCCGTCATTGCAAAGCGTTTCTTAAGGCTCCGATTACAACCCCTCAAGGAGGGGGCTTCAAAAGCTTGAACGTTACGATTCGGACAACATTAGGTCTCTATGCGAATGTCCGTCCGTGCGTTGCCTATTCCCCTTTTGTCGAAACAAAGCATCCCGGGATGGATGTTGTCATTGTTCGAGAAAATGAAGAAGATCTTTATATGGGAATTGAATATCAATTAACCCCTGAAACGTATCAAGCGTTAAAAGTCATGACGCGCTCAGGATGTGAAAGAATTATTCGTTATGCATTTGAGTATGCCCAAGCCTATAAACGGAAAAAGGTCACCTGCTTTAGCAAAGACAATATTTTGAAATATACAGATGGTCTCTTTCATAAAGTATTTGATGAAATCAGTGAAGACTATCCCAATATTGAAAAAGAACACTGGATCGTTGACATCGGAGCGGCCAAGTTAGCCGATACGCCCACAGCCTTTGATGTGATTGTGATGCCCAATCTTTACGGTGATATTTTGTCGGACGTTGCAGCGCAAATTGCAGGATCCGTAGGCCTTGCAGGATCTGCAAATATCGGTGTTTCTGGGGCAATGTTTGAAGCGATTCATGGATCTGCTCCTCGCCGCGCTGGGCAAAATATCGCAAATCCCTCAGGACTTCTTCTAGCTGCCATTCAAATGCTTGTTCATATTGGACAGCCTAAGCAAGCTGCCCTTATCCATAATGCATGGCTCAAAACACTAGAAGAGGGCATCCATACTTATGACGTTTTTAACGAAAAGACGAGTCATCAAAAAGTTGGAACAAAAGAGTTTGCTACAGCAGTCGTTTCCCGATTAGGGCAGCACCCAGAAACACTCCCCCCATTGGAATATGAAAAAGTCAACCCTCTCCATCATAAAATTAAAGACTCCACTCACACAAAGAAAAAAACTCAAAAAGAGTTAATAGGAGTCGATATTTTTATCGATTGGAATGCCTCTGTAGAAGAACTTTCCGCTCACCTCACGTCTCTTATCATCCCCAATCTAAAATTAATATTTATCAGTAATCGAGGGGTAAGAGTCTGGCCAACAAAACAACCCGAGACACTATGCTCAGATTGCTGGCGATGCCGTTTTACAAAGAAAAATAAAAACGAGGCATTATCTTATCAAAAGATCGTCGATCTTTTAGAAGCTTTAACTCATCTAAAATTAGAAGTATCGCAAGCACAATCCCTTTATCTATTTGATGAACAACCTGGCTTTACGACTCTCAAGGATGAATAGACGCCTTGTATCAATTGCCTTTGCTCGAAAAAATTTAGGACTTACCTTCTGCACCAAGAGCTTTTGCTTTAGGGCAAATAGACCTCCTGGTGTATAAGGTAAGTGATTGATGACAGATGGTGAACATCCGCAAAACGAGACAAAAAAACGAGAGCGAATTATTTCGAAGGGCTCCAAAATGGGATGAATTCAGAGATTTTGGAGATTGTTGACATGAAGGAGCTCTTCTGTTCTGATGAAGAAGGAATGGTGTCAAGAGGAGAAGAAATGATCTCAAATCCTGTCGATGGAGATTTATTTTCCTCCCTGAGTTCAGTCGAATATTCAAGGTTTTCTTCAGGCGCCTCCTCCTCTGTAGAAGGGAAATGTTTTGTTTCTATAACAAGAGAACTTTCGTCGCTATCCCCATCATTCTCCCCCTTTTTACACTCCTCTTCTTTTAGATCGATAGGAAAAACGATTGGTCCTGAATGGAGTTTTCCCTTATTTTGATCCTCCCCCTCTTTTAAAGGCTCTTTTTCTTGATTTGCCGGTGTTTTTGACCTCCCAAAAGAACCATAAGCTTTATAAGAGACAGGAGTGGCATATGCATAATAAATAGCGAAACACCCAATTGCGATGCTGGTAATCACCATTGCTTCCTTGTGACCGATTAATGGTGGCGAAGCATCATCTGCCGAAGAAAAAAAGCCTCGAGAGAGTATTGAATCTAAAATCATCATATGATACCTATTGCGATATGTTGTGAAGAATACTATTGCTTGATCAGGTACTAAACAAATAAGTGAAGCCAACCATTAAAAAAAATTTGATTCCCCTATTAGGCCTCACCTCCAAATTCAACTAACTCACTATGATAGTACTGGTGTTCATTCAACTCGCCTTCTTGTTTGGCAATAAACACGGTGACAGCCGCATCTCCCAAAATGTTTAAGACTGTTGTCATCATATCGCGTAAACGATCGATGCCTGCAAGAAGAGCTAATCCCTCTAAGGGAAGACCGACAGATGTCAAAACTGCAGAGAGCATGATAAATCCCCCACCAGGAATGCCTGCAGTCCCAATTGCGGAAAATATCGTTGTTAAAACAAGAGTCACATAGCTATAAGTATCTAAGGGAATCCCGTAAGCCTTTGCAATAAAAATTGCACTCATCGTTTGATAGATCGCTCCTCCGTTCATGTTCATCGTGATTCCTAAAGGCAGAACAAAGCCGGAAATATTTTTAGAAACGCCAAGATTTTCTTGAACGCAATGCATGGCGACGGGCAATGTGGCTGCACTACTGCAGGTGGAAAATGCCATCATAATGGCATCACCCATCCCTCTTAAAAAAGGCCAGAGCTGAAGCCGTCCCGCCCCTTTAATAAGAGAGCCGTAAACAACAATAAAATGGACGATACAAGCTGTGTAGTAAACGGCTAAAAATTTAAATAAGGGCAAGAAAAGAGTCAGACCAAAAGTTCCGGTGACCCACGCCATAAGACCAAAAACGCCTATAGGAGAAAATTCCATGACAATGGAGGTTAACCGATACATCACGTCGGCCAGGGATTCAAGAAAGTTCAAAAGAGGTTTTCCTTTTGATCCTGAAAAATTAATTGCAATTCCGAGAAAAACGGCAAACACAATGACTTGTAAAATATCCCCTTTCACCATTGCAGCTATTGGATTGCTTGGAATCACAGAAATGATAATCTCCATAAGAGAAAGTGATTTGGCTTGGCTGACCTCTTTGGCTTGCAACCCAAGTCCCTGTCCAAGATCAAACACATTAGCTAATATGAGTCCTGTCATAATCGCAATCAGAGTTGTCGTAAAATACATGCCGACCGATTTCCCGCCGATACGCCCTAATTTTTTGGGATCATGAATGCTTGTAATTCCAACAGCCATGGAAGATAAAATCAATAAGACAATGATCATGTTGATCATATTCAAAAAAAGCGTCCCTAAAGGCTTTAAATAAATGGCTTTTTCTCCAATGATCAATCCAGTCATTGCACCTAAAAGGAGGCCAATAAAAATTTTCATCCATAATTTCATGTATATCGTATTGATAGCTTAATGAAGACGTTTATCACAGTCTGCCGCTTTCAACCCTCCGTTTTATATTGTATGTCTTTAATAGATGATCAACTCACCTGACGCATCAGGAGTGCGTAAGGTGAGTGATCAAATCAATGTATACCTCATTCAAGCTCAAAGTGCAAATTTTAGCAACACGAGAGCTTCTCTTTGAGCGCAAATCGTCCTTGCGGTCGGGTAAGATGAGTGATGAAAGACTTTTTCGCCCAAACGTAAAAATCATGTTTCCCCAATCATTTAATTTTACTTTCAGCTTCCTTTAAAAAGCTTAGCCATTCCTCTTCTCCCGCTACAATATGCAATTGCAGCTGAACCCAAAAAATGGGAAGCGCTAGATTTAAGAGCTCTTCAAGCTTCACCCGATCTTTCTCTGTACAAATCAAGGCCTTAGCTCCATTTTTTAAACACATTAAGGCAAACTTAGTGAGTTCCTCCCGCTTAAAATGATCATGATCAGCTAAAATCCATTCATTGATAACAGTGAACCCCTCCTGTTCTAAGGTGCGCCGAAAGTACTCAGGATGAGCAATTGCACAGAACATCCCCACTATTTTATCCCCTTCGAGGACTGCATCTTTGCCTTTTAAATCTCGAATTGCTGCTATTGTTCCCTTCGTTCCAATCACGGGAGAATGGCTGTAAGATTTTAATTGGGTTTTAACGCTTATAAATTGTTCGGTATCTTGAATGTGGTTTAATATAATCAGATCAGCTCTTGCAAGCGAGCGTTTATCTTCTCTTAAAAACCCTCTGGGCAAAAAATATCCCTGTCCAAACGGATCACCCACGTCAACGACGATCACCTCAAAATCTCTGACTAAATGACGATGCTGCATTCCATCATCCAATAAAATGACTTGAGCTCCGGCTTTGGCCGCTAAAACAGCTCCTTTTTTTCGATTGCCTCCAACAATCACAATACTTTTCGGCATGCGCTGAGCAAATAAATACGGTTCATCACCACAGTAAGTCGCCGGTAAAATAGGCCCCTCTCCCTCGCAAAGAACGACCGGAGAATCAAGTTTTTCAGCTTTAGAGCGATAACCTCTAGAGAGTATGGCGATAGTAAAACGCTCATAGAAAGCACCAGCTAGCAAAAGTGTAACGGGTGTTTTTCCTGTGCCACCAGCAACAATATTTCCTACACTAATTACGAGGGGAACTGGAGGGACATAGCGACGCATCCATCCACTTTCATACAGGCTGTTGCGAAAATAAACGGCAAAGCGATATAACCAACTTAAAGGAAGGAGGATCACTTTGATCAGTGATGGAAGAATTCCTCTTCTCCTTCCCCGAATAATATCTTTAATATAGAGCTCTACTTTTTTTTTCATATTTTACAGCTTTTTCCAACCTTGATCTGAAAAAGAAGGGCGAGTGCTTAGCGCATGTTTTATGAAAGAGGCAAGATGATTTCTCTACGTATACTGTAGGACGTTGAAATTAACCACTCACCTCTTAGAGTGAGTCACCTAAACATCATGCTAACAAGAATGAACCTCACGAGCAGGTGAATAAAAAAGAAGATTCTCAACCTGTTCAATAATCAAATGAATGGCTGCCATATGCGCCTCCTGAATACGGTCTGAGGTTGCAAATCCATCGATAATTAACTCAACGTCTGCAGTACCTTTGAGTTTTCCCCCTCCTTTTCCAAGAAACGCAACTGTTTGCAATCCTCTATCACGAGCTGCTTCAAAAGCACAAATCATGTTGGGAGAATTCCCACTCGTTGTCAATCCAATAAAGACATCTCCATCTCTTCCATAAGCCTCAACACCTCTTGCAAATACTTGGTCAAACCCCAAGTCATTTGCAGTACAAGTCAAATGACCAGCCTCCGTTAAGGCAATCGCAGGTAAAGCTCTGCGCGTTTTGCGAAAAACGCCCGTCAATTCTTCTGCAAAATGGGCTGCATCGCATAAACTTCCCCCATTCCCGGCAATAATCAGTTTATTTCCTTTATCAAAGCAAGTTGCTAGCATGTGTGTAACCTGCGTCATAAACAAAAGGGAAGCAGGCGATTTCAATTGCTGAATAGCACGAACGCAATCATCGATTGCATCTAATAATGAGTGTTGCATAAAAATAAAAAGGGGGTTGCACGATAAGAGGGTCACTGATTCTGTATTTTTAACTATCTTGATGTTAAGAATCAAGTCAATTTTAAAAAATAGAAGCCTAAGAACCCGTTCACCATCTTTCATCCGATGATTTGTTTATCGCAGCAAAGCATCGTGATCAAAGATTCTAACCAGATTCTAAGATAAAAACATAAAAAAGTCATCGTTGAAAAAAAGGGGCACTCAACACTCAAACAATTGAAAATCAACAACTCCTAATCTTTTAACTTGCCCAATATTGGTCAGCAGAGTACAATGGTGTTGTTTATGAGATCGAGAGGTTATCACACTCCTCCGATAAATGATTTTTCAAGCATCCTTTGTTTACCGGGGAGGTAAATTATGAAAATGCTGACCTTTTCTTCTGTTATCGTTTTAACATTCGTTTTCTTATCAAGTTTTGTTCCAGAAGCTAGTGCAAGATGTCGCAAAAACCATTCTTCTTTTGGATTTAGCGTGAATGTCGGTGGTCCAGATTATGTTGTAGCCCCAGCTCCTGTTGTTGTTCCACCTCCTGTTTACACAACTGCCCCGACTGTTTATGCAGCGCCAGCTCCTGTCTATCCAGGATATGTTACACCCGCCCCCTATCCTTACTATTATTCAGCTCCAGCTCCTGTTGTTGTACAAAGACCGGCAACTGTGGTTGTTGAAAGACCCGCGGGGTATGTAAGACCTGGGTTTTCTTACTCTTACTGGCGCGGTCGCTAAGATCACTCCCCTTACCCACCACCCGTGGGATTTGGGCTGAAGCGAAAGGTTTCGCGGTGTATAAGGTAAGTGAAATAGGTTTTCAGAACCTGTTCAGCATCTTTGATCACAATGCTTTGCTGCGATAAATCCGCTATCAACTCACACAAGATTTTCGCCATATTCTTTCATATTGCGATTTTGTAAGTTGATAGCGGGTTTTAACAAACAAATCATCGGGTGACCTATACGCCCCTTTAATTTGAAAACAGTCTCTAAGAAATCACAATCAAATCAACGTCCGGCGATAAAATCTCTGAAATTTCCCGTGCGATGTTTCCTCTCAATAATTGCAACATAAAGCTATCTCTTGGACGTCCTAAAATAAGGCGAGAAACATGCAATTTCTCTACCATATTGGCAATCGCTTCAACTGGAAATGCACTCACAAGATAAAAAAATTTGATATTGAGTTGAGGCGCTTTACTTTTTGCATCATCAAAAATACGGCAAGCCTCGGGATCGTCTAGCCATGTGCGGTTGCGATCTTCTTCCGTGATCACTTTCTGTTCCCGTATAAAAAGAATATAGAGAGGCTGGTAAAGCTGCGTTGCCTCCTCAATTGCAAAATCCAATGTTTTCCCTGTTGATCTCACAGCACAAAGAATCGCCCCTTCATGAAGAGGCAAACGGTAATCATCAGTATAAACAGAGGCATGACGCAATTTAACTTTTTTTGCCGCCCATTGCTTTTGTCGATGTTCCACAACTAACATTCGCAAAACCAACCCAAACGCCATAATTGAAATAGCAAATCGTCTTGCATCAGGCTTCGTAATAAATAATGTCATCTCTATGACAAGCAATATTGAGAATGTCACCCACATAAAGACGCGCTGCCATTTCGTCATCGGAATCGTTTGATCTGAAGCATTAACTGCTAGATTTGTTGCAATAGCACCAATAAAACCTACTGCATAAATATTTGCCAAACCAATCACATCATGGACAAACAACAGGATCACTAAAATTGCACAGACTGTTAAAATCAAAGGATAGCGAGGCACGCCAAAGGGAGTTAAAATTTGAAAAGATTCGGGCATCTCTCCATCCCTTGACATGACAAATAATAAAGAAATCAATGCAACCATTGCCGTATTAACCGCCGAGAGAAGCAACACCCCAAATACAACACTGACTAAGGTTCCAAAGATATAGCCTACCGTTTCCCCTCCCCAAGAGTGGGAAACAAAATATTGAGCCATATAACGAAGCATTGAATCTCTGACTGCGACATTCTCTGAATTAAACACTTGATCACCCACAACGTGTAGTCCAGGCATCGCATTCATCACAAATCCAAAAAAAACTGTAAAAAAGCAAACTTCAATCATCACCCAGGTAATCGCTTTTTTTGAAATAAGATGAACGGAGGGAGCCCTCTCAGTCGTTCCAGGATCTAGTTGAAAAACTCCTGTTGCATTAGCAATCGCTTCAATTCCCGATAAGGCAACAATGATCCCCACAAAATCATTCCAATTTTTTAATATTCCACGTTCTGGTGGATGTATTTGATTAAAGGCTTCTCGTAGAAAGGGCAGTGCGATGAGGGCTAATACAATCACCGTGATGACTGTGGCAATTGCAACGATGAGAGCAAAATTTCCAGAATGGCGAGGGCCAAAATAATTGAGACCCCCAATAAAAATAATTGCCCCCATTGTCCAATAAAGCGGGGAAGCAACCCCTAAATATTCGAAGCAAGATAAGGCGCTTAGGGCTGCTGTTACAATGTAATCTGCCAATAAAAAAAATGCACCGATTAAGGCAAGGACTTCAGAGTGTTTTCTAGCAGAGGCATAAACCCCACCCCCGGTTGGACTGAATTTACAAATCAAAATATAATTCAAACCAACACAAATCATTAAAAGAGACACTGCTCCAATCAACCAAAAGGAACTATATCCGGCCAGAGCAAAAGCTAAACCTATCACATAGGCTTTACTTGTCCCCCAGTCTCCATACAGAATTGCCGCCGCTTGAAAAACGTTGACGTTACGGGGTCTTTTACTAGACGAAGTGCTTGACATATTGAGAATGCCTGGTGATGATTTATAACCTCTCTTAGAGACTGTTTAAACAATCACCTTAAGCACTCGAGCCCTACTTGAGCTCAAGCCAAATAGCGCTCTTAGTACATAAGATGAGATATCCTCATTCGCACTTTGAGCTTGAATGAGGATATTAGACTTTCAGTTTTAGTGCAGCTTCTTAAGGGATCCAATGACTAAACAAGCGGGCCAAATCATGATAAGTCAAAAAAATGAAAAAGCCAATCAGCAAGAGTGCAAACGGGATGATCACTTTTTCAAGGGTTTTCGCTTTTAGCCGCCGCCCCGTTAAGAGCTCATAAAGAGAAAAACAGATTGTTCCACCATCTAAAACAGGGAGAGGCAATAAATTCAAAAACCCAAGGTTCAAACTAATTGAACCCAACCAAAATAAAGCCTCCTTTAAACTCATCATTGATTTCGTGTGAACAACTTGCACGATTCCAATCGGTCCGCTCATCCATTTTGGATTCAAAGAACCGGTGACAAGGGCTTTAAGGGTGTGCCAAATTTCTTCGAAAACTTGCTTAAATAAAGCAAATGGATTGGGGTTATATTGAACCTTTCCATCTTGAATGGCCGGCAGTCCCAGTAACATTTGCTTATCACGACTTTCCAATAATGAGCGTGCGTGGGCTCTTGTTTCAGGATCTTCAATATTGTCAATTGCGCGATATTGCTCTTGTCTCTCATCTTCCCATTTTGCTTGGCTTTCATTGCTTAATTGAAAATCTTTAAGCATCTTAGGAACGACAGGATTTAATAAAACAAGATTGCCCGATGATTGAGAAACTGAAGCTAAACCAATTTGAGAAATCAAATGATGGAGATCTTCCCACTTATACTGGTGCTCAAATAATTGATCGCCCTGTTCCCAAGAAGGAACTTGCTCAAGTTTAGGATCTCGTTCAACAATAATACTCACTTGGTGCTTTTGAATATGAGTAAAAATTTCATATGAACGAGTCACAGAAATGCCGTCGACTGCGATAATCCGATCGCCAGGCTCTAAAGGCTGCTCAAGAGATGAAAAAGGATGTTTTGTAAAAACATCTCCCTCTTTGTCTTGATCGATAAATTTAATCAAACCTTCCACAAGAGCTTCATTATTCAGGTTATAAGGAATATAATAAAGCTTTTGAATTTTCGTTCCTTGAAGTTGCGATTCAAACTGCCAATCAACAAGCTCTTCTTTCACTTCAGAGGTTAGCTTCAATTCTTCTATGGGTACCCGAGGAACAAGCCTTAAAAGAACATCTTGACCACGTTGAATCGTGACTAAGGCTTTAGCTTCATTCAAAATATGAGCCAGTTGCTGAAGAGAATAAATCTCAAACCCATCAACCCAAACAATCCGATCGCCTGGTTCAATTCCGCTCCCCACCATAGGAGATCCTTCTGGCAAAGGAGTCGCTTCCCCACTTTCACGATTTCCGTAGATAACATAATTAGCAGAATGCAAAACCCCTGTCGTCACGACATCTTTATCTAAAGCATTTGGCCTCTGATAAGGTTTGACGTGATAACTAAAAGGCATTTTCTTTTTTGTATGAGAATCAACCACATACCCTTTAATCTCAACATCTCCATTCGAAATCATCGGAGCTGAAACGTGATCTTTAGCGCTTTCAAAGGGTTGTCCATTATAAGAGGCGATTTCATCCCCCGGACGGATTCCTTTTGCAAAAAGTTCTGATTTTGGATCGATCCATCCAATTTTACGTGTATGATCGCTAAAATGACTCTGTCTTCCTCCAATGCCCCAAAGAACCGCAAAAGCAAACAACGCAAAGACGATGTTCACAAAGGGCCCCATAAAAGCCACTTTAATACGATCTAATGGACTTTTACCAAAAAAACCATCTTTTACTTCATAAGGATCTCGCTGATCACCGGTTTCCATGCCAGCAATTTTGACATACCCTCCAAATAGAAGCCATCCGATTTGCCACCGAGCGCCATCTTTCATCCAAGAAAAAATCGGTTTTCCAAATCCAATCGAAAAAGTTTCTACACGCATGCCCAAACGAAGGGCCATATAGTAGTGACCTAATTCGTGGATAAAAATAAGAAAACTTAAACCTAAAATGGCCAGAATGACATACAAAATACTGACGATTGTCATAATCCTTTTAATCCTTTTTTATCGTATACCGGAATTTAGAACCTGTCTTCCTTGGTTTTTATAGGTCGCTAAGAGTCTGTTTCAAATTGAAGCAGCCTCTTCTCTAGCTTGGGCATCAATAGCTAAAATAGCTTCTAATGTATCGGCCGATTGAACCTGATGCCCAGTTAATAACCGCTCCAGTTGAAGACTAATCCCTTGCCAGCTAATCTCTCTTCTAAGAAATCGTTCAACTAAAATCTCATTGGCGGCATTCATATAACAAGGAGCACTCCCTCCCCTTCGAATCGCTTCGTAAGCTAAAGCAAGACACCGAAACTTCCCTAAATCGGGCTTAAAAAATTCTAATGTCGAGTGTTTGACAAAATCGAAAGGCTCTAATAGACCAACAGAGCGATTAGGGTAAGTCATCGCATATTGAATCGGCACAATCATACTAGGAACCCCCATTTGAGCGAGTATTGAATGGTCAATGTACTCAACCATACTATGAATGATGCTTTGGGGATGAATCACGACTTCGATTTTATCGATTTCCAGATTAAATAACCAGTGGGCTTCAATCACCTCCAACCCTTTATTCATAAGAGTAGAAGAATCAATTGTCACTTTAGGTCCCATTTTCCATGTTGGATGATTAAGAGCCTGTTCAACAGTGACATTTTCAAGCTCTTCTTGCGTCTTATGACGAAAAGGGCCGCCCGAGGAAGTCAAAATCATGCGGTGAACCTCCGCTTTTTTCTCCCCTTTTAGACATTGAAAAATCGCACTGTGCTCACTATCAATAGGGATAAGTCGAATTCCTTTTTCCTTCACAAGGCGCATCACAAGAGCTCCCCCAGAAACTAACGCTTCCTTATTGGCCAATCCCACATCTTTACCAGCCATGATCGCTTCGACTGTTGGTTGCAACCCAAGAGTCCCTGCAATCGCCGAAATGATCAGATGAGCTTCATGACACGAAGCAACAGCCTTTAATCCCTCCATTCCAGAAAGAATTGTTTGCCCAGGAAGGCGCTGTTGAAGTTCAAACGCCTTATCGGGTTCAAATACAGCAATGATTAGCGGCCGAAATTCACGCGCTTGCTGCTCGAGCAAATCAATATTTCCTCGAGCAGCTAAGGCGACAACTCGAAAAGAGGACTTCAAATGGCGTGCAACGTTCAAAGCATTGCATCCTATTGAACCTGTGCTTCCTAAAATGGCAATATTTTTCATAAATGACATGGGGGAGAAAATATTCCACTAGTATACGAAGCCAAATGATAATGTCAATAGAGCTCCTTCAGGAGTTCGATAATTCCCCCTTTGAAAATTGAGGAGAAGGCTGTCGTAAAAACCGGTTCAATCTCTATGATCAGGCAAAAAATTTAGAATTGAACATTTATTAATCGAACTGCTACGATCAACTGATAATTAAGACATTAAAAATAAAACCATGCTATTTGAATAGAGAATCTCTTATGTCATTTAACAAAATATCCTCCTTTCACATTCCGGAATTGTACGACTCTTTCACTTCGTTATTATCGATTGAAAATGCGGCAAAAGCGTCTACCATCAGCGAAACGTTTTTTTACTCATCCCTAAGAAACAGGATGGAAAACGAGCCTAAAATATTTTGTTGGATCCGAGAAACTTCTATTGAATGTATCCGTGAAATTCAAATGATTTTTAATAGTTTGAATCTGGCCATCATTTTTTTTACCGGAAAAAAACTCATTGACGAAGCGGCTGATACATTTTCAATTAAATTCCTTGATGGGAGCAGCCATTCATCGACATTGAAGCTGATTTCTTTGTCATTAACGATCGGAACAGCATTATGTTTAAGTATTTACAATTTAAAACACGTCTCACCTTCTCTTTCCCCTCAAAAAATTCAATCGATTAAAAAAAAGGGGATTGGAGGAAATCAACATGCGTTAAAACAGGTGGCGATTTCCCAAACACATAGCAGACAACAAAAATGCGCCCGCATCCTTCACATGACGAAGCTTATTTTAAATATAGCCTTATCGCTCTTTATAAAAAATCGCACTCTTGCGCTAATTTCTGTCGCTGGATCTATTTATTCTCTATGGGCAGAGAGAATGTTAAAACGGACCACTTTTTCTGCAGAAAAAATCAATCCGTATGGGACGGATCATGACATACAGAGACTGAAATCAAGCTATCACATCCTCATGATTCCACAAATAGAGTCAAACAATGATCTGAAGTGCGCAATCTGTTTAGAACAAGACACAGAAAAAAAAATCATGTTTTGCACCCATCACATCTTTCATAAGCGTTGCATCTTCGATTATGTCCTCAACAAAAGCGACGATCTTTTTGAATTTAAATCGATTCAGAAGGTCAAAATCGACCGCTATCACAATGGATCTTACATTGATTCCAGCTTCAATTATCACATCACGATGGCTTCAGATAAATTACCAAGATGCCCCCTTTGCATGATAGCTCCTCAACAGCACACTTGCGAATTTGAAGTCAAAGAGAGAATGAATGGAATGTTTAATGCCCACGTCATCATCAATCGGCCCCCGGTGGACAAACAATGCCTATTTGAAAACCTCTATGCCATTTATAATATTGCCCAAGCCGGACTCACCTGCTTTCAAAGACATGGAGAACTTGGTGCAAAAATATTTAACATTCAAGAGGCAATGTTAATCATCGATTTTATCGGATATGCGATATCAAGCTATTACTTATATGATAAAATCAACAAGACGTACAAATTAGGCGATTCACTTTGGTTTAAAGCGTTGGCAATCACAGCGTTTATTGCTTCTGGCACAGCGACCTATTTCACTCTATTGCAATTCAATGCCTATCTAAAATCGGCGATCATTCTGAAAGAGGTCCTCTTGCAGCTAGACATTTCACCCGAAATTTTACAAAGAATTAACATCAGCCAGAGGTCTCCCCTTACCCATCAATTGATGCAAGCTCTGTATGTGAATCGAATGGTCTCTATGATTGCCCTCTGCTTTTTTTCAACACAATGGAAACAGAACCTCATCTCTATCTTCGCTCAATTTGTCAGTTTCATTGGCATTTCTAAGCTTAACTGGATCGAATTGACCCAAACATGGGACTATCCGGTGAGACACCTTGTATCCAAAGGAGGAAGTTGGCCCTACAAAAAGACAACATCTTTTGAAAAATTAACTCTAACGACCCATACACTTATCAAAGGTTCCAACCCCCTAAAATCAACAGTGCAATCCATATTCAAAGCCTCGAATTCTTTCTTTGATGGCAGTGATTGGAGTAAATTTTGGAAGGTCTCATACACCAATGGGGTCGAGATTCGACGAGAGCTTTTCTACAGAGTTCGCCTAATAAAAAATCCTTTTCAAATGTTTGACCCCTCTTGTTCATCCACTCTCACTGATTATAGTCTCAATGTGTTAGATGCTGTTTATGGCTCTGTTAGGACTCAAGTGAATGTTCCTCATTGCTAATTAATTTTTGGTGGCATAAGCTCAGCTTAATTTCTCACTCACCTTAATAACGACCAGCAGTGCGATTAGCACTGAAGCTAAAGCTCTCGCGGTTGAAAGCTTGCAAAAAGGGTCAATAGACACTGATTCAAGCCAGAGGGTTTGGCTGAACATGCGTAAGGTGAGTGTCTAAGCAACAAGAGAACGCCATGTTTATCACTCTTTTCGCTATTGCCACCTCTTTTTTGATGCTCTTTTTCGATACGATTCGGCTTAATTTTGAGCCTTATCAACTGACTGTCTTGGGATTAGTTGCAGGAACAGCTCTGTTTTTCGCTGCCTTAATCCTCAACATCACAGTCTTGATCCCTCTGCAATATTTAGAACAACAGCTGATTCCTAATGTCATGGAGATCATCAGACGAGATATTCCTTTACGCTTAGGACGCTTTTATCTGTTTTTATTTTTTTTGATTTCCCCTCTTTGCGCTCCTATCCTCTTACAGATGACCCCCTCTCATCAGCACTTATTTTTTCTGATTTGGATCGTCCTCTTGGGATTGGGATTAGATATTTTAATGGGGAATTGGAAAAGATACGTGGATTTTTTAACCCCGTCGTTTGTTGTTCGGTATATTTCAAAACAAGCCGAACATGCGATTCAAAATGATAAACAAGCGGCGTTTCTTAATGATCTAAACAGCTTGGCTGAAATTAGCATTCGCTCTGTAGAGACGAGCAAATTAGCTTTAAGCACACAGACACTACAAACATTCCCTCCTCTTTTAAAAGTCTATTTTGATTCAATCAAAAGCATTAGCCATCCAACTCCAACTATCGCTAAACAAGAAGAATTTGGAGGAGGAGACGCCTCAAACTACATCGTCTTTTATCTGATGCAACGCCTTGAAATGATCAATGACAAAGCTCTTCGAGATAGACAAGAGACGGTTTGCAGACAAATGATTATCTCGCTTGGAAAAATCATTCTCAATTCCTCACGATTTGATCTTTCGATGGTGAGCTTTCCTGTTCATTTTCTTACAAAATTCGGTCTAAAAGCTCAGCAACACCACTTTGAAGAAGTGACCGTTTTAACCACAAGCACACTATTGGAAGTTGCAAAAGCCATTTTAAACGATGTTAACACGACATATGCAGAATTGCAGGATCCTTTTCAATCCATTATTAATGGCCTAGCAGCGATTGCAAGGGGAACATTTAAGAAAAAAAAAGAGACAAGCATTAAAGTCTTAGTCCAGCCTTTGATCGACCTCAAAACTCAATTGTTGTCAGACAAAATAAGTCAATATAAAGACTCTCCCTATCTTGTGGAGCAAATCAATAATCTCTTGGATGAATTCTTAGTATTGGAGCAAGTGATGCAATCGATTCCACCCATTCCAGACATGGGAGAGACTTAAGTTGTGCAAGGTGAGTGAGAAGCTGTCCTAAAACGTCATCTTAAAGCAAACACTTTAATGTTAGAACAGCTTCTTAACAGTGCATCTGGAAAGTCTAAGACAAGTGATCAGTGAGGTTGATGAGAATTTTTAAAAGGTTTGCTAGCTCCTGCAGATGAGCTGCCCGAACTACTGCGCTTGGGATGCCCCATTTCTTTTCTTGCAGAGCTCTTGTTTTGCGGTCCTCCCTGTGCCGGTTTTATCTGCTTGCCTCGTGGAATTTGCGCTCTTCCATTTTGAATCGGTTTAGGAGAAATAGATAGATCAGGCTCATATCCTGGTTCAAAAATTTTGGGGATCTTGCGTTTGATCAAATGTTCAATGTCTGCAAGCAACTTGTGCTCATCCACGCAAACCAAAGAGCATGCACATCCTTCATTTCCTGCTCTCCCGGTTCGACCAATACGGTGAACATAATCTTCGGGAACATTTGGAAGCTCAAAATTGACCACATGAGGGAGCTGATCTATATCTAAACCACGCGCTGCAATATCCGTTGCAACAAGCACTCGTAATGTCCCTTTTTTAAACTCATCAAGAGCCCTTGTCCGGGCGGATTGGCTTTTATTTCCATGAATTGCATCCGATTCAATTCCATCAGCCGTTAATTTCTTGGCAAGTCGATTCGCTCCATGCTTAGTACGCGCAAACACGAGAACTTGCTTCCATTTTTGCGAAGAAATTAAAAAAGAGAGCAGCTCACACTTACGCTTATCATCAACGGGATAAACCACTTGAGATATTAATTCCTCCGGAGTTGTTTTTGATACGACTTGAACTGTTTCAGGAGATTTAAGAAAAGTGTAGGCTAATTTTTTAATTTCATTTGAAAATGTTGCGGAGAACATCAAATTCTGCCTGTTTTTGGGGATAAGAGTTAACAACTTGCGTATATCATGGATAAATCCCATATCCAGCATTCGATCCGCTTCATCAAGGACAAGAATTTCGATATGTGAAAGATCGATCATTTTTTGCGATACCAAGTCTAACAGTCGGCCAGGTGTTGCAATCAAGATATCGGCTCCGGCTTGCAATTTTTTAATCTGCGCATTGATATTGACTCCACCAAAAATGACTTGAGACTTTAAAGGCAAATATTTGCCATATGTTTTAACGCTGTCGGCAACTTGTGCGGCAAGCTCTCTTGTTGGGGTTAATATCAAAGCACGTATGAGACGTGTCTTATGATTGTTTGGATTGCGAGTTAAAAGTTGCAAAAGAGGTAATGTAAAACTTGCCGTTTTTCCAGTGCCTGTTTGTGCGCCCGCTAAAACATCGCCTCCTTTTAAAATAAGAGGAATCGCTTGTCGTTGGATCGGCGTCGCCTCTGTATAACCTTTTTCATCAATGGCTTGAAGGATTTCTTTCTGAAGATCAAAATTTTTAAATGACATGGGTTCCTAAAACATGATATTTTTGAGATATGCAAAATTCAAGTATAGCTGATTAGACCGTTTATAGGCATAGAGTTCTTGCATCATTTTGGTTGAGTTGAAAAAACTGAAGATTTATCGGCTATCGGCTAAAATCTTACCAAAATTTTTTAAACCCGCTCAAGAAGATTTTTTAGATTTTTCTAGACTCTTAAATCAATTCTTTATATGTTCAACAACTTCTTATTCAAAACAAGCATTCTAAAATCGTATTGTTTTGAAAGTCTGTATGTTACGATATTAAAGTTTAGAGCCTGTTAATTTGCAGGAGGTTGCTATCAATGAGATGCCCATTCTGTCGACACGAGGGGCTTAAAGTGACAGACTCTCGAGATGCCGCTGAGATGAATGCAATTAAAAGACGACGAGAGTGCTTGGATTGTTCCCGACGGTTTACCACTTTTGAGACTGTTGAGTTGGTGGTACAAGTTAAAAAACGAAATGGGACGTATGAAGATTTTCAGCAGCAAAAATTAGTCAATGGGATTGAGGCTGCTTGCCGCCACACGAAGATTAGCTACGATCAAGTGATTGTGCTGGCTTCTCAGATTACCCACGAGTTGATGAATGGACAAATTCAAGAAATTAGCACCACTCGTCTTGGGGAAATGGTGATGGGACATTTGCAAATATTAGATCCCATTGCTTATATTCGTTTTGCTTGTGTCTATAGAAGATTTAAAGATTTAAGGGAATTAGAAGAGGCGATTAAAACGATTCAAAGTAAAGACGATACAACAATGTGTTGAATTTAAATGATTTTAAAGACCTTATGCACCGGGAGCGCCATCAGCTTCTTCAACAACAATTAAGCAATAAGAGGTTTAGAATGGGACTTAAAAAAACAGAAGTGGCAAAATTTAGAAAACGGCTCGAAGATTTAAAAGGACAAATCACTCATTCATTGAAAGGATCGACTGCTGAAGTGAAAACACCTGATGAAGCAACAGGCTATTCGCAACATCAAGCCGATCAAGGAACCGATGATTTTGATCGAACCATCAGCCTTGAAGTGACGAGTAAAGAATATGAGATCTTAAGGCAGATTGAGCGAGCATTAGAAAAAATGGATGATAATACCTACGGTATATGCGATATCACCGGAGAAGACATTCCTTTAGCTCGTTTAGAGGCGATTCCTTATGCAATCATGACAGTCAAAGCCCAGGATAAATTTGAAAAAGGTCTTTTGTAGACGTTTAAGGATGACATGAATGAGACAAATAGGCCAAGCAAAGAAGATGATGGAAAACTGTCTTCTTCATTCATTCTGATCGGACTTTTTGTCTTGATATTGGATCAGTTGACCAAAGGGCTTGTTTACCTTTATTTGCCCGTGATTGATCCCTTCTCTTACTCGTATCCTTATGATGGAATTGGCATTTTCAAACATTTTGCAGGAATTGAATTTTCGATTAATCACATGACGAATACTGGGGCTGCCTGGGGAATACTAGCCAATTATCAATTTCCTCTTATTCTATTAAGGATTGGGTTGATTTGTGTTCTCCTTCTTTACTTAGTCTATTTTAATCATCACCCCTCTTGGCGCCTTCCTTTCATTTTAATTATTGCCGGAGCATTCGGAAATGTGGTTGATTTTTTTCTTTACGGCCACGTGATTGATATGTTCCATTTTGTTTTCTGGGGTTATGATTTTCCCGTTTTTAATTTAGCGGACAGTGCAATATCGATTGGAATTTTTTCTCTTTTTTTTCTCTCTTTTACTGAAAATTCAGCCGACAATCTGCCTAAAGAAGGATCATGAATTTTTTAATCCCTTTTCGACCATCTATTGGAATCCTTTTACAAGCTTCTAAATGGCAGCAGATTCCACTCTTAATTAATGAAAATGAAATGGGCGAGCTATTGACTTGTCTAGGCTCTTTTTGGATGGTTCAAACAAGTGGTGTTGTCCCAATTGGGAAAGAAATAATCGAACATGAAAGTTTCTTAGAGGTTTATCGCAGCTATATTGCGGAGCTTAAACAAGGGATTGACCCTAAAAACCCTCTTATAAAACCCTATTTTTCTTCTGTATGGACAGCTTCTTGCGACCCTTTATATCGTGTCAAAATCAATGAAAAGACATGTTTAGTGAAGGTGATGAGACCCGTCGTTCAATTACAGGCTCATCGATTTGATTATTCTTATGCTGATGGAACTTTTCGCTCGATGGTGTTGGGGTCTAATAGTATTTTATGGGGAATTCAATTTTCGTATCCCCATCTTTATCAAGACGAGAATTTTCAGATTGTGACACTAAAAGAAGAGGATCGGTTTCCCAACACTGCTTTATTTAAGAAGATTCAGCAATGGAGTCGAGGGCACACCATTCCCACCCCCTTTGAAGTCGACGGAAAAAAAATCAACGTCCCCATTCGACTGGGAAAACAATGCCTGCAGTGGATTAATACTTATCCTCAACTGCAGGCGAAGGGATTGCGCGTTGCCTATTCCCAATAGGCAGGGTATGTTAAAGCTCCATCAGCATTATTCACGCTGATGACTTTAACTTCTTTGATATCAAGTCCTTTCATATAACCTAAAACAAGAAGCGGATTTGTAACAGAGACTTCTGCGAGGGAGCCTCCGGGAAGTTCCGCATCTGTTTTTCCAGCTCTTTTCATCAGAGCCTCTTCTAATGCATCATGTTTCACGATCTGATCGTTCACCATCGGGCGAATCCCGTAATTAAATAAGCTCCCCACTGCCAGGATGTGCGTTTGGGACTCTTTGATTTTATCTTTAATAAAGGGGTTTGTCTCTTGCGAGAGTTGAGCGGCATATTTTAACGAAGCTTGTATCTCTTCCACAGACATTGGGTTCGGCGTTTGGATCATTTTAATGTCTTGATGCTCAATTTGCTCAATCACTGCATTTTTGAACGGAATTGAGGCTGTTTTTCCTTTTTCTACGAGATAAGTTCCTTCATTTGACAGAGTCGTTAACTGCATACTTCCGCCTCCGATATCCCAAGTCATTGCCTCCTCCGGCTTGATCGGCGTTACGGCGAGGGCCGCTCTAAAAGCTAGAATCCCCTCCTCGTCTTGGTTGATGATGCGTACCTGAACCCCAGTTTGTTTTTCGATTTCTTTTGCCAATTGCTCGCCATTTTTAGCTTGTCGGAACGCTGCCGTTGCAACAGCCACAACTTTTTTAGCCTGATAACTCGTTGCAATTTCTTTTAGTGCTTTAATCGTCCGAATGCCTTGATCCATCACGTAAGAATCGAATGTTTCATCAGATGATTGCTCTAGATGTTTTTGATAGGGAACCGGAATGGATTGATCGTATAATTGGATCATGATTTTATTTGTGACCGGATCGACTTTCGCAATTTTTAGATTTGTCGCACCCGATCCAATATCAATGGCTGCTCTGACTTCCCCTGTTGTAAGGAGAGCTCGATGAGTTGGGAACCAAAGCATTACAAGTAAAATCCCTAATAATAAAATCAGTAAAGTTAACATTTTTTTCTTCATAAACCTCTCCTTGCATACGATTCATCGGTTAAAGACTGGTTCATAGATGCAAGCGGTATGCCAAAAAACATGAAGACGGATTCTCGTAACGTAAGTCAATTTTATGCTCAGGATCCTTTTCTTTCTTTCTCGTTTATGCTACACTCTCTTTTTTTAAAGAGAGTTTTTATGTTAGACAATCAATATGCTCTTATCGACAGCGGAAATGGTCGTAAATTAGAGCGTTTCGGCTCCTACCTTTTATCGCGTCCGTGCTCCCAAGCAGTTTGGGCCCCTCAGCTGTCCATCGCTGAGTGGAACAAGGCAGATGCTATTTTTTCTCGAGACAACGAAAATAAATGGACAAGTCGACGCCCTTTACCAAGCCAATGGCAAATTGAAGTGGCAGGCATTCGTTTTAAAATTTCACCTACCGATTTTGGTCATTTAGGAATTTTTCCTGAGCAAAAACCTTTTTGGGAATGGATTCAATCAACGATTAAGTCTCATGCGACTGCTTCTTTTAAACCGCGCATTTTAAATCTATTTGCCTATTCGGGGGGATCGACTTTAGCTGCCGCTAAAGGAGGGGCTACCGTTTGTCATTTAGATGCCTCTAAAGGAATGGTCACGTGGGGGCGGGAGAATGCCGATTTAAATCATTTACATGACGCACCCATTCGTTGGATCATTGAAGATGTAAAAAAATTTCTATTTCGCGAGCAAAAGCGAGGATCGCGGTATGAAGGCATTATTCTTGACCCTCCAAGTTTTGGTCGAGGAACTAAAGGAGAGATCTTTAAAATTGAAGAGACAATCGTCTCTCTTTTGCATGATTGCCGCTCGCTGCTGAGCGACCATCCTTTATTTATGCTCTTTTCCTGCCATACTCCAGGTTTTTCTCCCCTTGTCATGAAGCATTTAACTGAGCAGGCAATGGAGGGATTTCGAGGGAACATCTCTGTTGGGGAGATGACGCTTTCAGGTGGAGGAAGCGTCTTTGAAGTTCCAAGTGGAACATATGCAAAATGGGAAGGTATGCCATGATCGACAAACATTTGACCAGCCTTCAAAATCCGGTGGTTAAGGAAGCCATTCATCTTCGAGATCGCTCTGAGCGAGATAGAACAGGAATGTTTTTGATTGAAGGATATCGAGAAATTCTAAGGGCAGCAAATGCAGATTGGAAAATCGATCGACTTTTGATCTGCTCCGAACTCTTTTTAGGATCGAATGAACCGACTTTAATTGAACGTATTGGATCACGTGGAACAGAGATTATAACCGTTTCGCCAAGAATTTTTCAAAAAATTGCTTATCGGGATCGTCCGGATGGATTATTAGCAATTGCTTACCAGAAAAAAATGACGCTAGAAGAATTAGGCTCTACCAAACAACACCTTCATCTCCCCTTTTATGTTGTGGCAGAAGCGATTGAGAAACCCGGAAATTTAGGGACTATTTTGCGTTCCTCTGATGCTGTGGGGGTCAGTGGTTTGATTGTATGCGACCGGTGTACAGATATTTATAATCCCAATGTTGTCCGAGCAAGCGTTGGAACATTATTTACAGTTCCAACCGTTGAAGCAAAGGGAGAGGAAACATTAAAATGGTTAAAAGACCAAGGAATAGCGATTTTAGCTGCTACTCCCTCGGCCACACATGAATTTACTCAAGTTGATCTCAACCGTCCATTGGCAATTGCCCTGGGGACTGAACAATTAGGCCTTTCTGAAAAATGGATGAAGGAAGCCGATCTCCAAGTGCGGATTCCGATGAATGGAGTTGCCGATTCGTTGAATGTGGCAATGGCGACCACTTTACTCCTTTACGAAGTCCTGCGACAAAGACAACAAATCAAATCAACGCACTAGATCTTATGCTTCTTCCCATTTTTGAAGATAATCACCTGCTGATCTTGAACAAACCGGCAGGTTTGCTGACGCAGCCGAGCGGCACGGAACAACAAAGCTTAGAGGAGCAGGCCAAAGCTTGGATCAAGGCGGTCTATCACAAACCGGGAAATGTCTTTTTAGGGGCTGTTCACCGTCTGGATAAACCAGTCAGTGGAGTTGTCCTCTTTGGCAAAACAAGTAAAGCGCTTTCTCGTCTTAATGCAACGATGCGTGCCAAACAAACACGAAAAATCTACTGGGCTTGGATTGAAGGGAGTCTAGGTCCGGATGAAGGAAAGCTTGAGCATTTTTTAGTCCATGATGATTTTTCCTCACGTGTTGTGGATGCAACACATCCTGATGGAAAGTTTGCCTCTTTGTCTTATAAAGTGCTGAAGCGTGAAAAAAAAGCGACGTTAGTTGAAATTGAATTAGACACTGGACGCTATCATCAGATTCGTGTGCAATTTGCGGCCTTGGGTCACCCCGTTCGGGGGGATCGCAAATATGGCAGCCACCAAGAACATCTGCCTGGTGCAATCGCATTACATCATCGTGCGCTACACTTTTTTCACCCTATTAATCAAGACCTTATGATATTTGAAGCCCCTCTTCCCTTCGATTTTTATTCTGGTGCTGGAATCTAGGGCGTGTATTGGAACGATTGTACTGACAGATTAAATTTCTATCATGACCTGATCCTCTAAAACCCAATCAAGGCGATCGCCACAGTGAAGCATAACATCTTGATAAAAGATGGGGAGAAGCTTTTGCGCTTCAAGCTTCAACCGTTTCAAAAAAAATCTATTCACGATAGAGCGCACGGCCGCCCCTTTTATCACTCTTTTTCTTTGCTATTCAGCTACTTAATACTTGATTATTTAGAGAAAAATATTAAAAATAGGAGAATAAAAAAGGAATGTTTATGTCTCAGCAGACTGTTGTTGTCGGAATGTCCGGCGGAGTAGACTCCTCCGTTTCCGCTTTTCTCCTTAAAGAGCAAGGATATCGAGTGATCGGCCTATTCATGAAAAATTGGGAAGAGGAAAATGACAGTCTTTTTTGTCCTTCAAATCATGACTATCAAGATGTCCGCAGAGTATGCGAACAAATCGATATTCCCTATTACTCTGTTAACTTCGTTAAAGAATATCAAACCCAAGTCTTTTCACAATTTATCGAAGACTTTAAGAAAGGGCTAACACCCAATCCCGATATTCTCTGCAACCGGGAAATTAAATTTAAGGTTTTCCTGGACAAAGCACTGGAATTAGGCGCTGATTATCTTGCCACCGGCCATTACTGCCAAAATGAAATCAAGCAAGGGGAACATTGCCTAATCAAAGGATTCGATCTACAAAAGGATCAAACCTATTTTTTATATACCCTTAATGGCCCTATTCTAGAAAAAGTCTTATTTCCGATCGGAGGTTTGCAAAAAGAGAAAGTGCGTGAAATTGCACGGCTGAATCACCTTGCAACCTCGGAAAAAAAAGACAGTACAGGAATTTGTTTTATTGGTGAACGACACTTTCGAACATTTTTAAGCCAATATGTTGCGACACAACCGGGTCACTTTGAAACGTTAGACGGAAAAATTGTAGGAAAGCATCAGGGAGCTGCTTATTATACGTTAGGACAACGAAAAGGATTAGGAATTGGGGGCGCAGGCGACGCTTGGTTTGTTGTCGGTAAAGAGATGAATCGAGCAGTTGTATATGTTGCACAAGGAAGAGACCATCCAGCCCTCTATTGCGACGAATTAACAGCATTCGAACTTAGCTGGGTCGCAGGCCATCCTCCTCTTTTACCTCACCGTTGTCAATCAAAAATTCGCTACCGTCAAACCGATCTTCCTTGTGTCATTGAAAAAATCACTGAAGGCAGAGCTTGGATCACCTTTCCTCATCCACAACGGGCGGTAACGCCGGGGCAATCGATCGTTTTTTATGATGGATCCATATGTTTGGGAGGAGGAGTGATTCAACAGGCAGGGCCTTCTTATTATAGCCAAGGTAAATCATTGCCATGCTTTGAATCCACCAATCAAAATCGATGAAAAAAAGGTCTCTTTTCAAGAAAGCAAAGATCAGTTTCTGAAGAAGTCTAATAAAGGGTGATGATCAATCCCACATTCCGCTAGTCGGCTATTTTTGATTCGAATTTATCGTTTTTTCAGCCGGATTTGCAAATTTTGCGGCAATATTGAATGAAATATTGTTCAAAATTTGTCAAATTCAGATCAAAAATCGAGAAATCGAAGAAAAAACAGCCCACTAGCGGAATGTGAGATCAATTGATGCCCACCCCCTAGCAAACAAATCATCGGATCAAAAATTTTGAACAGATTCTTATTGCTTAAGGTGAGTTTCAAAGATTGTCAAGGTGAGTCCACAAGAAGAACTTCTCAATCCTTTTTGATGAGGGGAATTTCAAAATAGAAAGTGGTCTCTTCTCCAATTTTAGTGATATAGTCCAGGATTCCTCCATGCGATTCAATAATGGATTTTGAAATATAAAGACCTAATCCTGCTCCAGTAACCTCTCGTTTGATGCTTGAGTCAGCCTGTGCAAAACTACCGAAAATTTTGGATTGAAAATCCCTTGGAATTCCCGGCCCCTTGTCTGTGACCAACACCCTCGCACAATGATCCCTTACTTCAAGCGACACCACGACAGTCCCTTGATTCGGTGAGAATTTTATTGCATTCGACAGAAGATTATTCATGACTTGGATAAGGCGACAATAGTCCCCCATGATTTGTGCAAAAGGTAAAGAATCCCCCAGAATCAATTTGATATTGAATTTATTTCCGATCATATCATGTGAAAAGACAGCCTCTCGGACGACATCAGCCAGATTAATTTTTTTTAAATCCAATGTTAGCTTGCCTATCTGCAATTTTTCAATATCCATCGTATCATTAATGATTTTGCTCAGACGAACCGCATTTTTATGAGCAATACAAATCAATTGATCGCTTTCTTCTGGGGAGATCTTTTTCGCTATAAGTAAATTCAAAGCCCCTGAAATGGAAGTCAAAGGAGTTCGTAATTCATGACTGACAACCGAAATAAATTCATTCTTGATTTTGTCTAAATTTCTTAATTCCGTAATATTTCGACTCGTCCCTCTAAACCCTACTAGATAACCTTCATCATCTAAAAGTTCCTTGGCATTACTCTCAATCCATCGACAGCTCCCATTTTTATGAACAAAGGGGATAATCAACCGCCTCCATCCTATTTTTTTTGTTTGGATCTCTCTCATTTGGTTTTGAATCCTCTCCCTTTCTTCAACAGGAACAAAATAAAGAAGACTCTTTCCTAAAATTTCATCAACTTCAAAACCCAAAAATTCATAAACTGCACAATTTGAAAATTGAAAATTCCCTTTGCTATCAAGCTCCCAAATCCAATCTTCGGTGATTTCAATAAATGAATTAAATTTTTTCTCGCTGTCTGCCAAATATTTAGCCCATTCTTTTTCGGGAGTAATCTCTTGTTCAACAATAATCACTCCTGAAGGGGCTCCAAATAAATCGTAGGTTTTATCATAAGATTGAGCAACCCAAATAAGCTCTCCATCTTTTCGCAATCTCTGGGATTCAAATTTTTTAACAGGCATCCCTAATAAAAATGCCTCAAATTTTTTTTTGTATTTATCACTTTTCTCTGGAGGATACAGCTTGTTAATATTGCTTCCAATCATTTCTTGAGCCAACCACCCATACATTTTCTCTGCTCCGTCATTCCAACTCGAAAGGGTCCCCTTAAGATCGGTCGTGTAAATGGCATTAACCGAGAGTTCCAAGGCTTTTGCGATCTCATTTCTTTTATGATCGCTCAATAGCCGTTGAATATAGAATCCAAGATCAATTCCAATCGACCAAAGTAAATCGAATTGTAAATTATCAACACCTCCTTCGAATGGAATGCGGCGAAATAATTCAATGACTCCACCGACTTGAGAGTCTTTATTAAAAGGAAAGGCAAGGGCACCGTGCAAGTTGTTCCGAACAGCTTCATTTCTTCTTACCAAATTGTAGTGATCAGCAAAATCTTTGATCCAGATGGGACGATTCGATAAGCAAATGTGGCTAAACAATTGTTTAGTTTCAGATCCCATTTCACGGCTTTTTTTCTCAAATTCTTCTATATCCAATCCGTCAATATGGGCAATTTCAAGACATTGAAGCACTTGCTTTTCACTGTTCCAAATCCAAATGATCATGACCTCCCAACCGAGACGATTGCAAAGCAATTCAATGATTGATTTAGCCGCAACAGAAAGAGTAGAAACCTCGCTTAAAATACGGGCAACTGAATGAGAAGTTTCAATGAAGTGCTGAATCCGTTTAAGTTCTGTGATATCGGTGAATAAAAGACACTGAGCATCCGATTCATTCCATATTCCTTTAAAGATTGAAGCTAATACCGTGCGAGATCCTTGATGAAAGGAATTGATACATAATTCCCCTTTTGTTTTTTTATTTTTTAACACATGATCAATAAAATAACGGTGATCACTCTGTTTCAGAAAATTAAAAATCGATTTTCCGATGACATTTTCACAAGACATCCCCAGCATTTCAAAAAAACTTCGATTCCCGTATAGGATGATGTGTTGATTAGACAAAACAATCGCAGCTTCATCCATATTTTCAAAAAAGACTTGGTAAGGATGATCAGGGCTATTAATTGAGTATAACTGCTCCCCTTTAGCTCCTTGAATGACGAGGGCATCCACTTTTCCATTTTTTATCGCATTTAAAGTATCTTCTGCGACTCTTAAACGTTCTTTAAGTCGATCGATTTCTTTATTTTCCTCATTCATTTTATGACCTTTTTAATCTCCAAATTAATCCTCACTTCATGGCTATCAGAAAGATCTCCGATCAATTTCCTTACCGGTAAGGGGAGGGTTTTAATCAAAGTCGGCGTGGCAATGATGTCATCTATCCGGGCACTTTCCGGTTTGACCAGAAGGTCGATCACTTTAATCTCATATTTATGAGGCAAATACTCCTCGCACATTTTTTTTAAATTCCCTATCGCTGCTATGGAGCGGCCATTCATTCCTGCAATATACAGTTTAAAAACATAATGAGCGATCTTAGGAGAATTTTCATGCTCAATCATTTAAGAAACCTGTCTTCATGTTTTTTTGCCTTTGGGCTGCGTCAAAGCCTCGTGGATCGAAATTCGCAAGCAAGCCCCTCTTTTCTAATAGGCATCTGCTTGCGATTTTCTATCTTTGAGAGCTTTCCTTGAGCCCAAATCGTGCTTTTGGTGCATAAGGTGAGCGTGAATCAATAGACGAATTGCGACAAGAACGTTGCGCGCCTTATCAACAATTACCATCGTTGTAAAAGAAAAAAAGAGGTCAGTTTGGACTCAGTCGTGTCACTTCGTCTTCATTTAAATTAGAATTTTGATTTTCTCCTTCAATTTGACTTTCAGCTAGCAAATGATCTTCATAATAACCCACAGTGGATCCAGAAAAGTTTCCTCCACCAAAGAACTGTCCCTGACTATTCGATTCATTTGAATGATCGCCATCTTCACCACTTGCTGCAGAAGGTGCTGTATCATACTGTGAATTGATTGGGTAGCTATAATTAGGGTCATTATAATACCCGGTCTGACTATTTACTGTATTGGTCGGATAACTAATACCACTGGAAGAAGAATCATTATAATAATACTGCGTGCTAGAACTTGGATAATCATAATAATAAGTTGTTGATGGGTAATTATAATAAATCGGATTATCATAATCTCGATCATAATCATTGTAGTAATAGGGATAGTAAGCCCCCCCCCAGTAAACCGGATAATATCCACCATAGCCCCACCCGTGGTGCCAGCCATGTCCATGTCCATGTCCATTCCAATGACCGTGGCCATGTCCATTCCAATGACCGTGCCCATGGCCGTTTCCATGCCAACCATGACCGCCACCATGACCGCCACCATGACCACCCCAATGAGCGCCTCCTCCGTGGCCACCACCATGACCGCCTCCTCCGTGGCCACCACCGTGACCGCCCCCTCCTCCGTGACCGCCCCCTCCGCCGCCGCCGCCTCCTCCTCTAGCATAAAGAGAATCTTGAGGAAGGAGACTCAACATCGTAATAGCCAATCCTAAAGCAACAGTCTTCACTATGTAAACCATATAACCTCCATCATTTCAATTGAATGAATTTAAATATCTTAATTCTTTTGTTTCGACTGATTCTATTTAAAACTCACCTTACGTACCAAGAGTGCGAAAGTAGCCTCCGCCAAAATTTGCACTTTGAGCTTGAATGCGTCTCTCTTTGTCTCTGCCTTTTGTAAGCTTTCAACCACGACAGCGTTCGCTTCAGCCCAAATTGCACTGTTGGTACGTAAGGTGAGTGAAAAATAAGTCCATTGAACCTGGAGCATCAGTTTAACAGCAGATTTTTAAACCGCAAGCCAAAATATAATAAAAAATCCTTTAACTCAACTGAGAACCTATTCAATCTCTATGATTTGGATGATTTGCTGGTCTGAATCGGCTATTTCGACTGAAGAGAAAGCTGTTGGTCCGTAAGGTGACCTTTAGAACCTGTTTTCAGTTTTTTTTCCTTTGGGCTTTCGTCAAAGGTCAAAAACATGAAGAGAGGTTCTAAGAATAGACTTTTTGTATGATTTCTAATATACTGGGCGCAATTAAAAAATGAAACAATCCTTTTACCCTTTTTAAGTCAAAGGCTTATAACCTGTTTTTATGTTTTTTGCCTTTGGGCTAAGCCAAAGCCTCAGGGTTGAAAGCTTGAAAAAGAGGAGTAATATCTCTGTCGATATGGCCCCTTTTGTAAGGTGTCCAGCACGAGAGTTTACGCTTCAACCCAAATAAGACTCTTGGTGCGTAAGGTGAGTATTTAAGCTCTTTTTAAACAAAGGTGTTGCGATGTCTGACTCCACAGCTAAAATAAAAATTCCTCCTCATTCTAAAGAATCAGAAATGATGGTTCTCGGTTGCATGCTAACAAGCATCAATGGACTGAATATTGCAGCCGATGGACTCGATGATTCTGACTTCTATTTTACCGAACACAAGATCATCTTTCAAACATTGAAAACAGCCTATAAAAAAGACAAACCCGCTGATATTCATCTGATTGCAGAAGAGCTTAAACGTCAAGATAAACTGACTGCTGTTGGAGGCTTAGCCTACCTCACAACACTTGCTCAATATGCTGGGACATCTGCCTTCATCGAAGAATATGTTGAACTTATTCAAAATAAAGCAGTTTTACGTAAAATGATTCATGCTGCTCAGATTATTGAAAAAACAGCTTTAGAAGAACCCTCAGATGTCAACACTGCATTAGATGATGCTCAGCAAATTTTCTTTCAAATCAGTCAATCAGCTAATCCAACTTCAGGGATCTTAATTACAGACATTTTTTCTGGCCTTCGCTCCGAATCTGGAATTCCTTATTTAAAAGAGCTTCAAGAAAAACAAGAACGATATGCTCAAAAAGGACCCGAAGATACTGGAATTAGTGGAACTCCTTCTCATTTTGTTGATCTTGATAAAATGATTAATGGTCTAAACAATTCAAATCTTATGATTTTGGCTGCCCGTCCAGCGATGGGTAAGACATCCTTAGCCATTAACATTGCAGAAAATGTCTGTTTTAAAGGCTGCATCCCCGTTGGAATTTTTTCACTCGAAATGTCGGCTGAGCAGCTAGTCCACCGCCTCATTTGTTCTCAAGCCGAAGTCGAGTCAGATAAAATCAAAAACGGCTCTTTAGATGGAACTGAATATCAACGCGTTGTGAGCACAGTAAGCAACATTCAAAAGCACGTCATGATTATAGATGATCAAGCAGGATTAAAAATTACAGATTTGCGCGCACGTGCGCGTAGGATGAAAGAAAGCTATGGGATTGGATTTTTAGTCATCGACTACCTGCAGCTTATTTCAGGATCAGGGACTCATCGCAATTCAGACAGCCGTCAAAATGAAATTTCTGAAATTTCACGGATGCTAAAGAATCTAGCCCGAGAACTCAATATCCCGATCCTTTGCCTTTCTCAACTATCCCGCAAAGTTGAAGATCGTCAAGGACATCGTCCTATGATGAGTGATTTACGCGAAAGTGGAAGTATCGAGCAAGACTCAGATATCGTGATGTTCTTGCTAAGACGAGAGTACTACGATCCAATGGATAAACCGGGAATGGCTGAATTGATTGTCGCTAAAAATCGACATGGCGGAGTAGGAAGCGTCAATTTGACCTTTAGAAAAGAGTATGCACAATTTGTCAATTATACTCCTGTTAAGTATGAAGGGGCAGAGAGAGATTTAGAAGCAGAAAAAGAATTTAGCCATTTTTCTCCTTAAGGGCCTGTTTTAAAACCTTGTATTTCACAAATCAATCCTCTTGCGCTCAGCTCAAAATTGAGATTATCAATCAGTGCGACACGAGGCTGTTAAGAAAAATTGCCTCCCTTAAATGAGGAGACCATCCTTACAGTAGAATGAATATAGGGCGTGTCATCAATTGATCATAACCCTTTATTCAAGTTCTTTCCAAGCGGGTGGTCACATCGCTTCATAGGTAATAGGAGATCGTGAAACGGCTTGCTTTTCCGCGTACACTGTTTACAAGCTCGTCGGTCTAGAGCAGGCAGCTAACCTCATAATCCTCCTATTTCATAGGTAAGCAGCCGCAAGGCGTGCCCTACGATCCAGCTTATCAAAAATATTTTCTCATTCGAGAAAATAAGCCACACATGGAACGCAAACATAGCCGGGCTACACACAAGTTGCTTCAGGAAGACTTGAGCCGTATGATGGGAAACTATCACGTACGGTTCTTAGAGGAGCCGACCGCCGTTGTGCGGTCTGCTTACTCGATCGTTAACCTTTCTTAAACCTATTCATCTGATAGCGGGGGTACCCCAATTTATCTTTTAGCCTAAATTTAGATTAAAATTAATATGTTTTTTGCTATCATTATTAATGAATTATTTAAATTAATAAAAGAAAGGTTGAAAATGTCTTTAACAGTAAGTGAAAGCGTTGTTAGTAGTTATAGTTCTAAAAATATTAATGCAACAAAACAAGATCCTATTCAGATCATCCCCGATGGACTTGTCTTGGAAGTTTTTTCTTACTTAAATATCGATGGAATTGGAGCCTGTCGTCGTGTTAGCGAAGCATGGAAAAAATTAGCAAACAACCCCATTCTATTGAAGAGAGTGTATTATAGAGAAATTGCTTTCGGAATTGATAAATGGGCTGAATATTTTGGGGAAAATGCTGTAAAAGACGAAGATAAGGAAGAAGAATTCTCTTCTTGCCCCTTAAAGGCTTTCATTCAGGACTGCATAAAATTCAAGAGGATATTTCCTCGAAAAAGAACCCGAGATTGTCTTATGCTTGTATGGCTTCCTAAAACTCTTAATGGTGGCCTTACCTTAAACACCGTTATTGAGCTTGCAAAGAAGTACCTTCCTCCCAGTTATAGCGCTAACGAATCTATTAAGGCCGATATTATTCGGCATCTGGGAGATCAGTCAATCGCTAAATCTCAATGGGTGGTGATGACACAGGATCTTCTTCCTGGAACCATAGGCGCAAATGGTAACGAGCAGAAAAAACAAGTTCTCCGTCATATATTTGAACAACGTCTAATCGGTTACAAAATTCCGCCGATACTACCAGCTACCGTTTGTATTTTGTCACGATACATTGAGTCAAATGCAGGCTCAGATAAACCCTTATTTGTCAAAGGCTTAGAGATCTATACACGCTGTACCCCCTTTATGCTGATGAATAGGGATTCATTCCCTGGTGCGCTCCTTGAGCCCCTTATGCCCCTTGTTGACTGCTCCCGATCGGATGACTTGAAACTCAAATTCGCCACAAGCGAGCCCTTTATGGATGTAGGCCTTGCACTCCTGCGAGAGTTCTAAGTTAATTGGCTTTTCGTGAATTAGCTTTTCACAAAGATGTGTGTTCTTTGTTTTTTTGTTGTTCATTTCACGACATTCGGAGTAAAAAATCAAGACGATTCAATGTGATTAAATCAACTTTCAATATGTCTATTTTTAATCACATTGGTTTCTTACCCCTTAAGCATTTTTTAAACCTAATGCATACTTAATGGTCAAGAAAAAAATGTGTGTAACACGATGCTCTTAGAGAGGCTCTAAGATTCATTTTTTTAGAAGTTCTTGAATTTCACGCTTAAGCTTTTCTTTCACCTGTGGATTTTTTAAACATCCTTCTGCTGTAAAAGCATGGTAAGCATCGGGAACACTCACCTTTTCTTTGACAACCTCTCCTCCAGCATTTTCAATAATCGCAGCTAAATGCTCAAGGCCTCGACCACCACCACCACCACCAGGAGATGTACTCATAATTGCAAAGCGTTTTCCTTTAAAAGCATCCCGTGAAGGTTGACCTGATTCATTTCTAGAAGCCCAATCAAGCGCATTTTTGAGAATTGCCGAGACAGAAGCATTGTACTCAGGACTTGCAATGATAATGGCTTGGCTTTCAATCATTAAATTGCGAAATTGTTTAGCTGTATCAGGCATTCCTTTTTTTGTTTCAATATCTCCATCATAGAAGGGCATGGGATAGTCCCGCAAATCAATCATCAATGCAGATGCTCCCATGGTATTGACAATACCCACAGCTTCTAAGGCGAGTTTTTTATTAAATGAGTCGTTTCTTGTGCTCCCACTGAATGCAAGAACTTTAGTTTCTCCTCTTAAATCAGTCATGAATGTAATTGCTGCGAATAATATCCATTTTAGCATAAAAAAATCTCACAGTTTCAGATGTTAAAGTTAAGAACCAGTCTTCACAGTTCGCAAAGCGTGCTAAGGAACAAAATAGAATGCGGTATCATCATACCAAACACAAGAAATAAAATGACACAATCAGTCGTTAATAGCCACGGCGTTTTTACTGAAAAGATGTGATAGAGCCACACCATTATACGAATAGATTGCTTGATCATCGTCGAGCCTGTAGATAAAAAAGTCGATGAATGTTGCTTCAGCATCGAGATTAAATTTTCGGATTCAACGACGTCAGCCGCTCTGAAAATTTTAAAACTCAAAAAATTGAGTTGCTAATTAAATCAGAGTTCTTTAGAATTTTTTCTTGATTTGGAGAGGTGTCCGAGTGGCTTAAGGAGCACGCTTGGAAAGCGTGTGTACGTTAACGCGTACCGTGGGTTCGAATCCCACCCTCTCCGACGCTTAAGACAATCTGACACTGCTCATCGCTTATCAAATAGCTTAAGCAGTGTTATGATTATCTTTTCATCCCTGACCTCTCAATTCCAAAATAAAAAATTCAGAATTAAGGCGTGTCATCAGTTGCTAATAGCCTCTATTCAAGATGATTTCTCAATTTTTCCCACACGTCACCAACACACTGAGTAAAATTTAGCGCTTTTTTACCCTTCAGCCTAAATCCCCCTCCCATTCCTTAAGGCGAGCGTTTAAACAGGCTCTCAGATAAGGAAAAAGAGATCGAAACACCAAAATAATGTTTACCGAATAATTTCTCCTTGAAAAAATATTCTTTTCCCATTATAGTCGAGAGTCTTTAAGGGGTTTTACCTTAAAAGAGGCGTAAAAATTATAACAGTTGCTCGTCTTGCTCAAAGTCTCTAAGTTGAAACATCGAAAATAAAGTTGTATTTTGTACAACGTCATGATGTTCACTTTTTCAAAGACTCAAGATTTGAAGTAAATGAAAAGAAAAAATAATTTCTAGGCAAGTCCTTATTATATTTGCGGGCGTAGCTCAGTGGTAGAGCATCACGTTGCCAACGTGAGGGTCGTGAGTTCGAGCCTCATCGCCCGCTATAAAAAAATTCAAGATGAAGCCAAGTTCTCTCTTTCTTCATCATTCTTATTCATGCGGGCGTAGCTCAGTGGTAGAGCATCACGTTGCCAACGTGAGGGTCGTGAGTTCGAGCCTCATCGCCCGCTATTGCGCAAGCATTCGTCAATTTTTATCATTTAATCTATAAGAAAGCCTCTATAAAGCCTCGTCGCTTTTAGAAACATCAAAGACCTGGCCTTTAAAAATAGAAAGCGGTTATGTTCTACAATCCCCGTTTAGATTTCTCAAAGATTGGACCTTTCATCTAAATTGCAAGCGGTTATGCTTTATACACATCCTCTAAGAACTTGTTCAGAATCTTCGATCACGCTGCTTGGCTGCTATACATCGGCTATACATTCACAAAAAAATTTCGGATCAAACATTCTGAATAAGGCTAAGGTTCTAAGATAAGAACTAAACTTTAGGTGCGGTAAAAAACAATTTTTGGTAACCTATTTTTTATGACTTCGTAAATGCCAAGATGCACACTCTTGCCGAAGCGAAGCGTATCAATCAAAACTTCAGTTTTAAATCCCCTCGGGAATCCATCAAAATATCAAAAAAGTAAAGAGGTTTTTTTGTGTCGACTCAAGAAAAAAAATTTGATCATCATTATACAGAAAGCAATGACAATATTCACGTTGAAGTGACCAAATTCCCTCATTGTCAAATTAAATTTGACATTAAAGTCACCCCGAAAGCGACAGAGGCAGCCTACCTTAAAGCGCTTAAAAATGTGAATAAAGAAGTGAATATCCCCGGCTTTCGGAAGGGGCGCGCTCCGGAAAAAATGATTGTAGAACGATTTGAGGAAGCTATTCAAAAAGAATTCATCGACATCGTCTTGCAAACAGGATTCAATGACGCTATTGATTTAACTCACCTTCACCCTCTAAAAGAAGGTAAAATTAAACGTCCTCATATCCACGAGTGCTCACGAGAAAAAGGAGCGAGCTTTACAATCGAATTTGAAGCACGTACAACCATCCCAACAGTGAAACTCGAGGAAATTGAAATCCAAAGAATCCCTCGCGAATCAATAACAGATCAGGAGAGACAAAACGCCATTCAAAACCTTCAATTGCAATTTGCCACTTACACCTCAGTAGAAGATCGCGGGGCACAAGAAGAAGACTTTATCGATGTAAGTGTCACTCTTTTAGGGGATCATCCACGCGAAGTGATCCAAAATCAACGTACACAGATCAACTCAACCGGACTCCCATCGTGGCTGCGCAGTAAAGTGATTGGACTTAAAGCGGGGGAAAGTGCAGAAGGAATGACTGAGCAAGATCCAGCACTAGGAATAGAAGACCCTCATTTCACCTCCGTCCCCTTCCGAATCACGATTCACTCTATTTCAGAAGGCCATCTTCCTGCCATCGACGATGAATTAGCAAAAAAAGTGAAACTCGAGACAGTTGAAGATTTGCATCAAAAAATTAACGAACGCCTTACTCAAGAAATTGAAGAAGAAGCGTTCAGAAAAGAAATTCATGAAATTGAAAAAAAATTGATTGAACACTACCCTATCGATCTTCCCCAATCTTATATCGATTCGAATAAAGAAGCTCGTCTTAATGATTATCTAAAACGACTAGCCGAAGAAGGGCGTGAATACACAGAAGAAGAATACCAGCAAATCAAACAATCGGTTGAAGAAACCACTATTTTGAGTTTGCAGCTCTTTTTCCTTCTGAAGAAAATTGCTGCAGATTACAACATCAGCGTTGATAATCAAGATATTTCTGAAGAGCTCACTCGTCAAATTTCTATGATGTCGAGCGGCCGCAACAGCATCGATTTCAATGATAAAGACAACCTCCGAAGCCAACTCAAAGATTTAGCGCTTGATCGTAAAATTAAGCAGCTGTTAGTCAATACAGTTGTTTTTAAAGACTGAAGGATCTTCAGTCCACATATAGACATTTCAACTGATTTGAATATTTGCAAAAGGGATTGAGAGTCAGAGTGTCTTTATTTAGGCTTGTTCAGAATTTTTGATCATGATGCTTTGCTGCTATCAATCTGCTATACCTTCACAAAAAATGTTCGGAATATTTTTTAATATTGCCAACATTTTTTGTGAGTGTATAGTGGGTTTTCGCAAACACATCATCCGATCAAAGATTTTGAACAGATTGTTAACCACTCCTCGTAAGTAAAGCGATTGAACCACCCGAAATCTCCACTTTGAGCTTGAATGAGCATATGGTTGAAAAATTTGAAAATGAAGAGAGCAACAATCGCGATTTTCTCAACCAAATGGGGTTTGGAAAGAGGTCTACTGTCTCAATCCCTCAAGAGATGTGCCTCAGTTCAACATTCAAGGCGATCAAAATCTATTTTGCACCACGAATTACCTATTTTACACTCTCGTTGCTTGCGAAATTCCCTTTAATTCTTTATTCTGCAGCAGAAGATATTAAACGATTCAACAAAGGATTGCTATGTCACATGACCTTTATCCAAGACCTCAACTCTCTTTAACACCTTATGTAGTTGAAGATACTGGGCGAGGGGAACGCTCAATGGATATTTATTCACGATTATTAAAAGACCGCATTATTTTTATTGGAACAGAAATCACGGATCAAATCGCTAATGTCGTCGTAGCCCAACTTCTCTTTTTAAAAATGGAGGATCCAAAAAAAGATGTTCATATTTACATCAACTCGGTCGGAGGATATATCACGTCCGGCCTTGCGATCTATGACACGATGCAATATCTTGGGTGCAATATCAACACCTATTGCATTGGCCAAGCGTCCTCAATGGGGGCTCTTTTATTGACTGCCGGAACCAAAGGAAAACGGTTTGCTCTTCCCAACAGCCGAATCATGATTCACCAGCCTTACGGCGGGGTGGGAGGAACCTCGGCAGATGTCGCTTTGCAAGCCAAAGAAATTTTAGAGCTCAAGAGACTTTTAAATCAGATCATGGCCGAATGCGCAAATCAACCATTAGAGAAAATTGCGGTTGATTCCGAGCGTGATTTTTATATGAGCCCCTACGAAGCTAAAGAATATGGGTTAATAGATGAAGTAATTATCCCCAAGAAAAAGACAACCTGATATAATCGATGATTCAATCAATATAACCGGGACAAAACACTCTATTCTGAACACATTCTTTCCATCATCGCTCCTACCTTGAAAAAACGTTTTTTTTCAAAGTAGGTTTTTTATGTAAAGAGTCTGGTTTGGATAAACCGTTCTAGGGAGTGTCATCAATTGAGAATCAACCTTTATTCAAGTTCTTTCCAAGCCGGTGGTCACATCGCTTGAGCAATCATCTTGAATAGAGGCGATTAACAATTGATGACACTCCCTAGTCGGGCATTTGCCGCGCATGGACATTTTGATGTGGACTTAGACCCTGTTTAAAATATGAGAGATCTTGCATCACCTCCTTTGTTTGAAAAAAAGAGAGATTTTTGCCATTTTTATTGCCAAAAAGATCCATTTTTTCAAGCAAATGAGGTGATGCAAGATCTCTATTCAATCAAACCTTTACAAACACTGTCTAATTCCACTTTGACAAGATAGTCGATTGACTAAGAAAACACTCCTTATTCATTTACAATCTAAATGATCATCGAGTGTGATAATGTAGCATTCATTCAATTTAAATTTTTGGGATCATCATTAATGAGCAAAAAATCTTTAACAAACAAAGATCTCGCCTGCTGTTCATTTTGTGGACGAACAGAGGAAGCTGTAGAAAAACTTATTTCAGGGCCAAACGTCTATATTTGCGATAAATGTGTTCGCCTTTGCACAGGCATCCTCGACAAAAAAGCAACAACGAATTATGAATTCAAAATCCTGAAACCAAAAGAAATCAAAGAAAAACTGGATGAATATATCATTGGGCAAGAAAATGCAAAAAAGACAATCTCTGTTGGGGTTTATAACCACTATAAGCGGATCCGGTCAAAAAACAAAGAAGGGGAACCGGTCGAATTTAGCAAATCTAATGTTCTCTTATTCGGCCCTACAGGATCAGGAAAAACTTTAATAGCCAAAACATTAGCCTCTATTTTAGATGTCCCATTTACTATTGCGGATGCAACAACGTTGACTGAAGCAGGGTATGTTGGCGAAGATGTCGAAAACATCATTTTACGCCTCCTTCAAGCAGCTGATTACGATGTTGCCAAGGCAGAGCAAGGGATCATTTACATTGACGAAATTGATAAAATCAACCGAACAACTGCCAATGTTTCGATCACTCGCGATGTATCAGGAGAAGGGGTTCAGCAAGCCCTATTAAAAATTGTTGAAGGAACGATTGCGAACGTCCCTCCTAAAGGAGGTCGCAAACACCCTAATCAAGAATACATTAAGGTTAATACCGAAAACATTCTTTTTATCGTTGGTGGAGCATTTGTTAATTTAGAAAAAATCATCGCTAAACGCCTTGGAAAAGGGACTATTGGGTTTGACAGCAGCAATCGAGAGGTGATCGATCCCACCCAGAAAAGCCTCCTTCTTTCCAAAGTCGAACCCGAAGATCTCGTTCAATTTGGAATGATCCCTGAATTTGTGGGACGCTTTAATAGCATCGCAAATTGCAATGAGTTGACTCTCGAGGATCTTGTCACCATCTTGACAGAGCCAAAAAATGCGATCATCAAACAATTTTGTGCAATGTTCGAAGCCGAAGGGGTTAAACTCCAATTTACCGACGATGCATTGATCGCGATCGCTCAACAAGCGATTGCAGCAGGAACGGGCGCTCGTGCATTACGGCTTATCTTAGAGAATCTTATGCGTGAATTAATGTTTGAAGTCCCGTCCGATGACACGATTAGTGAAATTTTGATTGAAAAAGAGACGGTGTTGGAGAAAAAACTTCCGATAGTCAAGAGAAACGATCAGAAAATTGCGTAAAAATATCTCTTTCGTTCCTCGGTTGAGAAATCGAAGACGAGGGTGTATTGTAGAATACAACCCCCGCTTTCGACTCCTCAACCTCGGGGCTTTGGCTCAGCCCAAAGCGCGCTGCCTCTCCCGTAAGATGACGGATTAAAACAGTTCTTCTCCATGCAACATCTTATGATACCTCTCCTCATCCATAAGAGAGTCTATCTCCTCAGGATGAGAACAACGCATTTTATAGATCCACCCTTCCCCTTCTGGCGATTCGTTGATTAATTGAGGCGCTATGGTTAATTTTGCATTCACCTCTTCTATAAGACCAGAAAGAGGAGAATAAATATCAGCCGCCGCTTTAGTTGATTCTAATACAACAACTTCTTGTTTAGCTCTGACCTGTTTTCCAACAATCGGGAGTTCAACATACACAATATCACCCAGCTCTTTTTGAGCATAAGTGGTAATCCCGACACAAGCAATGCCATCATCTTCTATTCTCATCCATTCATGCGAATCTGTAAATTTCATACTTCTTTCCTAAGAGGTTGTCTAAGAACCTGTTCAGAATTTTTGATCAGGTTCTAAGAATCAGCGATCCCCAAAGAGAGGGTTGCTGATCAATGTGGTAGTCTTGAGAAACCACAGAAAAGTGTTGAGGTTCACCTCCCTGGCGATTGATACGATAAGTAAATCCTAACCGCTTAAATTGCCTCGGATCATACCCATGTAAACATTGACGGGGAATAAAAATTTTCATTTGATAACGCTTTGTCTTCAATTGAATCTCGCATTTAAGTGATTCAGGATCACAAACAGGATGTTGATCTTCGGTTCGAAAATGTGTTTTCTCTCCTTTACTGACTCCTTCAACAGCATGAGGCAAAAAAAAGAAATGGTGGCAAAAGCGAGTGTTAAATCCCGATGATTTTAGATCGCGCGTATCAAAAAACAACTCTATGCTATCGCCATTTTCAATATTAGGATAGGACGATTGGGTTGCCGTTTGATTCACTTGGATTAGCAGACGCAATCCCTCTTCACTCCATGCGATCGCCAATTTAGCAAACGCCTCTTCGCCTGTTAAATCATGCGTGGAAGGCAAAATATACTCATTCAAGCTCAATGTGGAAATGTCGGATACACCAAAACTTCGAGCTTGAGAACTTGTGTCTGACCCTATTATCTCATCTGACAATAAAAATCCCCGCCGATCTTCTGGCAAATGATAACAATCACAAGAAAGAGAAAAAAATTCCACAGGATTTAATGGGAAAGAGTGATGTTCAAACATAGTCATTCCTTAAACTTGAGAGGGTCCCTATCAAATCCGATCGGCTGATTTCTGTGATAAAATGAGGGAGAAAGTCCTAAAATTTTTGCACCTTTATAGAGAAGGAAGCGTCGTCGCCTTGATTGATGATCACAACTTCAAACTTGACGAATTTAACAAAGCGCGAATATAAGCTCCCGTCCAAATCTAAGCAAGCGATCTTTATCTGTCAGCACTAATCTCCGGATTCTTCCTTCTAATATCAAGTTGATCATAAATATTTAACCGGTTCTAAGCAATCGTCTCTTTAACGAAAAGATCAGCATGGTTTTCAAGACAAGACAATCATTAGACTTCTTCGGAAACTTCATTGACTTGCTAAAACCGCCATTTTTGGCATCTTTTTTGTAAAATTTTTCGACCGTATGCACGCATACGCTCTCAACATTTTCAAAACAATGTACTCAAAAAGGGCAATTTTTTCAAGCAAAGCAAGTTTCCGAAGAAGTCTATTTTTTATTTTTTTCTTTAGTTTAAAAAACAACAAGAAGTATGGTATTAAACCAATACAATCTCTTGCGATTGCTATTTTAAAAATTTTTCTTAAAACGGAGTTTATAATCATGAATAATATCATAAATAACCCATTCCTTACGATCTGTTCTCCACAGATCAATGCTACGATCGAGACATATCCGGCCAAATCGTCTATCGCTTCAAAACATCGTGATCAATCAACTTTATTTTCAAGCCAAATTGCTGAGCTAACCCCTTCTGAAAATAAAAAACGCAAGCTCTACAACACGGAATTTGAAGAAAATGAAGAGATGAAACTTTCATTTCAAAAAGAAGTCCCCCTATTGAAGTATGACACTGCAGATAATAAATCTATTATCATGACATACATCCCTTCTAGCCCATCTTCCATAGCGTCTACTGCACCTACAGTGTTGGACGAATCCGAAGAAAAATTCTTGTCATTAGAAGAGACGGCAAACGATCAATTATATCCAAAACTTACCAGAGCCGCATTAAACGCATTCGACGCTCAAGAATTACCAAAGAATGAAGAGTGCTCAGAAGCTCCTTATCCGTTATTAAAAAGAACGAAAAGCATCTCATCTTCTTTCTATCCCACAGAAAGTGCGATAAATCCAGCCAATTTAAAAAAAGGACAAAACAGGCTTAAAACGCCACAGTCATATCCTCGCCCCATCCCTCTACGAAATGAACTCACGACGCAATGGAAAGATCGATTTCATCAAGAAAAAATTTTATTAGGGAAAATATTTTTGTCATCCTATCAAACGGCATCCTCTTATGATTTAGCAACAACTGATCATGAAGCAGTCCACCTTAACAGCAATGCAAGAGAAGATGAGCCCTCCATTCACATCTTGATAACAGAAGGTTTTAAAGAATTGATTGTTCATCTTCAAAATATGTCTGCGGATGAGAGAAGGCTATTTTTAGAGAGTCAACAAATTGACATCTATTTCCAAACATGGATTCGCAGATATGCTGTTGAATCAAAGTTAGATTTAGAGACCTATATTAGCGCTGCTAAAATAAAAAAAGATGTTGCTGTCCATCCGGATCCCGATGGAACGTATACTTTAAGAATGATACCCGAAGAAAAACTCGATCAATTGTTGAAGATCTGTGGGGAATTTTTCCGAACTGCTTTGGTTAAGGAGACGTTTTTTAAAATTGATGAGGAATTGAAAGGATGATTCACTCACCTTACGGACCCAAGGGGGTGATTTGGGCTGAAGCGACAGCTTCACCCCCGAAATTTTGGGTTCTATCCACATCACCCTCTTGGGTCCGTAAGGCCACTCAGTTCTTAGCCTTGTGGTTTTTTCAACTTATCGGCCTGGTTTTTTTCTGCCATAATTTCAACAATTCTTACAAAAAAATTCAGACTATATAAATAAATACCTAAAGAAGATTTAATAGGATCAAATGTTAGATCATCCTTTGTCTCCGCTTCATTGATTAAACGTTGAGTGCTTGCCATAAAAAGAGCTGTAAATATCGCCAAACCGCCATATAATGAGACTCGATCCACTCCATAAGCAAATGCACTACCCGGAAAAAACAACGCAATCGAACTGACAAGCGAAATTGTCGTCAAAGCGGTCATCAACGGACCTTCCCACTCTAAAAACTTTTTATCTGGGGCTAAAAAGGTTGTGGCAGTTAACATCCCACCTAGACCTAAAGAAATTGCCGCTGCTTGGGCAACAATATGTTGGTTTAAAAATCCAAGAGGAGACAGCGTCATTCCCATGGTCAGATTAAAGATCATCCACGCCGTATGTTGAGTTTTGACATTTTTTTTATTCACCTCCAATGTGGCTGTCAATGAGGCAATAGATCCGATAAAAACAGGGATTGAGAGAAGCGGTTGTTGAAGAATTGCGCGAGAGACTCCGCCAATATGTGCGGCAGCTGCAGCTGTGGCTGTTAGAGCAAAACCGGCAAAAACATATGCATAAGCTTTGCATACTTTATTTTTGATCTTTTGAAAATCTACTCCGGTCGATTGATGAGATAACGTTGCATGCGAGTGTGACCAGCGATAACCTTGCAGCGCTGTTAAAGCGATAACGCTGGTTCCAAGAATCAAGCCACTCCATGCATTTAAGGATTGGTTCATTGTCCGGATAAATGGAGACCAATTCCCTGAGAGAAATCTTGTTGATAAATTAGATATATTCATATTCCACCTTTTATAATTGTTTTTAAAACTAATCTAGAGTTGTGAATTATTGATAAAACAAATAAAAAAATCAACTATTTTAATTTAGACGACAAGATAAATATTCATCCATGAAACGGACGCAGTGACAAAAATCAAACACTCCCTCATCTTGCACACTCCTTGACTTTAAACGTATTCATTCCATAACATGAGGCAAGAATACTTTGATCACTCTTTTAAGGAGGTTCCATGGTCCACGCTAAACATTGCCAATCGCTTATCCACATTATGACAAAGAACCCCAAAACCATTGACCTTAAAACCCCTATTTCTGAAGTAGGACAAATATTCGGTGAAGGAAAATTCCATCACCTTCCTGTTGTAGAGGGCAAAGAACTCATTGGAATCGTCAGTTATTTTGATCTTATTCGAGTGAGTTTTGAACAATCTTTTGGTGTGACGGATCATGAGGCCATTTATGCTGTCCTTGACCAGACTCTTGACATCAATGCGATTATGACAAAAAATCCGGTTTTTATAAAGTCAACTGGCACAATTTTAGAAGCTGCAAAGAGTCTTTCTACAGGAAAATTTCACTCCCTTCCCGTTGTCAATGACGAGCACGAGCTAATGGGAATTATCACCTCTAAAGACTTAATCGATTATCTTATCACACTTTATTAATACCAAAGTGAGTCCCGTTGCCCCCCTCTACATCACGATATGATAAGAAACGATTGACCCGGAGTAATCAGATCTTGACCTTCATGACGAAATGAGACTTCTCATGAGTGAGACGCAAACACATTCTAAAAAAAAGGTTCACATGTCAAAATATTTCCTCTCCCTTATCGGGACTCTTATATTTTCCACAACCCTCCTTCAGGCTGACGCTAGTCTAGGAGAGCAATTAGAGACTCAAATGTGGGAAGATATGAAACATCAAAATTTTACAGCGGTTGAAGCAAATATAGCAAAAAATTTTCAATCAGTGCATACATTTGGCGCCTTGACCCGAGAGGCTGAAATTTCATTAATTAAAAATTTATATCTCGGTTCCTATGAAATCAGCGATTTTCAAGTCACTGAAAATGGAGACACACTCGTTGTGACTTATACCGTTTCTGTGACTGAAAAAATTGAAAATCAAGTGTTGTCGGCAAAACCGGCGCCAAGAATGAGTGTATGGCAAAAAATTAACGGTCATTGGAAATGGATTGCACATGCAAATTTAAAAGAAATTCCGATTCAAAAACCTCACGCAACAACTCCCCCAGTTTTGACCCCCAAAAAAATCGAACCAGCCAAATTAATCAAATAGGTTTGCCTTTATAGAAGCTCTTAGAGGGTGTTTAAAAACTCACCCTCTAAGTGAGTCTCTTTCTTCTCCAATTGAAGATCATGACGATGAGAAAAGCAAGGATGAGTACAACAATCCATCCAGTAATGAATCGATCGCCTTGTGAGATCTCTTTAGCCTCTTGCAAAACAAAAAATTGAATTGTATTTCCCTGAAGATCATAGATGGGCTGAATATCAAAAACCCCTTCTAAGGTTAAAGCTCTTTGCACTGATAGGTGGGAGACTCCCTCCCCTTTTACAAAAAGCTGCCGCTCAATCTTACCCGGGGCTTGCAAGCAACAACTTTTTAGAAACGGATGAGAAGCCAAAATTCCTTGTTCATCCGAAAGAGGATACCAAAAACCTCGGACTTGAATCCTCTCTCCCTTCCAATCCTCTAAACGCCCCCCTTCTTTTCCATTTTCAAAAGATAAATCATCAAAAAATAATTCTGGAAACCCTGTTTCAAGGACTATTGTCTTCTCCACAAACTTTATTTAATCCTCGTCATATCGGCGTTTAATCACTTACTTTACACACTCATTTTATGGATCGCGAGCACAATTTGAGCATAAGGTGAGTGGATAAAAGTGCTTTGAAAAATTGATGAAAATCATCTTTTTACCAGACATCGGATAAAAATTGCGATGTAAAATATCAACAAAAAACATAAGCTATTCATATGATTGAACAAGCTTTTTTGATAATTGGACATTTGGGCTGCCTCAAAGCCTCGAAGGTCGACAATATGAAAGACACCTTCTAAGACCATTTAAAACATCGAATTTTTTAGGGTAATATGAAATTAAAAAATACATTAGGTTGGAAGTTTATCATCAGCTCGATAACGCTTTCATTTTGGATCGTCCTTTTTTTTGCTCCTGGACACATAATGGGAACAAATCAACAACTCAAGATCAATTTAATCGGAATGAAAAATGGCAAAGGGTTAGAAACTGATCTCAATATTCTCCAAGAGGCTTTGGAAAAACTCGATTGCCATGTCAGATTCGTCGATTTAATCGACACAAAATGGAGCAAAGCGGATGTCAATATATTTTTAGAACGATTAGTCCCTGAAAAATTCTTTTGGGCTAAACAAAATTGGTTTATCCCGAACCCTGAGTGGACAGCATTACCTATTCCTTTTCCTGAAAAAATTGACCTTGTTTTATGTCGAACCAAAGAGGTGCAAAGAATTTTCCACCTCATGCATATGCCAACCTATTATCTGGGATTCACAAGCCCTGATTGCTACGTAAAAAAAATCAAGAAGAATTATCAACATTTTTTCCATCTTGCAGGAGGAAGTTCTTTAAAAGGGACAGCCGCAATTAGCCAATTATGGTTTAATGATTCTTCCCTCCCTTTTTTAACCGTTGTGAATTTCACCACTAACTTTAAGGCCAAAAAAACCAATTTAGATTGGATTTCAAATCGCTTACCAGAAAAACAACTTCGTCAATTTCAAAATGAATGCGGAATTCATCTCTGCCCAAGCGAAACCGAAGGCTTTGGCCACTACATCAATGAAGCGATGTCAGCTGGCGCGGTCATCATCACAACAAACGCCCCTCCGATGAACGAATTTATAAAAGACCCTCGTTGTTTAGTCCCTTATGTTAACATCACCTCGATGAACTTAGGTGATTGTTACGCAGTTGACCCAAACGAATTAAAAATTAAAATTGAATCGCTTAACAGCCTTCCTCGCAAAGAACTTAAAGCAATTGGACAATACAATCGTTTGCTCTATCTAGAAAATAGAGAAGCGTTCTATGAAAGGCTTCAAGAACTCATTTCCCTCATTGAACCTTTAACAGAAATTAACCTGGACTTATGAAAATCAAAAGAGATAAGATCAGGCGCATTACGAGAGACTCTCCATGACTCATTTTCTTTTTACGTCAGAATCGGTTTCAATCGGCCACCCTGATAAAGTTGCAGACCAAATTTCAGACGCCATTCTAGATGCCTGCCTTAGGGTTGATCCCGATGCTAGGGTCGCGTGTGAAACGCTGGTGACAAGAGGCCTTGTCGTTTTAGCCGGAGAAATCACCACTCAAGGAGTGGTCGATTATCAAGAGATTGTCCGTCAAACCATCCATGAAATTGGATATGATCAATCGACGCTTGGATTCGATAGCCAATCTTGCGGGATTATCTGCTCGATCAACAAGCAATCTCCTGACATTGCACAAGGAGTTAATAAAGAACACAATCTTTACAAAGAGCTAGGAGCTGGAGATCAAGGGATTATGTTTGGATTTGCCTGTGATGAAACACCCGAACTTATGCCCATGCCCATCATGCTTGCCCACCACATCATCAGAACGTTGCGTCAAAAGAGAGAAAATGGAGACATTCCCTACCTTAGGCCCGACGCAAAATCACAAGTGACCATTCAGTATGACGAAAACCACCAACCAGTTCGCCTGCATACCATCGTGATTTCCACACAACACGACGATCACATTGATCAAGCAGTGATCGCCAAGGAGATGAAACAATTAGTCCACGAAATTGTTAATCCTTCTCTTATTGATGAGAACACGCTGTTTTATATTAATCCTACAGGACGTTTTGTCATAGGAGGCCCTCAAGCAGATTGCGGTTTAACGGGACGAAAAATCATCGTCGATACTTATGGAGGAATGGGAAGACATGGAGGAGGCGCTTTTTCAGGAAAAGATCCCTCAAAAGTCGATCGTTCCGCTTCTTATGCTTGCCGATATATTGCAAAAAATATTATAGCAGCGAAACTAGCCAGACGATGCGAAGTCCAATTGTCATATGCAATCGGCATTCCTTATCCTATCTCGATAAAAATCGAGACGTTTGGAACCGGAAAGGTCGATGAAAATCTTTTAAGCCACATCGTTCCTCTCGTCTTTAAATTAACGCCCGGGGGAATCATTGAAATGCTTGATCTCAAGCGTCCAATCTATCGTCAAACAGCTTTTGAAGGTCATTTTGGAAGAAACGATGCCAATTTCACATGGGAAAGAACAGATAAAGTGGAAGAACTCTTGATTGCCGTTAAAGCTGAATCTTTTCTTTCCCCTAAAATGAAATGATCAGCATTTTATGCCACTTCCTCAATTTATCCCATTTACCACTCCATTAATGAAGATTCTCTGCAGGGAACTCCAAGAGCGTGCAGCTCATTATCAAGTGGTTGACTGCTTGAGTGATGAGAACACCCGCTTTTTTCTCATTTTAGCAAGTTCCCGAAAAAGAGAAGCGCTCTTTTTCTCTTTCAAGCCTCCGTTTATACGGTTTCATCTTGCAACTTTCCCAAAAAAAATCTCCCAATCCCCCCATCCCCTCCTTTTTTACTTGAAAGAGGGACGGCTCAATGACGCCTCAATTCTACAGGAAGACCGTATTTTACAACTGACTTTTTCAACCCCAAAAGGAGAAAGAAAGCTTATAGGAGAATTTTTTTCAAAACATCCTAATTATTACGTGATTGACTCTGATCGTAAGATCTTAGCTGCCATGCACCCCTCCCCTCATACACATTATGAATTGCCGCCTCACCATTCCTTCATCTCCCCACCTCCCCTTTTGAGAAGTCATGAAGAAGTAGAAAAAGCGTACGCTGAATTTGAAGAGCGGTGGGAATTTGTCAAAGAAAAAAACAAGCTAGCAGCGCTGATTTCAAAACAAATCAAAAACGGGGAAAAAAAAGAAAAACAGCTGCAAGAAAAGTTAAAAACATGCATGGAGTGGCCAACGATTAACCATGAAGCCGATTTAATCAAATATTATTACCACTCAATCAAAAAAGGGATGACCTCCCTTAGCGTGCATGATTGGATCACTGACAATCTTTATCAACTCATCCTGAATCCAGCTCTTTCGCCTCAGGAGATGATGACCACTCTTTATAAGCTGGCAAAAAAATTACAAAGAGGAGAGCGCCCTCTTTGCGAACAGTTAACAGTGACAAAAAATCAATTAATCGATCTTAAAGGACTGCAAGAAAAAGTCAACATTGCACAGACAATAGAAGAGCTTTCTCTCTTGAGGGCTCAATTTCCCGGTCAATCGAAAAAACAATCCTTTAAAGCTCAGTCTGGATCGCCGCCTCTCGTTTATAAAGAATATGCCTCGATTGAGGGAACAAAAATTTGGGTAGGTAAAAATGGAAAGGCAAATGATCGACTCACCTTTCAGTTAGCTAACGGCCGCGATTGGTGGGTACACGTCAGAGGATCACCGGGATCTCATGTGATTATTCGAATGAATAAAGACCAAGAAGCAGATCCAGAAGCCTTGCAGGATGCCTTTCAATTAGCATTATACTATAGTAAAGCACGCAAACAAGGAGAGGGAGAAATTTGCTTCACACAAAAAAAATATGTCTCCCGATTAGGTCAAAAAAGAGAAGGGCTTGTCCAAATTTCCAAACATCAAACAGCTTGGGTGCGTCTTGATGAAGTTCGGCTCCAGAGATTAAAAACCTGTTCAATATCTTCGATCGGATGATTTGTCTGCTAACAGGTGCGCATGTATAGCACCAAAGCATCCCTATCATCGATGTTAAACAGATGGTAAGAACCTATTTAAACTCTTCGGCCAACGTTTCATCAAAGAGGTGAATCACCTCATGCTATTGATTCAGGGCGAATGAGCGATCATTCTTCGTCCTTAAAACGATAGCCTACTCCTCGAACAGTCTCAATTCCCTCAAAATTCGGCCCTAATTTTTTCCGTAAAGCGGCAATATGAACATCAATATTGCGATCGATAATGAAAGCATCATCATTTTGTACATCATCTAACAACTGATTACGAGTGAGAACTTTTCCTCGATTCATTAACAACCGACGTAAAATTCCAAATTCAGACAATGTCAACGTAATGGGCTTATCTCTTTTACGTAAGATGTATCGATCAACCTCCATGGTAAAATCACCAAAAGTCAACACCTTACTCTCTTTTTCTGTTTCTTTTCCTCTACGCAAAACCGCTTTAATGCGGGAAAACAGAACTTTCAAAGAAAACGGTTTTGCAACATAATCATCTGCACCCAATTCTAGCCCCAAGACAACATCCAATTCCTCACTTTTTGCAGAGATGATAATAATGGGAATAGAATTAAAATCGGAATTACTCCTAATTTTTCGGCAAACATCCAACCCATTGAGACCCGGGAGCATAATATCCAAGACAATAACATCCGGCCTCTCCCGTTCAACCGCGATCAAACCATTCAAACCATCCGACTCAATATGAACTTTATAATCTGCAAGCTCCCCTTGCAATTTGATCAATGAAGCGATATCTTCTTCATCTTCAATGAGTAAAATCTTAATTTTTTGCATATTGCCTCCCAAGGCTAATCATGTGACTACACTCTTTATTTTCAATGTACATGAAACTCATTTTCAGAAGAAAATTATTTTAAAACAATAAAAATCAAATCAATTTAACTTAAAGTCACACAAAAAGCTCCCACCTTCTTAAAAAACAAAACATTTAAACTTTATCTTTATTTTTTTTCGAATAGAGTTTACAATTGGTTCTTTTTACACGCAAAGTGCGTTCAAAAACTTAAAATAAGTTTTTTTTGATTAAAGTCCTTGATATTCCCAAAAGAGGCTTCCTCTATGTTTTACGTTCTTTTACTCTACGCTTTGTTTGCAAGCGTCTTTACGATTTCTAAAACAGGTTTAGCTTATACCACTCCTCTGTTTTTCGTTGGAACGCGGATGCTCCTAGCCGGCGTTATTTTACTGGGATATCAGTTTCTATTTAAGAAACAAACGCTTTCGCTCAGTCGCAAAGCCTGGTGGAGGCTTATGTTGTTAGCGTTTTTCAATATCTACCTAACAAACGTGTTTGAATTTTGGGGTCTACGTTATTTAACCTCATTCAAAACTTGTTTTATCTATAGCCTATCGCCTTTTCTTTCTGCTCTTTTCTCTTATTTCTTATTTTCTGAAAATTTAACAAGAAAAAAGTGGATGGGTTTATTCGTTGGATTTTTAGGATTTCTCCCCATTCTATTGGCCCAAACAACGAATGAAGGTGAGGCGGGACATTTTTTCTTCTTCTCTTGGGCCGAATTAGCCGTGATGATGGCGGCAGTCTGCAGCGTGTATGGTTGGATTCTTTTAAAGCAATTAGTCAGTGAACACGAGCTTTCTCCTATGATGGCAAATGGAACCAGTATGTTTGTGGGAGGTGTTTTAGCTTTAGGACACTCATTTGCTGTAGAAGAATGGAATCCTTTTCCCGTCACCAACTATTCCATTTTTTTTGAATGCACCCTCTTGTTGATTCTGATATCCAATTTAATTTGCTACAATTTATACGGAAATTTACTCAAACGTTATTCCGCGACATTCATGTCTTTTGCCGGTTTTACAACCCCTCTGTTTACAGCCTTATTTGGCTGGTTACTATTAGGAGAGGTCGTGACGTGGCCTTTTTATATCTCCTTTTTTATTGTTTTATTAGGGTTGTTGCTATTTGAACAAGCTGAACTCAAGCATTCGTATCAATTAAAAAACCTAAAAGGAGCAAGAGGAACATAAGACACAGATTTTTTTCCCCTTTTATTTTGATGAGCTCTTGTTTATAGAGGGTGGCTTAGAACTTGCAGCAACCTAGTAGTCTGTCAACCTTAAATTGTGTTGTTTATTTTTTTTTATCTCGCTATAAAGGATCTATACTCATTCAACCTCAAATTGTGAATCTGGGCAACGCGAAAGTCGTCACGATTGACAGAGCGTTTCTAAGCCTATATTGTCGATTTGTCAAGCCAGAGTCTTTGGCCAGCCAAAATTTTCGCTTTGAGCTTGAATGAAAATATAATGACTAGTTTTTCGTTAGGATATCATGACGCTCCCCGGAGTAGAAAAAGAGATTTCTTTTGAATTTGATAGAGAGCCATACAAGGATCAGGTTCGACTGTTGATTCATTCTGCAACCGGCAGATTTCAGAAAATTTTAAGATCTTATACTCTTTTCAATCTTTTCTTCTACTTATTAATGACGGGCGAAATCATTTATTTTTTCGTCCATTTGACTTTTTTAGTCCAAACATTTGTCATGGCGATTCATTTAGCCCTTATTTTCGCCACAATTTTCTGCTATTTCACTCTTCATATGTATGCGCACACATGGAAGGAAGAAAAACTCATCCACTTACGTTCTGATTTTGTTCAAGCATGCGGGCAAATGATAGAAAATCCTACACATCGTTTAATGATCGCGCATGCCTGCTGCAAACTTGCTTCAGAGTTGCATGCGAAGGAAAATAAAATCTACAGATGCCCTTCATGGTGCATTTTTCTTATTTCATCCTTCGAAAAAATCAATTGTTGGTGGTTTTGGGAAGATGTCCACACGATGAAGGAACTTCTTTTGCGGGCATGTGTCGATGAACATATCAATTTAGTTCGGATGGAACCGACTGATTTGGGAGCACACGCCGGTTTAGCCAACGCCTACGTCATGCTTTCAGGGCTTTTTGTCGATCCAAGAACAGTTGAAGGACTCGATGACGATCGCTGGATCCCCCGAAAAAAATATGATGCATCTTTTAAAAAAAAATTCCGTTTAATTGCAGAAAAAGCGATCGAAGAATTTAAAATTTTGAGCGATTACGCACCGCATGATCCATGGGTTCATGCTCAGTTAGCTTACAGCTACAGGGACCTGCAAATGAAAAACGAAGAGATTAGAGAATATGAAATCCTTCTTCAGCTTTGTCCCGAGGATAAAGAAGCCCTTTTTAAGCTAGGAAAACTTTATTTCGAACAAGGGAAAAATGCAAAAGGACTTCAGGTTTATGAAACTCTAAAACGTTCAAATTACAAGAAAGCTGAAGGACTCATCAGCTTTTATGGAGCATGATGTAGTACGTTGTTCCATTTGATTTTTTTCAATCTTATTCTTTTTTTGAATTTATTTAGGATTATTTTTTTTAAAAAATCCTAATCGCCAATATTTAACCAAAAAAAATCAATTCTTTATTAATAGAAAAAAAACCTCAGTTATTTTAATTATATAAATAATTACAATAACTGAGGTTGATATGATTCATCTTGATTCTTCTAAAAGAAAATTCGAACAAAGAATAGATTCAATTGAAGATGAAAACACATTAAAAAAGCAGTGTTTAGATCCTTTAGATCTTCAACCTCCTTTTTTAAATCGATTTCAACAGCGTGCAGGGGCGTTTAATGATTCAAATGTTAATTTTTTTCCAAACGAATTTTTTTGTACAATAGATGAACAATCAAGTATTTCAAAGAGGGTGACCCGAATAAGGCATACAATCACTCAGCTACCCACTAATCAGGCGACTGTAGAAAAAATACGGGAATTAACTCACAACTGGTGGCAGTCTTTAATTACTTTAACAAGCGACGATTCCTGGAACGATCCCCTTGAAATTCCCTCACTTTCTAATAAAGATGCGGATTTTTTAAAAATTCAAGTGATCCAATCAAGAGAAATTATAGGCGAAATTGAAGAGTACATGGATGAAATCAACCAAAAACATCAATTTTATGTGTCACTTACGGGACGAAAGATTAACGGTATTGCGATTTGTTCACAAAATTCTTGCTTACAAACTAATATCGATTATTTAGTTACAGCTCCGTGGAACATAAAAAATTTTGATAAAATTCCAAATAAACCTTCGCTCCTAATCAATGATTGCAAGAGGATGGTTGGAACAGAATTAATAAAAAACATCATTAAACATTCAAATTCCAATATCATCACCTTAAATTCAACGGATGTCTCTTCAAAATTTTACAAAAATCTTGGATTTCAAGAGACACCCGTTGATGATTATTCAAATTATATGACGTTTTTTAAATAGACTTTTGCAAAATTTGTCGCCTCCCCCCCCCTACCCTCGGAGGGTAAGCTAAAAAGTTTGCGATCAATTATCACTCCAATTAAGCTATGGAGACTAGATTAAACACGAGTTTTCTATGTTATGTCCCCGCTGCACCACTAAATTAGAAGCCCATTATTTATTCTGCCCGCATTGCGGAGAAAAAATGGCCTCTGCAGAATCATCTATCACCCCATCTTCAAATGATTCAACGTTGATCATCAAAAAAAAACCGATGCCTTCGTGGTTTAAACTCCTCGCGTTTTTCGCTGTTTTAGCCTTGATGGGCGTAACTGCCGGAATTTTATTTACAGAAAAATGGGTCGATGTCGTTGATCATCAACTTGAATCGCTACGCAATCACGATATTGTAAAAGCTTACCAAGCTTATACGTCAAAAGATTTTCAAACAACAACTTCCCTTGATCAATTTAGCAATTTTATTCAAGCTTATCCTGTATTTTTCAATAATCAATCCGCCCACTTCAGTGAAAGATCAATCGACCATCATATTAGAACACTAAAAGGCAGCCTCACTTCCCACGATCATATCACCACCCCAATCGAATATAAACTCGTCAAAGAAGAGGGCAAATGGAAAATTCTAAGCATTCGTTTATTAAAGCCGAACAAAATCCAAAATCGTGACGAGGCTAATCATAGCGACGAGCTGATTGAAGTGGCTAAAGAGCAATTGAAACACATTCAAGACAAAAATTTGCAAGAGGCCTATCAACATTATTCCTCTAACGAATTTAAAGAGACCACATCCGAAGAAGCTTTTGATGACTTTATTCACCGTTATCCAATTTTAATCTATTATCATATTGCCTCTTTCCACACACCCATCATCCGTCATGGAATTGGCACTTTATCTGTTATTTTACAGTCCGAGCAAGTCGCAGCCTACGTGAAATACTATTTCATTTATGAGAATCAAGAATGGAAAATTTGGAGCATGCGGATTCTTTCTCCATCAGAAAAACAAAAAAAAGAGGAAGAAGCTCAATCGAATACAGACTCAAAAGAGGAATCAATGAGCGTAGAGGCAATGACATTGGGCGATGAAATGGACCAAATGGGAAAAATCAAAGAGCCTAAAACTCTTTTCCCTTCTGATTTAGGCGATTTATACGTGGACATCCAGATCAAAAATGGAATCAAAGGAAGCATCATCCATCTAAATCTTCAGCAGATTGACACTAAATCCTCCATTCCTGCTAAGGCTGCCATCGAAGAGGATGGTCATACAATGCTCATGTCTGTTTTTTCTCCCCCTATTAACGGATGGCCTAAGGGAAACTACACACTCGTTGCGACAACTCCTTCGGGATTGAGCAAAACAATCGATTTCGAGATCAAATAACCCTCTTATTTCCTATTATGTTCATTATTGCAGGCCATTATCGTCACCAAAAGCTTAAATCTCCCAAAGGGAGCCAGACGCGCCCAACCTCCAGTCGATTGCGAGAAGCACTCTTTAACATCTGCCAGCAAACAATTGACCAAGCCCGTTTTTTGGACATTTTTGCAGGTTCAGGAGCAATGGGACTTGAAGCACTAAGCCGCGGTGCTCACTCCACGACATTTATTGACGCACACCATGAGGCGATTCGCTGCATTCAAGCGAATATCGCCCAATTAAAGGTCAAGGATCAATGTCAAGTTTTACGAGGAGAAGCGTTTGCAATGCTCCGCCTTCTTGAAAAACAAAACAAGACATTTGACCTTATCTATGCCGACCCCCCTTACCGCACCCATCACCCAGACTCTAAACTTTTCTATAGCCAAGAAATGATCGCATGGATCGACACTCACTGTTTGCTCAATTGTGGAGGAACGTTATTTATTGAAGAGGACTGTAATATTCAACCTACAGCCGCTCCCCTGCAAACACTTGTGTTGATCAGCAGCCGACGAATGGGACAAGCCGCACTCCATGAATACAAAAGAACGGTTTGATGCTCTCAACTATGGCTTTATTTCTTGGAAATGGGATAAAACTCTGTTGATTTATTTTACTCCTAGGAATAAAAAAGAGGGAATATTTTCAAGGAGTTCGATCATGTACAAATCGCTTTTTTCTCTCACTGCATCAATAGCCATTCTCTTTGCTTCTCCGGCCTTCGCTTATTTTGAATCGATCACCTCTTTCTTCTCCAGTTGTTGCCCTGGCGCCGATTGTTCAAGTTCTTGCTGTTATAGTCTAGAATTTGATGGAGGTTGGAGACGGGATAACTTGGAATGGAAGATTGATGATTTGCATTCAAGCCATGTTTCAGCGGATGTGAACGATCGCATTTTGTTTAAAGAGATCAACAGCTACACAGTCAGCGGCCAAGCGAAATGGGTCTCGTCAAATTGTTATATTCGCCTATCGGGGGAATATGGATGGACAGACAAGGGAAGAGCTCACGAACACTTTAAAATCAAGAGTCCTTATCTTTACGGTCCTGTCAAAGTCAATATTAATGATCCTATTAAAAGACGCAGTGAAGTGTACGATTTTGATGGTGCTATCGGCTATCCTTTCGCTTTTTTCAATTGCCGCCTCTCAGTCATTCCGTTGATCGGCTTTTCCTTCCACCGTCAACACCTACGAGTCAAGACGGATGAACATTCATCTTCTCATTGCTCTTATGATCGGCACGCAAGAAATCATAAACAATTTTTTAAAGACCACTCCTCAAGCTCTTTCTTTGTCTCAAGCGATCATCATTTTGTCGGATCTCCTTCTTCAAATCCATTTTCAAGTTCCTCTGATTCCAATATCGCAAGCGAAATAGGCCTTTATAACCCCCATCGGACAAATAATTATCGCGTGACATGGTATGGCTTCTATCTAGGCGCTGACATGGCTTATGCAACCGATGGCTGCTGGACTCTATTTTGGAATACCGAATTGCATTTCTTAGATAACTGCGATCGCAAACGTAAATCTTGGACAGGCGTCTATTTTGTTGATGACTATCACAAGAAAGGCTTTGCCTATGGATTCAATAATTTTGTGGGAGCGACTTGCTATCTTTGCAATAACTGGTACGCGACAGCGAGCGTTGATTTCGACTGGTGGAAAGCCCATTCGAAACACGATGAACTTCACTGGAATAAAGTGGGGGCTAAATTGGGCTTGATCGCCTCTTTCTAAAAACCTATAGAACTGTTTTTAACGATTGATTTTAAAATTTTCTCTATACTTTAATGTTCGGGTTTGTTTAATTTTCCTTCAAGGGTATCTGATAATCGAGGAGATGTTATGAGCAATAGTTTACTTCACAGACCTTTGATTGGGTTAATCCTAATCATGGCTCCCCTCTTAAATGGAGCTCAAGAGAGATGGGATTACAGCACCCCAGATAACACCTATGGTTCCTACTATTATTCAGGACAGATGGGAGGAGGGTATCGAGGCAATGATGGCTTTACTCATTTCACAGTGGGTTTGAATGATATCAACTACATTACTTCGGGTATTTCTTCCTACCAGGGGACAAGTACAGGTCCCGGGCCGAATGGAGGGTACCCAGGAGCTCCGAGGGGGATTTATCAAACCCACTACGTTGATACCTCCATTTACCCCAATTCCTATATGCATTTTCAATCGCGCTAACACATAGAGAACCTGTTCAGAATCTTTGACCACGATGCTTTGCCACTATAAATCTGCTATACACGCATAAAAATTTTTTCCAATATTAAAAACTCACCTGAGGCAATTGATGTTTATCACATGGAATTGACACAGAACAAGTGATTTAGCTCAAATCTATTACAAATAACTCTCGACAAACCTCGTTGTTTTCAATCACTGTAGTAGACAAAAAAGGCTCTATGCTTTTATGTTCAAAATAGATTCAACAATAAAAGAAACCACACAACCTTTTGGAGGACATATGGAAAAAAACAATAAAAATCTCGCAAAAAAAGCATTTGCAGCCCTGGTATTGGCAGCAACATTACCCGTTGCAGGTCATGCAGGGAGTGCATTAGAAAATAATGGAACATTATTAGCCGGAGGAAGCTGCGGGTCAAGAAATGGGGGAGGAGGATGCCAAGCTGTAAGAAGTTCATGCTCCGGACAAAGAGGAAATTATTCTTATGATGCAGATTCAAGCAGAAACTCATGCTCGGCAAAACGAGGTGGATCTTCTTGCAATGCAGCCACTAGCAGAAATTTTTATAATCCAAATGAAAGTGGGCACACATGCAGCGCAGCCACAAGCGGGGGATCTCAGCAGAGTTCAGCTCCTGTTGAAACTGTCGCTCCAAACTCAAACCCCTATAATGGACAAAACTATCAAGGGCGTCCTTCTAACAACTACCAAGCCAATGGCGGAGGATATGGCACTTCTAACACTCCAAACAGACCAATGCCTAAAAATCCAAATCCTCCTGTAGCCTATAACACTGATCCTGAAAGCATACCATCAGCCCCTCAGCGTGCTCCAGACAACATGAATCGTATGAATAACTGGAATCGTTAATTTAGCGTTTTCAAATCAAAGGATCCAATGACATGGAAAATAAAAAAAACTTAGCAACCATTGCTTTAAGCGCTTTAATTTTAGCTGCTTCAATTCCATTGAGTGCAGATGCCGGGATAGAAGCGCATGGGATTATTTTAGCTTCAGGCTGTGCATCCGATGGCTGCTCGGCGAAGCAAGATAGCGGAGCCTCAACTCAAGCGAATCATGATTGGCAAAAAGGATCGATGACTCAGCGAGCTGATGAAAAAAAGACGCTCAACTTGACAGAGGCTCAACTACTTGCAATGCTTAATCCTCAAGGAAAAGCCATTTACCTTGGTTTAAATCCTGAAGGAAAAGCATTGGCGATTGAATTAGCTTCTAAAGAGACTTATCGAGATAAAAATCTCGCGATAAAAGAGGCGCAAAGGCGAATCAATGAGCGTCATGGCCTTAAGCATTAGTTTTTGTTAATTTCTGTCATGAGGTGCACAACAGATGCTGTGCACCTTTTTTTTATTAGACCTCTTTCGAGACTCGCTTGGGTTGAGAAAATTGATGATTAAACTTCTTCGGAAACTTGCTTTGCTTGAAAAAATTGCCCTTTTTGAGCAGATTGTTTTGAAAATGTTGAGAGCGTATGCGTGCATACGGTCGAAAAATTTAACAATAAAGATGCCAAAAATGGCCATTTTCTCAACCCAAGCGCGTGTCGAAACAAGTCTATTAAAGCATGAGCGAATCTTTTTACAACCCCTCTGATTGAATAAGAGAGTGTTTGAAAAGCCTCTATGCTTTGCAAACACTCTGTAAGGAGAAAAATGAAAGCCAAGCAAGTTCCTAATTTAGGGATTGGAATCGGATTGCGAGTTCCTCACTATGATGATATTTTCAGCCTTCAACCCAATATTGATTGGTTTGAGATCATTAGTGAGAACTTCATGATGGAAGATGGAAAGCCCATTTCTCATCTTGAACGCATTTTAGAGTTTTATCCTGTTGTACAACACGGAGTTTCGTTGTCAATCGGCAGTCCAACCCCTTTGGATTTTGATTATTTAAAAAAACTCAAAACGTTGACGCGAAAAACCAAAACGCCTTGGGTATCAGATCACCTCTCTTGGGGACAGCTTCCGGGGGGGCATTATCATGACCTACTCCCTCTTCCTTATACAAAAGAGGTCATCGAACACGTTGCCACAAAAGCCCGTATCGTCCAAGATTACCTAGAACTTCCGTTCGCACTAGAAAATCTTTCTTCTTACGTCTCATTTAAACAAGATGAAATGCCTGAGTGGGAATTTTATCGCGAGGTGGTTGAAAAAGCCGATATTTCGATGATGCTCGACGTCAATAATATTTATGTTTCAAGTCGCAATCATGGATTTGATCCCAAAACTTATTACCAACATCTCCCGCTCGATCGCGTCATTCAAATTCATTTAGCAGGCCATTGTGATTTTGGAGATTATGTTTTGGATACTCATGATCATCCTGTTCGAGATGAAGTATGGGAGCTTTACGCCGAAATTTATCCTTTAACCGGCGGCGTTTCCACTCTTTTGGAGTGGGATGATAACCTCCTCTCATTTGAAGAAACATGGAAGGAAGCATTAAAAGCCAAGCAATTTCAACAATCGATTCACACACAACATTCTTTGGCTGTTTTATAATCTTATACAAAGAAAAATATTATGCTAAGCCAAAAGCCTTTTTCCCCTCCTGTGCAATTACAATCGATACAAGAGTGGTTTGCTTCTATTATCACGCACCCCTTGGGGAAAAATGAAACCATTCAGCCAAGAACTGCGCACGGAACTCTCATCTCACAAGAAGCTGCTCAATATATCACTCCTAGGCCCAACCTCCCCTCTCATCTGCGCATGCAAATCTATAACCAACAATATTGGTGGCGCCTCTTCAATACTTTACATGCCAATTTTCCTCTTGTGACACGTTTATTTGGCTATCAAGCGTTCAATCAAAACATTGCAGTGCCTTATCTGAGCCAATATCCTCCAAATCATTGGTCAATTAATGTACTAGGCAAACGGTTACCTCAGTGGATCGCAGAATCATACAAAGCTCCTGATCGCTCTCTTGTCTTCGACTCTGCTTCTCTTGATTGGGCGTTTATGGAAAATTTGATTACAACAAGACATCCTCCATTAGACCTTTGTGCCATGTTAAAACAAAATCCTGACAGTTTATTAAGTACCCCCTTCTATCTTCAACCCTCTATGACTTTATTTGCGTGGGAATACGATCTTTTAACATTCCGAGGGGAAGTCTTGGAGCAGAGCGCTGAGGAGCGCTCAAGGCTCTGCCCCCCCTCCCCCTCTAAAGACAAATCGTATTTCATTATTCTTTATCGAAATAGACATGACAACCTCGCTTGGCGAGAAATCACTCAAGCGGAGTTTACATTATTAAAGAGATTTGAAACGGGTTCTACAATGGAAGAGGCTTGTGCATACATTGAATCACAAGATCCTTTGATTTATCAGAATGCCGAAGAAAACTTGCAACAGTGGCTTCAAGAATGGACGCAAGCCGGATGGTTAAGTTTACATCATTGACTGATCTTGCGCACGGCGCGCGCGATTTGAGGTGAAGGGACAGCTCTTGGTGCGTAAGAACCTGTTCACACTCTTTGAACAGGTTCTAAGGGAAGTTAAAAATAAACGCCGAATCCTGCACCAAACTTAAATCCACTACAATCAATATGACGTTTAAACACGTAACGGGGATCAGACTTTTCAGAGAGTTTAAAGCGCTGAGCATAATAATCAGTGAAAAAATCAAGAAAAGTGGTTTCGCTTAAAGCAACTTGGAAACCCACTTTAAAGACTCCTCCAACATCATTTTTATAGATTGCCTTCCTAAAGGGAGAGTGGGAAATTCCCATAGAGGAGTAGTGCTCTTTGCAAAAATTCTTAATTTTAAGAAATGAATAGCAAACCCCCGCACCTGCATAAACATCGACAAAAGGAAAAAGGGGGTAAATAAGCTTAAGACCTAGACTAAAAGGAAGAACATAAACTCTCGTACTATCTTTAAAACGATAATCATAACTGCCATAGACTCGGCTCGCATGACCATGCTTTGAGGCCATATTAAAACCACCCCACACTTCAACGAAAGGATGCACTCGTTTTGCCACCTCAACTTGATAATCAAGCCAATCAGAGGTATACACTTTTTCAACTGCTTTATTTGGAACATAGTAATACGCTCCGCGAACCTCTAAAGTCCAATCTGTTTCAGTGTCACAATCAGGAATACAGTCTGTGGAAAAAAGGGTGAAGGGTAATAAAAAAAAGGCAAAAAATAAGGTTAAATGTTTCATGTCTTTCTCAATATAGTTCAGGTTGACCCAATATCAGGGTGATGAATCTTTCAAATGATTAGCAAAAAAATTTAATCTCTGAAAAGATAATAAGCAATCAATTTTATCATTCATACGATGATTATGCAGAGAAAAAAATTTCACGATATTGAGTGGCTCGAATTCGACCTTCTAAGCGATATTCCTCACCTTAGACATGCCGTTTTTTTGCGACATGGAGGGTATAGCCAAGGCAACTATGGAACTCTTAATACCGGATTTCATGTTGGAGATGACAATCATCGAGTGAGACTCAACATCGACAAGATCACCCATCAATTCCAAAGCGAAATTCCAAACTGGAATCATCTGGTATGGGGAAGGGCAAATCATGGCAAATCGATTGCAAAAGTCACAGCTCAATCAGCCGAAGAGATTGTTGATGTTGATGGATTGGTCACCTCCTGCCCCGGTGTTTCTCTTATGATGAAGCACGCCGATTGTCAAGTCGCGATTTTTTATGACACTCAACGCCACGCAATCGCAAATGTCCACGCCGGTTGGAGAGGAAGCGTAGCGAATATCTATAGGGAGGCTATTGAATACATGACACACACATTTGGCTCTAAACCAGCCGAACTTCTTGTCTGCATTTCTCCAAGTCTTGGACCTAATGAAGCAGAATTTATTCACTATCAAACAGAATTACCAAAAGAATTTTGGTGTTTTCAGCCCCGCCCGACCTATTTTGATTTTTGGTCGATTAGCGAATTTCAACTTCAGACAGCTGGTATTTTACCCCATCACATTGAAATTGCGCGATTGAGTACTTATTCTAATTCTAAAGATTTTTTTTCTTATCGACGCGATCACATCACAGGGCGTCACGCAACGTGCATTACTCTGTGTCCCTAATTCACCTTAGAGTGAGAAATGGTATTAGGGCGTGTCAGGGATCAACAAATTGCTTTCTACAGACAAGCATGATTAAAAATTTTCATGTCTTCTATCTTTTGCTGATAGTACTCCTCTGCTTTTGAAAGATCAGGAATTAACGTTTGCTTCTCATCCGAATGCAAAAAATGTTCAATCACACGCTCCTCAAAATCAGATGAAAATTTTCCAGGAGTGGGTAAATCTCGGTAAATCGCGGCTAAGTTCTCCACCATTTTTTTCTTAATCCCCGCTTCTTGCTTATAGCAATAAGCTTTTTTGGCGCGTAAATGTCCTATAATTCTTTTAAAACACCGCTCCCTCAATGCAATCGCACGGTGGCATAGCGCCTCAGCATGCAACTCGTAACGCTCATGGCGATGCTCTAACGGCAGAGCCCGCCCAATCAAATCAAGTTTCCCCACCCTTAATGCGAATGCAACAGCTTGTCGATAATAAATTCCCACAGGATGTTCGTCTAGGCCAGAGACACGCATCAAAAAATTTAAGACATGACGATTTCCGTTAGAAGCCTCCTGGCAATAGGATTCTAAGGAGTCATAATCGGCATCCATTTTTTTTAATAAACGGGTTGATTTTAAAACTCCCTTGCTATCCCACATCAAGTGAGAAAAAGAGAGGGTTTCAGGCATGACTTTCCATTGAATCATACACGATATGTGATTGGCAAAAATAAGGGCTGCCGTCTCCTCTTCCTTTTTTAATTCAACGCGATTGCTCCTCCACTTTCGATCACTTAAAGGAGAAGAAAGCCTTTCAAGGATGACGCACTTCCCTTCCCGGTCAAGGCCATTGATCTTATGGCCATTCACCTCAATTTCATTGATTGTCTCCACTAAATGGATTAAACAATGCTCTTGATCACTTGCAGCTCTAACGTGATCCATCAGTAATAAAAAAGGATTATTGGCAATTTTTACCACATAGTCGGGGTAATCTTTCAATCTAAAAATTTTAAATCGATCATCGATGATTTTTTTTGAACTTAGCTGCTCCCCTAGAATAAATGACTGTCCATTACAATCAATAGCATCACCTACACAAAGCCCTTCTCTCCAATCCATATGAAGAGGATCTTCCCGATAAAGAAGCGTGCATCCTTGTTGATTCAACCAATCTAGTAGATCGAAAAAAGTCAAATTAGAAGAACCTTGTAATTGGATCACATGGAAGATTTCATGCAAAACGGAGAAAAACAATTGAGACGAAATGGAGGATTCACGGTCATTGAGTGTTTTCACCCATAGCTGAAGTTTTCTCTTCTCTAAAGGAGTCAAGGGATGAGCCCCCCCTAATTTTGCGATTAGCGCAACAGGAATTGAGGTCTGCATGAGCCCCTCCATTTGAACCCAATCGCGTTCTTTTTTCAGGGCATTAAAAAGGGCTCGATCCTTTAAAGTCGAATCAGGGTCTAATAGATCAACAAGATGAAAGTTAAGGAAAGGATCATCTTCTTGATTCTGCATAAATACAGACCAAAAAAGAGAGGTCGCTTGATGGAAATTGATGATCAAATGACGATGCTGTTTTTCTTCCTCTTGACTCAAAAGGGTCTCGACTCTCTCATCAAAAGCGAACAAATAAATCTGACTCTCCACTTCAACGGATCCCTTCAACTCCTCTAATAAGTGGCGGTCGTAGCGCTTCCTCTGTTCATCGAGATCTTCCATCTGAATAGACGTTTTCCAGATCTCATCAATGTGCCGCATGTTATTCCACATTCGCTTTTGGCGAGCATGATAGGCTGCATGAACAGCGTGATCAAAAAGAGTGGTCAAAATAAATTTCAAGACTTTTTTAAGCCTGATTGAACGATCAGGAGGCTCCATCCATTGGCAAACTCTTGTGTAAAGCACACTGATTTGACCAGCAACAGAATGTGTGTACGACACAGTAGAGGAAGAGGTTGCAATAAGGGGCAAGTTGTCAATCATTGTTGTTGATTGAAAAGCTGCTGCATAGATCTCACTTAAATTGGCTTGAAGAGATCGGAAATCAGTGGTTTGCATGTCGATTAAAATACTCTCGTTACGCACCAGGAGTGCTATTTGGGCTGAAGCAAAAGCTCTCGCGGTTGAAAGCTTGTAAAGAGAGCAATATCGACAGAGATATTGCCCTCTTTACAAGCTTTCAAGCCCTAGGCTTTGCCTCAGCGCAAATAGCGCTCCTGGTGCGTAAGAACAGTAAAATAGATTTAAATCAAAAGTTGAAGGGAATGTAGCGCTTGATGAATGTATTCAGCGCGTCGATGAGGCAATTCTTCTGGATTGATTTTTCCCCCATCACGGCACAAAAGATGTCCACGACGACAGTTAAAGAGTAATGCGTTGAAAATGGATTGAGTTCCTCCCTTGACCCACTCAAGATCGAAGCCTAGCTTCACCAAGCTCAAGGCATGCATCGCCTCGATTGTCTCAATTTGATAGGAATGTAATAAGAGGGCATAAGCTCGGCTCACTCTATTTTTCATTTCAGCTACTTCATGCTCAGTCCCACGCTTAAGATGTTGACGCATTCCCTGTTCTTCAAGAACAAGTTTAATCGCCAAAGTTTGCAAAGAGGAGAGAATATTTTCTTCAGTGACACCAAGCGTATAGCGATTATGAAAAGCAACAATATCTCCGATGAGCTCATGGGGATCCCCTTGTAATCCAGTTTGCTCTATCCCCTCACCTTTGTACTTATTGACAACTTCATCTAAATGATTTGTATGGATGAGAGCGGGAAGATGTAGAAAAATTGTCACAACACATGCAGAGCCGCATAAATGAGGATCAGAGGTTAAAAAACCAAATGTAGGGGAAAAAGCAAAGTTAACACTCTTATTAATCTCCGCTTCAATATTGACTAAGCGGTTCCAGGCACTTTCTAACTCTTCTTGCGTATCAACCCAGTGTAAAAGGAGATGATCTTTTAAATTTAAAACAGCCAAAAATTGTCCTGTTTGATCAACAACAAAAGCTTCCCCGGTATAAGCGTGATAAACACTTTGGTGTGAAAGAAAATGTTCCATCAGATATTCCTTTTCAAAAGGAGACATCTCTTCTGGACGTATCAACCGGAAGTGCTCTAACGGACCGCTTGCTAAGAACCCTTTTGTTAGCAATGAAAGGATCTGATTGCGTTTATCGATCGGAAGTTTGCCGGGAAAATTAAATTTTTCTACATTACGAGATAACGTAATAGTTGATCCAAGCCATATGACCGTTGAATGATGACTCCAAGGCTTTTCCTTAAAAGCAAAAGGATTGACTTCTTCGGGACTGTTCATCTTGTCTACCTTAAGTTTAGAACTGTTGTCACATTTTTGCCGCTCTGGGCTTGCCTAAAAGCGTAAAGAGCTAAAAAATGTCAAGACAAGTTCTCAATATTGCGTTAACTTTCTCGTTTTTCATGTTCAGTCAATGCTTTAATTTGATCCCTTAGCAAGGCTGCTTGCTCATAGTCTTCCCGGCTTAACGTTTCTTTTAATGCATCATTAAGGGCAAGCAAGCGGGACGATGGACTAATCGTCAACTTTTCTCCAGGACAGCGCCCAAGATGAATCGGAACATTTTTTTTAATTGGTAAGAGGCGGGAAGGAACGCCGCGATCCCCTTGGAACTCAATTAATAAAAGATCTTCAAATACTGTATAACATTCAGAGCATCCTAAAAGATTTCCTCTCTTAACCTCTTCCAAGCTTGTTCCACAATTGCCACACGCTAAAGCAGCGATCGTGTCTGTCTGATTAGCAATCAAATCACAAGGTTTTGTGCCATGAAGGCGCAGTTGAAGCTCTGGACAATCGGCACACATACTGGTTTGAGTGAATGCATGTCCAATAATTTCTGTATATCGGACAGCAATTGTTTTTTTACATTCCCCACAGTCTAATGGCCGGTCAGGAAAATCATGATCTGTTTTTTTTTCCAACATGAACGGGGTATCCCCTCGTTTAAAGGTGAATTGTCATGGAAATAAGAGGTTAGCCGCATTATAGAAAATTAGAAATGGGAAAGCAAGTGAGATTTAAAACGAAAAGACAAACACTCTTTTAGCTGCCCGACAGCTCTCATCATTGAACAATTCCAAAGCAAGACTACTTGAGCAAACCAACAGGAACAAGAACCTTTTTTAGTTTTTTCCGATTGATGATTGCAACCCAAACCTCCTGATCATTTTTTCCGTAAGCCACAGCATAATATCCATTGCGGATGATGAAGCCTCCAGGAAAAATCACCTGTTTGGGAAGATTAGAGCTCGTATAAAATCCATCTGCAATAATAGGCGAAGAGGTGATCTGCGTAATATGAAAAGGAGGTTCATGGGAAAACGTATATGCTCCCATATAGTAATGATGGATCGCTTTGCCTTTAGATGCTGTCGAGCTTGTCACGATTGAAGAATGAAAAAAAGCTAAATATTCATCATCAACCAAAAGAGCGGGTGTCCCTCCTCGCAACTGCCCCCATTTCCACTCCCATTTTTGATTACCAAATTCAGAGATCACAAACGGAATAGATCTTCCAGAAGTCAAATCAGGGTAAAGCACTTCATGAGGCCTTAGAGAATAACTCAATAAAAGAGCATCATCCCAAACAAACGGAACCCAATTTTTCTGCCATTTTTGGCTATAGTATTTTTCATGATGATAGAGTTTGAGTGGCTCTGAAAGGGTGAATTGTTGATCCTGATAAAACAAGCGGGCGATATACATATCACGCCTGTGTTCAAAAGTTGGATTAACTAAGGTATGATTGTCGTTATAAAGAACATAAAGATTTCCTTGATAAGAGATAAGTCTTGCATCTTCAGATTGAGAGGGAATCAATGGATTTCCAACTCGAGTATTGAGTAATTGAGGCTTCGAAATAGGCTCGAAATCTTCATTAAGAAAAACCACCCCAATATAAGAGATCCAAGGAGCGAGCAGGTCAGGAACGTATCGAAAAGAAAGGAGCAAACCTTCATCGGTATCAACAAGGGAGGGATTGTGGGCATAAGGAAATTCGGGAAGAATAATTTTTTTGATTGAGGTGACGATGTCTTGAGATTCTTTTTTTTCTCCAGGCAATCGCTGAAAAAGGATCAAAAAAAGAAATAAAATCGAAATGAAAGGGTGCATGTTCATAAAAAACCATAACGAAAGACTGTCTATCGTGAATGAAAGCTCTAAGAAATAAACATTGTTAGAACCTGCTGATGAAGTCAATCTTTTTTATTAATCAGGAAATCTTAATACAAGAAATTCATTTTCATCTAAATAGAGAATGGCAAATAGAGAAAAGGATGTTCACATGTCAAAGAAATGTGAGTCTTGATGGACTCGAACCATCGACCCCCTCATTAAAAGTGAGGTGCTCTAACCAACTGAGCTAAAGACTCATTGACCCCAAGGGGATTCGAACCCCTGTTATCGGAATGAAAATCCGGTGTCCTAGACCTGACTAGACGATGGGGCCAAAAAAACGATTCGAACAGATGAGGAATCGTCTCTTGGGCAACTTCTTCAACCTAACGATTGAAGAGGCTTTATCTTACACAAAGCCTCATTTTTTATGCAAGCCTTAAATTGTAGATATTTCTTTTTCTTTTTTTTCACAGAGATCATCGACCTCTTTACAAAATTTATCAGTGAGCTCTTGGATATTCTTTTCAAGCTTCTTCATCACATCCTCAGCAATATCTCCATCATTTTTTTGCTTGCGTGCGGTTTCATTTGCATCACGTCGAATATTGCGAATCTCAACCTTCGTTTTTTCTTTTTGATCGTGGCTAATTTTGACCATTTTCTTTCTTAATTCCTCTGTCATCGGAGGTATTTTAATTCGAACAACACCTCCGTCAACAACCGGCATAAACCCGATATTGGCTTTTTCGATCGCTTTCCCAATCCCCCCGGCATTTTTAGGATCAAAAGCGGTTATCAAGAGCTGACGCGATTCTGGAACAGTAATAGATGCGATCTCTTTTAACCGGGTTGGAGCTCCATAAACTTCAACCATAACACCTTCAACCATACCAGGATTAGCACGCCCGGTTCGAATGTTCTTTAACTCGTTTTTAAAATGTTCAATTGCGGTGCTCATTTTCGCTTTGGTTTGATCTAAAATACTCATCTACACTCCTTTTAAGAAGTTTATTTTTATGACTCACTTCCCTTGTGCAATGCGTGCACAAGTCCTACAATTCATTGTCCGTTCACCCAAGTCCCTCTTGTAAGGTCAGTTAAAATACTTTCCAAAGGCTCTTTGATTAAACGATGCATGTTAAACACAAAGAGAGGAATTTGACTGCTGCGGCAGAGGGCAACGGCCGTCGCATCCATGACTTGTAATTTATCTGAAAGCACTTGAGAATAGGAAATTGTCTCATATTTGACAGCATCGGGATATTTCAATGGATCCTTATTGTAAATCCCATCAACTTTTGTTGCCTTAAGTAACACATCGGCACCAATTTCACTGGCACGAAGAGCTGCTGCGGTATCGGTTGTAAAATAAGGATTCCCCGTCCCTCCTGCAAAGATGACAATGGTTCCCTGCTCTAAATATTGCAGTGCTTTTGTCCAATGATAAGGCTCTGCAATTTTTGGGCATTCTAGAGCACTCATCACGCAGACGGGTGTTTGAGAAAGCATCAAAGCTTGTTGAACTGCAATAGCGTTAAACAAAGTGGCAAGCATCCCCATATGGTCTGCAGGAGTCTGAGGAATTCCCATTTCCCTCAGATCAACCCCCCTAAAAATATTGCCCCCTCCAATCACCACCCCTAATTGGATGCCTGATCGATGAAAAGAGGCAAGATAATGAGCGACCTGAAGGCACATCTCTTGTTGAATCCCAAAAGATTGACTTCCTATCAAGGTTTCACCTGACAATTTCAGTAACACACGCCGATAACGTCCCTTTTTTTTCATATGATTTCTCTGATGCGTTTAAGTATGCTAATCGATCGACTCATTCAAGCTCAACTTGCGAATGCACGCTGCGCCAACGCTTTGGGCTTAATAGACTTCTTTAAAAGCGCGTTTCCAAAGAGGTCTAATGAATCGTTCTTGACCTCATGTTATAATATGAGGTCAAGAACAATCTGTCAATCGCAAGCTTTCAGATCCAGAGGGTATCGCCTCCCAAAAGCCTCTTTGTTTTGCAATTTATCATGAAATATGGCAAAAAGATTCTCCGAAAATTCAATTCCCCCTCTCTCTTTATTTTAGTTCTAGATAAAGCTTTAAAAAGCAGAAGGACTGCGTATACAACATTGTTTGCAATAGGCACACCTATAACACTCACATAAAAGGAATCATGTATGGAAAACTCAAACCGTTTTCTCTATCACTTCAAAAGAAAGTATGGCTCTTTTTTCCTTACCCTTTCTTTAGCCTTCAGCTTCATGATCTACACGGATCTATTGGGAGCTCAAAGCGTGGAAAACGGAACAAAAAAACTGGAAAATATCCATTCAAAATTAACGCTCATTCACGGGAATATGCTTGATGAATATCCCGAACAACTGATGACGGCAATGTATCTTTCTAAACATGCAAAAGTCTTAGAAATAGGGGCCAACTGCGGAAGAAATAGCCTTGTGATTGCCTCTATCTTAAAAGACAGCAAACATTTGGTTTGTGTTGAATCTTCTGCGGATTCTGCGCAATCGCTAAAAGACAATCGGGATGCTAATGGATTTGACTTTCATATCGAAGATTCTGCTATCTCAAAAGTCCCTTTAATCCAATCTGGATGGAAGACGATTCCAAGCGAAGTGGATGTAGAAGGGTGGACGCGAGTGAAAACCATTTCTTTCAAAAAATTAAAAAAGAAATACAACATTCAATTCGACACCTTAATTGTGGACTGTGAAGGTGCGTTATATTATATTTTACGCGATGAGCCATACATATTGAACGGCATTAACCTTGTGATTATTGAAAATGATTTTGATGACTATCAACAGATGCTAGAGGTTCAAACTCTCTTCAAAAGACACGGGCTCGAATGTGTCTATAACGAACCGTTTACCTATGAAGGCAAACCTTGCGCGAATTGTAGAGCGTGCGGCGAAAATTTTTATCAAGTCTGGAAAAAAATCAACTAGAAGGGATTTCAAGGCTCTACCCAAATCAAACTCTTGGTGCTTAAGACGCTGTCCTAACACTCAACGTGTGTGCTTTAACATGAAGTATTAGGACAGCTTTTAGGGTGAGTTATTTAAATCGCAATCAACCAAAAGGTCACGACATGCCAAGACGCTCTACTAGAAATTTTTACCTCCTTGCATTTTTTCTTCTCCTTTCTTTTCATTCCTATGCAATCACCTCTTGCAATGGTTGTAGAGCTTTGAAAGATTGGGACGCTGATCAATCCACAATTTTACAACCGACAAAAGAAAAGCCGTCTCGTACAGCCGTCTTAATTATTGCGCCTCCCAACTTAGTCGGAAATGGAAACGTCCTACGCTGGAAATTAGGAAAAAAAGTGTGGGAACAGTACATGAATGCAGTCCCTGACGTCGATTGCTACTTTATTCAATACACAAAGAGAACAGATGCTAGCCGGCAAGAAGAGGTGCGGCTTGAAGGAAATACAATTTATATCGCAGATGAGTGGTTCGATCATTACGGGAGTGATCGCATTTTACATAAAACCATCGCAGCAATAGAATTCCTGTTACCAGACTATACTCATTTTATTCGCACTAACCTCAATACCTTTCTCAATCTTCATTATGTTCGCCAATACACCAGAACCCACCATCAAAGTATGTATACAGGCCCTTTATGGCAAGGAGAATGGTATGTGATTGGATATGGGATTCTATTTACAGAAGATGTTGCGATGCATATGGTCAGCGAATATAGGCGGCTGGAAGGCATGGAAATCGTCAGTCATCATCGCGCGGATGATTGCATCTTAACTTCTCTTGCCACAGGTATTTATCCATTTGAACCATCAGAACATTGGTTCTGCTGCTCTCCAACACTTCCTCTCGGGAGCCGCCAATTAATGTGCCAGCAATCTTTTTCTACTCATCGTCTTAGTCAATACGGCGCCCTTTTACTTCCACCGATTAGCTTAGATGAAGCTAAAAAATATTGTGAATCAGCTCGCCATTCTGTGATGCTTTATCGGATACGCGAAGGTTTAACTTTAGTTGAGCTGGCTGAATTATATGATTTTTTATGCCGTAGCATTTATCAGGATCTTTCAATCATTGACTTGAAAGAATACGCTCTTTCCCTAACAAATAACTAGGGGGTGTCATCAATTGATCATCAACCTTTATGCAAGTTTTTTCCAAGCGGGTGGCCACATCGCTTCATAGGCAATACATGTGAACATATGATCAAAAAATTTGACAATCAAGATGCCAAAAATCGCAATTTTCTCAACGAAATGGGTTGGCAAGAAATTTAATGGTATAAATAAGGTAGATAACACTATGTATAACGTGCGAATCACAAATTTTTTCACTCTTCATCTCTTGTTCTCCCTTCTTTTGGCTTCTTATGCCATAGGGTCGATTGACACATGTCAAACCCTACTGAATTGGCCCGAAAATTCTTCTTTGATTTTAGCTCGCACCGAGAGAAAAAAATCCCGTACCGCGATTTTAATTATCGCTCCTCCTGTGATCAATGGAGGGTATGTTGGACATCGATGGAAATTAGGGAAAAAAGTCTGGGAACAGTACATGAACACAACACCCGGTGTTGATTGTTATTTCGTGCAAAGCACAAAGAGGAATGATAAAAGTCGGCCTGATGAGGTTTGGATTGAAGGAAATACAATTTATGTCGGAGATGCTTGGTATGAAGAACATGGCAATGATCGGATCCTTCATAAAACGATTGCAGCAATTGAATTCTTATTACCAACATACACACATTTCATCAGGACAAACTTAAATACATTTATCAATCTCAACTCAGTTCGCAAATATACAGAAAAACACAATCAAAGCATGTATACAGGACCTGTTTGGGAAGGGGATTGGTTTATTTACGGATACGGACTTCTCTTCACTTCCGACGTTGCCTCCCATATGGCAAAAGAATATAGGCGACTTGAGGGGCTTGAATTAGTGGATTGTGATAAATCTGATGATGCCGTTCTTCTATCACTTGCCACAGGAATTTATCCTTTTGCAAACCCAGACTCCTCTTCCCCCTCTTTTTGCTGCTGTCCAACTCTTCCTTTTGGAACACGTCAAATGATGGACAAGGAATTATCTCCAAGAGATCGAATCAATCAATTCGCAGTCATGTTAGTTCCTCCAATTTCTCTAAAAGAAGCCAAGCAATATTGTAAGCAAGCGCCAAATTCGGTGATGCTTTATCGCATTCGCGATGGACTATCAATCGAAGAACTCACAGAACTTTATGCATTCTTACTCCGCAAAACTTACAAAAATATCTCCTTCATCAATTTAAGGAAGTATGTTGAATCTCTTATTGCAAATGAAAGTCCTTAAAGAGGAGGTTTAAAAAGTATAGCCTCTGCGCTCTTAGCCTCTGTCCTTAACATCTAATCTATAAAAAAATTTTATCACGAGTGGGTCATTTGGCCGGGTGATGGGATTTTGAACGGATTGAAAGAGCCGGGGTTGAGCTCAACGTTAGAGGAGCCATATTCAGGAATAGACTTCTTTGGAAATTCGCTTTGGTTGAGAACATTGTGATGATCTTTGATCAGATTGATTGCGAAATTTTGAGAGCATATGTGAACATATGGTCGAAAAATTTGACAATCAAGATGCCAAAAATCGCAATTTTCTCAACGAAATGGAGTTCCCGAAGAAGCCTAAATAGTGTCCCTCTGCCGCTGATTCAAGCGCGGGAGCTTTGAATCAATTTAAATCCGCATAACCACCCCAAATGGGCAACTACAAACCTATAAAACCAGAGAAAAAGCCATACAGCCATTTTATGCAACAAAACCTATCTGATGCTTAAGAATGCAACCCAAGTGTATTCAACCGCTCCTTGAGCCACTCAATCGTCTTTTCGCGCTGTTTTTTTTCTCTATTTTTTTGAATGTTCGTTGCCTCTTGATGATAGTCTCCATCATCAATCGATTGGTTTGTTAACATCGTATCAAGGTTATCCATTTGATCGGCGAACTGATCCTCGAATGGGCTCCATTTTGATTGATAACTGTCGTCCTGATTGCGTATTGCGATCAAAGAAGGAAGCTCAACCATCGATTCGAGATAAGCGCTCTCAACTTCAGCGG
>JBIRBM010000071.1:0-2619 GCA_044326545.1 Parachlamydiaceae bacterium | reverse complement strand
GCTGTTTTGATTCGTACGAACACATTCTGGATAGTTGTTGCGATGCCTGGAACAACTTCTGTTCAACAGTCGGTGCTGTACGTCAATTATGTACGAGAGAATGGGCAAGAACTAAAAGTTATTTTTGATAAATGGTATCACATCAAACGGCATCAAATTAACATGGACGAAAAGGGGTTTTCCGCTGTATAGTGGTTGCTGTCAGCTACTGTAATTTGCGGTGGTTTAAGAAGAGGGAAGGGGCTCATAACGCGCTGGTCCTTGGTTCAAGTCCAAGTTGCCCCATTTTTTCATTTCTCGCCTACAGCTATGCTTCAAGCAGTTTTTCTTTAGTCCAACTCTATTTTCACAACAAAATTTAGCCTTATGTCTGAATTTTTGTCAGGACTCCACTTCTTTCTGGTAATTTTGATTTTGATGCATTAGACCCCCATCCTAAAACTGCCTTTGAATTTGGAATAATTAATTTACCATCTTCTGTTTTGCGTTCTTGTCTGTATGCCATTTTTTCCTCCGTTGTGGTTGTTGGTTAACAACGACGGATTACTAATCCTTAGGTGACCCTTCAAAATTCATGTTCATGTGCTATTCTGAAAGCTTAAATCCTTCTTAAATTTTTCTTTTGGTGTACTAATCGTGAACTTCAAGAAAAAATGAGAGTATCAGCATTCTGAATGTTAACGAACAATCAAGGTTTTGTCTCTTTTGTCTGATTTGTCTTTTGGATTGAAGCTAAGTTTGGCAACGAGAGTTGTAACTGCCTAATACAAAGAAACTCCGGAAGAAGGATTCGAACCTACGACCAACGGATTAACAGTCCAGCGTGAAATAATCTATAACAACTGACAATGCATACCAATAGCAAAGTCAATGAGTTGTGAAAATTTTCGGTTATTTTTGGGATTAAGTGCACCATCAGTGCACCATTATTGATGAGAGATTTGATTAGACTTCTGAGATATATTGTGTAAGCAAAGGAGAGTTGTTTTCCCAAATTTCATTATCAAATTGTTTAAACCACTGACACGGGTCTGCAAATGCATAAATGTCTACTTTAATAATGGTTTCGTCTTCCCTCAAATAACAATGCTCTATCAATCTTTTGGTGTTTTCATAAAAATATTTTTTTGAGAGACCACTGTCACCCAGGGTGTGAGAGCGTTGAGTGAGTTCAAATTTGAAACATTTGGTGTAGAGTGTTCTTGGAATTTGATTCATGATATCTCCGATAGATCACAACTTGAAGCAATAGATTACAACAGTCGGCGATATTTGACAACAACCAATATTAGTGGTATTATGACCAAAAAAGGTGGTTAATTATGTTAGAGTCTCTATTTGGTAACGCTGTTATTGAGAAGATATTGTTCTATCTTGTGGTCAATCAGGAATGTTATCCTTCACAGCTGAGAGAAGTTTTTCAAACGCCACTTTTTAGTTTTCAAAGGGCTCTAGTTCGATTGGAAAAAGGGGGGATCATTGTCAGTCATCGCAAAGGCAAGACGTTGCTATATCAATTAAATCCGCGTTATCCTTTTTTGAAAGAATTGAAAGCGTTTTTGGAGAGGGCTTACGATGGGTTCCCTCAAGATGTGCGCGACAAATACTATGAGCAAATAACCAGAAAACGACCAAGACGCCAAGGAAAGCCCTTATGATTGATTGGAAAAATATCAGTCTCAAAGAATTGGCAGGTTATGTGTCAGAGGAGCTCAGAAAACGAGACATCGACGTCATTCTTGTTGGTGGGGCTTGTGTCACAATTTACTCTGAAAACCGATATCAATCATATGATTTGGATTATGTGACTTATGAAGACATGAAGAAAGTTAAGAAAGCGTTATTGGACATAGAGTTCATTGAAAAGGCGGGGTATTTTCAACATCCGGGATGTCCTTGGTTTGTGGAGTTTGTATCTCCGCCAGCGGCCGTGGGAAATGAATATGTGCGTGATTTCGGAAGCATAGAAACGCGTTTCGGTAAAGTCAAATTACTGCGCCCAGTGGATAGTGTGAAAGATCGCTTAGGAGCTTTCTACCATTGGAATGACCGACAGGGGTTAGAACAAGCCATTAATATTTGTTTGGAACAAGATATTAATCTGTCTGAAGTTGAGCAGTGGTCTTTCTCTGAAGGGTATTCAGGTAAATACATTACGTTTCTGGATCGACTCAAGAAGACTAAATCAGGCGGTTAACTTTGGAAAAACATATAGCAGACCATATGCATTTGTCCGTCTTGATCAGTCTGTACCTATCTTTGAGCGCATGAATCCAAAGAGGCTTTCTCTTTAAACTTTTGTAACAGTCTTTTATGTTCGTTCTTTAGAGACTTCTATGATTGCATTACATTTCATTTTGGTTATTTCAGCACCATTATATCCATCTAGATGCATATATAACTCACCTTACGCACGCATGGCATTTTCTCGTAAAATTTTTAATTCACGGAAAGCCATCTGATACTATTTATCAAAAATAACTTTTAGTGCATAATCCTCCGGTTAATCAATACAGGCGCAGTGTAAAATGAACGCATTTCAAAAAGAAATAGATCAACTGGCGGACACGGATTTTTTCCAACTGGCAAAAAGAGAACCTCATCCTCGATTACGAATTC
>JBIRBM010000022.1:0-32018 GCA_044326545.1 Parachlamydiaceae bacterium | reverse complement strand
GCTATTTTTGATTCGAATTTATCGTTTTTTCAGCTGGATTTGCAAATTTTGCGGCAATATTGAATGAAATATTGTTCAAAATCTGTCAAATTCAGATCAAAAATCGAGAAATCGAAGAAAAAACAGCCCACTAGCGGAATGGGGGTCTAAAGACAATTTAGAAAAGTAGGATACTAAATCAGAACAAATAAAGCAAAATGTCTGTGATATAAAAAAAAGAACAATCAGAGTTTTTGGACAGGATGATCCTCAATCAGAATAGTCTTTGAATTTTTCTCCCTCACTCAACCTTTGAAGGCCGACGCTTTGACTCAGACCAAATAACGCTCCTCGTGCGCAGGGTGAGTTTTTAAATATTTTTAGACATCTCTGAATTGAAAAAACTTTTTCGTCGGCTGAAAGCCATTATGATTTTCAGTCCTCTTATTTACATAATCAAGCAACTTTGCTATCATCACTGATTTAAAATATCTAATAAATACAATAAAAGGTTTTTTATGTCAGACTCCCTTCCCTCTTCCATCACGTTAGATCCAGAACATCACGTTCAATCATCGCACACGTCGCATCAACACTTACCCAATACATCCGTGACAGATCAAGTAAGAAAACTCTACATTTTTCGAGCAGAGACCATGAAAAATTCTATCGATACACATGCAGCAGAAGTCCAACAACGTCAAGATAAAATGCGTCTCATCAATGAAGTCATCTGCGAAATCAACCATCTGACAGATGCAAATAACAGTGTGGAGATGAAGGAATCTGCTAAATTACTAGAAAACATTGAGATTCTAAAAGAGCTCGGGGTAAAATTAAAAAAAAATCAAACAACCTTCAGCGCGATTGAAAGAGATCGTTTGATTGAAAACTTACATTTAGCAGCAGACAACTGGGACAAAGAAAATCGTCACCAAACCCAAAAAATGGAAATCATCATCAAGGAACTCGATCGGCTGCTGATGATTCTCAAAGATGTCGATAAAAAAGAAGATCAAGCCAAACGTCCCATCATTGCCGGAATGAAAGGAGGTTAACGACCCCCTTAGAACGCGTTATTAAAGACGCTTATTGTAAACAGATAAAATGATAAAAAAAATATTTACAACAATCATGATTTTTATTTTCTTCTGCTTGTTTAGATAACCCTCTTTCTTTATTATAACCCTCAACAAATGCAAAGTTTGAGTAAAAATATGATATCTAACCAAAAGGAATTAAAAAAATTAAATCCTAACCTCGACGAGGATCACAAAAGAGAAAAAACTCCTCTTTTTTTTTCTCAAGAAAAAAAGGATGAAATCTACTGCCTCGCTTACACCCTTTACAAACATCAACGTTATCAAGATGCCGCCATTTTTTTTCGTTTACTCATCTCTTCGTTTCCCTACGAAAGAAAAGGCTGGAAAGGGTTAGGGGCTTCGATGCAAATGCAGCAAGATTATCATGAGGCCCTTGATTGTTATTGTGTCTGCGCAAACTTTGACGATGATCGCGTACAAGACCCTTATCTCTACACCCAATCAGCAGACTGCTACTTTGCGCTTCAGCAAATCGAAATGGGGCTAAAAGCATTGAAAATCGCTCAATCAATCGCCGCAAAAACGGGCGATCAACGTGTTTTAAAACACGTGACATTTATGCAACAAGTATGGAAAAAACAGGTGTATCATGAGTGATATCAATTCGATTGAAAAAATTGGGGCAAATGATCATCTTTTGCCATTTCATGAAGAGCAATCAGCTGCTTGGCAACATGAACAGAACATAACAGAGTCCAGTCACACGGCAATAGCGCTCCATGAAGTATTCAGTCAGGACATTTTAAATCCGAAAACTCCTGATCAATTACCACCTCAACCCATTGAAATAGAAAAGCCCTCTTCCTATTCGTGGAATCAATTCCTCTCGTTTTTTACCGGATACCACAGACAGGGCATCACAAAAAACAGTTCAACAAAAGTCTCTGAGGAAGTCTGCGATAAAGAGGCTCAAGCCATTGCCCCAATTCCAAACTTAGAGCCTCCCTCCCATCTTTTTCCTGACTTGAAAGAAGCCTCTTTTGCACCCGTCTCTAAAAAAGAGGGATCGAAAAGAAAATTAATGTCGAGCGACATCGACGATATTCTTGCGATGATGAATCAACAGACGATTGAATCGATCATGTTTCTTATTTTCCGCATGCACACGGAATTGGAAAAAGAACATGCTGCTGTAGCTGAAGGAACCTATTCTAAGTATCTTGATTTTCAAAAAAAGCAGCAAGAACTCTTGTTAGACATTAAAGAGATTCTGATTAAAGATCAAAACATTGCCAACCGTTTAGGGACAGCTCAAAATCTCCTTTGGTATGCGAATTTGATCGCAGGAACAATTGCGGCGGGCGTGAGTTTCGGCGCTTTAGCCCCTCTGTCCGGCACCATTGCGACAACGACGGCTGCAGGATTAAGCGCCATTACATTTGGAAGTAAAGCCTACTTCAAGAGAGTCATGGATGATCATCATACAACGCATGAAACTTATCTCCATCGCGATCGCTATTATGGAGATAAACTTGAAGACGCACGCAACCGCTTGATGACAACTGCTGACGCTGATACAGTCTTTAAAGAGCGTTGGATTGAATTTTTAAAACGTCTAAATAAAATACGTCAATTGATATTAAAAAAATAGTCATTCCGTAACCCCCCATTTAATTAGGACTAGATAATCATGAGCGACATTAACACTAAAGAGCAAAATGGATCAAACACCGTTTATTCAACATTACGAAAAGAAGAAGCCTTAAGTTTTTCATCAGACAAATCGAGCCAGAGTCTCCCCTACTCAGGCTCCCCTCTCCATCACGTTTTTTCTCAAGATGTCCTTGAAATAAAGAGTGCTGATCCGTTGACATCTCAGCCAACTAAAACAGCTTCTACTCCCTCCTTTTGGAATCGAATCTTCGGCAGGTTTTTTAAGTCAAATCCAGAACCTCTTCTACCGGTCAGCCCTTCGAATCGCCCTTCTCATTTCGATCGATTTGATATTCAAAAATATCTCGAAGAAGTGAAAAACGTCGAGATCGAACAACTTCTCTTAGAGGTAGCAAAGAAAAATCAAGAGATTCAACAGAGACGTAAAGTTCTCCATTTCCATTCGCGTGCATTGATGCATGATACCCATCATGACACAAGCCTTAAAAAAGCAGATCTTTTTCAGGAAAAGGGGAGCTTTTATCTACATACCGCGGGCGTCATCTGCCAGGTCGCAGCGATGGGTTTTCATCCCGCTTTGAAAATTCTGGGTGATGCTTGTGCAAGAAGCGCTGATTTAACCGATAGAGTGGTTGAATATACAAAAACAACGCTTGAACACCGCTATAATCGAATTCGCGATCTAATCGGCGACTATAGTCAAGCGATACAAGCCACTGAAAAAGAACATGAAGCAAGTGCAGCTTCCATCAATCAAATCATTCAAAATAGCCGCCGCCAAGCAGAGTTATTGGTTGGATAGTCAAGCCAAAAAAGAGGGGAAGCCAGACACTCTAGACTTTTATTTGATAATAGACCTCTGCTTCTCCCCAAGTAAATCTCGCTGGAAATCGCTTCATGATACGAAAAGGAGCTTTTGGCTGAAATTCTTTTAATGAATAACTCACAGTGATAATTTTTGTCCCTCTTGGAAGTCGACTTAACCGGTCAATTAACAGGCAGATATAGGGTGGTGAAAGACAAGTTCCATATAAATAAATCACGGTTGCCTCGCTAAAATTGACTTGAATGAGATCTTGCAAACGAAAATGAACATTTTGAAGATGAAATCGTGTTTTAATTGCATATCCTTTTTGAATAAAAATCGGAACATAATCAACCCCAATCACTGAACACCCAATGAATTCATGGAGCCAAAAACACGTTCTTCCCCGGCCGCATCCCAACTCAAAAACAACATCTGTCGACTGGATCTCACATTTGCCAGCGATCAATTCAAGCGTGGTGAGCGGAGTCTCACCATACGTGTGGATCTCATCCTCTCCTTTTTTGACTAAGTAGCGTTTGCTCTCACGATAAGGATTGACAAAAAGATAAGAATAGAGGAGCGCACTATCGATTTTTGCAAAACGCCGGTTTGGGTAGTAACGGATGATGACTCGAAGATAATCTGTCAAATTGATGAGCTTCACTTTTAGATGAACCCATAAAAGGATCATGTGTTCTTTGAAGCTTGCAAATAATGAGTGAATCATTCGATGAGATCTCATAGATAACCACACGATTAACAGAGTCTAAAACCTATCTGTTTTCTTAAAAATAAACAAGTTAAAAGGAGTCGCATGATCTCTATCAACAGTTGCACGGGGCGAGTCTGTGATCTGGCTTACACCACCTCATTGTTTTTTATCAATAAAGGGGTTGAAGCCAAAAAAAAAATGGTGAATTACACCAAGGAGAAAATCCATCGCTTATCGAGTACCACACTGTGGAAAAAAGCGATTTATCCTGCTGTTAAACCCCTTCACGAATGCTACATTGCCCCTCTTGAAAAACTGGACTACTCCATTTTAGCAGGAAGTTTAGCCTCTGCCCTTCTGTTATCCTCTTTAGCAGCTCTCCTCTTTGGTGCAGCCTCCCTTCCTATTGCTGCAGGTGCAGGAACGCTTATTTTGATAGGGGGATACCAAATCATCAGGCTGCGGGTTGAAAAAAAATTTAATCGCGAAGCATCCAAAGAGATTGATCAGATACTTTCTTGTATTGAAAAAATGAAGGATAAAAAGACTCAAACTCAAAATTACAAAGAAATCCTTAGAATTAAAGAGAATTTAAACAATAAAAAGTATGATCATTTAGACGGTTCTCGCAAAGAATTAGATGAGCAGATTCGTACATATGCAAAGACATTATTTCCCCGTTCAACTTCACTAAAACCGCTTGATTCTCAACATGCGAAGGGTGTTATTAAGAGTCATCTGGAAGCAATCAAAAATAGACTGCTTGCGTGAGATGTTTTGCCTGACATGTGGGGTCGCAAATCAAGAAACTAAAAGACTCACCTGACGCACCAAAAATGCGATTTAGGGTGAATTGAACGCTCTGACGATCAAAAAGAAGCAACCTAAAACCATTGACTCAGCCCTAATCGTGCTCCCGATGCGCAAGGTGAGTAAAATATCAAGCCCGCGATTCATTTAATCACATCTTATCCCAAACAAAAACAACTCATTTTGTAATAAAATAATTTAAAAATTACAAAAGCTAAAATTTTTAAACACCTATTTATCTTTAAACTTTTAATAGAAAAAGCGTTAGAGTTACATTAAAAAGCGCTCTTGCTGTGTAAGGCGAGTAAGAAATTGAGTAACCAGTTCACCTAAAAAATTAGTTATAAAATCAAATAAAAAAAAGAATAATATTGATAATTAGAGTGCAATTATGCGAGAATTCTGCTTAAAACAAGATCCATGTTTAAACACTCTTTTAACCGATATAAAGTTATGATTAGATCATGTCGACACCTATTTGGCTAAATCCAAGTCGCTCTCATATAGAAATGACCCGGCAAAGCCTCTCATCAATCCTTTTCAATAGAGTGAAACTGACTCCAAAGATCGACGTTTCCATCGAGGACATCGCAAATGGACTCTATTCTGCTTTTCAATCTCAAAAAGAAGCACTCCCCCGTTTCATGATCTGCCATAAAGGGAGCGATCTGGCGCAGCTTTTTGTTTCCAACTCCCGGATTGCCGATCATGATATCCAAATCATCCTTTTTCCCGAATCTCCCTCCCAAGACCCCAGCATCATCCTCTCACAAGCACAAGAGATTGCAAATATTTTTTTTAATCGCCTAGTTCAAAACAGATCCTCCTCTGCCTCTTTCATCCCGCAACGACGCGATCCCTTTTTCTTTTACGGCAAACCCGATGAAAACGGAATCACAAGCAAACACGGCATGACCAGGTTTTGCTTTGCCCCTTCTAGCAGACAAGATCTGCCTCTTGATATTTCGATTCACACCCTTGATCCATCGATCAAAACCCTCAGTTCATTCTCTCTAGAAGCGTTTTATATGCCTGTCGACGGCTTATATCGCATTTACTCTGAAATGGAGGGGGACATTGTCACAATCATTGACGAGCTTCAACAAAGAATTCTTCAAACAACTGCCTCAAAACCACATAAATTTGGATTTTACCGCTTCATCACAGCCCTCACCCACATGGGATTTACAGCACCGAATCTCGACATGAGCCGCAAGCTTATGACTGTCGATTCAGATCAAGGTCCTTATATGCTTGTTGAAATGCGCAAATACATCACCGAAAAAAAAATAGAGGGTCCCTATTTTTTCTATCTCCTCAACGCTTTTTTCTGCTTTCCCGATGACCACCCATTATTTCCACGATTAGCTGAAGAATGCCTGAAAGAAGCGTTTCAACATCATGAATCTCCAGGACCCCTAGGCTTTATTTCGCAGCTTTTGTCTGAATATCGCCCTTATTGCAATGATTTAATATCACCTGAAACAGGAAAGAAGATCCTTGCGGAATTAAAACTATTTCTCCCTCTTCTTTCATACGCTTTGAGCATCAAAGCGCATGGAGATAGACTCTATTTCATTTGTCAATTTCCGTTTGAAGAGAAGGTTTTGTTTTTACTCGTCCCTCTTTTAAAAGAAGAACCACATGAGAATCTTCTTGATCTGTTAAGATCTAAACAATTGAATTCGATTCACGATGCAACCATTCACTACGCCCTTGATTTGATCAGTACAAACCAATTCCCTTTTAAGTGGAATAAATGGTTATTAACTCATTCTTTTGATCCCGAGACACTCACCCGCTTTCTTAAAGAAGGCTCAACCGACACTTTTTCTGACGATGAGATCTCCTCTTTACTGAAGCTCATCCCCACTTTTATTTCACAGCTTCATCATCGGCCATTTCCCCCTTGTTTTCTTCTCAACATTTTTTTGCATCATCCGCAAAAGCAATCGGCAGATCTTGCCTATCAGTTAATTCGCTACAACATACAACGTTGTGGAAACGAATTGGATAAAACCCCTCCCTCTTTTTGGCAAGAACTGCTTCTATTAGGTCGATATTGTCCTGAAAGAAAGGGAAAACGATGGATGACCCTTCTTCATCATGTCCTCTCGCTCCCTCCTCAAACACTTGCAATTTCATCCGAAGACTTTAAAACTTTTGTCCATTTTATCTTCGATTTAATCTCTTTTCATTCCTTTAAACAAGCCAAGCAATTCATTAAGGCGATCGCTTTGCTCGGAGGCAAGCCTCTGTTAATTGATGGTTTGATTCGATGTGCAAATAGTGAAGAAGCAGACAAGGCAGTGAATGAATATTTAACTCCTCAAAAGGGAGGCGATCCCTTAGCTTTTGAACAGAATTTGCAGAGGCTTCTCTCTTTAGGAGAACTTCAACATGCTCAACAATTGATCCGTTATCAAACGATCATCTTGCAAAACGAACATTTTCCTTCAGTTGTGGAGCAGCTGCTGATTGATGCGCTCCCATCTTTTGAAATGAATCTGGAGATTCACCTTTTTTTCGCTCATCTCTTTCAAGTTTCACATCGCATCCCGTCGAATCAATTCGTCTCTCTTTATTTTTCTTTGTTGATCAATCAACTTGATTATGCCTCTGAACAGACAGCCTCCCTTTTTCTCGCCAGCACCTCTTTTTATCTTCCTCATCTTGACAATCCCCTTAAATTTAATCTCATCAACCGCTGCTGCCAACTACCCATAGCAGAATGGACCAGACAGCTTTTTGCGTTAGTCCTCACATCGACAGATGAGAGTGAATATTTCATGGAAACATTTCCTTGGAACGATCGATCGATCGCCTATTGCATTGATTTTCTAAAATTTCACCCTCAATTAAATGCAAAAAAACAAAAAGCTTTTATCACTCAACTTCATCAACATCTTCTCTCTTGCAACATCGCCTCTTTATCAGAAGATGAGATCGATTTCCTATCAGAAAAAATGTGTGTATTTTTGCAACTCATCCCAACCCCTTGCCTCAAACTCCCGATCCATCTCCTATTGGCAAGACCCGATAAGACCTCTGTGAAACTTACACGAGGCTCGATTAAGCAGCTGTTAGATCTCTACCAAAACGATCTTAAAATCATTCCAGACTCTTTGTGGGAGGAATGCAGTCAACTTGCCCGCTTGTCTCCGCAAGAGCCTTCAGCTCCTTGGAATACTCTATTGACAACCTATCTTCTTCCACTTCTGATTCGCTGCCATCAAACACCTCCTAAGGAGTCGATTATCCAATTTATCAACCTCCTGGCTGAGAAAGGCTGCGCGCAATCCTTACAATATTATATCCAAGCGTTCATCCTTTTAGGGGATCAGCGCCTCTTACCATTCCTTCTGCTTGATGATGAAAAAGGGCAATCCTACATCAAGGATATCCTGATTCAACCTCAAGATGGACATATGGGCAATGCGAAAGCTCTTTCAATTGATAGACCACCTCCGACTCTCTATGATAATAGAGGATCAGAAACAGGGTTAGTCGACATTTTTAATTTAAAGCTTAATGCGTATATACGCCCTTTTTTAACCGAAGCCTTGTTTTCGACTCTTTTAGAAAACCATGAATGGAAAAAAGCTCTTAAAATCATTCAATTAAAGGAGCCTTTGCCTGAGAAAGCCAGAGGCGCAGCCTATCGCCGGTTATTTAAAAAAAGCGTGCTGTGCAAAGAGAGAACAATCGCTGCAAAAAGCTTGAGTGCTTTACAAGAGAACACAACACTGTCCTCTTTTATCAACCTTTTGAGCGCTTATCATGAAAATTTTCCCGATGACCTCCACTTTTTCCATGTTTTATTAGATCGTAAAAAAGAATTGATTGCCCCTGTTTATTCCACGTTTCATACCTCTGCCTCTCTTGCAAAGCTGATTGAAGATCAGTGCCTAATCAATAGTCAACCAATCCCCTTGGAAAATGACGCATCCTCAAATTATCAGGCAGCACTTATTGCTCGGATGGAAGAGACGTTGCGCAACAAAGAAATGGAATCAACCACCGCACTTATTGAGCACTTTCCTGCGCAAGGGACCTCTTACAAACATGCGTTCATCAATATCGTCACCTCTTTTCTTCAACATGAGGCACCGGATGACCTTAAAAACAGAGTATTGAAAATGACTGCACATCATTTTCCCGATTCGATCGGATCGATCCTCTCACTTCATGAACAGATTCCCTACTTAACGCAAACCCCCTTCATCCATGAGATCATCTTGTTTCATGCAAAAAAATTGTCTCCACCACTTCCTCAAGAGCTTCTTGCAACATACGCAACATTATTTATAGAACAGTGCGATAAGATGGCCTTCTCCTCATCAAAAGTAGTCTTGGAGCAAGCTGCGCTCTATTTTCTCCCTCCTTGTGGAGATTTTTTGTTTTCTTTAGCTCTAAAATGCGTCTCAAGCCGCTCCAATCCTCTCATGCATTCTCTATTTCGGTTTGCAACTGCCTCGGATCTTTCTCTTCTGACTCATTTATCTCATTATTCTTGGACAGTCGAAGAGGTGAGACAATGGCTCTTGCTTCTGCCTGAGGAAAATGCCCCTCCTGTGGGTTGTTTATCAAAAGAGACCTTTGCGACCATTCTTCTCAAGCAGATGTTTGATTTTTCACTTAAAAAAAATAGAGAGATTTTGATTGAAATTCACCCCATTCTTGGGCAAAAAGCAGAGCATTTAATCGTGGAGCAGTATCAACAAGCATCGACCCCAGCCCCTCTTTCTTTTTTGACACACTCTTTTTTTTCTCCTATTGTCCTGAAAGACCCTCCACTCTATCGAGATTTTTTGATATCGGCCCAGACATTTATCCAAGATGCCAATCAAGAGGATGCTGATTCAAAAATGATACTGAAGAAGCTTTTAAAGCTTGTTCAACAACCAGCTCCTGTGGAAGATGCCGATCATGAGCGATTCCGTATTGCCTCTTTTTGCATCACAACGCTTTCTTCATATTCAGGGAACCTATCATGGATCAGTGAACATGCTGCCCGAAATATGCCCAATCCCTTAGTTAAAGAGCTCTTTGATCACGTGATGCGTCTATCACCGCATGCAAAAAACATTCTTCCTTTTCTTCGGGCTCTCACCGATCTGATGACAATACGCGCTTACGAGGACATTTTCTTTGAAGAGTTAGACCGATATCTTTTTCAATTATTAAAATGCCATCTTAAAGAGGCAGATCTAGCAGAAGCCGCTCCTTTATTGAAAAAAATTCCCGATTATTTAATTGAGAGCTCTTATTTAATTCCACAATCGGAATTAATAAAAGCAGCAGACCCTAGCTTAAATAAAGGCTTCATTGCTATCACAATTGCTATGAAGAGCTTAGTGGCTGGATCCTATGCGCTTACTTCACCCCACCTCTTTGCATGCGGCCAAAAACTGATTGAACTGTTATCTCAATATCAACATGTGCATCCCTCCGCCTGGTATGAGGATCACATTCCAAGATCAGAACAGGAGAGTCCCATCGGGATGATTGAAAGGATGACGATTCAACTTCACATGAATAAACTCAAGATTGCAGCCCATATTAAACACGCGACAAACTGCATCCCAGATCTTGCAGTCTATGCTTCACACTTAAAAAGAATGTTTATCACAAAGGAGATACAACCGGACTTTAATGCGCAAGAAACAGCCGCTTATTTTCTGACCTGCGATGAACTGATTACCATTTCGATGGATATAAAAAAACGGTTTCCTTTGGATAGCGCAGAAGTGGGTGATCGACTGCTTGAGGTGATTTCTGAGATCTGTTCAGCAGGGATCACACATCCGCGGATCTTAGATTTAGCATTGGCTCGACTTGCCCTCACCTTTTACCAAAGATCATCCACTGAAGCGGTCGATCAGGGACGAATCACAGAACTCTGCCGCCAGATGCTCCTCTCTTTGAATACATTCGAAAAAAAGAAAAACGGCCCTTCGGTATGGAATTTTGCAAAAAGCATTGATTTTTTGAAAATGTATCAAATAGGAGCCGGCCAAACAAGCCTCTATTTGACTTTTTCCTCTCCACCGGCTTATCGATTACCCAGGTCCTTTATTATTCAAGCGATTGAAAGACCCTTCAAGCTATTATCTGATCGCATGGTTAATAAAGAGTTGCAGAATGAAATTCTGTTAAAAGAGGATCTTTCTTTCTTATTACGCTGCACCTACTTTGCATCGGAATATACGGTTCGCGCACGAGATTACCCGCATTTTCTTAAAAAAATCCCCATCACAATCATGTTGTATATTTCCGATTTATTTCCTAATGAAGAAGGAATAGAGCTCATTAAGAAAATTTTTTGGGAAATTCAAACAGAGGAACAAACATTCGGCCTGGATAGTCGCCATCTTTTTATGTTGGATCTCAATGCGGCGAGTAAATGAGAGTCACAACACCATCACACAATCGCGACAAAAACAATACAATAAAAACCAAAAACAATCGACTTTAAAAACAAAAAAGATTATGATTTTATTAAATAAATATAAACCACTACTTTATTTAATAACCTTAACTAGGCAATTTACATATGGATCCATTAAGAGAAAGTCCTCAATTACCACCTTATGGGATGCCTCAACAAAGCAGGCAAACAAGCGAGCGGCACCCCCTCTCTATTGTTTCTCATGTGAGTGGATTCTTCGCCTCTTTCATGATGCCTGACAATAAGGAGCCTAATCAGAAGGCTGATCCACTCACGGCAGAGAGGGTATCACAGACAAGCAATCAAACAGTATTTAAAAAACGGCCACCAGATGATGCGATGGAAGAGATTCAAAATGCGATAGTCAATGTCCTCCCTATCTCTGACAATTTTACAAGTGAAAAATCAATAGAAGAGCAACGAGCATCGCACAGAGAAGCCAAAGACTATTTAAGCAAACATTTATCAACCATTGGCGCCACCGTCTCTTTTATTTCTCCCCCCAAACGTACAGCCCCCCCTCAGGTTGCCTCTGTTGAAATCTTGCCCTTACCGACCGCTGTCTTTTCTTGGAAAAATACAGAGGGAGTTGCGCGAGACATCCAATTAGATGGCGCTAGAACCTCAGATGATATTGTCATTTATTCAGCTGCCAGTCAATTTAATGGATGTGAAGCTTGCGGCCCCTATACCCTCCCCCCCGGTGAGGCGGTCCGTCATTATAAAAGCGATCCGACACAAGGCCCTCAAGCTCAGCTCCAATTTCATCCTAACCAAGTTGAACTGATCAATTGCGGAGGCAACATCGGATTTAATGGCTTATGCCACATTTTAGATGAGCAAACGAAATCTTGTGTTCAGCATGGCTATTTTATGCCCCAAGAGGAGATGGCTGATGCTGTGATTGACGCGTTGTCTACCAAAGATGAAATCGAATACCTCTGCGTAGAAAATCGCCCCTATCAAAAGGGACAAAACAGAAGAGACATCAAGTCTGTCCATATGCTCTTGATATCAGCCCCGGCTTTTGGATATGGAGGAATGAGACCTGGCCCTGAGCGCAATGAAATCGAGTTTTTATGTGCATTAAAAGGATTTAGGGCCCAATTTCAACACTGCATCGACTTGGCCCAAAAAGAAAACAAGAGCGTGGTCTTTAACGCCGCGGGAATGGGACTTGGGGTTTTTGGAAATGATGTCCTCAATGTTGCGAAGGCGTTCAATGTTGCTGGTAAGGAATTTGAATCACAACTTGAAGCAAATCGAGTCCAAGTGCGCTTTCAAGTCTATAAAAGAGGGGGCAAAACACAACAATTAGCAAACCTCTTAGATTTGCAGGAGTGGACAAACCAAGCGTCTTGAATCATTTCCTCAAACAGTTGAATACGATTTAGCACTCCTTGCATCTATTTGCTAAAACAAGTGATTTATCGCTTGCAAAATTCACTTTTTTTCTCTAAACTGATCCTTCCATGCGGGACTTTCAATTCTCGAGTGGAAGGAACGATGTGAATAGACGAAAAGAATGAATTAACCGCTAATCGATTCGACACGCAAAGGTTAATTTTTTCCGAGAAAAAATTACAGATTTTAACTAGGAGCTCCTATGTCAACAACACCTAAAGAAATTATTTTCGAAGAAGAGGCACGCAATTACCTCCTGACAGGAATAAAAAAGCTGGCAGACACTGTCGCTTTTACGTTAGGGCCCCGAGGACGAAATGTCGCTCTTGAAAAAAGTTGGGGAGCCCCAACCATTACAAATGACGGCGCAAGCATTATTCGCGATATTCAACTTCCCGATAAGTATGAGAACATGGGAGTTGCGATGGCCAAAGAAGTTGTCCAAAAAATTAAAGATAAATGCGGAGATGGCACAACAACCGGAACTCTGCTTTTACGCGCATTAGTCGAAGCCGGTGTTAAAAATATTTCGTCCGGAGCCAGTCCAATTGGTCTTAAACGGGGAATTGACAAAGCTGTAGAAGCTGTGGTCAGAGAAATCGAAAAAGCGGCCATTTCAGTCAAAACAAAAGAAGAAAAACGCAATGTCGCATCAGTGTCCGCTTCAGGAAATCAAGAAATTGGCGATTTGATTGCTGAGGCAATGGAAAAAGTAAGCAATTCAGGGGCCATCACAATTGAAGAAGGAAAGACAACTGAAACAACGATTGAAGTTGTTAAAGGAATGAAGTTTGATCGTGGTTACCTCAGTCCTTATCTATGTACCAATCTTGAAAAAATGACAATAGAAATGGATCAAGCCCAGATCTTATTAGTCGATAAAAAAATTTCCAATATTCATGAGCTTCTGCCCATCCTCCAATTCATTGCGTCTGCCGGCCGTGATTTGCTGATTATTGCAGAAGATATCGAAGGAGATGCATTATCCACATTGGTGGTCAATAAATTGCGCGGAACCCTTAAAGTGGCTGCTGTAAAAGCCCCAGGTTTTGGCGATCGACGCAAAGCCATGCTGCAAGACATCGCAGATTTGACAGGAGCCACCGTTGTATCCGAAGAAATCGGTTTATCCCTTAAGGAAATTCCGACATCCGCAATGGGTTCTGCCGAAAAAGTGACCATTACCAAAGAAACAACAACCATTGTCGGCGGTAGCGGCTCCCCTGAGCAAGTGGCAGCTCGGATTAAACAACTCGACGCTGAAATTGTGTTAAGCAAAAGCTCTTATGATAAAGAAAAGTTAGAAGAGCGAAGGGCTAAGTTGAGTGGAGGAGTGGCCGTCATTCGCGTGGGCGCTGCAACAGAAACCGAAATGAAGCAAAAAAAGCAGATGTTTGACGATAGCCTTAATTCAACACGGGCTGCCCTAGAAGAGGGAATCGTTCCAGGAGGCGGCGTCGCTCTTCTCAATGCAAGTCAAATCATTAAAGAATTAAAGCTTGAAGGAGATGAAGCGGTCGGCGCGAAAATTGTTCTGTACGCCTGCGAAGCTCCCATTAAGCAAATCGCCTCCAACGGCGGTTTTGACGGCAGTGTCATTTTAAATGAAGTGCTCAACTCACCAAAAGATTATGGCTTCAATGCAATGACAAACCAAGTCGAAGACTTAGTTGCAGCAGGAGTCATAGACCCGGCAAAAGTGGTGAAGAACACTCTGACCTATTCTGCCTCAACAGCTGGCATTATTCTTCTATCAGAAGCGCTGATCACAGATGCCGAAGAAGAAGAAGAAGAAAAAGGCTAATTAGCAGATGAAGGCGGCTGATCACATTTTCTTTAAGCCGTTCTTTCTTTACTCTTTATTGGCAAGTTTTATTATAGGATGGTGGGCGTTTGCCCTCCATCCTTCTTTCTCCCCTCCCGTGTTTAATATTGAAACACCCCAAACACTTACTTTAAAAACCTCCACTCTTCTTCAACAACTGTCCCCTTTAGACCGAGAGAGTTTAAAAAAAGCTCTTGGGGGTGATTTGCCTTTAATCCTGAATTTCATTGAGCAGTGGGATCATGAAGCTTTAGCCCTCTCAGAGAGTCAAATCGCTGGAGTTGAGCGGTTATCCCCCGAATCCCGCCTTCAGGTTCATCTCTTAAAGAAGCTGCTTCTTGATTCTTCAGAACAATCGTTGCATGACATCAATTGTAAAATCAATCTTAAGTCGATACGGGACGATGATGGATGTTTATTGGAAATTAAAGAGAGTGTCTTCTCATTTCTTCCTCAAACTTATCTTTCAACGAGTTTTTTGCTCGCAATTGCCCCTTTAAGACAAATCATGGCGCTACCCAAAGGAGTGCGTCAATTCGATGAGCTCTACCCCTTTGAGATTGTCTCAAAAATCCCGAAAAATATACATGAGATTCAATCCGAACACTTGTATTTGAATAAACCTGACTTAGCTTTTATTGCCCCTTATTCGCACCCATCGACTCTTGATCTCCTTCGTCATCAACAGATCGATCTTTTCTCCATTAAACACATTCAATCAGTTCATGAGATTCAAGAGGCTCTTCTTAAAGTGGGGCATGCAACCCACCACATTCTGGAAGCACAACTGCTGGCAATTTTCATGGATGCTTGCTTCCTCTCAATTGACAATCGGTTTCGGGCCTTAAATGAAAGATATGCCTCATCTGTGTATCCGCTTAATTTTCTCTATTTATCCCATCGCCATCACTATGCCCTCCCAACCGTGAAGGGATTAACCGGACAACTCGCCGCAAGGGCGCTAAGTCATTGCCCCCATCTGCGCGGCTCAATCCCTTTGAGCGAAACGCAATGGCAAATTCCTGTTGGCCAAGAGGAAATTGTGCAGTCAGCTCCTGATATTTTAATGGTTTCAACTTATGGAGATCCACAATCGATTCTCACCTCTTCTTTACATCAAACAGCCGCCTATGGATCAAAGCGCATTTTCTACTTAAATGAGGTTGTGCAAGACTCCCCTACACAGTACATTGCCTTAGCTTACTTCGATATTTTTCAGATCTTGGCAGCAACCTATTACGTATGAATGCAACACAAACCTCCCGCTTCACTTCTTTAGGCATCTTATTCCTTTTATTGATAGGATCCATCTTCACTCTAATCAACGGCGAAACGCCATGGACAGATACCTTGGAAGGGGCGCTCGCAAGATTAAGAGGCCAATCAACAAGGTGGAGTCCTCTTTTAGATGAACGGATCCCCCGCCTGATTGTCCTCATCTGTACGGGGGCTGCATTATCAGCATCTGGAGCCGTGATGCAAGCTATCTTCCATAACCCCCTCGCGTCGCCCAGCATAATGGGAATTAGCACGGGAGGGTGCCTGGCTGTTGTTCTTGTGTTTATCTTCAATCTGCATTTTTCTATCCCCTACCTCCTCCCTTTCGCTGCTTTTATTGGCTGTTTTCTTACGTTAGGGCTTGTCTACGGAGCATCGCGCAAACAAGAAGGCAAACAGATCTCGAACTTAATTTTAACGGGAATCGCCATTTCTACCCTCTTGATTGCAATCCAAGGACTTCTCCTTTATGCTTTACGAGATCAATGGCAACTTATCCAAACCATTACTGAATGGGAGGCCGGCTCTACAATTGATCGGAGCTGGCAGCATGTCCATATGCAGCTTCCTCTCACAATCGTTGGATTATGGGGTTGCTTAAGCTACCGAGAAGAATTAAATATTTTAGCATTGGGAGAAGAAGAGGCTGCCAATTTAGGGGTAGAAGTCAAAAAAGTCCGCTGGCGTTTATTTTTGTCTATTTCTCTCTTGACCGGCGGCGCTCTTGCTGCCGTTGGGATGATTGCTTTCTTTGGCCTGATCCTTCCCCATATCATTCGACGCCTTGATGGACCCGATCACGTCAGACTAATCCCCCTCTCAATTGTAGGCGGGGCATCTATTTTCACCCTTCTTGATTTTTCTTTGCGATTTTTTCATTTATACCATGTCTCGATCGGAAATCTATCCGCAATCATCGGAGCCCTTTTCTTTTTATTTTTATTGTTCACCCCGCAAAAGAATAGGCAGGAGATCTAATGCTCGAAATTGACAACTTAGAATATGCAATCAATGGAACCTCACTCATTCGAGAAATTTCACTCAAATTTAAGCCGGGTATTCTATATGCAATCTTGGGACCTAATGGATCAGGCAAATCGACTTTGCTTAAATCTTTATCAAACATTTGGATTCCCACCCGAGGACGTGTTGTTTGGCAAGGAGAAGATCTCCTCCAATTGTCTCGCCCGCTAATGAGCAAAACGATCTCTTTAGTCCCGCAAAACCCCCAACTTTTTCTTGATTTTGATGTCTACAGTATGGTGGCAATGGGACGATACCCTTATGGATGCCGCTCAATAGATAGCCAAAAAAAAGTGGAAAAATCGCTGCGTCAAGTCAACGCTTGGCATTTAGAGCACAAATGTCTTTCCCAACTATCTGGAGGAGAGCGGCAGCGTGTCTATATTGCAAGGTCTCTTGCCACTGATGCTCCGATTGTATTACTGGATGAGCCCACCTCTCATTTAGATTTACGTCATCAATTAGAGATCTGGCAGCTCCTGCGCCTTTTAACCAAGGAGGGAAAGCTCCTGATCACAGTGGTTCATGATCTTTTAGCTGCCAAGCGATTTTGCGATCAATTTGTCATTTTAAATCAGGGAAAATGCGAAGCAGCAGGTTCTTGGGAGGAGGTGATGACATCAGAGCGCCTTCGACATGTGTTTAATGTGAGCCATCACACAATTGAGGGACGGTTTGAGCTTTGAAAAAGACGAATTGATGGATTTATTTGTCTATAGAGATTTGTTTGTTCCCTGTTAAACACGTTCACCGCAAGGACACATAAAAATCGCAGGATCGCAGGACCTGGCCCCTTTCGGTCCCTTTCCCCTTCTTTGATGAAACGATGTTGATGGTTTTCATGGAACCCATCTCCGGATTCATCCTTTAGGATTGATGAATCCCATTATGCAACAAAAAAGATGATAGATAATGCTCGGCGCTGCGAGCGTTAGACGTGCCAATTGATTGAGATTTTTATATTTACCAGCTGTTAAGATAGAAAAAGCAGCTATCGGTATGCAGAAAATTCCTTCCACAACCTTTGTTACAAGATAAGCAACTGCTAATAATGCATATGTGCATCTACTGATGACGTGCTTTTCTAGGAAGTTACTTGAACGGGATAAATCCTTAGCTTTGTCGTAAAAAGGGGTAATGTTTTTATAGATGATCGATCTTATATTAAGAAATAAACCAAAAAATGATTCAGGAAATGAATCAGAAATTGGATGAGAAAATGGATCCTTTTCTTTTGGATTAATCGCCCGCAAGATATGATAGTAAGATTTAGCTAATAAATCTCTACTAGAATTATAACAATATTTTTCAGCAGTTTGTGTACCTAACACCCCGAGCGTGCCGATAGCCAAGATGGCGGCTCCCAAACCGATGACGGTATCCGCTGCATGAGCAATAAATGAAGTGGGGACTAATACGCAATACATTCTGCTAGCTCTAACGAATTTTTTTTCATCCCCCTTACACCCTTTAACCGCGTATGCATCGATATACATTTCAGCATTTTTTATATATTCTACAAACATGTATTTCTCACAACTTTTTTAGTTTAAATCAAAACAAAATTTATAATCAATTTATTGTAAAAATTAAAGATAAATATTAAAAAAATTGCAGCGATAGGTTTTTTTGAGCTTTTTTATAGAAAAAATTTTACAGATGGTTATTTAGCTCTTGGAATGGCTTTGGGTTTGTTTATTTATCAAATCTTTAAAAAATCAGATCAATGAGAAAGAGCAAATCTTTTCTTAAAATTGATGAGCAATCCTCGAGAGCAAGTCCCATAGAACCTTCAATAAGATCGTCGTTGCGCTTCATTTTCCCTAGCACTCCGAATTGCTGAGAGTCAAAAAAGTTAAAAATTTATCTTGATAATGAAATTAAGATCGCCTATCTAAGAACCTGTCTTCCTATTTTTTTGCCTTTGGGCTTGCGTGAAAGCCTTAGAAATCGAAAATCGCAAACAGGTCTCTATTTTCTAATATTGAGCTGCTTGGGATTTTCGATCCCTTAGACCTTTCACGCAAGCCCAAAGGCAAAAAATAGGAAAACAGGTTCTAATAACCGATAGAGTATCCCTTGATAAGGACCCGATTCACAATGCCAAAACAGCTGTCCACCCGCCTATTTTTATTTAAGCCCTCTTTTTGGGCAACGCTTATTACTGGCATAGCAATTGGAATTGCCTCTCAACAAATCCCTCAAATAAAGATGTATACTGATGAATGGGTTCATTTGATTGAAAGACATGACTATTTCCAAAAGTTAAAATCAAAAACCAAGTCTAGCAAACCTCAATTTCAGGTTCCGGATGAGGAGCTTAACATCCCCCATTATGAACCGGAAAAAGCGTTTCCAGAACACCCAATTTCATCTTTTATTGTGAACCGAACAGGTTACTCCTTAGCGTATGATGCCAGAACGCACAACCCTGCATGGGTTTACGAACACCTGACAGCTGATACTATTAAAGGCGATACCGATCGTTCTCAATTCAGATTTAAAGAAGATGAAGTCATTCCAAAGCATTTAAGAGCCACTCCCGCCGATTATAAAGGAAGCGGTTTAGATCAAGGGCATATGGCCCCCGCAGCGGATCATCGAAGAAGTCTCGATGAAATGGAAGAAACGTTTTATTTAACAAATATTTCTCCCCAAAGCCCGCAGTTTAATCGAAATTATTGGGCAAAACTTGAAAAACATGTCAGGGATCTGACTCAAGAACACCATGATGTTTATGTGATCACCGGCCCCCTTTACCTTCCTTATCAAGAAGGAAAAAGACGATTTGTGAAATATCAAGTGATTGGAAAAAACGATGTTGCCGTCCCTTCTCATTTTTTTAAAGTCATCATGATGAAAAATAAAGACGATCAAGAGGAGGTCGTCGCCTATATTCTTCCTAATACCGCAATTTCATCAAACACTCCCCTCGATCATTTCAGGACAACGACGCAAAAAGTGGAAAAAGCAGCCGGACTCCTCCTTTTTAATCGACAAGAAAGCGACGTTGCCACTAAAATTGAAAACAAGCTCTCAACAAATCGTGAGCAATCCTTCAAAAAAAAATAGTCCGAATATGCAATGTTATGTTGATCATCGACTCCTTAAGCTCATCGAAAAAAAATCTCACAGTGACAATTGGCCTTTCAAGCTTTTAATTGATCATGCAATCAACCGAGAGGACCTATCGCTAGACATCCTATTAGGCTGGCCTTCTCTGCTTGAATTGCTCGATCTTGGCAATCTATTTGAGGATTTTCCTTATTTGACTCATCAAAGCGAGCTCTATTCCTTTATCATCGCACGTCTTGCATACGCATCAGAGCAAGAGAATCTTATTCGCGCGTATGATCAGATTTTTGTTGAATGTCTGACTTATGTCAAGGCACTTCCTATGATTCATCCAAATGTTCTCCTTGAAAAAATTGAGAAAAAACAGCGGGTATTACAATCTCATGGTGATACAAGTTTTTTTTCTGCATCTCTTGGCCGCTACGAAAAGCTTCTGGCTGAGGATCCAAAAAATTTCATGCATGATCTGATTCTCTATCTTGCCTGGGATCGCGTATGCATCAACTTAGCCATGATATTTGAACATGTTTCTGTGGATGTCAACGTTCAACCCGGGCTGAATGTATTCAAACATTGCTTAATTGAGTCATTTGAACATATCACGGGGCAAAGGCGGACAAGGCCGAGTTTTTTCCGATTAATGGAGGCTTTATACGCCTTCCAAATGAGGAATGAAAATATGGATTCGCCAACTGATGCAGAATGGTCGATTCTATGTGAGGGTGCTGTCGCTTTAACTCCAAGAGAAAAGCTCAGTGATGCTTGGTTTATCGACGGAGCAATCAAAAGCCAATCTCAGTTAAACGAAATAGGAAATCACAAAGAATTACTAAAAGTGTTGACCATTGATTCCCCAGAAAACATTCACGCTTCCATGTCGCTGGCCTCCTATATGATCCACATCTTGAACACAAGTAACACCGGAAAAGTTTTTTACTTTCAACCCACTGAAGTGATGTGTTTAAAAGAAAAAGAAGGGCAATTATACGATGTTTGCACATTGAGATTCTTCGACTCTTTCCTCAATGAATCGCTTGAGACAAATTCGGAGAGCTTTGATTGAACCATCATCGCATCTTCTCCTGTCAGGTGAGTCCTTTACTTTAAAAAATAGGGTCGGTAAGCTTAGAGGCTAAACAAAAAGGAGAGTGCAGAATGGGCATTTTCGAAAATACAGTGATCATTACCCTATTAATATCGGCGAGTTTCTTCTTTGCTCTATCTGAAATCGCTTTAGCCGCATCGCGAAAAATGCGTCTTCAACCTCGTGCAAATGAAGGAGATGCTAATGCTCAAAAAGTGTTAGATCTACAAGCTCATCCCGGCAGTTTTTTCACTGTTATTCAAATTGGTTTCAATGCCGTGACAATTTTGGGGGGCATTGTTGGAGAATCGGCCTTTAATCCTTATGTTTTCAAGCTATTATCCCTCTTCTTTGAAGGGGCGTGGTTGGAATCACTCAGCTTTTTCCTCTCAGTCTTTTTCGTCTCTTCATTATACATTATTTTTGCAGACCTTATTCCAAAACGATTAGCGATGATGGCACCGGAAGAGGTTGCGTTGGTCATCGTAAGGCCAATGTTAGTTTTGATTGCCATCCTTAAACCGTTTATTTGGTTATACAATGGATTATGCAATCTCATTTTCAGCCTATTTCGTGTCTCAACCCAACGCGATGATGAAATCACCTCTGCTGATATCATGGCGATGGTCGACGAAGGAGCGCAATCGGGGGTATTACAGCGTGACGAACACGAACTGCTTGGCAATGTGTTTGAATTAGAACAACGCACAGTCGCCTCAGCAATGACAGCCCGTGAAAGTTTAGTCTATTTTACAACAAAAGAAACACAAGATAATATTAAAGCAAAAATTGCAGATAATCCTCATGTCAAGTTTTTAGTTGTCGATCAGATATTGGACAATATTGTCGGGTATGTTGAAAGTTGTGACATTTTGATACAGCTTCTGAATGGCGAACAAGTTGACGTCAAAAAACAAGGGCTTGTGAAGCAAGCTTTAATGGTTCCAGACACTCTTACACTTTATGAAGTGCTAGCTCAATTTAAAGCTGCGGGCAGTGACTTCGCTGTTGTACTCAATGAATACGCCCTAGTCATGGGAGTGATTACCCTTAAAGATGTGATGAGCATCGTGATGGGAGAACTTGTGAGTTATACAGAAGATCAAATTATTCAACGCGATGCTGATTCTTGGTTAGTTGATGGCTCTACACCATTAATTGATGTGATGCGGGTCCTTAATATCAATGAATTTCCCGATACGGAATCGTATAAAACCATCGCCGGTTTCATGATGTATACCTTGCGCAAGATCCCAAAACGGACCGATTTTGTGGTTCAAGGGGGCTATAAGTTTGAAGTGGTCGATATCGACCATTATAAAATCGATCAGCTGTTAGTGACTCGGCTAGTGGAGCACCAGCCGTTTCCATGAGCCATTCCTCAGAATGAAACACTCACGTTACGCACCAGAAACGCTATTTGCACTGATAAACAACCTTTATTCAAGTTCTTTCCAAGCGGGTGGTCACATCGCTTGAGAAATCATCTTGAATAGAGGCGATGAGCAATTGATAACACGCCCTAGTCGATAAAAGAACTTTTTAATCCCGCTTTCTGCAAATAAGCATCCATTTGCAAGCGTCCTTCGTAGCGTCTTGCTCTAAAAATTGAGTCATCTAGAAGATCGGCAGAACGATGGATGTGCTTGCCAATAAATTGTTTAAATTTTTCTTGATGCTCGTTCGGCAACAGATCGACCAGAGCATTGATTTTCTTGTCAAGTTCTTGAGCAGTTGGCTGTGTTTTATCGATAAAATCGGTGATTTCATCATATAAAGCTTGATAAGGATCCCGTGGAATAATCAAACTAGTGAAAAACTCTTGTACCCGACTTTTTTCTTCCTCAGAGACATCTTCAAGTAATCCATCGAGCACCTCTTCAATCAGATAATTTTTATTAAAATCCTCGATTAAGGTGTTCAATTTTGTCCTGAAAGTCGCACTAACAACGTATGGTTTTTCACATGGATATTGTTGGAGAAAAAGATCGAGTTGATGATTTGCGTCTTGTCTAATGGCGTATTTATATCTTTGCAATCTATCTTGCTTGAGACATCCTCTTTCTAAAAGGGCTCGGATTTTTTCCCTCGGGATCTTGTTATCGGGGGGGAGGTGATCGAGATAGGTGGTGAGTTGGTGGTTAAAATCAAATTTAGACAAACAGTCGGTCACTGGAAGCTTGTTCATAAAATCGACGAGTAAACGTTCCATATCACCTACAACTTCTTCTTTTTCCTTTTTAGGAAGATCTTTGACCAAAGATTTAATGAGACGATTTGCCTTACGAGGATTATAACTGATTTTATACGCTTCACCAATTGATGGAGATCGTCCGTCTCTTTTATTCTGCTCAAGCTCTTTCATGACTTTTTCTTTGGGGGATAATCGAACTAATGCTTTCAGGTCTTTGGATCTGAGCCATGAGTCTCCGTGGTGTCCTTCCATGGCGAAAAGAGAGACAGACTTGGCTTTTTTGTTGCTCAAGGCGGCAGAATAATTCTTATAGACATCTCGATCCAATTGGACCAACTTATCTTGAGTTGTCAGCAAAATCGCAACATGACCTTTGATTTTTCCAATCTCTTTCTCAACACTCCACGCAGGGGCGGCCAATTGACTCACCGCATGAGCAATCGAGGAGAGATTTATCAAGCACCAATCCTGAAGAGCTGTTGCTAAATCCATCTTTAATTGATTTTTCTTAACAAAATCATCGACGTATTTATCGATCTCGTCTTTTACAATATCATCAAAATTAGCATAAGACTGATCGATGAATAAATTGACATCCGGATGACGGGCTGCCAAATGAGCTGCGGGTCCCCCGCTCATACACAACGCCTTAACCATGATTTTTTCATCGGGGATATGATGTTGGGTTTTGATGTATTGATAAGCCGCTTCCATGTCTCTCTTTAACCCCTCTCCCGTGGAGACGCCTTCACTTTCTCCATATCCTCGAAAATTGAAGGTCATCACATTCATCCCCCTCATTAAGAAGGCCAAGATTTCCCCTTTATGCATTTCATAAACCCCCGTATTACCGGATGTCAAGAGGACGGTTCCTCTTACTTCTCCGTCGGGGGGATTCCAATCACTTTTTTCAATCTCTATTTTTTTGTCAGCATGCAGGATCAGCTCCCCTTTTTCATTCCGCCATCCAAGCTGTTTTAATTGATTAGACTCCTCGTCGGTGACAATCAGTGTCGTTCCATCTGATAAAATGAGTTTGCTCCAACCGGCTCCTTCTTTTCCCTCTTCACTAAAAGCTCCTAAAGAGGTCAAGGCTTGCTGAACCGCATGATCTGATGTTTCAGGAGAAAAACAGAGCCCTTTTAACATTATCGGCTCATCGATTGATGAATCAAGGGTGAGAGTATACATTTGAGCCCCTGCCTCTTGGAGCGTTTTTCTGAATGAATCAAAAGAGAGGTACATCCCATCTAGCGTTGCATCTTGAAGCTGTAATTTTACGTTGGTTCCTCCAATTGAATGGAGGTTGAGTCGGGTTTGCCTCCCTAACTCAATCTTTTTTTGAAAATTGTTTATCTTTTGTAATACGTCCCTTTGTTTTTTAACAATAGCAAGTTGTTGTAAGAGGATTTGGTTAATTTCGATTTCCAGTTTCATTTTTTTTCGGATATTATTTGGCTCTACAGCCTCTAATTTTTCGCGTTTTTTGTTCAAAGCAGCTAATTTTTTAGTAATTTTTCCAGATTCAGCCTTCAACATCTCCATTTTTTTCTGCTCTTCTTCAAAACTTAATCGGGAATGATAGAGGATGAAGATCCCTTTTGATATCTGATCTAATATAAATCCAAAAAGACCTTGAATGAATCGATCCCGAAAAGCAGCTAATTTTTCCGGAAAGGATGTCTCTTTTTTAAAGTATTCGATAACAAGAGATTGAGTTTGGAAATCTTTAATTTGCTCTTGAACATCAGCTAAAGAACGGATTAAACTCTGATTCATTTTTTTTTCATCGATGATCACTTGTTCACCTGCTTCACTCTCCTGCCTCTTGATTTGATCATGATGAGCATCTCTTTCATTTTCTCGATCAACTTTAACATCACAGAGAGAAAAAAAGGCTTTGACTCGTTGATAAATGCTGGTTTGATCTCTTGCAACCAATACCTGTTGTGTACGGTTGAGCCTTGTTTGCATGTTGTTCATCAAATCACCGATCTCGACTTGACTCCGATTTCTTGAGTGATTAATCATCACTTCAATTGCAATCTTTTTGATCTCTTCTATATTTTCTTTTAACTCAACATGATTAACACGACTTGTTGTGGTCAATTGATCTAAATGAACCAATTTATTTTCAAGAAGATCAATCCTTGTCTGGTTCAAATGTTGCTGATGATCTCGAGATTGAGTTGAATTCATCATAAAACCTCACAATGATTTCTATTAAAATAATCATTATAACACGGATAGTACTTTATTAAATTTAATTCCAGTGTGTTTTCGATTAATTTCATATTAATTAAATACGAGCTTAATTTTTCATTTCAAAACGAATGTTTTTCTTTATATTTGGCACACAACTTGCTTGATTAGACTCGATTGTTTATTTCGCTATCAATTTGTATTATTAGCTTTATTTCATTATGGAGGAATTATGAAACAAATCAGTCCTAATTATCTTGGCGACCAGCAGAAGATTCAACCTATTGCCAATTCCAAGAGATTGAGTTCCCCGATCGAACCGACCATCTCCCAAACAACAGATGAGGTGAGCCGCAAAATGTTTGAAAAAAACACAGAGGAGGAAAATAAAGCTCTATTAACTCAATATGAATTCAAACTCGTCAGATTAGAAACTCAAATAACGACAAATCTAACTGAAAATAAAACGTCATTTTTTTCCGGAATTTTCTTTTCTCCTAAACCAAAATTAGAAGAAACGAAAGCGTTCAAAGAAATAGAAAAACAGAAGAAAGAGTTAAAAGGAGTTATCGAGAATCTTAAAAACTCTATTGAGTCATTGAAACAAAAAACGGAGACCGAAACAGGAGGTGGTCCTAAAATAGAGGATTCTCAGACAAGCAAAGATTTGGTAGACAATAGCCCCCCCTCCTCCTCAAGCCCGAGGTCTATCACTGGTATTTTCTATGAAGAGGCATTTTCTCTCCCCGCAGAGCAAAAAGCAAACCAAACATCTCTTCACACACGAGTCAGTGGCAAACCAATGGACGGGCATCCCCAATTGATTGCGACCATGACCCAAGGAAGAGTAGAGAAAACTTTAGAGAAATTTGAAAAAAAACAACCCAAAGACATTGCAGAGACCGCTCATATAGAAAGGACAAAAAATGAGGAAATCAAAGAGGGAAATACAATCGAGTCTCTTCAAAAGCGACTGTCCAATAAAGTGAAGAGCTTGACTGGTCTGCCCTTCCAAAACCCCTCAACAGAATCGATCCGGGAGCTACTTTTTGAATTAAAAGGAATGAGTTCACAAAATGACGAGGAAAGAACTGAGATTGATAAAACAAAGCTTATTTTAATTAATCTATTAATGGAGAAAGCTTTAAGAAAAAAAACAGATGCTAAAAAGGTGATACAACAGCTCATTGAAGAGCGCGATCCCGTGATGATGCAACAAAGAACCTATCTTATTAATAGCCAAGATTTCGTTAAACTGATTCCTGCTAAACTTGCAAATTTAGTTGTCAGATCTTGGGGAGATAAAGACATTTTAGGGGCAAGAACAGAAGAGAAAAAAAAGGATGGGAGGCATGCTGACGCTTTCAATAAGTTTGGAGAGTTGTACAAAGAACTTTCTTCAAACCTCCTCCAGTTACCAATATTAAGCAAAAATGAGAAAGAATTGATTCAACAAATCATTGAGATCTATGAGGAGTTGGATAAAGAACATGAACAGTTTGTTCAGAATAAAGCTTTTGCAAATAAGATCACCTCAAAAACAACCATTCTATTCTCCCCTGAAGAACTCGACAAAATAAAGACGTATCAAACAAAAATTGAAGAGCTAAAACAGCGAATTGACATGCAGACAGCCGGATTGCACAAATTTGGAAATGCCGGCTTAGCCATGGAAGGCTATTTGTCAATTCCTATCAATGGCATCCTAAGATCTTTGAAAAAAATTCTTCCAGATAGCACTCAGATAGAAAAGTAAATCAGGCTCTTAGATTGTGGAGTGCAAGTAATCTCCTCGGATCATCTCGACTTTAGTCCACTGTTTGGAACATGTCGAGATGGTCAGTTATTAACAAATAATTAAATAATTACTAATAATAAAATCATTATTTTTAATTATAATTAGATTAAAGATACGGAAGGAGCCTTTATGGAATTATCATCTTTTTCTCTTAATCCAACTGAAAAGAAAAATCAGCCGGTTGATTTTTCGCAACCACAAACAAGATCACATATTCAATCTGAAGATTCTCAAATCAGCCAAATTTCTCATGCAATTTTGCTCGATATTGATAGAAATAAAGAGAACCTAACCCTAAAGAATCATACAATCGCTCGTCAAACGGTCTTAGGTTTCGCCTGTTTGGCTCATAAAAAACACGAGTTAACTCGCCAAAATCTTACTCGCGACGTGTATGAATTAACCGGCATGAGCATTCATGCAGGAGAAAACTATCCTACGGTAGATCGATTTATTCAAGGAATCGAATTAGCAGTCAATACCCTACAAGAAGCTTATCAAAACACTAAATCAGATTCTGATAAGCTAAGACTGATTCGGCAAGGTTTAGATTCAGGGGGATGCTTTGAGCATAGAGTAGAAACTCTTTATGATTTTTTAAAAGAAAGTGATACCCTGTCCGGTTTATTAAAATTTGAGATTATGGAAATGAATATTAGCAAAAACAAATCAAAGTTTGAGCCGGTCTCGTTAGATGAACTGATACTTTTTTTAGATAGCAGATTTTTCTTTACTCTTCATCATCTAGATAAAGAAATGTTTAGTGAACACCCTGTCATTTCTAAGTTGCGGGATAAAAATCTCATTATTTCAACTCAAGCAAAGAGTCCGATGACTCTAATACATGAGGCCTTTGCTCAATATCCTAACTATGGTCATGGAAAAGAGGCTTTTATAGAATATTTAAAAACAGAAATGAAAAATTATCCAGAAAATGAACTAGAAAACTTATTCGAAAAATATTTCGAACAAAATCCTGATAAAACACACTGGATTTAAGACATTCTCTCTTAAAACCTCACCTGACCCACCAGGATTGCATAAGGCGAATATTAAAGGAAAATTTTTCTTTCAGGGTATAACTCAAAGTAATCTTCAACATGGTCGACACATGTTTTGTTATCCCAACCAGAACAAAGAGGGTCTTGCGAAACAACCGTTAAAAATTGATCCAGCCCAAATCCAAATTTATCATAATTAGAGTAGATTTCATTAATGATATCACTTGGCTTTCTAGATTCTTCTGAAGAGATAAGCTCTGCTTTACGTAATTCTAAAACAGCATCTTGGAACGCATCTTCAGTAATTGAATGACGATCAAAAAAATTATTTGACATTAAAAATTCTCTCAATTCTTGTTCTTCAACAGCTGTTAAACTAACCACTCCTTTATTACGATTCAAATCTTGTACTTGAAATTTTAGATTTCCAACAAGGGTCTGGCTTTGTTCATAAAAATGATACAATGTTTCATAACGTATCTCAAAGCAAGAAGAGGGAGTGAGATTACCGCATAGACCGTAGCGAAAAAATTTAAGCTGATCCTCTTCTGTTTGTGCTTGTTGATATCCCCCTTTTAAAAAGACACTCATACTTAAAATAGCTGTTTTAAAGTCAGTAAGATCACGATAATTATCAACTGCGTGGATGTCGAGACCTGTCAAATTTTTAACTTCTACAGTAAGATTTTCTCTTGTCAAACGATCTTGATTCTTTTCTAATAAAAGAAGACTTTGAACAGTCTGATAAGCAATAGAATATGAAGGTAACTCTTTTTGATTGGAAGACAAGTTGTCAAGGATTTCAGAATAAATGTTAGGACAATCATTCTCAATAGAGATCATGTAACACCCCTTATTTTTAATTTCCCTTCGAATCAATATGAAGCCGAAGCGACTCTATCGAACATCAACTTTTTAAGCGATAGAACTCGACTTTGTACAATTTTTGGATTCATATTTGAGAGAGAAGAATATTTTATATAATTACAAAATATTATATATAAAAGAGTATTTAATAACAAAAGATTTTATTTTTAATAAAAAATTAGATAAAAAACATTTGAATTTTATTAAGACGTCTCATCAATTGATCATACGCCCTAACGCTCTTGCGTCGTTATTTTTTTGCCATCATCTCGACTTTGCAATTGTTTGCACGAAGCTCCCCAAAGAAGCTTCGTGCAAACAATTGCAAAGTCGAGATCATCTATTAAGTGATCATTCTACTGTAGCATAAACAGGGTAATGATCTGCAGGATTCTTTGCATTTGGTAAAGAGTCATCTATTGAACTCGGTCTGAAGAATAATCCGAATCCAGTTTTCCAAAAACCGGTTTGCGATCCTTTTCCAACATTTAACAGCTTCGCTTTTTTTTCGGTGATGACAAAATCACCTTGACCGGCAATCTCTTTAAGGCATTTATCTACCTGTGTTGTCACCAAACGACATTTTATTGTTGTTAGACCAACTTCTGTTCGTTGTAAGCCTAAATCGTTTAATACTTGATCCAATTCTGCTATATCGTCGGGTGTTTTGGTATTCGCATCGGTCCCTATGATTAATTTGAGGTTCGGATGACTCTTTTTTTGTTCATTAAATTCAGTGACGACTTGCTTGATGAGCTCTCTTCCATTCTCTTTATTGCTTGAATGGCCATGCAAAGAAGCCAAGAGGTATGGTCTCTTTGATCGGGCATGTGTTGCAATCACCATATTGATTTTGCCATCATCTTTTTTCGGTGCAATGACTTCGTAATCCGTTTGCCATGTCGCCTTTTCTAACCAGACGCAAGTGCCATCTCCTGGATTTTGGGTTTTTAGATCATGGAATCGATCTTTTACTTTCTTAGAGAGATTTGTCGCTTCTTGTGTAAATAACACTTGTATTTCGCGATCAGATAATTGATTTAATAGCCATTTTTCTCTTGTTTCCGAATTACTGATTTGATTTTTAAAAGATGTTTTTATTTCATTTAAATCTTTTATTTTACCGTTGTTTTTAACTAATGACAAATTAATGGACTGATATAAACAATATAGAAAAATAACACCCGATTTTGTTTGCGCAAGAGCTTTTAGACTCTCTACAGATGGAGATGGACCATCAAAAGTATTCTTTATACTCGCCTCAATTTTTTTAAAGGAGTCATTGAGTTTAATTGCATCAAAAACATTTTGGTTAAAAAGTTTTTCCGTTAAATCAAGCCGCAACTGTTCATCTGTCGCTTTCTCATCCAACAGAACCGTCGAATTGACTGTTGGCAAAGTCTCGAATATCCCTGCTTTCATGATAGATTGCTCTAATCCAAGAATTTTTCCGGAATATGTTTTAACGAAATGGAATAAGTGCATGTCTTTGCATTCCTTTACAAATTCCTCAATCGTATCCCATTCACTTGTTTCACATCCTGCTTTATCTAATGCCTGGCTCATAACGGCCATGACTGTTGGATTGAACAATTCAGCAACCGTAGGCCCTTTCATTCGATCCTGAATTTTCGCTGAGTCTATCGAGAGTTGATCTGTGCAACCTGCTTTTTCTAAATAAAATTGTTGAGGGATCAACAATGCTGTGATACGGTCTTTTTGTTGATCAATTTTTTGAGATCCCAAATTCGAGCGAAATTCAAGGCAATCAGAGGGGTCATTCAGGACGTTGAGTGTCATGACGTTCACTTTATTTGCCATCTCTTGCCAATGTTTCCGCGCTTCGATAAAAGCACTTGCTCCAATTGCGATAGTACTGATTGTTGCCAGAAATAAATGAGTCAAACCCAAACCCGCGATCTGAGAGACTATCGCACTGATCGCCCAAGTAGAGCAGCCTGTGACGATTGGTTTCAAGCATTGCTTGACAAATCGATCGTTTTTTTCTGTCGTTGTCGGGAAATTCCTGAGGATTGCAGATAGTCCAATACTAGAGATGACTGCTAGAGTAGTAGAAGGGTGTTGAGTCAAACAGTTATAAAGCGCAACCCCTTGATCAGTGACGAAGTGAGTCATCGATTTTTGAATAATAGAACTCATTTTATTTCCTGGTTAAAAAATTAAAACAATAAAAAAATAGAAACTAACAAAAAACAATACATAAATAGATTGTTTTATCATTTTTATTTAATTAATGTCAACTAAATAACTCATTTTAGCAACTCACCTTACGCACCGGGAACGCGATGTAGGGGAAAGCGAAAGCTTTTTCCCGTTAAAAACTTGCAGCGGGCAAAAGCTTTCGCTTTCCCCTACATCGCGTTCCCGGTGCGTAAGGTGACTCAATCATATATGCTTAGGAGGCCACTCAGCCTCTTTATCTTTTGGTTTTCCACATTCAGAACACCAATAAAAATTAGACATTGTAGATAAGCTCCTCTACTTGAAAAAATGGATCTTGTTGGCCTGTTGATTGCCAATTTTTTGCGCATATGTTGACCAATGCCGCTCTCTAAAATCTGTACATTTCTATACAGGGCTCAGCAGCTCCCGCTGAAAATATAATAAAAAAGATTTTTATCAATTAATTTTTTTTTAGAATTCTATACAAAAATAACCGATGATGCGAATCATTCGCAATCTATTTTCAATTTTTTGATTTAACTTTTATTTTTACGCTCTTCATCCATATTCAAAAACAAGTCTATCACTCCCACATATTTTATGTTG
>JBIRBM010000009.1:0-70441 GCA_044326545.1 Parachlamydiaceae bacterium | reverse complement strand
GCTATTTTTGATTCGAATTTATCGTTTTTTCAGCTGGATTTGCAAATTTTGCGGCAATATTGAATGAAATATTGTTCAAAATCTGTCAAATTCAGATCAAAAATCGAGAAATCGAAGAAAAAACAGCCCACTAGCGGAATGTGGGTTCTATTCCAGAGAGCTTTCACGCAGCCGGCATTTGCACTTTGAGCTTGAATGCGTATAGGGCTTCATTTCTTGAAAATGGCATTATTTCAGAACATCCGCAGCATAGCGGCGGAGGCCCTTCTTGATAATATCGATCATTTCAATTTTAGAGGGATTAACAAAGCTTGGAAGAGCGAAGTCTTCACTATCAATTTCTAAAAGCCCCAGTTCGGCGGCTAAATCATAATCCTCAGCTAAGACCGCCTTCACTAAGTGCATAGTGGAAATATTAAAAGGCATCACATCATCGCTCATTGAACTATCAATAAAGGCTCGATGCTCACCATGTTGATGGGTTGTAAACGGATAATCGCGATGGCGATTATCGAGGTGTCCCGACAAATAAGCGCCGCTAAATGTGTATTTATTTGCCCCTAATCGGAAGAAATGCAAAAATTCTCGATCGTGATTTTCTGGAATGGCGCAAAAAACAGTGTCTTCAAATCCAAGATAATCGTCACCTTGAACTTCGTGCCCCGTCAGAGGATTGCCAGAGATTAAACGGACTGCTCCCTTCTCGATTCTTCCCGAAACCAATAAGGCTATCGGGTACCCTTCACGCACTTTAAAATATCCTCGTTGTCCTTCTATTATTCCATTTCCTGCAATACTGATGATCCGGGAGACAAAATATTGGCCATGAAGGAGAAAATATCCGATTGCGACGACATCATGTGATGAGACAGTCCAAATGACATCATCCGGAGAATCGATTGGATCAATTTTTGAAATATGCAACGAAGGATTTGCAATGGGGTGAGGCCCTTCTGCGGTATGTTTCTGTACGCCTTGTGCATTAAGAAATGCTTTGCAAGTTGATCCCTGCCGGTAAACAAGGTGAACGGAGCCATCGGTTAATCGGCTTAAAGCATCCAATCCTACTTGAAATTCTTTTTCATATCCTTGAACTTGCAGCTCTGGGTCAGGGGTAAAGGGAGCCGATTCTAATCCTTTGACGAAAATAGTCCGCGGCATCTTATTGGGGTTGGCTAATGAATTAAAAGGGCGCTGGCGGATATGGGTAAAAAGTCCCCCGAGTTTTAACCGTTCGATTAATTCCTCTTTGGAAATCTGTTTAGGATTCAAAGAGGGGTGTTGCTCAATTTCTTCTTCTTTGTCTAGGTCGATGATGATATTGAGTAAACGCCTTTTAAGGCCCCGTCGAATTTCACGAACGACTCCGCCGGCAGGAGAAACAAAGTATCGGCCAAGTGAATCTTTATCTTCTAAGAGCGGCTGCCCCAGTTTTACCTTATCCCCTATTCTTACGAGGACCTTAAATTTCATGTCGTCAAAAGGGGATAGATCCAACCCAATATGATGAGGAACGGGACTAGGAGAAATTTCCCCTGCCGGGACAAACAGTTGCGGCGCACCTGTGGGCTTTCCGGCGATTGGAATATCAAGTCCTTTAGAGATTTTAATGTGAACCATAACAACCCTCCTTCCGTCTCAAAATCTAAATCTCAAAAATTAATGAAATCAGACGTTTTAAGCAAGAAGATGTGAAAAAATGATGATTAAAATCGATCGACATTCAAAATCTCTCTTCTCTTAAAGACAGAGGATCTTATTGCCTGTTTGAAAACAGGCTATAAGTGTGGGAAGAAAGATTCACAAGGTGTTAACAGAGCTATAAATGCTGAATAAACTGGGCTTTTTAAAATCGACTTCGATTTTCACTCTTCCTTGTGCACCGGTTATCCGACTAAATGAACTGCCGGGCGTTTCGATCGCTGTAAAATTTGGCAGTAAATTTAAGTCCTGTGCTGTCGTATCGGTGGGTGGATAGGTTCCTCCAACTGGAAGAGGCTTAGAAATAGTGAAGAAATGGCCGTCTCCAAAACAGACCAACACTTGCCGTTTTTTGGGTAGGCATTCCAGCGTTCTATTGCGCATGATGGTCATCAGCCCCTCATATCCACCGGTTGGAGTTCTAAAGTCATAGACCCCTCTCATGCTCGTTCCTGAAGTTGGAACATGAGTGAAAATCACAATCCCTTTTGCATCAATTGCATCAGCCACGTTAAAAGCCTCCGTCAACCATGCTTCACCTGCATTGATTCTACCTTGAAAACCTCCATTGCCCACACTTTCATCGATAACGGCTTGAACAGCAGATGGAAATGGCGATGGCCCCGGCTCAAGGCCGTTGTTTAAACTGATGGTATGTAAAGTTAAAAAAACAATCCCTTGATAGATCCAACGCTTGTTTTCTATAAATTCTGAATATTGAGGCTGCTCTTTTGACTGGCTGACCATTTTAAATGGAAACTTCACATTCGTTCCTTGTCGATAATAAACGTCTCTGAAGCTCTCAAGAGTTGCAATAGGATCAGGATTTGGAGGAAACGGAGCTTGTCCGATTAATGGGCCATCGGGTTCCCTGATCGTATCGGCCCAATCGTTATCACCCGGAGTGATGATAAAGGGATGTCGAATCTGCCATAAAATATGACGCTTTGGGATAAATTGGGCGGCCGTTAATGCAATCGGCGTACTTGGAGTACTGCTCAATCCAATATCTGTTCCTGAGGGATCATTTTGTTGATCCCCAACGTGGACAACAAAAGCCAGCTCTTCTTTATTGAGCACATGATGGATCAAACGGATTAATCTTTCTTCATCTTGCATGTAATACGCTGTGTCACCCATCACAGCAAATGAAAATCCACGGTTTTTGTTTGATTTTTTTTTGATCGATTGTCGTTTTCCATCCAGACCATTTAAATGGTGATAAGAGCGATGACATGTTTCACCCGCTTTGAGTTGAGATTCAAACGTGGCGATATGTGCATCAGGCAGGGTGTGCAGTGCTTCAGAATCATCGACCTGTGTCTGATTTTTGAGCAAGAGAGAGGTGTTTTCCTCAACCGAAAAGAGGAGCGGGGTCCCTAACAGAAAAAGATAAACTAGACTCATGATAAGGGGGTGAATCATTTTTCTCCTTTAGTGCAAATCACGAATAGATAAAAATATCTGTTTCTGTCAACATGTGTCAGCTTTATACTGCCAACAAGAATTTTCTAAAAGAAAAATTTAGAGCAGAAACTTCGAGCTTATCTATCTCTTTTTCTTGTCAATTCGACTTTGTACAATTTTGATATTTTAGGATGAATCGAAGGTTTTGGACAGGGGCTAACGTAAGCGAATCATCAACAGGTGCTCTTTCAACGTCTTGCTTATCTCTTGCTTTTAAGACCGTCTCATCGTATCCTTCTCCTTCTTTTATATCCCTTTTCTTGGATGACATTGCCATGTGGTGTTGGATTTTCGGATAACATATGTTCTCAAAATGTAGCAATCAATCCACTCAACATGCATTAGCCAGATCTTTTCAAGAGGCTCTTCTCAAATATTTCCTTGGCTTACTCCATTTCTCTTTTTTCTTTGTCTTCCCCTTAATGGGGCAAGAGGGATCCATTTGCACAGAGTCCTCCTCTCAATCAATCATTCCTCGCAGAGAGGGAGAATCGAATCTGATGGAGGATCTCCTCATCGTCAATTATTGGAACAAGCGGCTGAATGAAAAATTTCCTGTCACCTATAATCATCTCCTTCAAGGGGGGTATTTTAGCATGCCTTCGGCTCGAATGGGAGCAGAAGGTGAAATTGGCGTTGGTTATGGATATGTGCCTCCCTATATCCTTTACAACGGCCGTTTCCAATTAGTTGATTTTTTGGAAATTTCGGGAAATTATCGGATTTTTAAAGGAGTTGAGGATCCGGTGTTGACTCAGCTGGGGTATGGAGATTTCTCAGATAAAGGGGCCAACTTAAAGCTTTCTCTTTTTACCCCTGAAGCGACCCACTATCGCTTGCCGGGTCTTGCAATTGGATTAGAAGATTTTATTGGAACTAAGGCCTTTCAAGCGTACTATATCGTGTTAACACAAGTGTTTTTAAAACAAAATGTGGAGATTACCCTAGGTTTTGGAGCAAATCGCATTCATCAGTGGTTTGGTGGAATGATATGGATGCCATTTAGACAAACACGTTGGCAATATTTAAGAGATCTGGCTTTTGTTCTTGAATATGATGCGATTCCTTATGAGGATGAAAACCTTGAGAGGCACCCAAAAGGGAGAAAAAAATACACTCCTTGGCAGTTTGGGATCAAATATCGTGCGTGGGATTGTATCGATTTATCACTCTCTTACATTAGAGGAGATAAATTGGCGTTGACTGTTTCCTCTTTTTATAATTTTGGATCAACCAAAGGACTTCTTCCCAAAATTAATGATGCGTTGCCTTATAAGGCTCCCCTCAATTTTCAACCCTTAGGAGAATTTCGTCCTCCCGAAACGATGGTCCAAGAGTTGATTTATGCTTTTCGTGAGCAAGGATTTTATTTGTCTGAGGCATGGTTATGCGATCAGGGGGGACGAAGAGTGCTTCGTTTGCAAATCAGCAATATCATGTACCGCGATGAAAAACAACTGCGCAGCCGTTTAAATGCTTTACTCTCCTCTTTAATCCCCAATGATGTGGATGGAGTGATTGTCGTCATTGATGCGACAGGGATGCCGATTCAACAGCTGTGTTATGAGGCTCAATTTTTACGCCTTTATCGCGATCAACAAATTGGGCATTATGAATTGGATATTCTCACCCCATTTAGAGAAGCGACATGGCCCAATATTTACACCTCTAAATTGCTTTTTAAACAAGATTTAGACTGGTGGAATCTTGAAATTCTGCCAAAAACACAAGCGTTATTTGGCAGTGCAAGCGGAAAGTTTAAATATGCTCTGGGTTTGTCAGCGAATATCAATGGTTTTTTATTCAATGAGATCTTTTATTCGATCAGTCTTGGTTATTATTTTAATAGCTACCTGAAAACGGTTCATGATATTGACCGTTTAAATCCCTCCCAAATTATCAACGTCCGTACCGATATCGTGAATTATTATAAGCAGAGCGGGGTGACAGTCGATGAAGCTTATGTAGAGAAGGTGTGGAATTGGGGAAAAGGGTGGTATACTCGCATTTCTCTTGGGTTTTTTGAGCCTGAATATGGGGGAATTGGGTATGAGTGGCTTTACTATCCAGTCAATTGCGAATGGGCAGTTGGAATGAATTTCGCCATCTTAAAAAAACGGGCCTATCATGGGATTGATTTTACCAGTTACGCTCGAAAGCTCCATGGCTTTAAGGTCAAGTGGGTCAAATTTTTAGGTTCACAGTACTTTCTCAATCTTTACTACAATTGGCGGTGCACCAACCTCGAATTTAAAATCAGTGCAGGCAAATTTTTGGCAGATGATTTTGGTGTAAGAACTGAAGTGTCCCGTTATTTTCCCAGTGGATTGCGGATGGGATTTTGGTATACCTACACGAATGCACACGATGTGATTAACAATTCTGTTTATCATGATAAAGGTGTGTTTCTTTCCATTCCTCTTGACATCTTCTATACGGACACCTGTCGTTCTCGTTGGGGCTATGGAATGTCTGCTTGGCTTAGAGATGTTGGGGTGAGCGGCGCGTCAGGAAATCTCCTTTATGAGATGATCAATCAAGAGAGACAGTAAGAATGTGTGGTGATGTTTTTTGCCTTTTTTGCGAGCGTAAAAGCTGTCGAGGATCGAAAAGCCCAAAGGCAAAAAAACATCACCACACATTCTGAAATTTTCACTTTTATCTTGCGACTATTCTCCCATTCGTTTTTATTGAATTTGAAAGCAGACTTTTACCCCACTCGTACTTTTTCTCCATCAGAGGAGTCCGTGAAGCGGGTCGATTACATCGCATCGTTTTTGTTTAATCACACTTTTTTCCTTTTAAAGGAGGATTATGAGCATTATTTGGACAATTATCATTGGGTTTATTGTAGGGCTGGTTGCGAAATTCATTATGCCAGGAAGAGATCCTAAAGGGTTTATTATTACAACGTTGCTTGGGATTGCCGGCTCTTTTATAGGGAAATTTATTGGTCAAGGGCTCGATTTGTATGCACCCGATCAACCCGCTGGTTTTTTTATGTCGGTGATTGGAGCGATGATCCTTCTGTTTGTTTATCACGTTGCGACTAAAGAAGAAAAAACACCCTCTTAGGATATATTCATTCAAGCTCAAATGGTGAATTTTGGCTGCGGCAAAGCTCCCGGGTTTGACAGATCGTTTATGATCCCATATTTAAACGATCTGTCAAGCCCGAGGGCTTTCGCTTCAGGACAAATCGCGCTCCTGGTTCGTAAGGTGAGTTAAAAAAGATTCTTAAACCTCTCCTCTTTTGAACATCCAAAAAGAGTCTATCGTGATAGCGTTTCGATCGCTGAATCGCTGGAAATTTTTCAAATGTCACTCTCTCATTTTTGAACAAGAAAATCGCGTGGTATTTTCCAAACGATTGGATTTTTTTTATTAAAAAATAAATCTGATTTTTTTAAAAAATACTTTATTTATTGTTTTTTAAAAAAATTGACTTAAATGAATAATTGTATAAACATCGTTGTTTATTTTTTTTGAGAGGAGGAAATTGTGCAGATCGGTTTAGCTTATAAAGAGATTGATTATAAACAACTCCTTCCTCTATTAAATAATCAGGTGAAACTCTGCGATGGGAGATTGAGTTGCGTCCATGATATCGCCCTCTCATTCTTATTGAGTTTACATCATGCGTGCATCCCCGTGATGGGGAGTTATCTGGTAGGAAGCTCTTTGACGCATTTATTTGCCGCTTCCACAGAACATCACGACATCGACATGAAAATCATGATTAGAGGGACCCATCAGGTTGCTCAAGGTCTTTTCTCACATATAGGGAATCTCCCCCTCTTCCAAGGGGTTCCTTACAGCCTCGATCATTTAGCACATGAAACGTTTAAACCGGTCTATATCGACCGATTGTATAGTTTTAAAGGATACACATTTCAAGGATTGGGTGGGGATCTTCCTTTTGAAATTTCCCTCATCGTCGCAGATTGCCTCAACATGCTCCCCCCTACGGTCATGAATCTTGATTCTTTTTATATTCCCGTCACTTTTTTCCCCTCTCCTTTTGGTTTTATCCTAGGCTCTTTTGTCCCTGAGCATTTTCGCCTCTATTCTACCCAAGGAACTTGTCAGTCAGTGATTGAACAGATCAAAGAGCGTCGCTTGACTTGTCAAGATCCAAAAAGCGTCAAAAAATTTGGATGGACGCGCTACCTTAGCGCAATTGTGGAAGGGTTTAGTTGTCAAGATCAAGAAATGAATGACATTTTTTTTGAAAATGAAACTGAGAATGTAGAGACTTTTATTTATGATATGCACCAATTTGTCCAGAGAAAAAAACAAGGTGCAGCGGAGGTTTATTGGCTTTTTTTGATTTGCAATGCGATTTTCCAATGCCCTAAGACCTCTTTTCTTGAACGTTTGATTGGACAGTTGACATCGCTCCTAGAGCATCAGACCCCGAGCGCAGCCTGGATGTTACCTCTAAAAGCGGTTCTTCGAGGCCCTTTTCCTTTAAAAGATATTCCAACTGTTTTGCAGCTCTTTCTTCCATTGCTTTCACAATCGGTGACTTTAAAAAACCATTTAAACGGAACGTGGTTGCAGTGCAAACTAAAGGGGGGAACAAACAATTTGCATATCCTGATTCCTTATGCATTTTGTGATCGACAAAAGGCCCTCCCATCAATTCTAAACGCCCTTCGCAATGAAGGAACTTCGATTGTCCTCGAGGGTGCAAGAGGGGATTTACCCTTTGAAGAATCTTGTTTTACCTTATTATCTGACATTTCAACTATTGAAGAAAGTCCTTTAGTAGAAGACCTTATTTTTGGCTGGATCTCTTTATCTCCCCCTCTTTTTTCTTTATTATTTAGCAAAATGTCCAATTCTAGATTGTTTTTGGGGGCTAGATATCTCCCTTTTAAATTGCGATTAATCTGCCAGGAGATTCAAAAAACGGACATCAACTCTTCGATTTTACAAAAAATTGTCTTCAATTTGGATTTTAGTTCTCTGGATGAGGAGCAAAAACACCTCTTGTGTCAATTGTTTTTAGAGAAAAGCGGGGGTTTTAAAGCCCTTTTAGAGAAACCCTCGGAATATTTTTTTGATCAGGATAGCTGTTTCGATCGTGTCTTGATGATTCTCAATTTTTACGACGAAAAAAAGAGATCAGCACAGGCGTGTTTGTTGATCGACCACGTTTTGAACAACGATGGAACATCTCTTTCAACTCACTCTTGCTCATTTCTTGAAAAACTCTTTCAAATGACAACTCAATCGGATCAAGAGCAGATGCACTCCTTTTCTCGTCTTTTAAGAGCGGATAGAAGCAGGGCATTAGACTATCTTCAAATGAGATTGCAGGCTGCTTTAGATAAACACCTCTTGGTTTGGCAGATCTATGGTAATCTTTACGACGAAAAAATCGTCGCCGATTTTTTAGAAGAGAAATATTTAGTCCTCGACTCTTATCGACTTTATTTGCACGATACCAAAGATGAGACGCTCAAAGAAAATGGCAAGCGCGCAGCTTCCTTTAGGATGCAAAACACCCTCTGTACTTCACTTTTTTTGCTCTCTTCCTTTCATCTATTTGAAAAACAAGATCAAGCCCAGATAACAGATGAAGCTTTAAAAGCAATTTCTCAAAAAAGACTCAATTTTTCTGGTTTTTCCTTAAGGTCTTTATACTCCCTTTTAGAAGGCTATTGTGAAATGCAAGGCGACTGTTTAGTGGAGCCTCATGTTCTTTTAGGACTTCAATTGAGTTTGAAGGCGTTGAGTGTGAAAAGTAAAAAGATGAATCTCCCGCCTGATTTAGAGACTGTTTTAATGAGATTTTCGAAGAAAATCAGCCGGTTTGACAAAGAGACGGTTAATCACACTCCTCTCATTCTTGAAATAAGCGCCATGTTGATCAAGCAATTCTTAAAAAAGAGCGTCTATGTTGAGTCAGCCAACGAGATCCTCACGACGATTTACCACCCAAGATTGAACAATCAAAACAGAGAAAATTGTGCGATCGATGTGGAAGTCTATTGCTCATTTCTTGAAAATGAATGGCAAGATTCAACCGATCTGTCGATGATTTATCAAGACGTTGTCACCTTATTTTATTCGATTCCTCATCAGAAAAATGCAACCGAATTGACCGTTCGGTTTTCCAAAATGCTTCTTGTTTTATGTGAAAAACGGATGGTCATTGCTTATGCGATTCCTTTGATCAAAATCGGATTAGAACTCTTCAATCGCAGTAGCGCTCTACCCGTGACAGCGGCAATCGAGGATCCAGCAGCATTAACAAAATTCCTCTCTTTTGTTTTGTTTCATACGCAAGAGGATGGATTGTATTATTATTGTATTCTTCCAGATTTTTATACACTTTTTCTGAGGATCCCTTCTTTAGTTAGCTCCCGTCTTTTAAAGGCTTTTATTGCAAAAGGATTAGCAGCCGCTAAGAGGATCACAAAAGACGATCGCTGGCTTGAAGGAGCTGCCGCTCTCCTCTCTTTTTCTTATAAAGTTTGCCCAAAATATACCAAGACGTTTTCCCATGAAGGAACGAATAAGGGACAGGTGATGGAAGCATTGGACTGCCTATTTTCTTTTCCTGATCAAGAAAAAGTGATGGAGAAAGTCGAACGGTTATTAAAATATCTCGCGATTCATAACTTTTTAGAGGGGCAATTCATTGGTGATATGGTCCCGAAAATCGCAGAAGTTAATCGAATATCTTTGCCAGATGCTTATACTCAAGTGTTGATGAATCCTTTCTTTTGTTCCTGCGTTCCTTGGAATGTATTGATAGAGATCATCAATCCTGTAGACATTCGGTCTTGGAAAAAGGATGAGATCAACCTTTTTATGATGGTGTTGGCGTCAGTATGGGATACACAATTTCTCTTGCACATGAACACTCCGCCCGGAAAAAAGGAGTCTTTAGATCGGATTCTTTCGTTCTATTTAAACCTTGTCGAACACTGTTCTGTTTGTTATTTATCTGCAAATCTATTGGGTGATTTGATTGCCAATCCCGGACGATATTGCCCTCGCGGAACCAATGAAAAAAACCATCTGTTGGAGGTTTTTGCACAAATTGCAAATAAAATCCATGCAGTGGGCTATAGCTTTGATGACATTAAAGAGAAAAAGGTCTCGAAATTTTTAAGGGACTTTCATTCTTTTTGGAACACGCTACCCCAAAACGCAAAAGAGATGCACGCAAGGACACTTTCTCACTTAACTCCTCGTCCTCCTCAACAACTTAAATCTTCGACTGGGTGATATTGTATCGACGCTCTCTTAACTCACCTTAGGTCGGTCAGGTGAGTTAAATCCAATAAAATTTTCAAAAAGTTTATTGGAAAATAAGTCAGAATCTTTTGAATATTTATTAACACAAATAACTCGATTTTTTATTTGTGTTAATATTCGATAAAAGGCATTATTCTGACCCAATCATGAAAAGACGTTTTAGATTCCTTTACAAAAAGATGAAATTCAAGGTTGTAAAAACAAAAAATAGATCTTTTATGTTGAAATTTTTATAAGATAAAAATTCTAAAAATTAATCACTCACCTGACGCACCAGGAACGCGATTTAGGCTGAGCCAAAGACTCAAAGCCCAAATCGCGCTCTTCGTCCGTAAGGTGAGTTAATCAAAGGGGGAATAGCATATGCCTTCGGTAGCCAATAATAAAGGGTCAGCAAGTAGCAACCATCATGATATTGGATTTTGGCGTGAATTGACTGTCGATGCAACTTCAGGATTTATTGCCGGTAGTGCCTGTTTTGTTTTTGAAGGACTTAAAAAACGAGGACAAAGAAACGAAATTCAATTTCTTGATTATTATCGCCTGAGCAATGGAAATTTATTTCGTGTTTTACACCCAAGAGAAGCTTTGCGGGGAGTCTCTTCTTTTGCAGGAGCCGTTGCGTTAAATGCAGCGTCGGGGATGACGTTTACTAAGTGTTTAAGAGATTTATCTTTTTACGATAAAACATCAGAAAAACACAAGGTTGGGACAGCGATTGTTGGGGGGATGTTTGGCGCCATCTTCTCCACTTGCGCAGAGAATACGATTGTGGTTCAGCAAGAGCATAAGATGGGGCCTGTTCAAGCTTGGCGCCATATGCTTAAACAAGGAGCTAGAAGACCTTTTGTTGGCCTCAGAGAATTGATGATGAGAGAAGCTGGGTTTATTGGATCCATCCTTTATTTTGGTCCCAGAGCCCGGGAACTCACGGTTGAAAAAACAGAGAGTCAGGCACTGGGTTGGCTATCGGCTATAGGAGTTGGCGCGACATTTGCGGTTGCGACCCATCCAGCAGATACCTTAGCGACTTGGAGACAGAAAAAAGAGGGGAAACTGAGTTTTATAGGAGGGGTAAAAGAACTTTACGGACAGGGGGGATTGAATCCTTTCTTTCGCGGTGTAGGTTCACGCATCTGTTTATTTACAGGGTGCTTTCTCATATTGGAAAGTCTACCGCAAGAAATCAACAAACGCATTGATCGGTTGATTGAAAAAACATAGCGTCCGGATGACTCGATTGAAGAGTTTCTAGCCGACAAAGAGCTCTTTTTGTCCCTAAAAATCTGTTCAAAATCTTTGATCCAATGATTTTGAACAGGTTGTAAGAGCCTCTTGTCAAACTCAAGTGGCCTACCGGGTGAGTCAACAATCCTCATTAAAATGTTAGTCTTACCGAATTTTCTTTTTTTTTAAAAAAAATCAATGTAAATTCCCATCTCTAATTTGTCAAACAGTTGTACAAACTAGAGCCAGTCAAAAATGAGCAAATCAATTGTGGTGATGTATGGAAATGCAAGGAAAGGCAATGTGTGAAAAACAGACAATGCCTCAAATAAAAGCAGCGAATTTTGATCTTTTCGCGACAGGGTTTGCGTTATTCTCCATGTTTTTTGGTGCCGGTAATTTGATTTTTCCTTTATTAATAGGAAAATCTGTGGGTCCTCACTGGTGGTATGCTGTTCTAGGTCTAGCTCTTACAGCTGTTATCGTCCCTTTTTTAGGACTTGCGGGGATGGTATTTTTTGATGCGGATTGCAAGCGTTTTTTTGGGCGGATTGGAGCTCTTCCAGGATTTCTTCTTCTTCTCCTGTTGCAGCTGATTTTAGGTCCTTTTGGCGTGATTCCTCGTTTAATTACTCTCATGCATGCGATTGTAAAACCCTACTTTTCAGATATCCCCCTTCCGATGTTTACTTTGATTGCAACGCTCTTGATTTTTGTTTGTAGTTTTAGAAGGCAAAATCTGATCCAAGTTTTGGGCGTTGTATTGACCCCAATATTATTGCTCTGTTTAGCCTCTCTTTTTTATTTGGGCTTTGCCGATCGCTCTTCATTCCCTCTTGTCACGGTGTCTGCCAAGGAAAGTTTTTTAGAAGGACTTCTTGGGGGGTATAATACAATGGACCTCATTGCAGCATTCCTCTTTGCCACGGTCGTTTTGCCTCATTTTCAACAAGAGGTAAGGGGAGATGGGTGTTTGAATAGTAAACAAGCGCTTTCTAAAAAAATGTTTTTCACAAGTCTTATTGCGGCAGCTTTGCTGTTATTTACCTACATAGGACTTTGTTTTATTTCAGCACATCACGGATCGGCTATTTCGAATTCTTCTAGCGAAGAGCTTTTAGGTTCAATTGCGCATCAATTGCTTGGCAGAACAGGTGGATTGATTGCCGCAGTGGCCATCGTGACTGCTTGCCTGACCACAGCCATTACATTGACCATGATTTTTGCAGATTATTTACAAAAAGAGCTTTGTTCTGAAAAAATTTCTTCAATGACAGCCCTGATCGCGACCCTTGCCATTACAGCCTGTTTTGCTAATCTTGGATTTGCAAATATTGCGGCATTTTTGAGTCCCATTTTACAAATTTGCTATCCTGGTTTGATCGTGTTGACGTTACTCAATATCCTGTATTACTTCACAGGATTTAAAATAATTAAAACCCCTGTGTTTCTCACATTTTTAGCTTCCGCTTTGTTTTATTTTTTTGGGTGAGTCTGAAGGAAGATTTTCAATAGATTCTTAGGGCGTGTCATCAATTGATGACACGCCCTAGCCTTTTTTTGAGATTGTCTTGATCGACTCATCCACGCGCAACATCCGAATGTCGGCCGAGCCGAACGATCGGAGTTTGAGCGTGAATGAGATGGCCTGCCACCGATCTTATTTATCTCGGTTGACATCGCAAAGAGTGGCGCACCAAGAAAAATTGTTCTCGTATTTTTCTTTGAAAGCCTCTAAAAAGACCCTCTTTTTCTCGAAAGAGATGGCTGAATCGACCATTTTTTGCGTCAACATTTTGTGATACTCTTCTTGAGGATCGTCTCCTCCTACATGTACCTGAAAATATTGCAAAGAGTCTTTAGCGTGATGCGGATAAAGCGAATGCAACGCATTCCATAAAGCTTCAATCATCTGTCCCGCATGCATTTCAAAAGCAACCATGGTTGCGCAGCGCTCAATCCGATCTTGAGAACCTAATCCATTCAATAAAGTGAGCAGGTAATCGTTGGTTGGATATTCGTAATTGGGTTGAATGTTTTCTCCAAAAATCGCTTGCATATCTTTGCTAAGAAGTGAGGCATGAAAAAGATCCTCTGTATTCAGCAACTTTGGAAGCGCTTGGATCCCTTCTGTTCGCAGAAGATAATTTCCTCCGGTTTCGTCAAAACTTAAAAATGTCCCGACAACAAAAGATTCATCAATCTCTTTTGAAATGGGTTGATTTTTCAAAATAGAAGAGATAATTATATCTTTATACGCTCCTGCTTGTAAATAAGGAAAGGCCTGAGACATTGCAAAATAGCCTTTTAAAACATTTTTTGCGTTATCTTGAGTCACTCCGTTAACAAAAGGGTGGATCGCAAAATGTTGAGCCACTATTTCGTTTAATTTAGCGGTTAACTCATCTGATTTTTTCGATGAGAAAAGGTTCTGCTCTTGTCTAAAAGAAGAGTAAGCTCTCGTAGAAGAAGAGGGAGCTAAAGATGGGTTAGCAATCTTATGTAGCGACCGCAAAGGGGGGGAAGTGTGTGGACAAAAAGAGGACAGCCGAGGGATTATGCTTGAAATTTGCATATGATCATTCCTTTTTAAGCGAGTTTGAATCCATTGTCTACACGGAGGGCAGGTTCTAATACCGATCGTCCCGCAATCGTGCATAAGATGACATCATTGGGTGAAGCGTCAAATAGTTTGCTTTTATCCTCCTCGTTTAAATTCGTCAAAACTAAGACTTGCTTGCCAATCAAATGATCTGGCGATATTTCATGATGTAATAAAGAGACACACCGTTTCACTCCCTCTCCCAGATCAATTCCAAAAAAAACTTTATTGATTGTCTCTGATAAGGGGATAAGCCCTTGACACTCTAGGAGAGTTCCGATTCTCAAATCTAAACAGGAAAATTCTGCCCAGCTTAAATCTCTCGGATTTGTCTCAAAAATTTCTTCCTCAGCGAAAAGGCTCACTTTTGATCCTAATGGAACAAGATCCGAGGAGGGTTTTACAAATACTGTTGAAGCTTTCTTCAACTCCGAATTGTCGGTGTCTTTTTGTACGCCGATTGTTAAACAATCAGACATTGATTTTCCAATCTGCATTCTTCGAAAATTAATAATGGCAAGGAGTTTTTGGTTAACAAGATCCTCTGTCCTGTGATTAGCACATAGCTGTGCAGAACTGCTATATCCATTTTTTTTATACAAGGTCTTGTGTTCTTGATTTAAAGAGTCGCTGAATGCCAGCTTCATTAAATAGGCAGCCTGGAGTGCTGAAGGATTTTGCTTTACCTCTACAACCTGTCCGATTGTCAAGCAGACTTTTTGAAAAAGGGAGAATTCAATAGGTCTAGGTGAATGAATCATGGATTTTTTTCTCCTTGAATAAAAAATATTAACGCCATGCTATTTTCTAAAATAGAAAAAGTAGGAAAGAGCTTAACAAATTTTTAATGAAAATATCAAGAAATTAATGAAATGGTCTCCATTGAATCGATTGACAATGTCATGATGTCCATTTCCAATAAGCGAGGGCAAGGTTTGGATGGCCAAGAGTTTGAGTGACCTGTTTTTGTATGAAACAGAGCTGTTTTTCAGAAATGATTTTATATGGATAAGAAGAAAGAGGGGTTGCACAAAGCAATTGAGCCATGTGATATTTTGTTACGTGTTGTGTTATTTTATCCTGATTGTTTGGAATCGAAAAAACAGAGGCATAATGATTGATGGGAATCGACACCATGAGTCCTCTCCAGCGCTGAGAGGAAAACATTAAGCTTTTTCTTACGACTCCGTTATCGAGCTTGTCTATATTTTTCGATAGCCCAATGACATATTTTCCAAATAAATGAGATTCCACACACGATGAAACCCAAGCTCCGGTGTATCCTGATTCCCCCCTTTTTTTTACAAACATTTGAATGATTTGGGATGAGATTAAGAATTCAATCGAGTGGCTGTTTGTTGCGTGGTACCAATAAGGAATCCGAATTTGATCGTCTGGGAGGGATAATTGATGTTTGAAAAAAGATTTGCTTTTAGAGGTTCTTTGTAAGATTTTGAGCGAGCTTTCGGGCAGTTCGCGAAGGTATTTTTCTTTAAAATTCACGTATTGTTTAAAACAATGCAACATCACTGGATGTCTGTCTGGCGGACAATAAGCTTTGAATGCCTCATCAAGTTTAGTTCTATTAGAGGGGCTTAATTCAGTTGGGATCGAAAAAGAGGGGCTGTCGTTTTTAGGGACAAGCATTTTCTCAATCAAGGCTAACTCTTTTTCGCTCATATAAGCCTTCTTTGCTTGAAGGCGATCAATGAGTTCTTGAACTAGACGATCCTCTTTTTTTTGCAATTCACTTAAGAGAATTTCTAATTGTTCCTTTTCATCTAAATAAAGATGGGATAAATCTTCCCTCTTTGATCGGTAAGGCAAATTAGCAAAAAGAATTTTGATCTCCTGCTTGAGCTTCTGGTCTTCTATTTTACAGAAATAATCATTCATGAGCAAAAAAAGCGGCTCTAATTGTAGGAGTTTATCTCCATCCAGCTCAGAAAAAGACTTTGAGCCCGGATGATTGTCATAAAATAGATGATTAACGAGAACATCGATCGGGCTAATGCATCTTTGCTTTGCGATGAAATCGTGGATTTCGCGCGCTATCCATTCGATGTGTTGAAGGTTATTTTCCTTTTCTAACACTCTTTTCAAGTCGTTAACATGAAAGGTGACATTTTTTGATTCATGGAAGTCTTTTTCTAATCTTCTCAAAATCGTATTGATGGGGCGCGGAGAATTAGTTTTAGCGCGAAAGCTTGTCAATGGAATGCAAAGACGATTGATTTTGGTTTCAATCTTTTCTCTCTGTTGCTTTTTGTAAGTATATGCGGCTAAAGAAATGGAAAGAAAGCCTGCTATCTGTTTTGGTGTTAGATACATCATAAGTTGTCCTTGAAGATTGTTTTAGACACCCTCTTACGCACGAGGAGCCCTATTTGAGCTTTGGATTCAGCCTAAATCGCTTTTGATCCTCTCCCTCCCTCTCGGGGTGAGTGGGGGGGAGGCAGGATCTCTTGACAATACGAGTGAAGAACGTGCCTGAAAAGCCTAAATAACTCGAATGCAATTTGTTAGCCTTTCTGATTGCGCTCTAAGAATGTTTATGAAACATCTCGGGTAAATATTTAGGGATCTGGGTCGATGCAAACCCTAAGTTGCCAAGAAGGCAACCCATCAAAAGTGTTCTGGCCATACAACCTTTGATGAGATGTTTCATCAGATTCGAGCCTTCTTGTTTGATTAATTCAGCTCTAATTCTTTTAAAAGAGTGATTTTCCTTGCCGTCTAAGTTAGATTGGAGAATTGTTTTAATAAGATCTGATGGAAAGGTGAAAAAACCGGCGCACAACCCGGCTGTTATAAACGCGAGAGATGAAGCTTTTTCTTTATTTTCGAAAACATCTTCAAATTCTTTGGCAAGAATCTTTTGAACACCAAAGAAACAAGCCGCGTTAGTGCTTTCTCTGATCATGGTTGGAACGACCCCTTTAACAAATCCTTTGACTCCTTCTATTCTGTATATTTTTTGAATGACTTGTTCAATAGAGAGTGCCTTGTTGGTTTGGGGATCTGGATGGAGCTGTTGGACAATCATAATCCGTTCGCAAAAAGAATTTAAAGGAGAGATCAGCGTTCCGGAAATGCATCCTCCTAAAATGCTCTCTATTAAAGTTGGCGTTTTTCCTTCCAATATTCGAGTGCTATAAATGTTATTGATTGTAAAAGCAAGAGGTTGATTCGTTTGGTCACAGATGACATTGACGAAATATCCGTTATATAAAGTGAAGTTAAATCGAGGCAATCCTCTACCTGTCATCAGGGAATTTTTTAGCATAAAAAGTGGTTGACAAAGAGAAATTGTAGCCAGACTACTAAGACTCCCATTGATCGTTGATCCAACTGCTGTAAGTTCGACTTTATTAGACATATCTTTCCTATCTGAGGTGTGTAAATGTGTTGCTTTAAGCTTTGCTTTTGGCTGCCAATTCTCAACATGATATTTATTCTCTCACCTTACGCTGCGTAAGGTGAGTTGATAAGCTCCCATACAACTTTTATCGAATGTATGCAAAAGAGGATCAAAACGCGATTTTGATCCTCTTTTCAATATCGATTCTAAGGGCGGAAATTCTATGATAAATAAATATAATTTGTAAATAAAATAGTTTCAAACGATCCTTAAAATCTAAAGGTGTTATTTTTAATTTTATTTTGCTTCTAAATGAAATATTTAATTTTTTATTAACAATAAATAATGCTATAATCCTTATTATTTTATTTTTTGGTGGATCAATGGTTAGTCATCAATTGTTTTTTTCTCATTTAAGTGTTTTTCATGTTTCTCACGGCTTGATTGAAGCCTCCCGTGATCATCGCCATTCATTTAAAAAAAACATATACAACGTTTTTTCTGATTATATTGCCTCGGTAAATCATCTTGATGATTGCCAGAGAATCATGATTGACAATAAAATGGGCGACCTAATCGATGCAGCCTGTTTTAATTTGGCAATAAAAAATCCGATGGAAGGCAAGAGTCTTTCAGTGAAAAAAATGGAACAGATTGCTGAAGAAATATCGAATATGATTCTTGCTGTGGGCAATCCCTTTCCCTTAGCTCAATTTGTGAAAAACCAAGTTCCCTCTTCTCCAATTGAGCCTCATCTTCAGGCGCTTATTTCAGCCAAGCTTCCCTCTTTTACCGATTTAGCTGATTTCAAGACGGTTAAGGCGATTTTAATTGAAAAAAATCCGCTTATTTTGGAAGAGGGGCGCAATCTTTTAAAACAACTCATGATTGATTTATACGATAAAATTAAAGCCTTACCTGAAGAGAATTCTCAAACGCTTGTGTATGAATCGGCCATCGCCTATCTTCTCTCTATTTTTTCCCATCTTTCTCCCTTAGAGGGAGAAGAGGTGAATGTTCCCCAAATGATAGAGGGACATTGGTCTCTTTGTCGATATAAAATCGAAAAAATGACGATGACCCCGCTTTTTTTGGGATCTCCGATCTATGCTTACGGGATGAAGGGGGTTTACGATGATAAGGATGATGTCGAGAGAATCGCTCCTCCGCATCTTGTGTTTAAAGGGACAACCTATCCCACTGATGATGGCGCATTTTTATCTGTATTAGCGGATATCACCCCTTTTTGTTCGGTGGGAGAGTATGCATTTAGAATGGGGGAAAAAAAAATAAAAAAATGGTTGGATGATGCAACGGGTCAGCAATTGGGCAATCAAAAGAAAGCGCGGTTAGCAGGCATGAGCTTGGGCGGTTCATTAGTCACGATGACTGCGCAGACGTTTGCCAATCAAATTGATTATGGATACGCTTATAATCCCCCGGCTCTTCGGGAAGGCTTAATTCAAGAGGTTGTGACTGAAGATCATTTAACAGCTCCTAAGGTGAGGATTTTATGGCAGAACAGGGACCTTATTCCTTTTGTTGGCAGTCGTTGGAATCGAAAATGGGAAGTGATTTCCGTTTTGGGAGAACAAAATTATAACCCATTTCTCTCTCATTGTAAAGGGTTCGTGGCTGAAGAGGGGGTGATCATGGTAAAACTGAACAATGAGCAAGTGAATCAATCGCGCTGGCGCCGAATCATCACAGCCATTTATAGCGTTGTCTGTCTTCCGATTTTTTCTCTTCTTGCGATTGTTTTTATTCTCTATCGCCTCATCTGTGAGGTGTGTAAGGTCAGGGATAAATTCAACGGCAAAAAAAAGAACCAGATGCTTTATACCACTGAATAAACCGCGAAATTCCTTCTTCAAGAGAGACCTTTGGATCAAACCCCAGCTCTTTTCGACTTTCTTCAATATCTGCATAAGTGGAGAGGACATCCCCTTGCTGCATCGGGAGCATGATTTTTTTTGCTTGGCAGCCTAACTCTTTTTCGAGCAAGTGAATCAGATGGAGCAACTCTTCGGGATGATGATGTCCTAAATTAAAGATTGCGCATGGAAGGGCGCGATCTAGAGCCGCAGCCACTCCACTGACAATATCATCAATATAGGTGAAATCACGTTTCATTTTTCCGTGGTTATAAATGTCTATCGGACGCCCTTCCAATATCGCTTGTGTAAAAGAAAAATAGGCCATGTCGGGGCGCCCCCAGGGGCCGTAAACGGTAAAAAAACGCAGTCCGGTGACCGCAATTCCGAATAAGTGATGATAGGTTTGAGCCATCAATTCATTGGTTTTTTTTGTGACACCATACAAGCTCGCTTGTTGATCAGTGCGATCTTGTACAGAAAAAGGTGCCTGATCGTTTAAACCATAAACAGATGAGGAAGACGCATAAATGAGAGGGATTGTGGGATAATGGCGGCAAACCTCTAAAATATTTAAAAACCCTTCGATATTTGATTGGAGATAGGTATGAGGGTTCTGTAAAGAATAACGCACCCCTGCTTGGGCAGCTAGATGTAAGATATGGGTGATCCCAAGCTCTTCAATTGCCTGTTTTAAAGCACTGCTGTCGCAAATATCCCCTTCTAAAATACGAATCCCTTTTGCGGCTAATATGTCGGCACGGGCCCGTTTTAATTGAGGGGAATAATAAGGATTGAAATTATCATATCCGATGACGTCATCTCCTTTTTCGTGCAGATGGGCGGCCATATGAAATCCAATAAAGCCTGCTGCTCCGGTAATAAACACGCATTTTTTTTGTTTCATTTATCTCTCTTCCTTCACTCCGAACAAAATCAGTAAACGATCTAGATCGTCTAGATTATAATAATCGATCAAAATTCTCCCTTTTTTTCCTTTTGGCTGAATGAAAACTTTTGTTCCCAATTTTTCTCTTATTTTTCCCTCTAATTCTTCTAGATAAAAATCTCTTGGGATATAACTTAATTGTTGTTTTTTTGCTTTTTCTCCAATTCGCTGTGCCGCCTGTTCCGCTTGCCGTACATTAAGATCATCTCGCAAAATGATTTCGTGCAAAAGCATTTGTTTGGCTTCTTCATCTAACGCTAAGATTGCTTTAGCATGCCCCATGGTAATAAAATCTTTAGACAGACTCTCTTGAATAGTGGATGGAAGGGTTAATAAACGCAAATAATTGGCAAGCGTTGATCGCTTTTTTCCTAATTGATGAGATAATTGATCTTGCGTGAGTCCGAATTCCGTGATTAATCGCTTTAAAGCGCGTGCGATTTCAAGGGAATTAAGGTCGACTCTTTGAATATTTTCAATTAAAGCTGCTTGAGCCGAAACACAATAATTGGTTGAGCGGATATAAACTGCAATTGTGCTTAAATTAGCCAATTGAGCGGCTCGAAAGCGACGTTCGCCCGAAATCAATTCGTACAGATCAGACTCCGGTAATCGACGCACGAGAGGAGGATGGAGAAGTCCAACCGACGAAATAGATTGAGCCAATTCTTTGAGATCTTCGGATTTAAATTCTCGCCTTGGTTGATAGGGGTTGACTCGAATCAAGGCAAGAGGGATGTGTTTAAGTTCATCCGATTTTAAGTCATCTTCTCCGATTGTCTGTTGCGCCAGTGTTCCGAATAAAGAAAAATCATCCATCTTTATTTATCCTGCGTTTTTGTTTGTTTGTTTGTTTAGACGGGATTAAATGGGGGGAATCCGCGTCATGTAAAGCCCCTCGATGGTTCGCTCTTTAAATTTTCATGACCTTTTTAAAGAAAATGCTGAAAAATATCATCGCTTAAATTATGATGCGTTATCAAATTTACAAACAAGGTTTTTGCTCGACCTCCACAACATTTAACCCAATATGATGACCGCTATGGACAAATCTGCCAATTCTCCTCCTCATAATACGATTCACTCCGATGAAGATTGGACTTCTCATCCGATAGTTGAGTGGTTGATCATGCATAAGAATCTCTTTATTTGGGTTTTTCTCGGCCTTATTGGTTTATTGATTTTAACCTCTCGGTTGATTGCTTGGCGAACATTGGATGCTGAAAAAGATTTTTTTGAGGCTCAAGCACTCTTTACTCAAATTGAGCAAGCAGCCGCTACATCAAATCCATCGCTTCTTTCTGCCAACCTTGAACGATTACAGGCAATTATAGAGCGTCATCCCGAATTAAAACCTCAATATGAAGGGCCTCTTGCCCAGATTTTGCTGGTCAATGGTGACGTATCTAAAGCGCAACTGTTTGTTGATGATGTTTTTAAGAGAACTGAGTTTGATCACCTTAAGCTTTACCAAGAGTATACCGAGGCTTCTCTATTAATTGGTCAAGGGCTTTATACAGATGCTTTAGCCAAAGCCAAACAGCTCAAACAAGAGCTCGATCAATTAGGCGGAGAAACACATCCTGTGTTGTATGCCTTTAATTTAGTTCGCTTGGGAATGCTCTATCAACAAGTGGGACAATTAGAGGAAGAGATGACTGTTTGGCAACATTTGCAACATTCATCTCAGCAGACGGCAGGAGGCGATAAAGCACATCACGCTTATCAAATCGGACATGCCTCTTTGAATCAGTATATAGAAGAAAGAAAAAATGCTTTAGGACATTAATTCGGATATTATGTATATTCTCTTCGCTTCTTAGAGACTGTCTTCATGTGTTTTGGTCCTTTGGGCTTGCGCATTTAATCGTTGGATGCTACACAAAAGAGAGTCATACAATGCTTCTATTTTTTATTTTGAACCTCCTTCTTCAAACGCGTTCAAAAATAAGATCAAAAGCACTTGACTCTTAGTATAGTCTGAGAGCTCACATGATTGAAAAATCGCGTTTCAGTCTTCTTACCCTCTTCTTTTTACGCAAGGTGAGTGATATGAGATTCGAACCTCTTCAAACTCTTCGATCGGATGATTTTTTTGCTAAAATGGGGGATCAACTCACAAAAATTTGCGGCAATATTTTAAATATTCCCTATGATTTTTGTGAGTTGATGGCCCATTTATAGCAGCAAAGGATCCTGATCAGTAGACATTGAACAGGTTCTAAGAGTCTCTTTTAAACAGGCTCTAGAATGAAAAGACTCAACTTACGCACCGGGAGCACTATTTGGGCTGAAGCGCAAGCTCTGAATGTGTAAGTTGAGTGAGAAGAGGGTGACCTATTCCCCAAAGCGTGGAACGATGGAGCAAAGAAGGAGGTGACATGAGGCTATTATCAATAGAGCTCGAAGCCACAAGAATGGGGATTTTTCAAAAAAATAAGCAATAAACCTCGTCTTGGGAGATGTTTTCATTTTTCAGACGAGATACAAAAGAATGACGAGAACGACGTTAGAGATCATGGCTAAAAGCCATTGTCTTGGAATCTAGAAAATCATCATGTTATTTTGATCGACGATCTCAATAACATCACATTAACTGGAGAAAAGTTCAGTTGCTCAAGGAAATGACCTAATTGCCGTTTTCAAGTAACTATCCTTTAAGGGTAGATGGAGAAAATTGTGAGCATATGTCATCGCGCTCTTATACTTGAAGAGATAGGGAAGTCCGAAGATCATTTTGTTGATCTCTTTCCCTTGCGACATTTATCTCTCAGTAATGCTTCAACTGATCGACAACCTGTCATTCAGGTTGTAAAAGTCAGCGGGACTGTTACAATTTCTTTCTAATTGGAAAGAAAATCATTGGCGGCTAGAAATAGCCGCCTTTTTTATGAAAAAATAAAATAAGCGGCAAGAACCATGAATCCAAAGCCGATCATTTGATTAAGGGTGACAGGTTCATTCATGTAGAAATAAGAGAAAAAACAAAAGACAACCAGAGTGATGATCTCTTGAATCGTTTTTAATTGAACCGTTGAAAATTGATAACTGCCTATTCTGTTAGCCGGAACTTGAAGGCAGTATTCAAAAAATGCGATCCCCCAGCTTGCTAAGATAGCGATGAGCAGAGGGGATGAACGATATTTTAGATGTCCATACCAGGCAAATGTCATAAAAATATTTGACAAAATGAGAAGAATAATTGTTGTCATGATCCAAAATCTTTAATGTTAGTCGTTCACCTTGAACAGGAAGAGGATGATTTCAAAAGTCGAAATGATGAACTCATCTTAGGTAAAATTCAATCTGTTCTGACATTAAATTTTATCTGAATAAATTTATATTAATTAAAAACAATTTTCTTAACAATAAATTAATTGTGTTTAAAGTTATTTAATGTGTATACCTGTCGTGATTGAAAATTTTGCTTGTTGAAAATTTTCCTTGACCGTATAGAGTTTGCGCATGTTCACAGATAAAGAAAGAGAATAGCTTAAGATACAGCAAAAGCAAGAAAGAGCGGTTGAGTGCCCGATGGCGTAAAGGCTCTCTTGCTGACAGACAAAAGATGGTCGTCAGAAGCGGTCGCTGAAGTTGTGTTGATTTCTGACTCACTGACCTTAGAACCTGTTCAGGATCGTGATCAAACATGTTGAACAGGTTCTTATGCACTAGGAGCGTCATTTGGGTTGAAGCGAAAGCTCTTGAGGATCGAAGCCTTAAATTGCCTGTTTAGGTAAATGGAGTCTCTTTGGAAGAACTTGAAGCATTATTGATTATCAGTCGCTTGCCTTATGTTGGCGCAAGCAAAGTGCGCTTTTTAATGGAGCAATATGGTTCAGCTTCTGCCCTATTGCAAGCACCTCTAGAGCAAATCGCAGCTTTTCCTGGGTTTGGCCCTAAAGTATTACAGGGTTGGAAAAAAGGAATAGAAGATCAACGATGGAGAGACGATCTTGCGTTAGCCGATCGTTTGCAAGCCCATCTCATTCCTTTTACAAGTCCTCAATATCCGCGCCGGTTACTTGAAATTCATGATTGCCCCCTGATTCTCTACATGCAAGGAACCTTAACCAGAGAAGATCAACGCTCTTTAGCAATTGTTGGAACTCGCCATTGCAGTATTTATGGACAAGAAATGGCCAAAGAGCTCAGTATTAAACTCTCGCAAGCTGGTTTTACTATTGTCAGCGGCTTAGCGAGGGGGATTGATACAGTGGCTCATCAGGGAGCATTAGAACATGGAAGAACGTTAGCTGTATTAGGTTCGGGATTGGCGGCTATTTATCCAACTGAAAATCAGGATTTAGCTCGTCAAATTCAGCAAAAAGGGGCTCTTATTAGTGAATTTCCAATGAAAACGCCTCCAGATCGGCATCATTTTCCTAGGCGTAATCGGATTGTCAGCGGGATGACGATGGGAACCATTCTAATTGAAGCACCTCAGAAAAGTGGAGCGATGCTAACGGCTGCTCTTGCCTTGGGGCAAGGGCGGCCGGTTTTTGCTCTTCCCGGGAGAGTCGATTGCGATTCTTTTAAAGGTAATCATGCTCTGATTAAAGAACATAAGGCAACATTAATAGAAAATGTCGACGATATTCTCAGAATGTTTGACCATTATTCTTTGCCTCTTGTGTTTAAATCTGAAAAAAAATCCTCGTTTCATCTCGATCAAGAGGAGAAAGAGTTATTAAACCAGATGCCGATTCAAGAAATGTCAGTCGAGGAGCTTGTTCTTCGGATTCAATGGCCTATTGCAAAATTAAATGGGGTATTAATGAGTTTAGTTCTAAAAAAAATGGTTAAAGAATATCCCGGTAAAATTTATAAAAAAATCTAAAGATGATTGAGAAGGTGTTGACACCTTCTCAATAAAGATCGAAAAGAAGCTGATTGATGGAGTGGTATCAACATGGGTAAATCGTTAATAATTGTAGAATCGCCTGCTAAAATCAAAACACTCAAAAAAATTTTGGGTCCCAATTATCTTATTGAGTCATCGGTTGGCCATATCCGCGATTTGCCTGAAAAAGAGTTTGGAATCGATATTGAACATGGGTTTGAACCCAAATACACGATTTTACCTAATAAAGAAGAGGTTATCTCTCGCCTTCGCAAGGCTGCCAAAGAATGCGATGTGGTCTATTTATCTCCCGATCCTGATCGGGAAGGGGAGGCGATCGCTTGGCATATTAGGGAAATTCTACCTCCCGGCACTCAGACAAAAAGAGTCTCCTTTAACTCTATCACTAAAGATGTTGTGCTTAAAGCGTTGGAAACTCCTCGTGAAATTGATCTTTCTCTTGTCAATGCGCAGCAAGCACGCCGTTTGCTTGATCGGATTGTGGGATATAAAATCTCTCCCCTTTTAAATCGTCGAATTCAGCGAGGTCGTGAGAATTTTCTTTCAGCCGGCCGCGTCCAATCTGTTGCTCTAAAATTAGCGGTGGATAGGGAGAAAACAATTGAGGCTTTTAAACCTGTAGAATATTGGAATTTAGGGGCTATTTTAAAAACAGGTTCTGAAGAGAGGTTATTTTATGGAAATCTTTATTCTGTTGATGGCAAACGTGTTGAAAAAGAACTGATTGAAGGCAAAGAGGTCACTTTAGTCAGCAATCAAGAGGCTGCTTATGCGATTTTGGATCGTATGCGCCCAGGTCCATTTCATGTTTTAAAAGTCGAGCGTAAAGAGAAAAAACGCAATCCGGTTGCTCCTTTCATTACGTCAACTTTGCAGCAGGAGGCAAGTCGCCATTATGGTTTTTCCTCTTCTAGGACAATGAGCATTGCCCAAGGTCTTTATGAGGGGATTGATTTAGGGGTCGAGGGTTCCGAAGGGTTGATTACCTACATGCGTACCGATTCTGTTCGGATCGTTTCTGAAGCAATAGCAGAGGCGCGTCAATATATTCAACATGTGTATGGACTTGAATATGTTCCAACTGAAGCAAAGCAATATGCTGGACAAAAAAGTGCTCAAGATGCGCACGAAGCCATTCGTCCAACCAATCTCCATCATTCTCCGGAAATGATTAAAGACTATTTGACCAAAGAACAGTTTATGCTTTATCAGCTGATATGGCGCCGTTTTTTAGCTTCTCAAATGGTTGCTGCTGTCTATGATACTGTTTCTGCAGATCTTCAAGGAGGAGAAAATATTGTCTTAAGGGCCACAGGGTCGATGATGAAGTTCCCTGGATTCTTAGCTGTTTATGAAGAAAAATTTGATGATGAAGAAAAAGATGATGACAACAAAATTTTGCCGAATTTGTATGAAGGGCAGGCATTGATTTTAGAGGAATTAAAGGCTGAGCAAGCATTCACACGTCATCCTCCACGTTTTACAGAGGCCTCTTTGGTAAAGGAATTGGAGAAGTCGGGGATTGGACGCCCTTCGACTTATGCAACCATTATGAATAAAATTCAGAGCCGGGAATACACGGTCAAAGAAAACGGAAGGCTGAAGCCCACTGAATTAGGGCAAGTGATCGCTCAAATGCTTGAATCGAGTTTTCAAGAAATTATGAGCATCGGATTTACAGCGAAGATGGAGGACAATCTTGAATTGGTGGCTGAAAATGGTAAAGATTGGAAAGAGTTGATCCAGGAATTTTGGGATCAATTTAATCCAACGCTTGAAATCGCCATGAAAGAAGCCTTTGTTCCAAAAGTGATGACTGATATTGACTGTCCACAATGCCAAGAGGGGAAATTACAGAAAATTTGGTCTCGCTCTAAGTATTTTTATGGATGCTCCCGCTACCCCGATTGCACCTATTCAGTCCCGATTGAAGAGATGAGCTTTAATAAAGAGGACTATGCGGCAGATTTTAATTGGGATCAGGTTTGTCCGAAATGCGAATCTGAAATGAAGGTGCGTCACGGCCGCTTTGGCGCCTTCTTAGGGTGCACACGCTATCCTGAGTGCAAGGGGATTGTCAATATTCCAAAAAAAGGAGAGGCGCCTATTGTTCAGGAAGATTTACCTGCATGCCCGGCAATTGATTGTTCGGGGATGATGGTTGCCCGCAAGTCCCGTTATGGGAAAACATTTTATTCATGCTCGACCTTTCCTGAATGCGACGTGATTGTCAATCAAATCGATCAGTTAAATACAAAATACCCAAGTCATCCACGCACGCCTTATCAGAAAAAAACAAAAGAGAAAAAAGGGGCTGACAAAAAGGCAAAGACAATAGGGAAAGCAAAATCACAAGACGTTGATCGGTCAACACCAGATGAGATGACGTCAACAAAAGAAAAGTCTCAGAAAGGGAAGGGGGGCAAATCGGTTAAAGCGGTGAAGGAAAAAGAAGTGAAGGCCAAGGCTGCGCGAGCTATGCCCACTTATCGTTTATCGTCTGAGCTTGCCGCTATTGTGGGAGTCTCTGAGCTGTCCCGTGGCGAAGTGATAAAAAAGGTTTGGGACTATATTAAAACGCGAAATTTACAGAATGAGACAAACAAGAGACTGATTTGCCCTGATGAAGCACTAGCCAAGGTGTTGGGGACAAAGGACATGGTTGATATGTTTAAACTGGCCGGTTTATTGAATGGGCATATAAACAAATAGTTGGATAGAGAGCGATTTTAAGAGGTGGATGTTGTGGATTGTCATGAAAGAATGGAGCGTAACGGAGTCGAACCGTTGACCTCAACAATGCCATCGTTGCGCTCTACCAACTGAGCTAACGCCCCAAGCAAATGAAGAACTGATTTTATTAAGATGACTATTTTTATGCAATCATAATTTCCTTGGTTAAAGTCACCTTCGAGCCATTGCGCCCTCACGCGCAATGAGTGCAATACCCTGTGTTCGAGAATACAACCTCTTCAATTTTATAAAGAGTTCCTTTAAAATCGGACAGAGAGATCTTAAATCTCTTTCATTTTATCCTCTTAGAAAAGATTAAAACTTTTGAACAGTACGATCGGAGCTCTCCGTATGCCTTATTTTAACGATATTCCTCAGTTGCCTGAGGATCCGATTTTAGGATTGCCTATTCTGTTTGCCGCCGATCCCCGTCCCAATAAAATCAATTTAGGCATTGGAGCTTATAAAACTGCTGAGGGAGCCCCCTTAGTCTTAGCCAGCGTAAAAAAAGCGGAGGCACTCCTGCTGCGCAAGCATTTAAATAAAGAATATCTGCCGATTGAAGGAGATCCCGATTTTCTCCGCCTCTCTCTTCAATTACTATTTGGTTCTGATTCTTCCCTGTTAACCTCTGATCGTTTTTTTGCCGCCCAATCAGTGGGAGGAGCAAGTGCTATTCGAATTGGCGCAGAGTTTTTGGCTAAGCTTGTCAGTAAAACGATTTTTATTTCCCAACCTACCTGGTCCAATCACAAGCAGATTTTTGAAAGAGCGGGTTTAAGTGTTGGAAGTTATCCCTATTTTAATCCACAGACACGCCTTCTTGATTATGATGGAATGTGCGAAGCCATACGGAACATGCCTTCTGGAAGTGTGATTTTGTTGCATGGATGCTGCCATAATCCAACTGGAATAGATCCCACATTTTCCCAATGGGAGGAGCTTTGTGAATTAATTAAAAAACAAAAGATGATTCCATTTTTTGATATGGCTTATCAAGGATTTGGAGAGGGGATTGATCAAGATGCTCAAGCCATCCGACACTTTGCGAAGGAAGGGCACGAGATGTTGGTCGCCTATTCTTTTTCCAAAAATTTTGGTCTTTATGGAGAACGGGTAGGGTTTCTTACCATTATTGGCTTATCTCATGAGCAAATTCCAAAAATTGGAAGCCAGGTGAGAAGTTTGATTAGGGCAAATTATTCTAATCCTCCTTTACAAGGAGCGCGCATCGTCTCGACAATTTTAAAATCGCATGAACTGACAGTTGAATGGAAAATTGAATTACATCATATGAGCGACAGAATCCGGCAGATGCGTCAAGCATTGGTTGCCGCTTTAATGGGTAAAGGATCTGATCGCAATCTCTTTGCCTTACATGATCAAAAAGGACTTTTTTCCTTTTGTGGATTGACAATAGAACAGGTTCAGCGTTTGCGAAAAGAAAAAGGGATTTATACTCCTAATAATGGACGGATTAATATTGCAGGGTTGAATATCGACAATGTCTCTTATCTTGCAGATGCGCTTTTAAGTGTAATGTAGGGCGTGTATGCAAAAAAAGTTTATTTTTACCTATTTCTTGATTGTTTTGACACTCATCGTCATGATGAGTGTCTCTCGCCATGGAAGCGATAAAATCAGAGGGCAATTCATTTCTTTTCTTGCACCATTATGGCAAAAAGTTCTTTTAATTAAGCATTCTATTGTCCATCCTTCAGAGCCCTCTCCCTTCACGCATTTATCGCTTGAAGAGGAAAAGCAGCGCCTCCAACTTGAAAATCAATTGCTTGAAATTGAAGTGGCCTACTTGCAAGAGCAGCTTCAAGAGCAGCTATTAGTTTCTTCTCAAATGACACAAATCGCGCCTTATCTACCTGAAGAAACAAAAACATTAGCAGAAGAATACGAAAAATCACTGAAAAATACGCTGAAAACAATCAAAAATCGGATACACGCTGTCCCTTCCCGCGTCATTTTCCGTTCATTTGACACTTGGAATAGCTCTTTATGGATTAATGTGGGAGAATCAACCAATCGCAATTTACAACAGGGTGTGATTGTTAAAAATAGCCCTGTCGTCATTGGAAAAGCCGTTGTTGGAATTATCGATCATGTTGAAGAGAATCAATCTCGTGTTCGACTTATCAGTGACAGTCGTTTAAGACCTTCTGTAAGAGCCGCTAGGGGAGGAGAAGAAGATTTTTTGATCGGTGAGCAGATTGAAAAAATATTGTATCAACTCCATTATAAAAAGACTCTTTCTCTTGGTTTAGAGGAACAAAATCGGCTAGTGCAGCTTCTTCAAAAAGTGAAGCAAAACCTCCAACCTTTTAATCGGACATGGTACCTTGCTAAAGGGGAACTTTTGGGAAGTCTTTTTTCTTCAAGACTTGGGCAGCCGGTCTATTTAAAGGGAGTGGGATTTAACTATGACTTTTCTGATGAAGAGGGAGAGAGCCGTGATTTGCGAACCGGAAAAGCTTCTCGTCAAGGAGCTGGCGGATCTCTTTCTATTTTAAAAATGAATGATGTTTTGGTGACAACGGGGATGGATGGGATTTTTCCTCCTGGATTTGATGTTGCGATCGTGACAAGCGTTGGGGTGTTGAAAGAAGGAGATTATTACTATGATGTAGAAGCTCGACCAGTTGCTGGTCCTTTAGAAGAATTATCGCTGTTGTTCGTCTTACCTCCTATAGTCAACGAAGGATGTCGGCTATAACATGACATTATCAAGATCATTTATGCACCCATCTATTGGTATTGTAATTCCCACTTTTCAGGCTGCAAGGCATTTGCCCCATTGTCTGCCTCCTCTTTTACTCTCCTCTTTGCATCCCAGGGTATTAATCATCGATTCCTCCTCAACTGATGAGACTGTCCCAATCGCTCGTTCTATGGGAGCTGAAACCTTGGTGATTTCCCGGGATGCATTTAATCATGGAACAACCCGGGAAATGGGCAGACAATTTTTGAACACATCGATTGTGATCATGATGACACAGGACGCTTATGCCTGTTCTTCTGATACGATAGAACAATTGGTGGCTCCCCTTGTTCAAAATCGCGCATCAATTGCTTATGCAAGACAGCTGCCTCATCAAGGAGCTGGTTTTTTCGGCTCTTTTTCCCGGCAGTTTAACTATCCTCCAGTCAGTCATATCCGAACATTTGAGGATATTTCAATCTATGGATCGTATACATTTTTTTGCTCCAATTCATGCGCTGCTTATCTCAATTGCGCACTTGATGAAGTGGGAGGATTTCCTTCTGTTATTTTTGGAGAGGATACTCTTGTGACGGCAATGCTTTTGCAGCGCAATCATAAGATTGCCTATATTGCAGAAGCAGAAGTTTTTCATTCTCACGATTACACCCTTAAACAAGAGTTTTACCGTCATTTTGATATGGGCTTGGCGCGTTATGTGTATCGAGATATTTTGAGTCCTGCAGGCAAAGACAATCAAAGAGGCAGAGCGTATGTTTTAGCTTTGATGAAAAAATTGTGGAGAGAGAAACCTCTTTTAATTCCCTATGCATTTTTGCAAACTCTTGTCAAATGGGGGGGGTACCGATTAGGACAGGCCAGGATGAAGGCTTCTTTTAACTGAGCTGACGCAGCAAAAGAACAATTTGCGCTGAAGCGTATGTAACAGTTAAATTTTTTATTAGAACAACCTGCTGAAAAAAATACACTCAGCTGGAATCAAGCAAGGATAACATGATCACGCACCACCTGCATCCTCCGAGTTTAGGAGCTGTTAAATCTTCGCTGGGGCACAACTCTTTGTTGGTAAAAAATCAGATCGCTTCGGGAGCCACAATCACGGCATTTGCCTCAATCACGATTGGAGCCGCTTATTTGGCCTATCATGATCGGGGCGTGTGGTGGATATCAACCCTTTCGTCTACTATCATCAATTTTTCTTCGATAGGGGAATTACTGCGTAAAGGGAAAAATAATAAAACCAAAGCCATTCTTTTTTTGAATGCAGCACTATTGAATTGTTTATTTCTAGGGGGATTAAGTGTCACTTCATTATCTTTAACTCAAGGGATTATCGTCTCTTTTAGGCGCAATCACTTGAGCTTTCTTTTATTTCAATTCAACCTATTAACCTGTTTGATGGGCTATGCTCTGCCCCTTTCCCTTTCTGTTTTGAGGAGTGTCTATTATGCGATACACGATATTGAAATGAAAAAACGGTTATCTCTATTGTTCGATCATTTCGATGGAAGAAGAGGGGCGGGATCCAATTATCTGTTCTACTTAAGCTTGTTTCAATCAGACCTTGTTCTTAAGGTTTGTGAAGTCCTAGACCTTTCTCTTAGCGATTATGCTTGGCCAATTGTGGCGGCTGCTTCGCAACAGATGACTTTGCAGCAGTTCGATCGTATGGTCAATCAAGCGGAGGCACTCCCCTTTGATTTTTTTACCGAATTAGAAGATGTTTGTTCGACGCAAGGCAATGGAGGGAATCATCGAGACAATCATTTCTATGCTGGAATAAAGATTGGTTTGCAGCTTATTGCGAAAAAAGATCTTTCTTTGGCTGTTAAAAGGTTGATCACTAAAGTTCCCCCTTTGATTCCGAGAATTTTGTCAATCCATCAATTTTTCGATTTGTTTAAAGGGGATATTTTAGACCAAGCAAATCAATTCGTTCAAGAGACTCTTTCTGAAATGGATCAATGGCAAGAGGTCGTGCAGAGATATCAACAATTTTCGCATGATGTCAAGCGGCTCAAGCTCGATACAGATGGATTGGATCGAAAAGGATTAGAAAAGGGGGGCAATGATTTTAAAATCCGATACGACAATCTTAATGTCATCTCGGCTCAATTACGTTGTGAATTACACAAGGTTTATGAAGCCAAGCGTATGTGGCAACATTGCTCCCCTTTATTTAAGCAGGTGAGAGATCTTCCTTTTGTCTGTGGAAAAGATCTTCTCCAGATCTTGCGTGACGGGGCGTTATTAAAAGAAATTGATGACATTTATCGCGATTTTAATGGAAAAAAATCAGTTTGTGATCAATTGGAACTTGTAAACAATAGGCTAATCTGCCTTGATGATAAATTAGAGGAAGAGAGGGCTTCTTCCATTATTTTTTTAGCGGCAAATTGCGGTTTTATCCAGGAAGATTTTGAGAATTTACAATCTTGGCTGAGTCTGGATTCACCCCATGATTTAGAACACATGATGCAAAAAATTGGATTAGCGACCGAGGTGGAATTGTGTAAACACGCTATTGTCTCGAGGAAGCTTCCTCCTTTAAGCAAGGAGGTGATCCAGAAACGATTAAAACACTATATTCACACATTACCAAAGCCTTTGCTGATTTTTGATAACGACAAGAAAAAGACGATTGACAAAAGCTCTGATTTAAGAAAGACGGTTAAGAAAATCTCGAGATTCATTTATTATGCAGTTAAATCCATGCTCCTTTTAGTTCCGGTCCTGATCCACCCTTATGAGGGGGGAGCAGGTTTGGTTTTTGGATGTTGTTTTTTTTCCATGCAACGGTTTGCAGTTCCTGGAATTAACATGATCTCTGAGGCAACCTCGAGCTTTGTTGAAGACTTTCTTATTGGATCTTTAGCCAGTGCACTTTTTAATAGAAGAATTTATCCTCTATCTCATCTGGATAGAGAGAATGCGCATCGTTTTGCAGAGGGGAGTTTATTCTCAAAAATCATCATCATCAATTTACACACCACACTAGCGAGTCTTGTCTCCTCTTTTACTGTTAGATTAGGACGATCAGCTTATCATTACGGCAGTTTTTTTCAGGCAATCGCAATATCGCGTGATATTGTGGGGGTGTTGGATTAGGCCACTTGAATTTGAACACAGGTTCTTAACAAAACGTGGTACAGTTCTTGCAATACATATCGTCATTCGCATTTTGACTTGAATCAATATATGTTTATAAAACTTTAATTATTTTATTTTATAATGGTGTTGTTGGTTATCAACTCGGTTTTTTAGATAATGGATTTATCATGAGCAACAAAATTGATTTTAACGCCGTTTTATTTAAAATGAAATCTAATGAAAAAAAATCTATTGATTTAAGTTTAGAAGATTCTTTGAAAATAATGACGCCCGATCAATTACGATTGGTTTTAAGAGATTTTTTGAAAGAAAAAGGAGGAAGAGCATTTCAAGAGCTCGAAATTGAAATTTTAAACACTGTTGAGGATAAACAGGTGATCAGAGCGTTCTTGGATCTTAAGGTTGAGTTGCTTTTTAAGGAGAAAGCATTATTTTTAGATACCCCTGTCAAATCTGAATTTCGCGTAACTAAGCTTGAAGGGAATGATTCTATTGTGAGCAAAATCTCTGATCGCTCTCTTTCGATATTAAATAAAGAGTTAATCTCTCTATTGTCTAGCTTTGACGATGAAGAGGAGGGGCAAGAGATTCTATTTAATCAAATGTCACAAGCAGAGCTTGCCGCTTGCCAGGCCAGAATTCTCATGGTCAATGAACCTGAATTCGCCCATCTCAAGGAAAAAATTTTTAATCAATTAAACATTCACTTAAAGCAACAAACAGATATTGAACCTGTTGAAGTAAGATTACTATTCCTCAAGATACAGAGTATTGTCAGAGATCTTGTCAAAAAAGTAAAAAAGGAGAACATCCCTTTAAAAAAGAGGGTCACAACGATTTCAAAGGGAGGCACTTTTAATAGAATTTTATCTGCTATTACTTCGCTATTTGACTTCCTGAGATCTATGAGTCTTAAAGCAATCATTGATTATCTTGGAAAAGCTGATCCGAAAAGCTATTTGAAAGGGAGAGTCAAACCATTAACTGACAACGGACAGTTTGATTGGACAGAGAAAGTGCAAATGGAAATTCTCAAGCCTCAAAGTTCCTCTCCAAGAGATTTGCAAATCATAAGAGAGTTACGTGATAAAGCAAGAGATGATTTTGCATACGCAAATACCCCCATCAATCAGGTGACCCATGCATTAGGAATGACCGTGACGAATATTGTGGCTTCAAGAACCGGTCGGCATCCCGCTTATGATGTTGGAGGATTTGCACGATTGACAACAGCTTTTGAAACACAAGCGCTTGAAGAGATAACAGATCTAAAAAACCGTTTAAAATTACAGAAAAAATACGATTTATCCGGAACTGAAATTGAAAAGCTCGAGGATTACTATCGAGGGATTAAAAATGGACAGGAGATCAATGAAGCGGTAAACGCGATGGACATCACTCTCGGTCCTGAAGAAATCACTCTGATTGTTTTGCGAGAACTTGTCAAGGGAAGTCAGCTGAATTCAGACAAAAAAAAGACATTAAAACCTTATCTTTTGAGAAAAAAAGACATTAAAGATTTAGACAAAAATTTGGATGATGATCTTCTAAATCTTATCAAAGATAAAGTGATAGAGAAGACAAAAGAGATTTATCAAACACGAGATGAAAATATTCGTGTGGTTGCTCGGCATCTAGTCAATAAATGCGGTGATTTGAAAACAGGTCAAACAATATACCTAGATTATGGGCATTATTTCCATGCAATGAGAATAGGAATTGAAAAGACGGAAGATCATGAATTTGTGATTAAATTGCACGATAATAGTGGCGCAATTGAAAGTACTTTACAAGCAACGAGCGGGATTTTTGGAAAATTAAGTTTCGCCTCAAGATATTTTTCAGTCGAACCAATGAAAATGACGTTACAAATCAAAGTTCATGAAAATGCTCTTTATGCAAAAGGCGAAGACTATTTTCATGGAGTTTTTTCTCGTCAAATAGGGGAAGAGAGAGAAAAGGATCGAAGAGCAGAAAAAGAATATCTTCACGAAATAGGCAGTTTATTTGGACCTTCTTTTGAAAAGACATTAATCAATGCATATGAAAAAGATCCTGCCTGCAAACATTTATTGTCATGGCTAGGGGGGAAATTAGACAAATATTACCAGGTAAAGCCCAAAATCAATAAATGGGAAAAAACGATTCAAGCATTTGGAGCGATAGCTCCAGATAGCATTCAATTTGTTCCCAGCTTGCGCACACCGGCAGAATCTAACGTTTGCTATGCACAAAGAATGCAGACCAATCAACTCGATGTGTTAGGGGATCGCCTTTATACTAAATTTGGCCGTTTTGTCAATGAATGGTGTTTGGATAAAATGATGGAAGCTGCCCAAGCGATTGGTGGGGTGACAGAAAAAGAAATTGAAGAGATTCGAAATCAAGATAAAATTATTCTTACACCTCAAGAATTAAAAGAGGAAAGCCTTTATTTGGTTTCTGTTCCTGAGAATGAAATTGCCTCAAGCGGGGTTCAATTTTTTAAAAGTGCAGCCAAGCTCATCTCTCATAATATTCAAAAATTAAAAATTAATAGAAGAATTGTTGTTAAAGAAAAAGACTCGTACGCTCTTCGTAAAATAAGTGAGGCCGAAGCTCTAAGAACGCACAACGTGAGCACTGAGGATTTGGCTGATGTGACGATTGTCAATAGCTTCCACAATGGTCGAAAAAAAGTGAGAATGGTCGAAATGTTTATAGGCGGCACCCGCCGCGAGATGGAGAGCACCACCTACTTGAAGTTATTAGAGCGTCATTCACAAGCGTTAGCTGATCCTATTGTTATCGAAAATCTCTCCTATTTGCATGAAGATCGTTTTATCTCCCATTCAGCCAAATTAATGTTCCCGCAACTCATTGAATTACAAAGAAGAGTCATCACTGAAAAGCAAGAGAGACTGATTAATGAAACCGAAGAAACATTAAAAAAACAGTTAGCTCAATTCGAGCGGGAGGATAAAAAAGCGAACGAGCGATTAAGTGATTTAATGCAAGAATTGAGATTCATCGATCATCAGATTGATCTTGACCCTGAAATAAAACTGCGTGAAACAAAAAGATTAAAAGCTCGACGAAAGCATTTAAATTTTGAAACGATAAAAATTGAGACCTACCGTTTTCACCTTGAAGGGTTGATGGGAAGTGTAAAAGAAAATCTTGGATTGAATGGAAAACAAGTCGGGCTAAAAGACTTAAAAGAAAGATGGGGAGCAGTAGACCTCAATGCTGATATCAGAGCAATTGGAGCACGCTTCATTGCCGTTCACGATCAGTTAGTCCGGTGGAGAATGGATGCTTCTAAACGAGAGATCTTGATTCGTGAATTTCAAGCAGATCTCTACCAGTCTTTGATGAGAGATTTATATCAAACACTCATGGATGAGGAAAAAAGTCAGATTCATGCCGAGGTTCATCGAGAGTTGAAAAAAAATCCAGCCTTTTTTCTCATGTTTGATATCGCAAAATCTGATCAAAGATCGGATAAACTGAAACGACAATTGCCAAAATCAAGCGCGGGCAGTACCAAAGATGATATTCAATTAGTGACAAAAGCATATTGTGATTATCTAGAGAAAGAATATTCTCAGCTTTTGGTTAGCCGGATCCTCGAAAAACAGGGGCGTCTGGTGCAAAAGGGGGAAGAAAGTTTCTTAGAAATTGCCGGGGCTTTAGCAGATGTGACTCAGTTGAGCAACCTCGCTTCGCTTTTGCAAGGAAACGAATCATCCCCGTCTGATTGGAAAGAATTAAAAACTGCTTGGGTGACCGATTTAGCTAAAGTGTGGGTAAAACATCTGGGGCCTGTTTATTTTAAACAATTTCAAGGCAAAACCAACGAAGAGGTATTAAAAACATGTCAAAATGAATTTCAGAAATGGTTAAAAGAAAAGACTGGACATCGGATGCTTGATTTTCAATTGCTTGATTTTCCCGTTGATCTTTCTGCTGAAATCATTGAGCAAATCAGACCCACTAAAGAGGCGATTAGGGTCCAACTCGATAAGGAAGAGATCTCATTGAAAAAATTGGGTAAATTTTTTAGATCGAAACGTTTTAAACCAAGATTCCATCCACTTATCGCTAAAGAAAAAGAAGGCAATCTCGCATCTATAGAAAAAAACATGATCAGTTATCCATTTTTTGCAACACAAGAAATGGAAAGTGTCCCCGCATTTGATGGATTGAGTCAACAATTCGATTCAGGTCTTGATGGAAAAGAGGGCATTTTATCCAGCACTCTCCTTTTTTTGCGTCAAAATCCTCCTCCTGTTTTAGATGCATCCTCATCTGTGACAGAGGAATCATTCAATGAATATATCACCGCTTCATTAACTCATTTGGAAAAACTTAAAAGTGAAAGCGGCTTAGAGAATCAAAAGGAACGCGTGTTGACATTTATCACTCAAACAGTGAAGACGTTTGCAAAATATGCTGATTTTTCTATTTCGCAACACCATTTACATCCCTTTTCCTTAGCTTTTCTTGAGTGTTTAACAAATGGCAATAGAATCAGTTTAGAAGAGGCGATGGCTCTGATTGACAATAGTGAAAGAACCGAGTTATTAAATGGCTTGCTCACAATCGGACTGCTCGCGTCGCAAAAAGATGGGCGTCCTCAAGTGAAGAAGCAGTTTTTTGAGATCGCCAAGCAATGGCAGCGCCTCCTCATCCAGACCTCATCCGATCTATCTCATCTATTGACTCAAATGAAAGTTGAAGACGAGGATGTTAATCCTCCTGACAAGATTTTAGATCATATTCATCAGATTCAGCAGGCGATGATAAGATCCCCTGTCGGATTAGAGTGCCTTAAAGCTGGTGTTTCAGCAATCCAAGATTCCCTTCATGAATATGCTAAAACTCTTCGAAATGATGATAAAGTCAGAGAAATGGCTGATCGATTCGAGATGCGTTCTGGAATCAGTCTTTTTATTCATCGTTTTTTTCATTATTATTCGCTAAAAAATTGGAATGAGATTGAAACGAAAGAAAAGCTTGGAAGCATACAGGGAAGAGAATTTTTTGAGCGAGCTGTGTTGGAAGGGTATAAAGAATCTTCTCGGGCAGAGAGAGCATTATTAGAAAAATGGATCCAGAGAGCGATTGAAACGAGTGAAAATTTTGAAAAAAAAGGAAAGTCAATATTAAAAATTCCGACTTCCCTCTTTTTGAAGCAGTTAAAGGCAAAACTTGATATTCAAACCAAACAAGATATGTGTGATATCGAAGGATTTATTGAGCATCTGGTGAATGAAGAGAGCTTGGAAGGGCAAGATCGGATTTTTGGATTTGCCTTGACGATCCGTTCAAATGTGGAAGCACTCAAGAGAGAACTGGCAAAAGAAACGGTTGATCAAACCAGATTGAATCATCTTTTCGCTGAAATTGGGTGTGCCCGACTTGCTTATGAATTAATGCTGGATCAAGCATCTGAATCAATAAAAGAAGCATTTGAGCACAATTTTGAATATAAAAAAGAATTTCATGCGGCTCTTTGCAGTATGCGAGAGGTTAACGATGAATTAAAAAAATGGATCAATGATATCGAAAAAAATGGAGGAGCGGAGATTCTCCTTGCCAAATCTCTTGACTATCAGAAACAAAAAAAATTTGAAGGACAATCATTGATTGTCAATCCCTCTACCAATCTAAAATCAATCAAAGAGGGGGGCGGTTTTGTTTCCTTTTCAGGGAATCTGAATTGGGATGTCGAATACGGTGTGATCTATCGGGGAAATAGTCGATCCACCACACTTCCGGGATCAATCAAGATCGATCATTCGATGCAACGATTGAAATTACAAGATTTGCCATTCCAAAAGATGGGAAATCTTTATGTTTATGCTGAATTTGGTCAATCTCAGATTATCCTAAAAGAGACACCCGCAGGTTTAGTGATTCAAAGAAGAATGCAGATGTTGGAAGGGGGGTCTCAAATGTTGCAGCATATTCCTTTTGATGATGTGCAAAAGCTTCCGGCCGCTGTAAGAGATCGTTTAGGAATTAAACAGTACTGGATGGATAGTGAACATCATATTTATGGATATGATCAGGAAGGAATGCCTATTGCAAAATTAACAAAAGAGGGGAAGGGATGGACTTTGAAAACCAAAGACAAAGAAGATGTTCAACTTATTTCAGATCCTCATGCTAATTGGCTTATTCAAAAATTGCAACATATTTTTCCTGTTGGTGAAATACTGCAAAGCACTGAAGGTTATTGGATTCCAACTCTTGGCATCCATCTTGGAGAGGATGGAAAATGTCAAGGAGGGGATTATGATGGGATGCAATTAGTGAAGGAAAATGATGGAGATTTTATCCTGACAAAAACTCTCTCAGATGATGTGAAAACGAAATTAAAGATGATCGAAGATCGGCTCAAAGAAGTAAAAGAACAGATCGCATTGATTCAAAAAGAAAATCTTCCCTCAGCTAAGACAGAAGAAGCAACGGCTCTTTTTCGAAAACATAAGCTTGTGCAACTTAACCAAGAACTTGTTCAGTTAGAAGAAGAAAAAATGGAGATTGAAGGTCGAATCCTTCTGGTGCGAGGAATAGAGAGTGACAGTGAAGCGTTAAAAACGCAACAGCTTGCCTATCAAAAAGCGATGGAAAATTTCAAATTAGCGAAAGAAAAATATTTGTCAGAATTATCTGTTGGAGGAAATGGAGCAGTTCAAAGCTGGAAAGAGTTAGATCAAGCAAGAAAGCATCTATTAGAAGTTGAAAAAAATTGTGAAGCCCTTCGGTTGATACCCCCTCCTTATTTTGCTTACCAGATAGGAGTTAATCAAAAGCTTCGGCCAACATCTGTCTCAGGAGCGTTCTATTTGGCCGGGTCAGATTCAACGCTAATCCACGATTCTCTTACTCTTTTATCTTCGATTAAAATCACTGAGCCTCTGACAGTTAAGGAGGAAAAAGATTTAATCCTTTTGAAGGATAAATTTGAGAAAAAAGAGTCTTCCACATTCGAACAGAAGGAGGTGGTGCTTCTCCTCCATCTGATGTATTTGAAACATCTGCAACTTTGCCGAAAATGTACTGTAAGAGGCCAATTATCGGGCTGGAATGTGGCAGAACTTGAAACCATTAAGCAATCAATTCTTCAACTGGCTGGGCAATTGAAAGGGCATTCGGTTTCTCGGGATGTTGTCTGTGCATGGAAGGAAGTAAAATGTGAATTTACAATGATAGAGTCGTTAAAGTCTCTTTTTGTGCCGAATCAATCTGTTAAAGAAGGTTTAGACATTCAACATCTTAACCTCGTTGGAAATGTAAAAGATTCGCCAATTGAGAAAATGGGGGGTTCTAACGCGATCGTTTGGAAAAGAAAAACCATTGAAGGACAATTAGAACAGACACAAAATCAGTTGATTAAAAGATTACGTCATTTAAATGGATCAGAAGAGGAGACTGCTGCGCAAGAAAGGGGATTTTATTTTGAAAATTTTGGTCTCTTTGATGAAAAAAATTTGATGAGCCTGTTTAGATTAACCGAGAACAAAACAGGGGTTCATGATTTCACCCATCAAGATGTGCGAGATCTTTTTGATTGGTTGATCGAATCAAAATGGATTCAATCTGTTGCAGTTGGTCATCAAAAATATTGGCAATTATCAGCCGAGCCTAGTCAGTTTTCTGCAAATCTTTTCCGCACCTATTTGGGTGAAGGACATTTTACTCAGAATGAAATTGGACAAATCTGGACTAGACTTGATCAATTTTTTAACCAAGCGGCCTTAAATGGAGGAGCGTATCACTTAAAAAGTGGTAAATTCTCGGATTTAGACACGATGATCAACGAGCAAAAAAAAGAATTGGAACTGGCGTCTCTTGAAGCAGAAGCTCATATTCAGTTTTTTTTAAATACTTCTGTTAAGTTGACAATTGATGATGTTCGACATGCATTTTTATGCGATGATTATTCAGAGATTTTGCCTTATGTCTCAGGAATCAGTGAAAAAGAGGCGGAAAAAGTTGTAGATAATCTACGTAACTCGATGACCCGTATGCTTTTTTACCGCTCAGAGTTACAACATCTTGAAAATGCACAGACATTACTCCTGCAGGATCATTTTTTAAAGAAAGAGCCATTAGCCGCTTTAGTCCTCCTCCACACCCGTCGCAATTATGATTTGAGCATTCTTACACCGACACCTAAACAGTTAAAAGAAATGCCCAAAGAGAAACTGCTAGAAGAACAAAGGATGGCGCGCGCCTTTCTTTTATTTGAAGAGCGATTTGGATTCCGCTGCAATAGTGCCCAAATTAACATCTTTAAAGGGTTGCTGATTGCTAATCCTGATGATTGTGATAAGATTGACGCCGCTCAAGCAAGGATGGGATTTGGAAAAACGGCTCTTATGCCTTTGATAGCCCTTGGCAGAGCAGATGGCCACACCCTTGTGCAATATGTTGTTCCTGCACCATTATTGGAAAAAAACAAAGAGGATCTCTCAAATTTTTTAAAGACAATGATAGGAAAAAAAGCATTTATTGATGATTTTAGTCGCTATCACATTGCTCCAGATGCACAAGATGTTGAGGGGAAAGAAAATTTAAGGCTTCGTTCTTTAAAAGACGCTGCTGCTGATTTGAAAAAACGGCTCTTTTTTTATCAAGATGTGCGTGACAGCAAGCACATCCTTGTTCAAGCCCCTTATGTTCGCAATGCATTGGAAGATCAAAATAAAATTTTTCTTTCGATGCTTGATCAAGTGATCAACGATCCGGAGCAGAGCCGAGCATTGATGGACTGCATTCAGACTTTGAATGAGATCCGATCAATCAAAACATTAACTGTTTTTGATGAATTAGATGCCACTCAAGATCCTATCAGTACAGATGTGAATTATACGATAGGAGAGAAGAAGGCCATTAATCCTCAAGAGATTCTTCCCCTTGAAACAATCATCAATATTGTGAGGCGTGATCCAAATAGCAAGACACTTGCGGATGATTTATTGAATGCATTTGGCATCATTGAAAACAGAAAAGCGATTGTGAATTATCTGACACATTTAGATGAGCCGATGCCTCCTCATTTTCCTTTAGAAAAAAGGACCGAGCTCTATCTTTGCCGTGGAATTTTAACAGATTCACATCTTTTCGACATGATTGTCAATAAAGCGCCAAATACTGATTTTGGTACATGGTTTGAATTAAAGGTTGATGGAACAAAAGAGTATGACAACACAACTCCCAATCCATTAATGGAGCCCTCATTAAAAGTCCCTCTTTTAATTGCCGTGCCTTATAATGCCGCAAATACTCCTAAGCCTCGGGGCTCCCAATTTGAAAGTCTAGAGGTTGCAGCGATTGCAACGATCCGGTTTTATCACGATTCTACAACAAAAATTGAGGATGAGCCTCATCTCTCATTTTTAATCGATGCTATGCGAAGAAGCGATATTGATTCTTTTTTTATTTCCATAGAGGAAATGGACTTACTTGGTGAGCTAAGAAAGATTGCTGATATTGAAGATCTACAGATACGAAAAGAAAAGCGACAAGAATTTTTCTCGACTGTGAGTCTTGCAAAGATGAACATCCTCAAAAGAATAATGGGACGGGTTGTTGTAGCCGAACAGGTAAAATTTGATGGAGGAAAAGCCAATAGTGATCGAAATGAACAAGGGATGTTACACAATGAAGTGATTGGATTTTCAGGAACTTCAGGGGACACCTCTTTCCAATTTAAAAATATCCGAAAGGATCCGGGTGCAGATGGAAATATGACGATTGGGATTATGGGAAGAGAGAATTGTCAGTCTACCTCGACTCTTGACTTCAAAAAATTTGAAAATTTAGATGCAGAACATTTCACTAGCAGCTTGCTTGATCAGATTTTGACTTTGCAAGGAAAGAGGGAATCTCGAGCACTCATTGACGTGGGAGGATTATGCAAAGTGAGTCATGATCGTGTCGCGGAGATGTTATTTGATAAACTCGTCAAAACAAATGCTCTTAAGGTAAATCCTCCTTTAAAGGGAATTATCTTCTTCGATAGCATCTCAAATCATTTAAAAGTGATGCAATCGAATGGATGGGGTGGCTTTGAGGTCGTTAATTATACGGATAAGCATCGAAAAGAATCAAATAACAAAGGCTCTTATTTTACTTTTTATGATCAGGCGCACTCTCGTGGTGCTGATATTGCCCAAATGGATGGAGCCCATGCTATTCTCACCTTTTCCTCTGAGGTGACCAATAGTGATTGGAAGCAGGCAATCATGAGAATGAGAAAAATCATTAATCCCGCTTCGAAACAAAATTATAGCGTGATTCTTACAAGGAAGGCAGATGACCAAATAAAAAAAGAACTCAAGATGTCTTCCCTCATTATTTCTTCCGTCATTAAAGGGCAAGATATCGCACTTTGGCTGCGTAAAGAAGAGATTGAGAGGGCAGCTAAAGGCATTGCAATGACTGTAAAAAAAGAATATGAGTCTGTGATTAAAAATGCCATCATGCAGCAGCAAGCAAAAATCACCCAAGCTTTGTATGCAAAAGGAAATCCAACCAGAGAGCAAACGATTATTTTTAATCAGTTTATCAAAAAAATAGGAGGGATTAGCGAATTTGTTCAGGTTACAAGTGATGAATTAAGTGGAAAATATGGTCTCACAGCGAATAAAGTTGACCGAAATACTTATCTGAACAATCTGCAAGACAACTTGAATAGTCGATTGAACCAACTCTTTATTGAGGTGGAATTTGCGAATAAACAGCTTGGAGTCGCAATTTCTTCAGATGAAGAGGCAAGAAAACCCTATAGAGAAATGGGAAAAAGAATTGGGGACATGAGAAGAGAGCAGCTCCCTGCGATTTTTCTTACCCCAGGACAACACGCATTAGCTGTTGTTCATTCAGAAGCCCAGGCTCAAGCTCAAGCTCAGGCTCAAGCTCAGGGGGAGGCCCAAGCTCAGGCACATGCTTATGCACAAGTGATGGTTGATGATGATCTCTCTCCGTTAGATTTTAAATTGGTTGATAAAACATATGACTCCCCTGATTTAACCTTTATTCGAAAAGATAACAATCGATTAGCTTATGAGATGGGGCATATGCATCATCTATTCAGCCGGGAAGATCTTATTGTCTGCAGTCCGGCCTATGTGAAAAAGAATACGGGGATTGAAGATGATCTTCTTCCTCCTATTCACTACTTTCTCTACGATGCAAGAGCTGAAACTGGTGCTCCTCGTTTTTATCTTGTCGATCAAGAGGAGGCTGCTTTATTTAAAATGCATGAGGAGCTGTATCAAGGGATTTCTTTATTTGACGTCCGTGATTTTGAAAAGGGGGGATGGAAACCGGTTATTGGGAAAAATATCGATTTAACACTGCTCTTGAATGATGAGTGCTGCCGGAAGATTCTATTTTTGAGTGATAAAATAGGAATAAGACCCCCCTTGTCATTAGATGGAATTGCCCAGCAGTTGCAAGGAGTGACACAAAGAAGCGAACTTGAACCCACTCTTTTATTAAAAAAGGCCTCTGATGGAATTCAAAATCTTTTTCATTTTGAAAAATGGGGATATGCAGGAAAAACAACAACAACGATTCCTGTTGAAATATCAAGAGAAGGGGGACGTCGCCATCTCAGTCTAAATTTTGGACATCAGAAAATCAAGATTCATGAGATTCTTCACGACCGGATGCAGCAATTGATTCAAAAAAAGGAGCCAGGAGGGATTTTGAATGGGGTTAAAAAACAAATAGAGGAAGAAATGGAGGCTTTAATAGCCAGACGAAATGAATTAGAAAATCAATTGAAGAAAAAAATAATTGATAAAACGACAAAGACCCGAGATCTTAACATCACGACAAAGATCAAGCAGCGTGAAATAGAAGAGGCCATTAGCGAAGCAGGTCAAGTGGAAAAATTAACAAAAGATTTCAGTGCCGGTGCAAGAGAGATTGTCTTTAGAAATGCAAACGATCTGCAAAAAAAACTGATAAAACTCACAGGTTTTATTGAAGAATTTAAAATAAAACTTGATCTTGAAGAAAAAGCGGCAGAATTCAATGAATTGATAATTTTAGGATTGACTCCGAAGAAAAAGCAGGACAAAAAAAGATTTGATGCTTATCTCGATAATTTCGAGGAATACGATAAGAACAGAATCAGTGCAATGAAAATTCGAAGTGAAATTGATGAATTAGAAAGAAATTTAACTCCAGAAGTGTTAAATTATCACACTTCTATGTCGAATGTTTTAAAGGGTGTTGTTTTAAGTCATGAACAAATTGAGGAATTAGAAACATTGAAAAATGAGTATAAAAAGACTGAAAGCGCATTAAAAGAAAAATATACTCCAGGGGCTTTGACGAGTCAACAAGTTGACTTAGAAGAAAGAATAACAGATCCTTTATTGACGAATGCTTTAATCAATCTGGATAATAAAATCGAAAAAGTCAAAGAAGAAATAGATACAATTGTTAAAAAAATTGGGCAGATTCGGTTAAAAATTAATCAAGAGATTGAAGAAATTAGGAAAGAGATCTTGTCTTCTGAACAAAGATTGCTTGAAGTCAAACATTCCAAATTTGCCATTGATAAGACATTAAAGGAGCAAGAGGGCGTCGTAAAGAAATGGTTAGGGTATAATATTTCTTTGACTCAAGAATCTAAAGAAAATTTTTGTGAGAGCTGTTTGACTCTCTCTTCTGTTCTCTTACTTGAACAAGGGCAAACATTCTCAACTGTGATGGAATTCCAGCCTCCTAAATTCCATCATCAATATCACGATTTAGAGTTGCAGCGCAGCGATAGGCTTGGTCTCGATTCTAATGAGAGATCAGTGGCTCGATTAAATGACTCTGCTTACAGATTTGTCATACATGCGGCTCAGGAGCCAAGAAAAAGAGGTCTCGTTTTCGAAGATGTTCAATAGGTTATTCAAGAGATTCTAAAAATTTTAAAGGAGTCGTCAGGAGACATGTGATCATGAAAATCCCCTTAACAGTTACGATCCTCACGAAAAATAGTGAACGATATTTAAAAGAGGTCTTATCGGCTCTTGAGATCTTTGATGAAGTCTTAGTTTATGATACAGGATCTCAAGACCAAACACTGACGATTGCACGCCGTTTTCCAAATGTCATTGTTTACGAACATCCTTTTATTGGATTTGGCCCCACTCATAATATGGCTTCAAGCATCGCCAAACATGACTGGATATTATCGATAGATAGTGATGAGGTGGTGACGCCTGAACTAGCAAAAGAAATTCGTCTCCTTAAGCTTCTCAAAGGGTGTGTCTATTCTTTTCCTCGCCACAATGAGTATCGAGGAAAGTGGATTCGATGGTGCGGCTGGCATCCTGATCGACAAATACGTCTTTATCATCGTTTAGAGACTCAGTTTACAGAGGCTCAAGTGCATGAGGCTGTTGTTGCCCATCACCTCAAAGAAGTCTATTTGCACTCTCCTTTGCGGCACTACTCTTATGGGGAGGTGTCTGATTTTCTTCATAAAATGCAATCGTACTCCTCTCTTTTTGCCCTTCAATATCAGGGAAAAAAATCGTCTTCGCTTGGGAAAGCGATTGCGCATGGGGGATTTGCTTTTTTCAAAAGCTATTTTCTTAAGCGGGGAATTCTTGGGGGAGAGGAGGGGTTTGAAATCTCTCTTTATAATGCGCATACAGCGTTTTATAAATATCTCAAGCTGGCAGAGGCAAATCGACGACTTGCTGAAAAATCCGGCGATGCCCAGAAGAAAACGCCAGTTGTTTAAGGGCGGTTAATGAAAGCCACACTAATCCTTCAACCTCTTTCATTTCTTGGCAAGAGAACAATGAGGGATAAAGAACCGCTTGGTAACGGGTGAATCCCTGACTGACTGGTTGAAGTGGATATGTTTTTTCAATCCTGAGAGCATAGCGGTTTTCCATTTGAACCATCCATGCATCGGCCGATCTCTCTCCTTTTTTCACTTCGACGTAAGGAAATTCATACAGATCGGACATAATCGCTCCTTTTTCTCCTCTTTTAACGAGAAAATGATCCCCTTGTTGAATCACAGCAACAAAGCGGTAAATCGATTCAATTTTGATTTTTTTTGAATTAAAAGGAATCCCTTCCGTCGTGCCATTTTTAAAACTGGCACATCCCTCTTTAATTGGACACTCGATGCAGCGCGCTTTTCGCTGGCAAATCGTGGCTCCCAATTCGATCAAAGCCTCACTGATGATCCACGGCTCTTCATCGGGCAATAAATGTTGCGTAATGCTTCGCAACTCATTTACCGTCTTTGGCTTGGAAATATCTTCTTTTAATCCAAAATAACGGGTGATCACGCGGATCACATTTCCATCGAGAGCCGCTTTTTTTTGATGAAAGGCAAAACTTAAGATTGCTCCGATCGTGTAGGGGCCGAGCCCTTTAATTTTATTGAGTTCTTCTTCCTGATCAGGCAGGCATCCATTAAATCTTTCGACTAAATAGAGGGCCGCTTGGTGCAGATGGCGGGCACGGGAGTAATAACCCAGTCCTTCCCACGCCTTAATCACTTCATCTAAAGAGGCGGCTGCTAGGTGAGAAATGGTTGGAAAACGATTCATCCAGTTGAGGAAATAAGGGATCACCACACTCACTTGAGTCTGTTGGAGCATCACCTCCGAAATCCAAATGGCGTAAGGGTCTTGTGTTTCACGCCAAGGAAGATCTCGCTTATTGCCTAAAAACCAATGTTTTAGCGGGAAAATAGGAAGTTCTTTTTTCATGAAGAGAAGCCTTATCGCATCGGAATCCAACCACGGCGCTGAGCTCCACCTGGTTTTCGCCGCTCTTTTGATTTTGCAGAAGATGGGGAAAGAGATTGATCCGGTTGAAGTTTGGCTTCTATTAAAGCCCTCATATCAGCGGGAAGAGAGTCAATTAATTCACGACGCTTCCCTTTGATTAATTTCCACTGCTCAGGGGTAAAATTATCCTGGTTGTCGAGATATTTTTTGAGATCATGAGGGGTGATCCCCCTTAATTGATAGAGCTCTTCCAACATTTTTTTGATCTTTTTTCCTTTTTCTTCCATTTCCTTCAGAAGAGTGGCTGCCTCTTGAACAGTGAAATTGCCCTCTTTATTCAGAATTCTTCTCACCTCCATGCCTCTTTTTTTATCCCCTTGAGTCTCGACGATATCCTTTTGAAAAGGTAAAGGAGGCATAGGAGCATCTTTTAATTCCTTAGGTTTTTGCAGGCTAGGTTTCTCTGAATTTAATCGCATACATCCTCCAAAAGAATAGAGTGGTCTCACCTTTATTCTAACAGATCTGATGAAATTTTCGCATGACTATTTTCATTCACCTTTTCTTTCTGTCTAAATGGCACTTTTCGTCCTTAAGATCAGAGTTTAAGTCTCTGTCTTCATATGATATTGAGCTGTGACGTATTTGATAGAACCTGAATGTGAAAAGCGGTTGTTTTTGCTGGTTCCATTCATTTCTCATAGGTGAAAACGATCAGCTCTTCGTTAAGGCGGACAATCTTACAAACCTCTGCTTTTAGTGCAAAATAAAATCCTTGTTTATCGGGGAGATTCAAAAAGGGAACTTCATCATTTCCATAGGCTAAAAATATCTCCGTTTCGCTCCATTCATCATCATCATATGCAATCCTGATGCTCCATTGTCCCACGTCTCTTTCGACAGAAACGTCAAATGAATCTGGATAGGGAGAAACGAGGCAATCAAAATCTTCCCTCAAATCAGGTGCCCGTAATGAGACATTCGAGATGAAAATTTTATGATCCTGATAGGTGAAATCGATTGACTCTTTGTCATATAGCTTGATTAATAAAGGCCTTCGCACATCATCAACAAGAAATCCTTGCATATTGAAGTCATCTTTTCCGCTGAATTCCATGGGAATTGATTTTCTTTTATTCCCTGGAGGGGCAATTGCTTGCGTTTTTTTTCGCAAAAAAGCGGAGATCTTCTCCGGGGTAATCTCTAAATCTAGTGCTAAATGGGAGAAATTTGCGATGTTTATTCCACCGATGACAGATGAAAAATCGGCTGATAACACCTGTCGCACATATTGAAAATATCTTCTTGCCTCTAAAAAGTCGTGTCGAGGATCGAGAAGTTGTTCCGGATTGGGGTGGACAGTCATGATGTATGCAATTTCAGCAAAAAAATCGGAGTATTGAGAAATGAGCGTCTCATTTTCGATTCCGAGCGCTAGACGGAGCGTTTCACCGCAATTGTTTAAGCTCGACACTTGGAAGCCAATACTCATCCGCTCTGATATTGGAAGGTTTTGCTCTTTAATTAATGGCATGATCAGGTCTGAAAAAACCTTTGCGACAAATTGACGTTTATCTGCATCGGAGTAATCCTTTCTTTGGGAGGGAAAAAGCATGGGGGGCGAGTGTTGAGTAGAGGTGATTGTTGCAAATAGAAAGTCAAAATGAAAGCTAATGTAGCAGGTGTGTTGATCGGTATTCATGTTCAGCCGCATCAGAAGACAGTCTTCATCAATTGGAAGCTCATAAACCGCCTCGTAAAAAAATTGAGTTAACAAGTTGACGTTCTCCCGAATGGTTTGAATGTAGTCTTGCCGAAGATCGGAGGCATGCTTCATTAATCCACCAAAAAATCGATGATAGTCTACAGGCATTGTGTGGCAACTCATCAAAGACTCTAGTTTTCGATGCAATGGCTCCCAATCAGCCCGATTATGAAAGACCGCTATGGCGCCGCCAGATAAAATATCGGTTCCAAATTGCGAAAATTTTGTCAAGCTTTGTGCGATGACTAAACTCAATTTTCCTTGCGCAATCCAATCGATGGAATTCGTGATGAGTGCTTGAATATCTTCATCCTTGAGATCGCTTGTTGTGGCATCAACAAGCAGAAGGAGTTTTTTCTCTCTTTTGGTTAAATGTCTCTCAATCCATAGATGAATGGGATGAGAGGTGATCCATTTTTTTGCTGCATTATTAGGATGCAGATCGACGATTGCAATATCACATGTCGTTGAGATGTCATTCAATTTTTCTTTGTGGGAGATGTTAAACTGAATTTGAGTATCAACGAATTCTAATATTTCAAAATAGTCTTTTGTTAAAATCTCGATTTTGGGATTTTCAAACATCGATAATGAGGCAGCTAATGCCATACTTAGCGCGCTCATTCCAAAAACGGTCATTCCCTTGAGTACAGGAGGAGTTGGAAAATGTGTTTCATATTCAGATAGAAATGCAATGCCGGCATCGTTCTGAGTGCAGTGATGTAAGTATAATTCCAAAAGACGTTGAGTCGATCTCATGACAGCATGAGGCGACTGGTTGATGATTGCTTTTTCCATCAACAGAGCAAGTTGATGATCAAAAAAAGGGGAGGGGAGGGGAGAATCAGGGGGGCGCATCACTGCAATAAGTCTTTGAAATAATTCTTTGATTATCGGGGGAAATAACGTCGATTTCTCCCATTTTTCATAGGCTAACGGAAATGAACGAAGAGTGTAAGATTGTTGGACTACAGTCGTGGAGATGGGAAGATGCGTCCATTCTTCCAGTTTTTTTAGAGCCGTTTTTTTATCAAAGGGAGTGATGCGGTTGATTAAAGAGCGGATCAGCGAGCGTTGATCTGCACGAAATCCATTTTTATTTAAAATGCGATGGAGAGGCGCTGAAAAAGGCTTGTTCGAGATTAATGCCAGTTTTTTCTCCATGGCTGGAGCCGTGCCAATCAAACGGATCTGACCAATCGCTTCGATAAACAAAGGCCGAATCTTCTCCTCTATTTTGTTGGATATGGCGCTTTCTATTTCCTCTATACAGCGGGTATTGATGACCTGAGTTGGATTAAAAGGAGGCATCTGCAGTCTTTCAATCCAGAGGAAATCTTGGCCTACATATCGGCGTAAATCTTTCATCAAACTGTTGATGACAGCATTAACATGGCATTGGCCACGTTTGACTTTGGAAAGTCCTTGAGATAAGTACCCTCCTACGGTCATATTCGCGGATAACGAACTCTTTTTGAAAATATCTTGGATGGATAACAGTCGAATATTGACCTTGAGCACCTCCTTAAATCCGGGCATCACGCATGTAACCTGACTGGACTGATGATTGAAGTACTCTGTCAACATCAGATCGGAAATCGGATTGCGGGCAGTTCGACAATAGGTATTTGCCATCAAGTCTTGAAAAGGGGAGCGTGGAAGTTGAAAACGATTGAGCTCTTCGATCGAATAACTGGCAATATTTGTATTTTGCTGGATTAAATCGATGATCCATTGCTTGGCTTCATCGGGAGATAAATGTGTCGAGGTGACCTCAGATAATTGGGTCAGCCAATCAGTGAAGCGAGGATCGACTGGTTGCGGAGCCGATGTATTGGCTTGAGGCAGAAGAGGAGGTGAGGTGATGTTCAATTGATATCCTGGTGCTTAAAGTGAGCTAAAAAGAAGAAAGAGAATGAGAGGCATCCAAGAAGATTGCATTTTTTTTCTTGTAGGCATGCAATGGTCAATCTGTCAGCCTTTTAAAGGGAATGTGGAGGTTCCCTGCTGTCCGATGATCATTTTTTTTGGTTCATCAATGTTATTGATAAATAAATACAAAGTCAAGATAAAAACTATTTTAGTTGTTTTTAGTTTTTTTGTTTAAATCATGTTTATTTTGCCGTTTGCTTTGGCTTAAACCCAAATCGCGCTGCGGGTGGATAAAGTGAATCTTTCAAACAATAGAAGACGTCTATTGGGAATAGCTCTCAAAAGAAAACCTTGAAAATCGTGATGATTTTCAAGGTTTTCTTTTGACATTACCTACTCAAGAAAATGATTATTTTTCCGCCAGTTCCTCAATAGCTGTTTCGAGCGTTGTTTGTAGATGGGAATAGAGGTCTTTCACCTCGAGGCTTGGGGCGATAAGACCGGTTTGGTTCTCGTCCCAGTTAGTGTTTAAATCTTCTTTAGATAGAGTGACGATTCGCTTGATTGCAAGATAATAGGGAGGCTGGTCTTCTTCTAATAATCCATCATCATTCTCGTAACGGCTTTTTAAATGCAAGAAGAGGGTAATTTTGACTTTTTCCCCCAGGTCTTCGATGTGGTATTCGACCGGTTTTTCGCGGATACTGCCAAATGTATGATTTTTTTTGAATTGATTCGCATTGTGTGTGAGCAATACAGCCGATCCTTGCTGGCAAAGAGATGCTATGTTGGCAAATCCTTGGTATCCAAATTCATCGGCTAATGATATCGCAGCACCTAAAGTAGGAGCTATTGGAAGATCACTTACAGTCATCTTTTCCGCATCTGAAGCGAGCGGCCGGTTTAAATCTTCTTGATTTAAAAAATAACGAGATCTGGGAAAATCAATCATAAACTGATGAGGAATGAAACGTTCTTCTCCCCTCCACTCCATTTTTGTTTCATCGGGTTGTTTCAGGTTTGGATCGATCAAGATTTTTTGCACATCGAGATGGCTCTCTTCAGCATCTGGCAACCAAAGTTGCTCGGCCACTGCTTTCATTGTCGGTCTATTTGCAGGAACACTATCTGTCATCCGTTTTAATAGACTTCCTAAAAGCTCTATTTCCCATTGAGAAGGCATCCCGGGCTCTTCACACTTTTTTAATTTATCAATCAAAGCATCTATGTAGCGGTGAATATCTTCCGTCGCTTCAGGGTGAGGGGCTGAAGGAATCTGTTTGTTGATGTAGAACCGCATTTGTTCAGAGACATTAGAAAGCTCTTGTTGAGGACATGTTTCACTTAAAATGACAAATTTTTCAATTCCTTTACGCTTTACCTCATTTACCTCTCTTTTAGAGGAAGGTTCGATCAGCATTTCAAGAGGCGATTCATCAAGAAAACGACTTTCCAGAGTACGGATCATCAACAAAGCGGTGCTAAAAACTTCCCCTTCAAAAGTCAATCCCTGGTCGAAAGAAGAAAAACGGGGATTGCCCGAATAAACGGCTATTTTTCCTTCTTCTAGGGCTTTAGTTTTTCCAAAATCACCGATTTTCGCATTCCAAAATCCATGTGTTTTATAGAGAAACACGTTATCGGGCTTTAAATCTCCATGGACATAGCCTGCTTGATGAAGGTAACTCATTCCATTTGCAATGTGATAAATAAATTTAAAAGACTCTGAAAAAGGAAGCTGCGGACTGTTCATCTCTGTTTCCAAATCCTTTCTAGCTCTTGGTGCCTTAACAGTGTATTTGCCTTGAATTTGCTCATCGCCTGTAAGGACGTCTAACTGCAGGGCTAGGTTTGAGTGGTCTGTCTCAAGCCGTTTTTCCTTGAGTACATGTCTTATAGCCTGACAAGTGTCAACTTCTCCTTTAATTTCTCTCTCTTTTGAACTATGCAGAGGAGTAATGAAGACTTCATCAGGATCATTTCCCTCTTTCACCTCTTTTGCTTTTCCGGTTCCGATCGTTTTCGAGTCGCTTCGCGGCATTTCATTGTCTTCTTCGGAAAGAGTGGCCATTTTATGTGCCACCTCTTCAATCTTAATTAAACATCTGCCCTGTCTTGAAAGAGATTTCCCAAGACGTGATGGTTTTTTGACCTCATCTTGAAGTTGAGTTTTCATCTTTTCTAATTTGTTTAGCTGCAAATCTTTTGCTATTTGCGGATTTTCACCCCGTTGCCAAAAACGTTTTTTTGCTGTAGAGCGGATCATGTCAGCAGTTCGGCTAGCGAGATTATTCTTCGTTGAAAAATCATCGTAAGCAGACATTTCATGTAACCCAATCCCTTTATGTTCTGAGGAAGAGGTGGGCGAAGATCTGGGGGAAACTTCTGGAGACGAATCTGAAGAGGAACTATCTCTCCTGCCCCATTTTCTGTCATCGGGGTTGAAAAATGGACGAAAGAGCGAATCTGAAACAGATTGAAACATAATTCCTCCTAATTAAAAAACCTCTGTATTTATTATTATATAGTTTTTTATTTACGATGAATAGTTTTATTTTTAATAAAAAAAAGTTTTTTTTGTTTTAATTTTATTTTTTAATTTTAAATATTCGTCACACACCTTATGTCCTCATCTTACGCACCGGGAGGGCTATTTGGGCTGAAGGGAAAGCTCTCGGAGGCGAGGGGGGAGGGAGGGCTTGCCGAGGGCTGAATATCGATAAAAAAATGGACTCCTTTGCAAGCTTTCAACCGGGAGAGCTTTCGCTTCAGTCCACATCGCGCTCCCCCTAAGTAAGGTGAGTTTTTAAGTTAAAACTCACATTGAATTTAATAAACTAACACGATATATTGTTGCACAAGAGCTTATAGAAACATTAAAAAATGGACTTTAAGTGACGATCCGTGAATGAATGAGCAAGTTTTTTTGTTCATCAACTAGAGCATCAATTACTTGAAATTGATGCTTGGCTTATTCGTAAACTCGGTTTTTCAACTTTTTGGATGAAAATTTGAAAGAGAAGCAAATTCTGGTGTCATAAATTTTGCCGGAAGGGGTTTTTTTCACCCCTTCTAAGAACCTGTGTCATCTCGATGATCAGGATGCTTTGCCCCTATCAATGCGCGATAAAGAAGGTCATTAAAAAGTATCTCCCTTACAGCCTACCTGAAGTTCGCGCGGTTGAGAAATCGAAAAAGCAGGCGTATTGAAGAATACCCCTCCGCTTTGAATTTCTCGCCCCCGGGGTTTTGACGTAGCTCTTAAGCGGCCGATATTTTTTAGGCATCTTCTTATCGCGCCATAATAGGGGCAAGGCATCCTGATCATCGAGATTGCACAGGTTTTTTAGCCTTCTTATACCGACCTTGAGTGTGTGACGGTATAAAAAATCAATTAAAATAAAGGGATGGGGATGGGTTATTTAAAGGAGTTTTTAACACAGATCAATAACCGTGATTTTCATAAATTTCTTGTGTTGTGGGAAGAATATTCTAACAGCGATAACGTTGATGTAGAAGAATTGAGTCAGCTATTAAAAGCAGTGAAAAGCTCTGAAATGGCTCGTCATTTTGGTCAAATTATTGAGACTGCGCTTCCTCTTTGGAGAATGATTGAAGACAAGAAAGAGTCATATGAAATTTTGCGATTGTTAATCGATTTGCAAACGACGAATAGCCCCTTATTGGCAGAGCTAACGTTAGAAGCGCTCAAATCAGTCTATGAATATGATCCGAAATTCAATGAACGCCTCCGTGTCGTTGGAATTCGCAATAAAGAAAACTTTCAAGGGGCGATTTCCAAGTATGATCTGCTCGTCCATATGGCCAAATCGAACATCGTCTTTCATACGGGGGGATGGGGAACAGGGGAAATTGTTGAGGTCTCGTTTGTTCGCGAGCATCTTGTTGTTGAGTTTGAAAATGTGTCGGGCCGCAAGGATGTCTCTTTCATCAATGCATTTAAAATGTTGATCCCCCTGTCCCAAAGCCATTTTCTTGCTCGTCGATTTGCCAATCCCGATCAATTGGAAAAAGAGGGGCGTGAAGACCCTGTTGCATTGATTAAACTTCTGTTACACGATCTTGGCCCTAAAACAGCGGCTGAAATCAAGGATGAATTGTGTGAATTGGTTATCCCAGAGGAGGATTGGACAAAATGGTGGCAGGGGGCTCGGGCTAAGATTAAAAAAAATCCCATTATTGATGCACCAGATACAGTTAAACAACCTTTCTATTTGCGAAAAGCTGAATTAACCCCTGAAGAACGTCTCAAAGAGGCGATGCAAAATAAAACCGATGTTGCCGACATCATTCAAACGACCTACACCTTTGTTCGAGATACTCCAAGCGCACTCAAAAATCCACAGACAAAGCAATCCCTTCAAAACAAGCTGCTCGAACAGCTTGAAAATGAGGAGATCACTCAAGAGCAGCAGTTAGAAACGTATCTGCTTTTAGAACAATTTTTTGGATTTGAACCTGCAACTCATCGCATTGCAGAGATGATTCAAACAGAAAAACATCTGGATAAAATTATTCAATCAATTGACATTGTCGCGTTTAAAAAACGTGCATTGGTGGCAATCAAAGAGAATCGCCCCGATTGGTCTTCTCTTTTTCTCAGCTTTTTATTCATCATTCCTCAGGTTCAATTACGCGATTATCTCTTGCGGGAATTAAATCGCAGTGAAAAAGAGCGAACCCTTTTAGAAAAAAAACTTGAAGAATTAATGACTGATCCGAAGCGCTATCCTGATGCATTTGTTTGGTATTTTCAAAAACTTGTGAGCGGAGAGGAAGAGGGAATTCCATTTGAGAATAAGGAAGGGAGAAATCGGTTTTTTGAATCGTTCTTTATCTTATTTAGTGCCTTGGAGTTAGATCCTGAACAGCGCGATCTTTTAAAGAAAATCTATGGCATGTTGTCAAGCAAACGGTACGCGCTCTTCCGTCAGCTTTTACAAGAGACTGATCTTGAATTAGCCAAAGAATTGTTGCTGTTGGCTTCTAAATGTCAAACATTGACTGTTCACGACTTGAAAATTTTACATTCTCTCACAGAAGTGGTTCACCCTTCTTTAGCCTCATCAAAAGAGAAAAAAGAAGTCAAAGATGAAGAGGAAGAAGACATTTGGACAACGGAAGAGGGGTATTTCAAAATTCAGGAGCGAATCCGTCAAATTGGAACGATTGAGGTGATAGAAAATGCGCGTGAAATTGAAGCGGCACGAGCCTTAGGAGATTTGCGCGAAAATTCTGAATTTAAGTTTGCGCAAGAAAGGCGCGCTAGGTTACAGTCCGAGTTAAAGACTCTCTCTTCTCAGTTGAATCGAGCGCGCATTATCACTCCTGATGATATTCATTCGCATGAAGTGGGGATCGGAACAATTGTGAATGTGGTTGATAGTCGTGGTAATAAAATCTCTTACACCATTTTAGGGCCTTGGGATGCAGATCCCGAAAGAAATATTTTATCTTTCAACTCTAAATTGGCCCAATCGTTTCTTGGTAAAAAAGTGGGAGAGAGCGTTGATTTCCGAGAAGAGAAATATCAAATTGTGAGTGTAGGAAACTACTTTAAATTGTGAGATGAGATGGACATTGTTCTAGCCACGCATAATTCACATAAAATGCTTGAGTTCAGGGATATGTTTAAATCCCTGACTCATCTAGAATTAATCTCCCTTCATCCCTTTCATGACTATCTTCCACCCGAAGAGACAGGTCAGACGTTTCAAGAAAATGCGATACTCAAAGCGGAGCATGCGGCAAAAGAGCTCAATGCGTGGGTCATTGCGGATGACTCGGGACTGGTGGTTCCTGCTATAGAAGGAAAGCCCGGTGTTAAATCAAGGCGATTTGCCGGTTCAAATCCAACTGATGTGGAAAATCGGCAAAAGCTTCTGAGTGAAATGAAAAACCTCGAAGGTCATCGCAGGAGCGCTTATTTTGAATGTTGTCTGGCGATTGCCAATCCTTCTGGTTTAAAAAAATGTGCAGAGGGTATCTGTGAAGGTTTCATTCTCAAAGAGGCGCGAGGGCGTTATGGATTTGGCTATGATTCTTTATTTGTTAAAAATGACTACGAAAAAACGTTCGCCGAATTAGAAGATACAGTGAAAAATCGGGTTTCTCATCGCCGTAAAGCATTTGAGCGTCTGCGCAGCTTTCTTGAAGGATTAAAATAGCCTGTTTGTAGAATGCAATTTTTTTAATGAGGTTGTGAAGCCATCCAACCAAAACCTAAGAGCTTTTCGACTGATTCATGCATTATTTAATTGATGGGTATAATTTACTTTTCCGCACTTTACATGACAATCGAGATCTCCAAGGGCGTCGCGAGGCGATTATTCATGATCTTAATTTGAAAATTTCTTGGGTTAAACTTAACGTTTCAATTGTTTTTGATGGAACGTTTCAAATCGGAGGGCGGGAGCGATTCCATTATGATCAGCTTGAAATTTTTTATACGGCTGAAGGGGAAACTGCTGATGAATACATTTTAGAGGAGATCAAACATCACCCGCATCCTCAACAAGTGACTGTGATCACATCTGATAAGGATCTGGCTTGGCGGGCCCGCAATCGCACTGCCCATACTGAAACAGTGGAAGAGTTTACCTTTTGGCTCAATCGAGCGTATAAGAATAAATTGAAGCAAATGAATAAAGAGAAGAGAACAGCTTCTTCGAGGACTCTCTCTTTTCCTCTTAAGCCCAAGACCCTTTCGCCATCTCTCATTCCCTCTAAAGGATCACCTCTTGAGTCTTATTCCGATTACTATAGCCAGGTTTTTGAAATCAAATGGCAAGAGATTTTAGTCAAGGAGGAGGCTTTAAAGAAGCAAAAGGATGATGCTGCATTGCCTAAAACGAAATGTCCCCCTCGCAGAACGAAAAAAGCGCAAGATCCTTTTAAAGTGTCTCAATCCCCGGAGGAAAAAGCTGCAACAGAGAGCGAGCGATGGCTTAAAATTTTTGAGGGGAGGATGTCGGAAACTTAATCGCTTGGAGTTCAAAAATGGAAACAAATACCGAGGGCTCTTCGATCATTTCATTTGCTTGGCACACATTGAGCTTTTTCTCATTTTTATCGCTAAATTTTTCAAGCAAGGCGAATGACGGAAGAATTCTATGATCTAGAACTGATTAAATAGGACGAAATATGGCAAAGATAGGCTATTTGGGCTTAGGTGCCTGGGGATATTGCCTTGCTTCATTGCTAGCTGCAAAGGGAGATGACGAGGTCGTCTGCTGGACGACTAAACCTCATTTAGCCGAGCATCTGACTCGAACACGTGAACATCCATTGCTTCCAGGTCATCGCTCAATCGGAAAGATGAGATTTACAAATGATATGAAGCAAGCCTTAGAAGATGCTGCCATCATTGTGGAATCTGTCACATCGGCGGGATTGCGTCCCGTGCTTGAGCAAGTTCGTTCTTTGGGCGTTCCTCTTTGTCCGATGATTATCACTTCAAAGGGAATTGAACAGGACACCGGCAATATTTTGCCTGAGGTTGCCATTGAAGTGCTAGGTGAGGAATTTCGCCCTTTTGTCGGCTTTTTAAGTGGTCCAAGCTTTGCTCAAGAAGTGATTCGAGGACTTCCAACTTCTGTTGTTGGCACAGGATTTTCTCTCGATATTATCCAAACTGTCTGTGAGACGTTTACAACCCCCACATTTCGCATTTACCCTAACACCGATATTTTAGGAGTTGCCTTTGGCGGTGCCTTGAAAAATATTATCGCCATCGCGTGCGGTATTTCGGATGGGCTGGGCTTAGGATCGAGCTCAAAAGCTGCTTTGATGACAAGAGGGCTGCATGAAATACGGAAATTATCTGTGGCTTGCGGCTGTAAACCTGACACAATCAATGGACTTGCAGGGATGGGGGATCTGTGTTTGACTTGCAGCTCGTCGATGAGCCGAAATTTTCGCTTTGGCACCTTGCTGGCTCAAGGTTTATCTGCAAAAGAGGCCCAAGAACGAATCGGAATGGTTGTAGAAGGTGCCTATACATGTGTATCAGCGCTTCAACTGAAAGAACAATACCGAGTGGAGCTCCCAATCGCAGATGTTGTCTATCAGATTATCTACGAATCCCTGACTCCGGCTAATGCGGTTAAGATCCTGATGCAGCGTACAATTAAGGAAGAGCATTTATGAAGGTCTTATCGGCCCGCGCAATGGCTGAGGCAGAAGCTAGTGCTTATGAGAGGGGGTTTACGCATAGAGAATTGATGGAAAATGCAGGGCGCTCGATCGCCTTGGCAGTAGAAGAATTTATCAAAAAACATCAACTTGCGTTTCGCGTTTCCCTTCTATGCGGGAAAGGAAATAATGGGGGGGATGCTTTTGTCGCTGGCACTTATTTGCTCAAGAAAGGCTTTGAAGTCACCTCCATTCAATTAGATTGTCTAGAGAATTGTTCGCCTCTTTGTCAAGAAAGTGCAAAACGTTTTTTTTTAGAAGGAGGAAGAGTCAACCGGCAGATCAATTTTTCCGGTTTGCAAGGGATTATTTTAGATGGACTCTTTGGGACTGGTTTTAAAGGAGAGGTCGCTTCTCCTTATGATGCTTTAATTGACGCTGCAAATCAAAGCGGTCTTGCGATTTTGGCAATAGACATTCCTTCTGGTCTTAATGGTTCGACTGGTGAAGCGGGAATGAGTGTGATTCGAGCGACCCAAACACTTTTTTTAGGATACCCCAAAACAGGCTTTTTCCTGCAAGAAGGATGGAATGTGGTTGGAGAATTGCGCCATCTTGATATTGGCCTTCCCCCCTCATTGATTGATCCCATCAGGGGCGATTTTATGTTGCTAACCCAAGAGCATGCTGCCGCTCTTCTTCCTGCGATGAAAAGGAATCGCCATAAATATCAGTCAGGTGATGTGATCGGCTTAGCAGGTTCTCCTAACATGCCAGGAGCTGCTTTATTATCCTCTCTTGCAGCTTTTCGAGGGGGCAGTGGGATGGTTCGCCTCTTGTATCCGGAGGGAATGGAGCAATCTCTTGCAGCAAGTCCCTCTGAGCTGATTAAAATCCCTTATTCTTATCAAGCAGTAGGGGAGATGATCTCCTTGATGCAGAAGGGCGGCAGTGTGTTTATTGGACCGGGATTGGGGCGGACGCAAGAGGTGAACACGTTATTGCAACAGATTGTCCCTTCTTTGAATCATCCCTGTGTGATTGATGCCGATGCTTTGGTTCTTTATGCCGATGATCCTTTTAAGCTTCCCTCGCAATCAATTTTTACTCCTCATACCGGAGAAATGCGCACGTTATTACATTCCAATGATCGCTTGATCCTCAATCAAGAGTTATTGATGAGATGTCAAGAATATGCTGAGGAGCTGAGGGTGACATTGATTTTAAAAGGAGCTCCAACCTTTATTTTTCATCCGGGCAGTCCCGTGTTTGTTAACTCAAGGGGAGATCCTGCAATGGCAACGGCAGGAAGCGGTGATGTTTTAACAGGTCTTTTGGCTTCCTTGCTTTCACAAGGCCTTGAGTGCCACCATGCAGCATTGCTTGGTGTTTACCTTCATGGGATAGCGGGAGAATGTGCCGTTCTTGAAAGAGGAACTTCTTATGGCATGATGGCAAGCGATCTGATTGCTCATGTTGGTCGTGCCTATCAAGTCATTCAACATGGGGCTTTTAAAAAGCCCCATGATGCTGCTTTAATTTAAGAACCCCCTGTTCTCTCTATTTATTAGGGGAAATATATCGTTCATTCAATGAACCAGAGTGTGATTTCCTTACAGGGTTAGGGTTCTCAATATGTTGAATATAGGGCAGGTCAGCCATTCGCTTAATGAGCGCCAGCTCGCGGCTTTTTGAATAAGGTTCAAAACGATGATCGTCCCAATCGATTCCGATAAGGGTGGGATCTTTCCGGTTAAAGGCATAGAAATGGGAACACCCTCCCTGCAGCCATACCATCCCGACATATTGATCATCAACGTAGCGGCCATAAAAGCTTTCAAAATTGATTTTGATGTCAAGGTCATTCGCTGTAAAGGGGAAATGGTCGAGTTCAAAACTAATAATCGTATGATTATTTAAACGATAAAGCAGCTCCTCGACAACTTCGACAAGAAGGAGCCGTGCATCATAGACAGTCAGTGTTCGCTGAGAGGAATAGCGGACGGCGAGTTTTAAAATTGAATCATGATAAGCAGCCCATGAATCTTCGAGTTCAAGGTGTTTATCAATTTTCATTTTAACCGAAAAATTAATCATAATGCGGGAAAGTTCTTCTGAATCAATTTTTTTGACCCAAGGATTTCCTCCATTAGTGCTTGTCCCCACTATTTTAGATTTGCATCCTGTCAATATGATCGCTAAAAACATCCATAGAATTGCTAATTTTCGCATAGTGGAATAGCTCCCTTTCTCGCTCTTTTCTTACGTTGTCCTTATTTCGATTGGCCACATTTTTCGAATCGATCGTTTATAGCCAATTTTAGGGCGTGTCATCAATTGATAATAAACCTTTATTCAAGTTCTTTCCAAGCGGGTGGTCACATCGCTTCATAGGCTTTATTTCTATTTTTGCATATGAAGCTATGTGACCACCCGTTTGAGAAATCATCTTGAATAGAGGCGATTAGCAATTGATGACACGCCCTAGCATATCGCCCTGCTTTTTTTGATTCTTCAAATCGTGGAAAATGTGCAAAACCGGGCTTATCATGACCGATATGAAAAATTAATAGAAGAGGGAAAATAAAAAAATAGAAAATGAGGGGGAGCAATTGTCTCAATAGGTCATTAAGGAGTCATGTAAGACGAGACAATCTTTTGACCTTTCCATTTTTTTAATATGTCGCCAGACGCATAATAAAATTCGGCAGAAAGTTCAAACGGAAAAGAGGGGGCGGGAAGTCCGGTGATTTTTTCGATAAGTGCGCGATCTCTTTTCTGAATAGCTGCCCGGACTGTGGAGGGAGAATCGGCTCCTTTGCTATTTTTAAGGGGAGCAAAACACTCGTCTCTTGGATAAATCAATGCACTCACTTTTTCAGCAAAAAGGAGCCAATCAAAAACAAATCTTTCGAATTTCCATGCGTTAGGCTCCCTTGAATGATGGACATGTCCATCTTGATCGACATAAGAGGAGGCTTTCCAAGCTTTGTGTAAGGGTAGATGTTGTTGTCTTTTCACCATTTGTTCGATAAAGGCAAGAGAAAAACAAAACAGGCTTAAATTTGCGCAGCAGTGCTTAAGCCCCCCATCGGGTCTGCGCGCTTTTTTTTCTAGCTCAGACATTTCTGAATATTCAACAACTTTGCAGCCCCTTTTTTGTTTCACTAGCAACCCGACTTTTTCATCAGGGTCTACTTTTTCCGTGCACTTCAACGTGATGTCTGCTTGCTGCTCAGAGTGAAAACCCAATAGTTCAGCATCAAAAGGATCTGCTAGGGGATTATCCACTAATATCATGTGAAGATAGTGGATTCCTTGCTTGATCCATTCATTTAAGATGCCTGATTGAGAAAAATGGAGGAGGCTATGTCCATTTCCATCTGCCCCTTCTGCGACTTTAGCATGTGTTTCTAAAAATAAGCGGCCTGCAGAGTCAAGAAACGGTAATTTTTCTTGAATAAAAAAAAAGACGCAGGAGGGCTCTAGTCCAAAAAAATGATGGGAGTGAAAGAATGCACGAGTCTGTGCGTCGTTATCTGGAGAGGTCATAATGGCTAAATTCAATGATCTGCCAGCCTTGATTGCGGCTGCTTTGATTTTTTCGGCGCACAGCTCAAAGAGAGATTTATGTTTGATGATTGAAATTGGATAAGTCCCTTTAGGGCCGACGTGTTGCAGACGAGTTCCTTCCCCTCCAGCCAAAAGGAGGCATCCCAAACGCCCTTCTTCAATCAATTTTTCTCCCATTTTTCGGTGATTGAGATTGCCTGAAAAAGAAAAGGTGTCAAATGGCTCATAAGAGGTGTCTATCTGTTCACAGGGGTCTTCAATGTCTGCTTGCTGCTTTTTTAACACATCGATTTTCAAGTGTTTAAGTTGATCTGCGAGACGTTCTTTTTGGTTTTCGTTTAGCTGAGACCAAAAACGAAACACCTGCGGTTCGTAGTGCAAAAAGTAAGATAATGAAGCAGAAGGCATAATGTCTCTTGATTGCAGAAAATGAATACACATGATGTTGAAATTCGATTTTAATGGCCCACTAGCCAAATAAAGAATAGGCTAGATAGGTGATTTTTCCTATTAAACCTTCTCCCTCATTGATTCCCATGATTTTTTTCTCTTTGATGCGGAGCCTTTTTTTTCCATTGCTCTGATGAATGACTTGTGAAGCAAGTCCACGATTGAGATCCATTAAATCGCGCCTGATTTTCCTTTTCAATCCTTTTTTTTCTCCAGAAGACAAATGGTGGTCTCCTCCAATCTCCCGATCGATCTTTTGAGCGATCATCCTTGCAATCAAATAGCTTGTCCGATCTTCTCCATTCGAGCAATTAACTCCCACCATTCCTCTCATATCATATTGAAGGAAGGCGATTTCTTGAGCGATAGAATATCCTGTCTCCCCAAACTCTAATTTTTTTTGAATTTTTTTAAATCGGCGCAGAAGGGCATCTGGCGATTTCTTGAGTTGATCACGATGCTCGGGATGCTTGTGGATAAACATTTGAAGGTTTTTTAAATGTCTCTCCATGTGTTCTAATGCTTGCTCGTTGACAGTCCTTTGTTCTTGTTGGTTAATTAAGAGACCTTGTACAGAGGTATTGAAGAATGTGCAGCATAGGGTCAAAGGTTTTGCCGGATCGACATGTTTGATGATCGTTCCTGTTTTGGGGTTGTGTAAGAAAGAAAGTGGGAGGCAAATGATTCCCTCTTTTATAAAAGGGGCAGAGATCTCTTTAAATTGAATCTGTTTTCCATTGAATTCTTGAAAGATCGCAGCCATGTCTAACATTTGGTTGCATTCACTGATTCGCAGACCCGATTTTTCGACCCCTTCTTCGAAGGGATCTAATAATCCGATTTGCGTCATATGAATGGTGCTCATTAAAAAAGGGAGGCAAGAGGAATCGGTCAACTCGATGACATGGGCTTTGATCTGATTGGCAATCAGCTGAACCATTTGGTCTTCGAGAAGTCGTTTTCTTTTTTTTATCCCTTGCAGATCAGAGTAAAGTTCCTTCTTCCAATTTGTGTTGAGATATTCATGAGCCTTTGTTTCAAACTCTTCAAAAGTCTCGCTTGGGATCGCATTCTCCCATTTATTCATCGCTTGGATTTTTAAATTATCCAGGCAGGTCTGCCCTCCAAATTGATCTGAAATCGCTCCTGATCGGTGAATAATCAGAGGCGATCCATCTGTGTGAACTTGGTGAATGCGACTGTTGATCAGTGCAGGAATAAAACCGATTTTTGTTTTCTTTTTTTCAGCCTCATTTTCTTGATAACGAATCAAGTCATTGCTGACTTGATGAGCGGTGATCCATGATTGATGTTGATGATACTTTTTATAAGCAGCAAGCTCTTCTTCGATCAATTGGATGGCAAAAATGGGGGGATTGGTTTGATTTCTTAACTCTTTTAAGAGCGCTTCCTTAGATTTGAATAGATCCAAAACAGCTGAATGCCTCAACACCTCTTCTTTGGCTATCAGCTTACCATCGAAATCGTTGTGTAAGACACAAAGATGATCCGGTGTTTCTTGAGGGTTTGGAGGAGGAGAAAATCGTTGAGCACAACGTACAATTGCACAGAAAATAAACTGAAAAAGTTCTTTTAATCTGTTAGATAAGGAATCATGTTTGAGATGATTGTGTGTGTTGATCGTTTTTTTCAAAAGAGGGGGGGAGGCATGAGGTGAAAACAACGTGTCGTCAGGGCCTATTTGTGTTGTAAAAAAAGATGAAAGATTGATCGACATAATATTTAATTTTTGTATTTTGTTTGAAATAAACTAAATAAAGATTAATTATATACAAACAAAATATTAAAAACAAATACTTTAATAACTGACCTTACGCACTGGGAATACGATTTGGGTTGAAGCGAAAGTTCTCGCGGTTGAAACCTTGCAAAGGGGGGGAATACTTCTCTCGATATTGCCCCTTTGCAAGCTTTCAAAGCCGAGGCTTTGGCTTCAGCCCAAATCGTATTCCCAGTGCGTAAGGTGAGTGAATCAATTGAAATGATTGACTGGTTGATTCAGAGGGTGTCTCTAAACACCCTCTGAGAAATAAAAGATAGTCTGTAAATGGATTGAGATCAATCCTCGCCAAATTTAGAGGTTTGGCGTTTGTTCAAGCACGACGTGTCTCTCTTTACCATCAATATTTAAAATGATTTCTTTTTCGTATTTTAGTTTTTCGATGATTTTAAAACATTCTTGATTGACAATCGCTAATTTTAAACTCATCCGTTTAATTTCATCATGTGTAATATTGATCACTTTGCGGTCATGCTCTATCCACTCTTTTTCTAGTTTTTCCTTTCTCATTTTGGTTGATATCTCTGTGTATAATAAAAAAAATTCAGCTTGATGAGTGAATGATTTTTTTTTGATAAGAACGATGATGTTGTCCTGTTTGTGATCTTTGACATCATGTGTCTTTTCCTTCCAGTTCGCGTGATAAAGATCGATTGGTGTTGATTTTTTTGGTTTTTCTTGGCTTTCTGATTTTTCTACATCATTGTGATCAATCAATTTCATCTTAGTTAATTCGATGATAAGATTTTTTTTAATTTCTTCTTTTATTAAGTTAAATTTTTCATCTTTTATTTTTTCCCCGTTTTTATCTTTGAGTTGCGGCTTCAGCAAATGATTCGCTTTTTCGTTAGCTTGTTCGATATCTTTCCTGTATAACTTTCGATCAGGATCTGCGTTCGCAACAAGGGCTAGCGTTCCCAACATGCATAATTTTAAATCCTCTCTTTGAAATCCATGAAGACCATTTTTTAGAAGGATGTTTTCGACTAAATCAACGTGCTCTTGTGCAATTGTATGAATGGCTGTTTTGTCCCCTTTTTTGCGCTCTAAAATTCCCCATGCGACATGAGCAGAAAATCGATCTCTTATACGTGAAATTTCAACTGCCGTTTGCTTTCGGTTTTTTAAAGACTCTAGCCTCGATTGTTTACGGACCCCTTCCTCGATTGACTGCTTTTGTGTGAATAATCCGGCTTGAATATCTTCTGATCCTTGAATTTTCTTTTCAATGAGCTCAAAATTGACTTCCCTTTCTTCTTGGCGCTCTGATATTACCACATAATCCCCAAAAAGTTCATCTTCCTCCTCTACCACTTCTTGAAGGTGCTCGATACTTTTTTGAACCACAATCGCGATTTTTCCAGCTAAATCATCCTGTTTCTTTTCATTTGTAGGAAAAGAGTGATTGGAATGTTGAAATTTTTCGACACCGAATAGATTGAATCTAACATCACCAAACATAACCCACCTCTATATAAAAAATTAATTCACAAAATGGAAAAATCCAAAATATTATTATATGGACCCTGTCATAAATTTTTGATTAGGTTGCGATTTGTTTTTTGTGAATTTTTTTATGATCCATTGATTGCAACAAATGAAAAAATCAGAAAAAGGGTCTTGATGTTGGCGACTCCCTCTATTCAATGAAACAAATGAAGGAAGACGTTTGAGATTCTCTGAAGAAGAATGGGCTTGCTGAAAAATTTGTCATTCACCTTACGCACCAAGAGCGCTTATTTGGACTCAAGCCAAATAATGGCCTTGGGCTTCAGTGCAAATAGCGCTCTTGGTGCTTAAAGCGAGTTTCTAAGGAGAGTAGACAATTTTTAAAGAAGATTGCCGGGCGGCTCTAGCATTTTTTGCTTTCTCAAGGAGAGCTCTATCTTCTGGAGGAATAGGTCCTTTAAACGCAACCCCTATGATCTTGCATCCATCAGGTGTTTCAAGATAATCTGCAAGAGTTTTGATATCGCTGATTTCACTAAAAGCCCTAAAATCCAAGAGGTTAATCCCCGATTCTTGATGGTCTCGCAAATAGTTAATGATAGGTCGCATACTAGAAATGCATGGAAAGCTTGGCCCCTCCCCAACTTTTTTGTTAATTAATGAGCCGCAGGCAAGATACTGATTGAAAATGTCATTGAGCCTCTCATTTGGAGGGAGTTGGGTTATCTTTCCAATCTTAAAAATAGAACAAAACTCTTTTATTAAGGCAATGAGAGCCAATTTATCTGATTTAAGTTGCAATACGTCTGCTTCAGCGATTTTTCTCTTCCCTCCAGAAACGATTTCAGCTCCTCTTTTCTCTTCTAGGGCGCAATCAGCAATCTCTTGTTCAAGTTGTGCGATTTCTTGATCTGTCTGAGACAAAATCTTTTTACAGATCATTTGAGAGAGTTGATGCTCCCTCATCAATTCTTCGACTAATCTTTCTCCTTCTTCACGCCTATTCGCAGGAAAAAATGTGCTAAAATCGATTGAATGATTCCTAGCTCCCTCGATAAAAGAATGAGTGAATAATGTGAGTTGTTCAGGGGTTAGGGAATCAACACAATGAGAACCATGAGATTGATCGTTTCTTCGACCGGCTAACTGAAAAATAGCGTCACATTTGCGTTGGAGTGAATTCAATTCATTACGAACGGCAGATGGAAAGGTGGTGGATGATTGATCGAGATAAGAAGTGGAAATAGGTAACATAATAACTCCTATTAAATAGTTGTGAACTTAAAATTTATTTTAATAAATTTTATTTATTTTATCAATATCTCTTTTTTTTGTTGGTAATCAATTGTCGTTATTATTAAATAAAACGATTAAACTGTTTTTTTATGAAAAAATAGAAAAAATTGTTGTAGCATAAATACCGTCACAGGCGTTTTGCAAGATTTATGAATAAAATATTTATCGCAGCAGATCGCTTGCGGATGCAAGGATCTATCGGATTAAACAACTGACAGGGCGAAATTTACGAAGCAGAGAGTGGGAAAGACGCGGTGTAGAAGCTTACGTTAAGTGTCGAATTGTCAATAAGATGACGAGTTGAGCGATGCCCAAAGGAGTTTGGCAAGAAGCAGCCTAAAATGTTCGAAAAAGGGATGATCATGACGCCATTGTGCATAAACTCCCCTACGGCGCATTTATGCAACAAAATCTTTTAGGCGACTGGTTAATCGTTGCAATCGAGACGCTGCAAATAAATCCAACCAAAGATGATCGCAGGAATAGAGAAAAGAAGGAAATAGAGGCCGTCTCTTTCTTGCCATTGGAGGGTAAACATTCCGTTTTGCGAAAATAAAAGGAGGACAATTCCGAAAAGGAAAAATAGGGATCCCATCATTAAAAAAAGAATGGGGAAAACATCTTGTTTAAGTTGTGAAAAGGCTGAGGTCCAAGCCGACACATCGCGATGTTCCGCATGAATCTGTTGATCGTTTTCTAAGCTCTGATGTTCTTCTAGCTGCGGCTTGATTTGATAAAGAGGGGTGGGGACAGCTTCTTCTGTTGATTTTTCTCGATAGGTTGGATTCCAGGCAGAATCATCTTCAATTTCTTCGGCGTGGAGATAGACTCCGCAGTAGGGACAATTGTCGATGTTATTTGCAACATTCCCTTCGCAATTCCAACATAATTTTTTTTTGGGCACTGCACTCATTTTGAACAGCCCTTTCTACACATCAAATGAATAATAAACTTATCTGTACAATATTGTGGTCCTCTCGTTAATACAAGTCTACACACACAGGCTCATCCATATTATCTTTTTCTAACGCAAAACGCAAGCTTTGATTAAAAAACATTTCAATTTTGTCAAGAGTTAAGTTTATTTATTCATTATCAAAAGGTTATAGATATTGTGGAAATAAAAAAGAGGGGCGATAAATTTTCTGCGATTGAATGTGATGAGAGTTTTCTTTTAACTCACCCCCGCTGCGCAAGGGGAGTTAATCACGTTCATTAAATCTCTTGCATCATTCATTTCCTTGCCCGTGCCCGATTAACGTTGTTTTTGAGTCATCTTAATGACTCACCTTACGCAACCAGGTCTTGAAAAGAGTGAGCTAAAGAGGTAAATTTTTTTGAAAAAATGGAAAAAATATGCCTCAAGACATTCTTGATATCTATACAGATTATCTGATTTGCCAAAATCAACATGCAACAGCCCT
>JBIRBM010000050.1:0-9234 GCA_044326545.1 Parachlamydiaceae bacterium | reverse complement strand
TTAGGGATTTTTGATATAGCCTATGCAGATTTTAGGAAGGGTGTCGAAGTCAATAGCCTAAGCTATTGATGAGGCAGTCTTTCTAAAAGATGCTTAGAATAGGTCAAAATAGCCCTAATCAGATTTTGCGTAAGGTGAGTTATGAAGACACTCTTTAGGAAATCAAGGACTCTTGCTCCTCTTTTTGGTGGTTGGCATACATTTGCCAAGTTGCCAACAGGCAACACCCCCCACCCATGAGTAGAGCGGTTGTTGCACTCGTCATATTGCAAAGATAGCTCCCAAGGGGGGGGGCAAAACAGCCTCGAAAGCCGATCGATACCACATTGACTCCTGAATAGAGTGAGCTCTCTTCGTGCCGAGAAAAGATAGGGCCTGATAAATTCCAGCTTAGCTCGCTTCCCGCTTGCATGAAACCATAAAGAAAATAGGAGGCATAAAGCCAGAGCACATTTGATTGAGCTGCCATTAATCCTAAAGGAAAAAGAGCTGCAATTGCTGTAACAGCTGCGCTAAAGAGAAAAATGTCTATGCGATTCATCATCCTTGTCCAAAGAGGAAGGGCGAGGGTGTAACCGATGCTTTTGCAAAGGGTCATTGCAATTGTGAGCTCTTTATAATTTAGCATTAACGTATCGAAAAAAAATTGAGGAAGTGCCGGTTGCCATAACATCAACCCCCCTCCTCCAAGCATAAAACCGATTTGGAAGCGGCTAAAGTCGGGGCGCCGCTTCATCAAGCCCAACGCTTCCCTCCAAGGCTTAATCACCTCTTCTTTGAACGAAAATGAGCTTTTCTCTTTGATTTCTGGAAAAGGAGCTCCTTTAATCGGAAGGTTTATCTGGAAAACGATGGCAGCAAGAGAACACAGAGCCGTGATGGGAAATAGCCAACGCCAGGCTTGAAAGTAGTCGTCTAATGTCCATCCAATCCCAATTGCAAGAATTGCTCCTCCCACATGATAGAAGGCAGATCCATAAGCGAAAACAGTTTTGCGTGACTCTTCTGGGACATTAACTTTAAGAACTTCCATCCAAGCGGGATTCACTCCTCGATGAAATAACATATAAACAGCAGACGCAAAGACAAAAAACCAAGGGTGGCTGATCCATGGGACGAATAAAAAAGGGAGGTGGCCAAAGATTTCGGCCCATACAATATTGGATAGTAAACGATCCCGCTGCCGTTTAATCTGCGAGCTCCAATAAAGGGAAAAGAGGGAGACGATCGGCTTTAAACTAATAATGCATGCAATTTGCCATGGAGTTGCTTGGAGATCTTTACACAGGATAAAGGGTAAAAGAGTGTAAAGTGCCCAAAAAGGGGTATTCAAAATACGAGTCCAGGTATAAGCAATGCGTGTTTTGGCTAAATGAATGTCTAGAAATTCCGATTTTATTGTCATGATAAACAATGGATGTTTTTCACTGATTGAATCGTGTGATGTGGAAGGAGTAAACGGTCCATGTTAAAAACTCAAGTGATTTAAAAATGAATTATAGCTAAATAATTGCAATTACGACAATTAGAATGTCTTGAAGATTGTATTTAAATTCTAGTGTTTCGTCTTAAAGAGTAAAATAAATTGCTTTTAAAAATCGCCATCGAAAGGAGAGATCAGCGCCTTTTTTGATGAATGAGATGATCTCTTCTTGTTGCAGCTTGCTGAATCGTTTGATCTCGTGATCGAGCAATCGGTAAAGGAGATGGCGAGCTTCATCAGTGGGAAGAAGGGTTTCAAGTTTTCTTAAGACCGATTTTAACAGTTGATGCCGATAGATGAGCCGTCCGATTCCTAAGAGGATAAAGGCAACAGGTAACATTTTAATGGCAAAGAGAAGAGAAAAAATCGCTGGCCCTATTGAAAATAGGGAAATATCGGTTAAGATGACAAGGGCTAAAAGAAGAACGAAAAAAAAGCTCTCTTTTGAGGATTGGACAATAGGACCGAACCATCGACGCCAGCTTGATGGTGACGATTGATAAGCAAAAAACTCTTCAAATTGAGGGGCTTGATAGAGCATGCGACCCACATGAGCTAATTCGTGGGCAATCAATTCACGTCGATGGTAAATGTTTAAAAAAGTAGGGGAATTGCGAAAATTCGCTCTTAACTGCAAGAAAGCAGAGGTAGGGGTTGTCTGATCAAGTTGGAAAATCCATGCACATCCTCCATGCCAAGGTGCTAGCTGATGATTGCCAAAGAAGAGAGGCACCCATTCAGGTTTGATCCCGTAAAGCTTATCGCTTAGAGGCAGAGCATCTTCTAATATGCCGGCACTGCGAGATTCGTTCTCTTCAAAGGGCAGAGGAGTTTGAAGCGACTCTCTGAGTTGCTCTTTGAGGTTTAAGCAAAAAACTGCACGTTTTTTGAATTCTTCTTCAGTTTCCTCAGGTCCGGGAATCAACCCTTGTCGATTCCATTCTTGCCAATTCATGACCTCTATTTTTTCTTCAGACATGTTGAACCTGTTTTTTTAACTCAAGATCCACGCAGAATAAAAGATTGAGAGGAAAGGGTAAAGAAGAAAAAAGAAGAAAACGACTCTCATTCGTGATTAAGCGCTCGCGCGCAATGCCTGATCGGGTCCATCCTTTTCGATATTTTTCTTGAAAAGCGATCTGCTCTATGGCAGGCTAGTAAGAGATTAGTGTGCAATTATCGATTTGGATAGCTCATGACATTTCTCTAAGAGGGTGTCTAAAACTTCATCTTAAAGCAAACACTTTGAGTTTTAGGAGCCCTTCTAAGAACCTGATCACAGATTTTCCAGACAGGCTCTAAATGATCATGCCCGAGTCACATGACCCATTAAGTCTCAATTTTATTTTTATTTCTAAGATGCTACCCATTCATTCCAAAAGGGATTTGTTATGTTAACAGAGGACTATGAAGCTTTTACAGAAAGTCAACTCAATATCTTGAAGCGATATGTCACCAATACTTCTAGTCATATCTTTGTTTTAAGGAATTTACCCGAAGTCATGAAAGGAGCGCTTTTTTCTCGCTATTCACGCTCTAATTTAGGCTTGCGCTCCCTTTTGTTAAAAGAATTTGTTGCAAATAATGAGGAAGCAGCCTTTGAGTCAATTGTTGGAGGGGCAACTCCTGCGGGAGATGAGGAGCAACAGCATGAGCAAGTGGATGCGATTAAAAAAGCTCAAGCCTTTTATGATCGCATTCTTGATGGATATGGCGATGACTCGATTGGAGAGCTAGGCGGAGCTCATTTAGCGATTGAGAATGTCTCGATGATTGCCGCCAAAATGTTGGAAGATTGTCGAATCGGAGGCTCTCCGCTTGAGAAATCGACACGCTATATTTACTTTGATCAAAAAGTTAACGGAGACTATCTATTTTATCGTGAGCCGATCCTGATGACCTCCGCTTATCGCGATAAATATCTCGATACATGCAATATGCTCTTTGAAACATATAGCCGTTTAATTCCTCCAATGACCGCCATTATGGAAGCGCGTTTCCCTAAAGATCCCCTGATTTCCAAGACCGCTTATAGTGCAGCTTTACGAGCAAAAGTTCTTGACTGCCTCCGTGGTTTATTACCGGCTGGGACGTTGACGAATATGGGCATTTACGGAAATGGCCGTTTTTTTGAATCTCTCATCCATAAATTGCATTGTCAAAACTTGGCTGAATTACAGGACATTGGCAAACGAAGCTATGAAGAACTTGCCAAGGTGATCCCTTCGTTTGTCCGTCGCTCAGATCCCTCTCATCGAACCCATCAAAGTTATGCCAAGTTTCAAGAGGCGATGCAATCGGAGCTTAAATTGATTGCTGACCAACATTTGCCCCATTGCGAACGCACATTAACATCGGGTGTGAGATTGATGAATTACGATCCGGACGCTGCCCTCAATGTCGCATCTGCTCTGTTATTTGCTCAAGGAGACAGGGGATTGCACGAGATTCGTCAATATTGTCAAAAACTTCCGGAAGAAGAGATTAGCCGGATTTTAGATGCCGCTTGCAGTGCAAGAGAAAATCGGCGTCATAAGTCCCCAAGAGCGCTTGAACATGCTCAATTTACTTTTGAAATTATCACCGATTTTGGGGCTTATCGAGACTTGCATCGTCACCGCATGTTAACGCAAGAGAGGCAATTACTCTCTTGTGATTATGGTTTTCTCACTCCTACTGAGATTCAAGATACCCCTTATGAAGAGGAGTATCGCCATGCCTTGGAACAAGCAAAAGAAGTGCATGATTTAATTGCAGTAGAACTTCCTGAAGAAGCTCAATATGTTGTGCCCATGGCTTACAATATTCGTTGGTATTTTCATGTCAATTTGCGGGGACTGCAGTGGCTATGTGAATTGCGTTCATCGCCGGCCGGACACCCGACTTACCGATACATTGCCCAGCAGATGGCTTATCAAGTTTGTCAGGCTATTCCTGCATTTGAGCGTTTTTTCAAGTTTGTCGATTATGAAGGACATGAACTTGGCCGGCTAGGACAAGAACAGCGGAAATTTGACAAAGAGCAATCGAGGAACGGGTGATCTGATTCGATTGCCCTCCATGGTCGAAAATCGCAAGCAGGTGCCGATTTTCTACTATTTTTTTTGCTTCCCTATCCTATTTATCACACATAACTTTTTATTTTAGGATGATCATGAATCCTTATTCGGTGTCTAAAGGCAGTTTCCTTGGGGGGACATTATTAGTTGCAGGGTGTTGTATTGGAGCTGGAATGCTAGGCCTTCCCATTCTGAGCGGTCAAGCCGGTTTTACTCCCTCTATTTTTATGTTTCTCCTCTGCTGGCTGTTTATGGTCACCACCGGATTACTTCTATTAGAAGTGAATCTTTGGTACAGTGGGGAGATCAGCATCATTACCATGGCTGATAAAACATTGGGGCGGTTTGGAAAAATTGTCAGTTGGGCCCTCTTTTTGTTTCTTTTCTATTCATTAATGGTCGCTTATGTTGCCGCAAGCGGTTCGCTGATGGCAGATTTTATCGGGGAGGCGACGGGATATCATCCTCACTCTCATCTAGGAGGGCTTCTTTTCTCCCTTTTCTTTGGTGTTTTACTTTATTGGGGAACGAGCGCTGTTGATTGGTTTAACCGGTTATTGATGCTAGGGCTGATCCTCTCTTATGTCAGTTTGATTGGTGTGGGCGCTTCTCATGTGAAACCCGAACTTTTGACTCATCATGATTGGTCTGCTGCAACGTTGGTGATCCCGGCTGTGATTGTCTCGTTTGGTTTTCATAATTTGATTCCAAGTTTAACGACCTATTTTCATCGGGACGTAAAATTGTTAAAATGGTCGATTATTTTAGGGAGTACAATCCCATTAGTCATTTATTTAATATGGGAATGGATTATTTTAGGAATTGTTCCGTTAAGTGACTTTAAAACAGCTTTGGACCAAGGTGAAATTGCAACGGAAGCACTTAAAAATGCTGTGGGCTCCTCTTGGGTTGTTAAAGTCGCCCAAGCGTTTGCTTTTTTTGCCATCGTCACCTCATTTTTAAGTGTGGCGTTAAGCTTTCTTGATTTTTTGGCTGATGGATTGAAGATAAAAAAAAAACCTCAAGGGAAATTGTTGTTATCTCTTCTTGTGCTAGGGCCTCCTTTTTTATGCGCTTTGCTCTACCCCACGATTTTTTTAACGGCGCTCAATACAGCCGGCGGCTTTGGAGCCGTGACCTTATTTGGGATTTTACCGGCTCTGATGGTATGGAAAGGACGTGAGAGTGAAGAGGGGGGGAAATTACGCCTGGTTCCCGGCGGCAAACCTCTTTTGGCGGCCATTATCGCTTTTTCTGTTTGGATCATGATCCTACAGATTGTTTAACCATTTTAATTTTTTTAAACACGTGAGTCAATCATGACAGAAAAAAAAAGAATCTTGACCGGGGATCGCCCAACCGGTCATTTACATTTAGGGCATTGGGTGGGATCGATTAAAAATCGGGTCGCGTTGCAAGATCAGTATGATTGTTATTTCATCATTGCAGATTTGCATACATTGACCACAAAGCCCCACAAGGAAGATATTTTGCGCTTAAGGGATTACATGCGCAATATGGTCATCGATTATTTAGCTTGCGGCGTTGACCCCAAAAAATCGACCATTTATCTACAGTCTGCAACATCGGCCGTTTATGAGATGAATCTCATTTTTGAGATGATGATTTCGATCAATCGGTTAACCGGCTTGCCAAGCATTAAAGAGATGGCTCGCAATGCCCACTTAGATCCCGACAGTGTCCCGTTTGGATTAGTGGGATATCCGGTACTCCAAACGGCTGATATTTTAATGCCGCGCGCCCATTTGGTTCCCGTTGGAAAGGATAACGAAGCGCATATCGAGCTTGCACGCGATATTGCGCGCCGCTTTAATCAATATTATGGGGAGGTCTTTCCTTTGCCTGAGGCGTTGCTCAGCGAAACACCCACTTTAATTGGAACAGATGGCAAAGGGAAAATGAGCAAATCAGCTCATAATAGCATCTTTCTTTGCGATGATGCCAAAACGGTTGAAAAGAAAGTGAAGGGGATGTTCACCGATCCTAATCGGATTCATGCAAACACTCCGGGCAGTGTGGAGGGAAATCCTGTTTTCATTTATCACGACTTGTTCAACTCTCGCCAAGATGAGGTAGAGGATCTCAAAACGCGTTATCGAGAGGGGAGTGTGGGAGATGTTGAAGTTAAAGAAAAATTGACGATCGCCCTTAATGAGTTTTTAGATCCCATTCGTGAAAGGCGTAAAGCATTTGAACAAGAGAGGGGACTGATTGAAGAGATCGTTTATGATGGAACCGCCAAGATGAATGAGGTCTCACAAGCAACCCTTAAAGAGATGCGCAGCGCCATGGGAATTGCAGGGGCGTGGAATAAAATTTCGCGGATGGCGCGTGATCGGAAAAAACAGGAATAAGAATGGCTGATGTTCCATCATTTAAGCTTCATACCGATTTTGAGCCAAGGGGTGATCAGCCTCAGGCAATCGAAAAACTTGCTGCGGGACTTCTAGACAAGAAGCGGTCGCAAGTCCTGTTGGGAATTACCGGTTCTGGTAAAACGTTTACCATGGCGAATGTGATTGCCAAGGTGCAAAAGCCCACTTTAATTCTTGCGCACAATAAAACGCTTGCTGCTCAGCTTTTTCAAGAGTTTAAAACTTTTTTTCCAGACAATGCGGTGGAATATTTTGTCTCGTATTATGACTACTACCAACCTGAGGCCTATGTCCCCCGGACTGATACCTATATTGAAAAAGATATGGCAATCAATGAAAAAATAGACAAAATGCGGTTGAGTGCAACCAGATCTTTATTGGAGCGCTCTGATGTGATCATTGTCTCTTCCGTTTCTTGTATTTACGGTTTGGGATCGCCCGAATATTATCGAGGGATGAATTTAAGCGTCAGTGTTGGCGAGAAAAGAGGGCGAGATGATCTGTTACTCCATCTTGTGGATATGCAATACAAGCGCCATGATGTTGAATTTGTTCGTTCGACATTCCGGGTCAGGGGCGACACCCTTGATATTTTCCCTGCCTATGAGGAAGATGTGGCGATTCGAATTGAAATGTTTGGCGATGAAATCGAGCAGATCAGTGAAATCGATCCCTTGACGGGGAGAGTGAAAAGGCGGATTCCTTCAATCACGATTTATCCAAGTTCACACCACGTGACGCCAGAAGATGTAAGGCAGCATGCGATCCAAACCATTGGGGAGGAGCTAGAAGAGAGGAAAAAATTTTATGAAAAGCAGCAGATGCTGCTGGAACTCCAGCGGATTCAACAGCGGACTCTGTATGATTTGGAGATGTTGCGCGAAGTGGGCACGTGTAAAGGCATCGAAAATTATTCACGCCATTTCAGCATGCGTCAACCGGGCGAGCCTCCCCCTTGTTTGATTGATTATTTTCCTTCTGATTATTTACTTGTCATTGATGAATCGCATCAAACCCTTCCTCAGCTACATGCGATGTACAATGGAGACAAGGCCCGAAAACAGACTCTTGTTGACTTTGGCTTTCGTCTTCCTTCTGCATTTGATAATCGCCCGTTGCGTTTTGAAGAAACCTATGCTCGGATCCACCAAGTGGTTTATGTCTCCGCTACACCCGGGACATGGGAAGTGCAAGAAGCGGGAGGAGAAGTGGTGGAACAAGTGATTCGCCCCACCGGATTATTAGATCCAATCATAGAGGTGCGTCCCGCTTCAGGGCAAGTCGATGATTGTTTGGCAGAAATTCATGCCCATGTCAAAAAGAAAGGGAGAGTTCTTGTCACAACGCTTACGAAAAAAATGGCGGAGGAGCTGGCTAATTATCTGACCGATCTCAATGTCAAAGCGAAGTATTTGCACTCTGATATTGAAACAATCGAGCGGGTCCAAATCATTCGGGATTTGCGCTGCGGGGTATTTGACGTTCTGGTTGGAATCAATCTCTTGAGAGAGGGGTTAGATATTCCCGAGGTCTCTCTTGTTGCCATTTTAGATGCCGATAAAGAAGGATTTTTGCGAAGCGAAACGGCGTTGATTCAAACATGCGGTAGAGCGGCGCGTAATGCTGAGGGGAGGGTCATCATGTATGCCGATAAGATGACCAAGTCCATTCAGCGGACATTGGATATCACCCAGGCTCGAAGAGGTCATCAAGAAGAATACAATCTCCTGCATGGAATTACCCCTCAAACTGTGAAACGGGAGATTTCCGTTTTAGTGGAAGGAGAAGAGGAACAGGTTGCCTATCCCCAGCAGTTTGCTGATCGGATGTTGCAAGCAGCCGGAGAAACACATCATGATCTGACCCTTGATGAAGTGCGAAAAAAAATGAAAGAATGCGAATTAGAAATGCGAAAAGCGGCTAAGGAAATGCGTTTTGAAGAGGCAGCCACATGGCGGGATAAGATGCGGCAATTTCAGCAGGTCGAATTGATGCTGACTTAGAGCCTATTTTCAAAGCCTTCGGAATAGAAAATCAGAGTCATGTCCGGACATGACTCTGATTTTCTTTCACATGTCCCCATAAGGGCTTCAATTTGAAGCAGAGGTTCTGTAGAAATCCCTCTTCATGTTTTAAACACTAGACTTCTTCGGACACTTCATTGACTTGCTAAAACCGCCATTTTTGGCATCTTTTTTGTAAAATTTTTCGACCGTATGCACGCATACGCTCTCAACATTTTCAAAACAATCTGCTCAAAAAGGGCAATTTTTTCAAGCAAAGCAAGTTTCCGAAG
>JBIRBM010000011.1:0-63164 GCA_044326545.1 Parachlamydiaceae bacterium | reverse complement strand
GGAAATTAGGGGTGGTAAATCCTGCCTATACAACACAAACGTGTTACATGTGTGGAAAGATAGAAGAGAAAAAGCTAAATGAAAGACAACACAATTGCTCTTCTTGTGGGTATAATGTACACAGGGATTTCAATGCTGCACAAAATATTTTAGCCATCGGACTAGATGGCTTGGGAGCAATCCCTAGAAGCCTTCGCCTTTAGGCGAGGGAGTAGTCACCTTAAAGTAAAGGCTTTGAGTGTTAGGACAGCTTGTTAGAACCTGTTCAGAATCTTCGATCCAATTCATCAACACTCAGGTGCATCTTTTGCTCTGTAGTGCATAAAAATGAGATAAATGGTATCGTCTCATTGCGATCCCCTTTTAGAAAATCGCTGGAAAATCGAGCAGGATGGGATGGAATGCTTAAAAAGAAGCTCTAAACACACGAGTGAAAATCATGACGATACAGATTCGATTATTTATGGGTTTTCTTTTCAATAAAGAACTCAAAATCCATCTCAATCAAAACTCAAAATGGAGAGAGGCGAAGCTTATCGGAGAGTGTTCCTTGATTGAAGCAATATCTCAAGACAAAGAGTATCTGGGATGTTTTATTCCTTCTTTGATTCCTTATGACGAATTAAAAAAACAAGAACGTGACGTAAGAGATCAATTGCAAATTTATTGTCCTAAACTTAATCTTGATAAACGTTCTATTTACCTGTTTTCACAACTTTTTATTTCATAACCTGCCTTACGCACAAAGAGCGTTATGTGGAGTGCAGCGCAAGCTCTTGGCGCTTGTAAGGCAATTTTATAAGTGATTGGTAATATGCAACTGATTTTAGGCTCACAGTCTCCAAGAAGAAGGGAAATTTTAAATTTTTTTCATATCCCTTTCAAACAAGTGTCTCCAAATTTTGATGAAGAATCAATTCCATTCCATCACAATCCACAAGAGTATGTCCAAATTTTAGCAAAAGGAAAAGCAGATTCTCTTTCTCAAAAATTCCCTGAGGCCATTATCCTGACTGCAGACACGATTGTCTATAGAGAAGGAAAAATCTATGGGAAACCGGCTAATCGAGACGAAGCGCTTCTCTTTTTAAAAGAATTATCAGGAAATTGGCACTCGGTTTTCACTGCTTTGACCGTTTTTTTTAAGGGCGAAAATGTTCAAACCTTAGAAGAAACCCGCGTCCTTTTCAACGCATTAACGGATCAACAAATTGAAGATTATCAGACACATCTTCATTTATCAGATAAAGCTGGCGGATATATGATCCAAGGGGCCGGCAGTTTAATCGTCAAAAGAATTGAAGGGTGTTATTATAATGTGATGGGGCTTCCCATTAACGCTCTTTACAGCACTCTCAAGAGAGCGGGAATCGATTTATGGAAACAGTTAACTCCCCCCTTAAAAGAAAAAAATAGCGGGTGAGAGTTGTGTCGATCATGATTTTTTTTAAACATCTCTTTTTATTTTATTGCGCTGTTCTCCTCTTCTCTTTCATTTCTTTGCCAACAAAAGAAATCAAGGGGGCTTCCTCCTTTAAGGCACCCCTCAACTCTCCACTCAAAGATTGTGCCAAACTAGAAGGTGCAGACGGAGGCGCCGGCCTCACAGCAACAGCCTCACCTATTCTCCAAGAGCAACAGACAGCAGATCTGTTGTCCCAAACGACCAACGCTTTAACCGACGATCTTCACAGAACCCAATTTAACGAGGGGCGTATTCTTTTTCTTTTACACCAAGGAGAAGATCAGCAAGGCTTAAAACTCTACCAAGAAAAATTCCAAAAATTAGGGGAACATCATTTCGATCTATTGCATCAAATAGGATTGAAAATCCTCGAGTCAGGCTTTCGTTCTCAAGATCCGGAATGCCAACTTTTGACGCTTTTTGGGGCAGCAGTCTCTGCTCATGAAGATGCCTACTACATCTTAGAAGAAAATGTGAAAAATAAACAACCGGCAATCCAACTGGTTGCCATTTCCGCTTTAGCTCGCTTCCAAAACGACAAAGCTGATCAGGCGATTATCAAGGGGTTGGCCTCATCAACTCTTGAAGTGAGATATGAAGCAGCTCATCAGCTTTGCAAAAAAAAACATCCTCTTGCGGTGAGTCAAACTGAATCGCTAATGTATAAGACGCCAGACCTTTATTTGCCTATTTACCCCTCTCTATTTGCTATGATAGGGGACCCTCACTCAACCAGAGTGTTGCGCAAACTGCTTAATCACCCCTCTAAAGAGGTTCGCTTAGCAGCCGTTTTGAGTGTTGCAAAATATCAGCGAGATGACCTTTTACCCCAAATTCGTCAACACTTGTGCCAACTTCAATTTGCGCTACAAGAAGCATGCGCTTCAACATTGGGAGCATTAAAAGATGAGGAGTCGATCCCTCAATTAGAAAAACTCGGGCGGTCACAGTACCCCATCGTTGCGCTAGCTGCCCACTGTGCTCTTTATCAATTGGGACGACACAGCTTCATCAAAGAAATTGAGCAAGTCGCAGAGCGAGGGAATCTATTTGCGATTCATGCTCTAGGATCAATTCCTGATCAATCTAAAATGCTTATAGAATTGCTGAAAAACCCAGATTTAAACATTCGTTTAAACGCTGCAATCGCCCTTTTAGATCAACATAACCCTCGTGCACTCGAATCGATAGAGGAAATCATCATTCGAGATAAACGAGATTTAGCTTTTAAGATGACTCAATCTCCAGGCCATTCCTTCAAAATCTGGAAGGCAATCCCCTCTTCTAGCCAACTTTTAAAAGATGATCTTCAAGCTTATGTAGAGCATATTGAATTTAAACACAATCTCCTGGAAAAGATTTGCCTCCTTTCGATTCCCCATTTTATTACCCTTGCTGATCACATTTTCTCAACACAACAAAACGAGCTTGTCCCTCATACAGTCGACATCCTTGAAAAATTAGAGACGAAAGAGGCTATCGCCTGCCTAAAGCGCCATCAGCAGCAATTTGGAGCTCCCTTGATTCGACAATATTGCAATCTCGCCCTTTATCGAATGGGGGAACCGGGTCCCTACGCCGAGCAGCTTCGTCAATGGGTGAAAACCCAAAACAAAACACAACTCATTCGTTTCCAAGCTTTTACTCCATGGGAAGCGGGGCAAAATTCCTACCAGCTGACCCCTGAGGAAAGCTCAAAGCTTCTCATCGCAGCTTTTGAGACTTTTACCATTCGGCAAGATATTCAAGGAATAGAGATCTTAATTGAAGCGATTGCAACAGGACACAAAAAAAACAAGTATGCGCTAGCTGGCTTGCTTTTAAGAGGAACGCAATAATGCCCCCTCATGTTCTGTGAAGGTTAAATTTTCCGATTCGACTTGCGTGAAAGCCTCCGGCTTGAGAGATCGCAAGTTCAATGGGAAAATTCAATCTTCACAGAACACGAGAGCCTGTTTGAAAATAGGCTCTAGGGAGCTGTACTAAAACTGGACACTAGTTGATTAAGGCGCTGTCAAAAAAATAGACTCTTCTTTCTTTATTGCGATCATCTGTCCCCATTTTAATCAGACGATCGTTTGTCGCTAAGTAACGCCAATAAATCATCTGACTCTTATCATTGGGAATCAAATCCACCGCATATTTTGCTCCATGTTTCTCTGGAGGAACAGCTTTAACAGTATACCCAACATTTGTCGTTTTAATGGATTTAATAAAAAATTTCTCCGATTTTGGAGGTTTATATCCCCGTTCATGATCGGTTTCAATCAAATATCCACTTTCCTCTTTTACATGACCACTGAGGTGGATATGTTTTTTGTTATGAGCTGATCCGGAATAATTGGGAAGGAATGCCGAGTAACTTAACCCTTTTAGATCGATGAATACTTTTGTCCAAACGATTCCTTTGCTTTTTACAGTCTCCTCTGTTTTGCCCCATCCGGTCGCCTCAAGATCAACAACTGATAAGGTTAAAAAAAGAACGAATAAGATTGAAAGCAGATGACATGCAAACATATAACTGAAAAAAGAATCCTTGCACCTTCTCATATTGATTGTATCCTCATATTGGTTGATTTGAGCGACCTATCATACTTTTTTTAAGATTTATTTCCCATTAGTTTCCTTTTCCTGTTTTTTTTAAAAAACTCACCTTATTTTCACGAAAAACCTCTTGAAGTCATTTGTGTATATACACCTTTTCAGACTATACTCATTCGAGTTCAATCCTCGAAATGTGGGCTGCGCCAAAGCCCCGGGGTTAAGAGATCGTAAGGGGGTCAATATTTATTTAATATTAACCCCCTTACGATCTCTTAACCGCGGGAGCTTTCGCGTTGTCCAAATTCCAGGATTGAGCTTGAATGAGCATGGACTCATTCGAGTTCAATCCTCAAAATGTGAAAAATCCTTTTACTAAAAAAAAGAGACTATGAGATCGACATCTCTTTCCCGCACCCTCCTATTTTCTTTCCCTTCTTTTCTTTCCGCTTTTATTTTTTCTATTTTAATCCTCGCTTCGCTTCAAGCCAAAAACATGAAAAATCTTGTCCAAGAAAATGCTCAAGATGAGGTTCTGGTTGATTTAAGAGAGCCGCTTTATAGCGATGGTGTATTGTCTACAGAAAAGGGAGGAGTCATTAAAGCATCTGACATTAGAATCCAAGGTAAACGCTTAAAATATACGCGTACAACAAAAGAGGAAGAGCTGATGTGGACCATTGAAGGAGAAGGTGATTTAATCATTGAATTTGGAGAATATGTTTTTGTCGGTGAAAAAATATGTTATGATTTTCAAAAAAAGGAGGGACGCATTTATCAAGGCCTCACAGCGCTAGAACCTTGGTTTTTCGGTGGCAAGCAACTAGAACTCAAATCAGACGGAAGTTACACCATCCATTATGGCTGCGTCACAACATCTGAAAGCGATCTGCCTGATTGGGGGATTTATTGCGATCTTATCCACATTCAAAGAAATCGCGATATCCAAGCAAAACAGGTGTCATTTAAAGCATTCAATTTCACTTTTTTTAAAATCCCCTCACTCAAAGCGAATCTCAATTTCATCTTTGACAACCCCATTCGCTATCGTTTCCGTTGGGGGGGGCGTCAAGGCCCTCGGTTTGGATTGACCTATGAACTTTTTTCCTGGAAACATTGGAAAACGTTTTTCCGTTTTGATTACCGCTTAACAAGAGGACCGGGAGCCGGGATTGAAACCTATTATCGTTCAGAAGATCGAAAAACTCAATTTCAAAACATCAGCTATCTAGCAAAGGATTCCTCAATCCTTCAACCCCATGAGAAGGCGCGTTATCGATTTGAAGGACATTTTAAAAAGGTGATGGATCAAGACAAGACGACCCTTCTACTGACCTACGACAAGATTAGTGATCGAGATATGCCAAGTGTTTATAATGATCGCGATTTTGATTTTGATACGGCCGACCGGACCCAACTGAGGATAAGAAGAGAGGAAGAAGATTGGATTGGAAATTTTTATATTCGAGCTCGAGTGAACAGTTTCCAAACAGTGAAACAAGAGCTTCCAACCTTAGAAACCAGTTTCAAACCTTTTGCATTATCAAAGACGGGCATCATCTGTGAAAATGATATGGCAGCCTCTTACCTCAATTTTGAGTATTCTAAATACCTGATCCACGTACACAATTACTCTTCGTCCCGTTTTCAATATTTCCCCTCTTTCTATCGCCCTTTTGTTTTTGGCCCATTTTTCACCTTAACGCCTCAAATCGCTATGGCAACGACCCTTTATGGCGATAGCCCAAAAGAGGATGATCACTGGCTCGTACAAGGGAAGGGATCGATTGAACTTCAAAGTCAACTGTATCGCTACTACGGCCCTGTCAAACACATTATCGAGCCTTATCTTGTCTATCGTTATGACACTTATCCAACCTCTTCGCCTAAGCAACATTATATTTTTGACTTAAGTGATGGTTTAACACATCTTCATTCTCTGTCATTCGGCATTCATCATGGGTTCTATACGCGGGAAAAAAGCTGGCAAAATTCCCGCTTTTTATCGGTCGATCTTTACTCTTTTGCTTTTTTTGATACAGATAAAATTCATCAAACAATCCCAAGAATTTATGGAAACGTCAGTTTTTCACCATGGTCGACAATGAAACAAACCCTCAATATGGCATGGAATATCGAGCACAATCAACTTGATTATTTTAACATCCGAGCAGAGTGGAGTGTCAATGAAGATATCGCGATAGCAGCAGAATATCGACAAAGAGGATCTTATTGGTGGAGAAAAGTCGATCGTGAAAATTTTTTCTTAGATATGTTTCATAATGAAGAGCGTTTAAAACATTCTGCCCTATCTGATCGATCCAACACACTTCTTCTTCATTTTTTTTATCGGATGCACCCCAATTGGGCTTGCGAGGTGACAACTCGTCATGGATGGAATCGCCGCAAAGAACCTCATTATTTTGAGTTTGAATTCGATGTATTGACGACGATTCAAACAGCCTGGAACCTTCGCCTCTCCTATCAACATCAAGAAAATGATGACAGAGTCGCCATGTTCTTGAATGTTGGATTAAAGCGCCCCTCTATTCTTCAAGAAGAGCCTCGAAGAGTCTATTGTTTCGAATAACTCAGCCCATCGCACTAAGCCATATTGGCAGTGCTTTTTCTTTTGTAGAACGAAGCCTCTGCGATTCAACTTCATTGGCTTTAAAATTACAATAATTGGCAAGGTTATTCGACATATCCATAATCAAAGCCGGAATCCCGAAAAACCTCTGGTCAGCTAAAAAACACCCAATATGACCACCTAGGATCCACTTCCACATCATGGCTGTTGTTGAGAGCCCCGGCACATATTTTTTTATTTTCGGTATGAATGACAAATAGTGTTTGATAGTAGGATCTGTAGGATTTAAAGAGCTGCAGAAAGAACCGAACATAAGAGCGGCATTAGCTATCGTGAGAAGAGCGACCCCCCCCACCATGAGGACTAAAACAGAAAAAGCATGAGACGATATGCGATTGACTAATCTTACAATTTCTGGCGAAGCTTGATTCACGCAGAATGGAATCACCTTCCTAAGAGTCATCTGTTTGACCTTATTGTAGGCTATCAGCGTGGCCAATATAGTTGCAGGATACGAGGCGATTCGAAGGGGCCATTGAAAATACGGGCAATTGATAGTAGAAGCTATCGCTCTTGGAATCTTGATCTGAATCACATTTTTTAAATGAGTTAACCCCGAATGGTATTTCCTCATTTCCTCGAAAGCTTCTATGATCTGTAAAGGTGAATGTTGATAACTCTTCATGAAAATAATCCTTAAAAGCTGATCCCGCTTCGATACCTTTGCAGATTGATACCTGGCAGACAAACTCTTCGGTATCTTTTTGAGTATCTCATCAGCCTCCTTTTCTATTTCATCTTCCCCTGACATTTTAAACGAATCGATCCACTTCAAAATTAATGCGTGAGTAACCGGATCAGTTTGAAAATTTGTTAAAATTTTGCTGACTAATTTTGATGCATCCAGATGTGAAGGATTCTTATTTGCAACCAGTTGTCTTTGGGGCATTAAGATATTTTGCGACACTAAGACCCACTCGATCACCTCAGGCCGAAGTCCCTTTATATGAAGATCATCCAAATCAAGCCCTTCAAGGAATTTCATTTCTCTAACTGATCTGAATATGCCTTCCACAACATTTTCGGGCTCAGCCTCTTTTGATATCATTCTTTTGATTGTATCCTCGGGAGGAGACATCCACTGATGCTTGATAAATACGGCTTTAATCTCCTCAATTTTTTGAGTATTATCTTTTCCGACAAGGAGCTCTTTGTCAAAAACACCCTCTTTCTGAATCTGAAGTGTTAATTTCTGCACAAGCTCAAATCCAATTTTTCCTTCCATAGATGCGATTTTAAACGCATTTCTTTTCTGAACATTTCCCATTTTACCGCTTTGACCCGATGAAAGAGGCTCAAGAGAGTCATGACACCACTGCTTCGTTTTCTCTAATCCCATTAAATTCTCTATAAAATCGTCCCATCCATTATCAAATGATGGCAAACTCACCTGATTTTTTTTGAGGTCAAGAAGCAAACTGTGCATATTTTCAAGTGGCGATGAGGAGGAATTCCCCTTATTCTTATCGTTTGGTTTTTGAATGATCTTCTCTATCTCATCAAGAATAGATCTCTTTAAAGCCTCCACCTCTTGTTGGGTGAGATGACTCCATCCCTTGATTTGCCCTTTTAACCAATCGATAATTTTTTCACGAAACAAATTCGAAGACTTAACTTTCTCCTGAATTGTCTCAATGATGGCGTTGACCGTGTAATCTGCAAAAAATAACGTTTTAAATTTATCGAGATCTAAAACAAACGAGAGCTGTTCAATCACGTGTTTCGTTCCTGGAATCCCCAATAAAGCTCCTAAAGTCCCCATATAATTACCATAATGGTGGGTATCATTGCCTAAATATGTTTGGATATGCATTTGAGCAATTGCTTTACGCTTGTTTGCAAGAATTTCAACTAAGCTCTCTTCAAGAGAAGCATTCCTCGATAGATCCTCTCCTATGGTATTGAAATAGACAGTCATCGATTCACCCATATAGCGAGCGCCGCAATGTTGCCCGGCTATAGCCAAATCTATGGCCATACGCGCTCTATCTTCAAGGATATTTTGATACTCCTTTAATTGAATAGGTGTGTATTGCGATACATCATTGCCATTGTCATTCTTAAACTTAATCAATTGACATTCTAAACGATGAATGGAGAGACGGACAGCATCCTCAATTTGTTGATAAAAAGCCATCAAGCGGGGGGTATCATAAAGAGGAGGGGTTCCAATAAAGGCTTCTCGCTTATTCACCCGTTCAATAAAGACGTTAAGAGAATTCTCTAATTGTTGTTCGGTATAGATTGTGTTTTTCTCCCGTCTTGTTGAGGGAGGCATATATCCCGGCTTATTTGGATCGTTAAAATTAATGTCTTTGAAAATGTTTGCCAAAAAATGAATCTTCAGTCCCGAAGGGAGACGCGTTGTGTCCAAAGTAAGATCATTTGTTCGTATGTGGGCAATATTAATCTCCGGGTCAATGTAATCCTTAAGGCTATTTTCATTTTTTTTGGAAAAAACGCGATTGATCCATAGCTCCCTTGTCATTAAGGCGATATTTAACCCCATCCCTAATATCCAAATCGCAATTTTTAAAATAATTAAGGAAAGATCGTAGGTTAGGTGCCAATCCTTTAAAGAACCATAATAACCAAGGACAATATGCTTAAAAGAGGTGCCTGACAACCTTACGTTATTATAGATTGACTCTCCTAATGCAGCAAAAAAAATCGTCGTACTTTTTAAAGCAAATGCGGCAATATGTTTTACTTTTTCTGAGGTACTCAAAGGGGGAGATGGAATGATGTTTGACTGATAACAGCTTAAATCGACTAAAAACAAAGGATTTTGAATTAAAACAATCGACGACATATTAAAACAACCTTTACAAATAATTAATAAAAAAACAACCAATCGAGAAGGGTATAAATTTAAAAACAAAAAAAAATTAAAATCAATAAAAAAACACATTCAAAAACAAAGTAAAAAACTATCCTCCTCATTTTTACACATGCATCAAAAATCTGAATCCGTTATCATCCGATCCTTAAAAATTGACAAAAAAGACACTCTAAGAGATCAAAATTTAGGATTTACATGAAAATTCTCATGATAGGAGTTGGCTACGTAGGGCTCGTCAGCGGAACTTGTTTTGCTGAAATGGGACACCATGTCGTCTGTTTAGACATCGATCGCGCAAGAATTGATGCCCTGAATCAAGGAATCATCCCCATTTACGAACCTGGATTAGAGGAAATGGTTCGACGCAATATTAAATCAAAACGGCTAGCATTCACATCAGACTACGCCTTAAGTCTTCCTGACACTGACGTCTGCTTTATTGCAGTTGATACCCCCACAACTCAACTGGGTGAGGCGGATACAAGCCAGGTTGAATCTGTTGCTCGTATGCTTGGTGATCACTTGAACCATTCTTGCCTAATCGCCACTAAATCGACCGTTCCTGTAGGAACGACGATTAGAGTTGCTGGGATTATCAAAGAACAACTCAAAATCCGTGGAATTCATCTTAAAATTGATGTTGTATCAAATCCTGAGTTTCTCAAAGAAGGAAATGCCGTTCAAGATTTTATGAAACCTGACCGCGTCATCATCGGTGCTGCAACTCCTCATGCTGCAATCGTCATGCAAGACATTTACTCCCCCTTTATGCTTAACCATGACCGTCTCCTGGTCATGGACATTGCTTCGGCAGAGTTATCAAAATATGCTTGCAACGCTATGCTTGCAACCCGCATTTCATTCATGAATGAAATGGCTGCTCTTTGTGAAAAATTAGGAGCGAATGTCAATTTTGTCCGCAAGGCGATGGGGGCCGATGAGCGAATTGGAAATAAATTTCTTTATCCGGGGGTTGGGTTTGGCGGATCGTGCCTCCCCAAGGATATTCGAGCTTTGATCGCTCAAGGAATAAAATGTAACACCGAACTTTCCGTCATTCGATCAGTTCAAGAAGTCAATCAACATCAAAAGAAATTGATGGGATCAAAATTAGAGAGCTACTTTGCCGATAAGGGCGGCATGAAGGGAAAAATCATTGCCATTTTAGGCCTCTCTTTTAAACCCGATACTGACGATATGCGGGAAGCTCCCTCGCTCATTCTGATCGAAGAACTGCTGAAACAACATGCTCTTCTTCGCTTATTCGATCCTATTGCGATCCCTAAAGCTAGACGATTAATCGAGAAACATCCGGCTATTACCTGGTGCGAAGATGAGTGTGATGCTGCAAATGGAGCAGATGCAATCGTGCTGATGACGGAATGGAAGCAATTTCGTTTTCTTGATTTTCGTTCGATCTTAAGCCTAATGAAAGGATGCGCTTTCTTTGATGGGCGAAACCAGTATCAAGGAGAGGAAATGGCTCGTAAAGGATTCGATTACTTCAGCATTGGCCGTTTGCCAACTTGCGCCCATCATGGGGAAGATGTTTTATCATAAATCAATCCCCCTCCCGGTGCGTAAGGTGAGATTAATTTATGACACTGCTTGTCCGTAGAACTCTCCTTCTTTAACGATTTAAAAAGGTCTTGTATGACGCTAGACATCAGACACTACTTGCAAACTCAACATCAAATGATTGAACAAGAACTCAATCGCCTTGTCCCAATCCGGGGTGCTCCCTACGACATTTTATTCGAATCAGCTCGCTACGTCTTGCTAGGAGGCGGAAAACGGCTGCGCCCCACTTTAACTCTGGCCACAACCCGCGCACTTCAGGGAAATCCGGATCTAGCTCTGACTCCTGCCTGCACTTTGGAATTGATTCACACCTACTCGATGATTCATGATGATCTTCCTTGTATGGATAATGATGATTATCGACGCGGTAAACTCACCTTACATAAAAAATACAATGAAGGGTATGCCGTATTAACGGGAGATTATTTACTCACCTACGCTTTTGAAATCTTGGCTACTGATCCCCATTTAAGCACCGAGAAGAGATTACAGTTGATTCAGACTCTAGCTCAACGAAGCGGAAGCGATGGAATGATTGGCGGACAGGTCATGGATTTGAGATATGAAGGAAAAAACATTGAATTAGAGGATTTACGCCTTCTTCACCACAATAAAACCGGAGCCTTGATTACAGCAGCGGTTGAATTTGGGGGAATCGTTGCTAACGCAACATCCGTTCAAATGAATCAACTGCGTCAATTTGGTCAAGCGCTGGGGTTGGCTTTTCAAATTGTTGATGATATTTTAGATGTGACATCAAGTGAGGCTAAACATGGCAAAATCGTTGCCTCTGATGTCGTGAATCATAAGTCAACGTATGTTTCCTTGTTAGGGATCGAGCAGGCAAAAAAATGCGCAGAGCAAATGTATCATCAAGCATTAGATTCATTGAAGGAACTTCCCTACGATACCTCTCTTCTGGTAGGGCTTGCAGATTTTGGTTTAAACCCAGATCAGACATTTCGAACGGTTTCTTCCTCTTCTCTTTTTTGAATAAAATTGAATAATTTGATAAAAATAAATGATGACTCATCAAATCACTAAATATTTGGCTATGGAAGACGTTACAACTAGATCTCCTTCTGCACCCGTCATCCCGATTCATTTGCCTATAGATTGCAAAATCAAGCATATCCCGATCAAGAGGTGTTTTGATCTTTTCTTTAGCTTGTTTTTGTTAATTGTTGGATCTCCCTTTTTTCTTTTAATTGGCCTGATCATTTTCTTAACCTCTCCCGGACCCATTATTTACTCACACGAAAGGGTAGGGCGAGGCGGAAAATGTTTTCGATGCTATAAATTTCGATCCATGTATTCAGATGCAGATAAAAAGCTTAAAGACATTTTAGATAGGAGCCCTCAATTACGTGAAGAGTGGGAAAAAACCTATAAATTAAAGAATGATCCTCGAGTCACACCTTTTGGCTCTTTTTTACGCAGAACTTCTTTAGATGAAGTTCCCCAGTTTTGGAATGTGCTCAAAGGCGATTTAAGCATAGTAGGACCCCGTCCTGTCTTGCAGGAGGAAATTAACAAATATTACCACCTCAAAGCGTATAAAATTCTTTCCATCCGGCCTGGTCTAACCGGAATTTGGCAAGTATCTGGACGAAACGATGTTCAATCCTACGAAAATCGGGTGATGATGGACGAATATTACGTGGATAACCACTCTTTCTTGATGGATATGAAGCTGATTGCCAAAACAGTTCCTGCTATGCTATTTTCTAAGGGTGCTTATTAGAAGGTCTTTGCTTTAAAAAAGTCTCTAAAAGCTTATTCAATGATTGAGCCAAGTCATGCATTTATTTTACCTTTTTCTCTACTCTCTTAGCCTGGCACTCCTCCTCCCAGTTCTTGCTCCATTTTGGCATATTCTCTATTTCATTCCTTTCATTATCCTCTGTTTTTATCAAGCCACTCTTTGCACTTGCCTATGGTGGTCGCTCATTTGCGGCTTTATTGTCGATCTTCTTGCTGCTGAAACACGTCTTGGCAATTACGCAATCAATTATTGCCTAACCACTCTATTGCTCTATCGCTATCAATCCTTATTTTTTGAGGATCGTTTTACAACTCTTCCCTCAATGGCTTTTTTCTTTCATTTTGTTTCCACATTCATTCAAATCATCACCTTTTCGCTGATTGGCCGCCCTTTCATGATCTCTCCGTCCTGGATGTTCAATGATTTATTTCTTCTATCATTTCAAGTGGCTATTTTTTCTATTTTAGCGTTTACAATTCCTTCTCTTATTCTGATTTCCTTTAGAAGGCGCTATCTTATCTACCGCTTGTCAAGGAGAAGGTCTTGAAAAAAATCCCTCTTGCAGAAGAATTTAGACCTCACAGCCTAGAAGAAGTTGTGGGTCAAGACCATATTCTTGGAGAAAATGGCCTCATGACACGCACGATCCGTTCAGGAACACCCCTTTCAATGATTTTATGGGGGCCGCCAGGATGTGGAAAAACCTCTATCGCCCGTTTATATGCTCAAGCTTTTGACATGCACTTTACTTCTATGAGCGCCATTTTCAACGGAATCGCCGATTTAAAAAAAATCATTAAAGAAGCCGAAAATTACCCCCTGTTGAACAAAGGAACCGTTTTATTCGTTGATGAAATTCATCGCTTTAATAAATCTCAACAAGATGCCTTCCTTCCATACGTGGAGAATGGAACCTTAACTTTGATAGGTGCTACGACAGAAAATCCCTCCTTTTATCTTAATGGCGCTTTACTCTCTAGACTCCGCGTACTTCCTCTGTATCCGCTCGATTCACTCGCTCTTGAAACCCTTTTTAATCGCTACGAAAAACGATTTAGCAATCTATCTTTCACTCAACAAGCGCGCGAGCTGATCATCCTTTGGGCTCAAGGAGATGGACGTTATTTCTTTAATCTACTAGAAAACATTAAAAACACGCCCAAACAAACACTTAATGAAAAAGATATTCAAGACATTTTACAAAAGAAATCAGCCTTATTCGACAAAAACGGCGATCAGCACTATCATTTGATTTCCGCTTTACATAAGTCTGTAAGAGGCTCCGATCCTGATGCGGCTCTTTATTGGTTCGCCCGCCTCCTTGAGGGCGGAGAAGAGCCTCTCTTTGTGGCAAGACGCCTCATTCGGATGGCGGTCGAAGATATCGGGCTTGCAGACCCACAAGCTCTCTCCTTAACAATAGCTGCGAAGCAAGCGTATGAAATGCTAGGATCTCCAGAAGGAGAGCTGGCCCTTGGAGAAGCGGTTGTTTATTTAGCGTTAGCGCCGAAAAGCCATGCTCTTTATGCTGGATTCAATGAAGCACGGAAGCTGGCCGGACAAACAACGCATTTGGCACCTCCTAAAAAAATCCTTCATGCACCTTCCTCTTTAATGAAGCAATTAGGATACGGCAAAGGATACGTATACGATCACAACACTGCAGACGCATTTTCCGGCCAAGAATATTTTCCCGAATCTGTCAAAAGAGAGTCGTTTTATCGTCCGGTTGAACGAGGATTTGAACGTGAACTAAAAAAACGACTAGACTATTTTCAGCAACTCAGGATGAAAAAGAATACAGAAATTTAATGGCGATTGTCAGGATGAAGGCTCTGACGACTTTGGCTGCTTGCGAATGCATTCGATGAAGAGTTTGCTTCTAGCTTCTTGCAAATCATCCAGCAGTGTTTGAATTTGATCTTCGTTCTTGACTCCGTGTGCCTTTAAAACTTTTGCGAAAACTTCATAAAGAGTTTCACGATAAATTTTTATCGCCAAATCTCTCTGGCTTAAATTTTTAAAGGGATTTGGACTCACTTTTGCCGATTTATCCTCAACTAATTTAGCCAGTTCTTGATCTTTTTGAGACAAATCCTGCGCTATAGCATCCGCCTGTTCCTTGGGCAGTTTAGCTTTCACCAATACAGAATGGACAACCTGCTCCGGAAAAAAGCGCATCAGTTCTTCTTTCGTGCACTTCATCGAGTTGGACAAAGTGACCTCAGTGGTTTCAGCTTGAAGACATGTGCAACATAGAATTGAAACTGCCGTACACGACAGGTAGCGAAATAATTGCTTCATATAACATCCTTTTTTTATCCATTTATAATTGACTTAAGGTAAGTTCATCACACATTTTTAGGTTTTAAACTCATGACTTCAGAACCAAAACATCTAACGAAATCGGGAAACCGTTGCAAAAAAATATAGTCAAAAATCAAATCTGGATTCGGAACTTCATAGGATCGATATTCAGACATCACCTCCTTGAACACCTCTAAAAGAACCTCTTTTAAAATTCTTGCTGTTTTCCCCTTCTGCATCGGATATTCGATTGGATTGGGAACCATAAAAGATGTTCGCTCTTTCATTCGCTGAGGAATCTCGACACTTTTTTTCCTTAAAAGTTGATTGATGGGAATCCAGAGTTCTTGTCTGACATTATAAAGACTTAATCCTTGACTGACAATTGGCTCGAAAAAAAAGTCTCTTTCAAGTGCGAGAAAACAAGGGATAGGATCAGGGACAACTGTTGGGAATCCTTCAATTGCGGCAAAATAGAATAAAATAACCGTCATCCAAGAGAAAATCTGCATGATCGTTCCTTTATTACAGATTAACGCGTTCAAATCTTTTTTTTCACTAAAAACTCACCTTGCGCATCAAGAGAGCTATTTGGGCTGAAGCGAAAGCCCAAATCGTCCTGCCGGTGCGCAAGGTGAGTTAAAAGAGGAGTTTTTAATCGTCTGCAATTGAAGCTAGATTATTTTTTAACGATGTTTTATGATCATCGTTCAAGTAAAACCTAACGTAAAAGAAATCGTTGTGGTTGAAAGGACAAAACATGATTATCGACGGAAAAAAAATTGCAGACGAGATCCAACTGGAAATCAAAGAAAAGATCGGACAACTGAGAAGCCGACCTCCTTCTCTTGCTGTGGTCATTGTTGGCACTCACCCCCCTTCACAAATTTACGTTACGCGCAAGACTCAGGCATGTGAATCTGTCGGCATTCAATCTGTCAAATACCAACTTCCCGCATCCATCTCTGAAAATGAACTGTTGAATCAAATCACAAAGCTGAATGAAGACTCCAACATCGATGGAATTTTAGTTCAACTTCCCTTACCCCCCCATATCAATCCAATTCGCATCACCCATCAAATCATTCCTCAAAAAGATGTTGATGGATTTAACCCCTATAACATTGGAAAAGTTCTGATTGGGGAAACTGACGGCTTTCTACCTTGCACTCCTCTTGGCATTAAAGTGCTGATGGAACGTTCCTCCATCGACATCTGCGGCCTTCACGCTTTGATTATCGGCCGAAGCAATATTGTGGGAAAACCTCTTGCGGCCCTGCTCATGCAAGGGACGCAAGGAGGTAATGCCACTGTCACTGTTGCTCACCGCTTTTCGAAAGATCTCAAGAAATTTTGTCTGCTTGCTGATATTATCATCGTTGCGATTGGCCAGCCAAAATTGATTACTGCCGATATGGTGAAAGAAGGAGCCGTGGTCATCGATGTAGGGATCAACAAAATCACCGATCCCACTAAAAAAAGCGGCTATCAAATTGTCGGTGATGTCGATTTCGCCAATGTTGCCCCCAAGTGCTCATTTATCACCCCCGTTCCAGGGGGCGTAGGGCCAATGACTATTGCGATGCTCTTACAAAACACTCTTTTAAGCTACAATTTGCAACACACATCAATCAAATGATAGATTGTCGTTGGATTGCCTCTCTTTTTCTTTTGTGTGTTGCCACCTCCTGCCATCGTCCGGAACCCAAAACTCCGTTGACTCAATTCTGTGATAATATCATGACAATTGACTATCACATTACGATTGGAGATCCCTTAACTAAAAAACAAACACGTGAAGTTCAGCAAGTGATTCATTCTGTTTTTCGAGAAGTCGATGCAATCTACAATAAATGGAATCAACACTCTGAGCTAAGCCATCTCAATACACTCCCCGCTTATACTCCTTTTAGACTCTCGCCCGAACTTCATGCATTTTTAAATCGTACTGATGCATTAGTGAAACTTTCCGATGGGCGTTTTGACCCGACCATTGAACCGATTCAACAGCTTTGGAAAAAAAAATTAGAATTAGGAAAAATCCCCTCTCCCGAAGAAATAGACGCCCTCAAGCCTTGCATTGGCTGGAGGACCCTCCACATAAATGACGGCCTATTTTATAAGGAAGACAGTCGGACTCAACTCGATTTTGGAGGAATTGCCAAAGGATATTGTGTTGATTTACTTGTCGAAAAACTTCATCAACTAGGACTTGACAACCTCTACGTTGAATGGGGAGGAGAAATTCGCACACTTGGCTTTCATCCTTCAAGACGTCCTTGGCGTGTATTCATTAGCCGCTTAGCTAATCCTAACCCGTCGAAGGCTATCGCAGAAGTTAATCTGATTGACCGCGCTTTAGCAACCAGTGGAGATTATTTTCAATTTTGGAAAGTGATCGATCAAAACGGAAAGGAAACAATCTATTCTCATATTTTCAACCCTATCACGTTAACTCCTCTTGAAGTTAAACCAGGCTCTGTTGCAAGTGCAAGTTTACTTGCTTTAGATTGTATGACAGCGGATGCTTTAGCAAAAGTTTTAATGCTTTTTCATTCTACAGAAGAAGCGCAAGCCTGGTTGAGTGCAAAACAAGAAGAATGTCCTGACTTAGCTTGCTGGATCGTCACACGATCATCGTAAAATATTGCGAACATCTTTTGTGAGCCTCTAGCGGATGATAGCAGCAAAATATTGTGATCAAAGATTCTGAACAGGTTCTAAGATTGATTTTCACGACCTAACTGCTCAAGCAAAACCCGATAACCGTCTATTAAATTCTTGCTAAATGATCTGACGTCCCGATGCCACCTCATTTTTATTTCTTGGGCATAACAATCTAATGGCTCCCCACATTCGCCTAATTTCTTTAATTTAGCTTGATTCGCCTCTACAACACACTTTGCAAAGTTTTTTATCTCTTTTACATCTTTATTTTGATCCATTGCCATCCCTTTGATGAATCCCTAATCATCGAGTCTTTCTATTTGACCATTCGAAAAATAAACGATTTTTTTTATTAAATACATAAATTTTATTTAAAATTGCTTAAATTCCAATTTATCAATACAATAAGACAATATTTCAGTAAAAAAAAACACACAAACAACCTTTATCATAAGTTAAATTCTATGCTATCATCCTCAGGAATGCCCGTTCGTAAGGCAAAAATTTGTCTTAAAGACTATCCTTTTCAAAGAGATATTAAGGTACGTCTTGTTATGGCTAATTTAAACGTTAATGAGATCGATGTGCTGCGTGAAATTATTCACCACTCATTAAAAATCTCCATTGAACAATTAGCTGACGATCTGGCAACAGAGGTGGACCTCCTCCTTCCAATTTTGGATAAATTAAGTGCGACAAAGTTATTTACACGTCAAAATAAAACACTCGTTGTTGATAAGGAGATGCGAAAATATTTTGAAGTAGAAATTGAAAAATTTGACGAAAACTTTCGGCCTGATATTGAGTTTATGCAGACAATTTTAGGAAAAGTTCCCATTAATATTCTTCTGACATGGTATGCTATTCCACGCACATCTGATAACATTTTCGACTCTATCATAGAGAAATATTTATTGACTCCAAAAAATTATAGGCTCTATCTGAGCGAACTGCAGTTTGACAATCCGATTCTCAATTCTATTGTCAAGGAGGTTCATACATCTCCTGATTTTATGGTTTCCACGCATGATTTGATGATGAAATTCAATTTAAACCACGAAGAATTGGAAGAGTCTCTGTTACTCCTTGAATATCATTTTGTTTGCTGCGTCAGCTATAAAAAAATCGAGGGAAAATGGAAAGAAATGGCAACCCCTTTTGCTGAATGGCGTGATTTCTTATCATTTAATCATCAAACCAAACCTCGCCCCCTCTCAAAAAATTCTATACATAAGACTTACCCTGTTGAATTCGCTTTTATCAAAGACCTCGCCTCAATATTACAGGCTTCTCAAACAAAACAGAGTCCTTATCAAAACATCAGCAATCTACACGGCTCAACCGATCAACAAAAAGAGACCCTTGCAAAAAAACTGATTCAGTTAGAATTCGCCGTTAAAGTTGATTCTCATACATTATCTCCCACTCAAAAAGGAAATACCTGGCTTTCAAGGCCTCTTGTGGAACAAATCGCCTTGATTGCAAATGATCCCCTCAATCGATTAGCTCAACATCATGAGTTTTCAGAACTTTGGAATATGCGAAATCTTGGTTTAATTGAAAAAAACCTCAGGCGATTAAGCCCTCTGCAATGGATCTCTTTTCAGAATTTTTTTGAAGGATTTATCGCCCCTATTGGAAATCACGATCCTGTTATTTTAAAAAATAAAGGAAAAAAATGGCAATACACACTTCCGATCTATAGCGAAAATGAAAAACAATTCACACAAGCTGTGATCATGGAGCGACTTGCCCAACTAGGAATGGTCGAAACTGGGATCGCAGAAGGAATGAGCTGTTTTTGTTTAACTCCTTTTGGCTATCATATTGTCCATTAGTTTTTTATACTCTACCATTTTTCTTGACCATGAGAACCGGATTTTGTATTCTCAGAGCCTATTTATAATGCCTCAAAAATTTGAACAGGCTCTCAGAAGGTCAATTAAAACTTAACGTGTTTGCTTTAAGTTTTAGGACAGCTTCTCGCCCCCCTTAAGATTTAGGAAAAAGGATGAAGGAATATGAAATTTAACATTTCAACTCAAGAGCTCAACTACTTGATTAGTAAAATCCAGAATATTGTCCCTCAAAAGCCCACCATCCCAATCCTTTCAAATTTTTTGATTGAAGCATCAAATGATGAATTAATTTTGACAGCAACTGACTTAATGGTGGGTGTTCGCTGCAGTACAGAAGTCAAAATTTTAGAAGAGGGGGCCACAACCCTTCCAGCTAAAAAATTTGCTCAGCTCGCACGTGAGTTAACAACGGCAAATATTGAAATTTCTTCAAATTCAAACCAAATCACAACCATTATCTCGGGATCTTCCCGTTTTAAATTGAATGGGATGAGCAAAGAAGAATTTCCCGCATTACCCGATTTATCCAACGCCGACACCTTCATGATTAAGCAGAAAAATTTAAAAGATTTACTCTATCGCACCTCTTTTGCTGTTTCAAAAGAAGATAATCGCTACGTCTTGACGGGTGTTCTCATGCAAATAGCCAATGGAGAAGTTACTTTTGTTGGAACGGATGGAAAACGTTTAGCTCGCTCCCACGCCCCTATTGATATTCCTGCCTCATTCACCAATCAATCCATTATCCCTCTCAAAGCAATCGACGAGATTTTAAAAAATTTAACAGACGAAGACATTGAAGTGAAAATCGCTCTAATGCCCGATAAAATCGCCGTTTTAGTCAATCAAACGTTGCTTTTATCTAAATTACTGGCAGGCGATTATCCAGATATTCAACGCGTCATTCCGGAAAAATCTGATATTGTCCTTTCCCTGCACAGAGAAGAATTGATGACGATGCTCCGCCAAGTCTCTTTGTTTATTGCTGATCAAAACCATTCGGTTCGATTTACCTTTACAGATGGAGAGTTAAGATTAACGGCAAATACTCTTGATATTGGAGAAGGGCATGTCGGAATGCCGGTGAATTACCAGGGAAATAAACTTGAAATCGCTTTTAATCCGGGATTTTTCATTGATATTTTACGTCATTGTAAAGAAGAAACAGTCACACTAGGGTTAGTTGATCCTTACAATCCAGGGATCATCACTGATGGAGAACAATCAGATAAACTTAACCTAGCCTCCCCATTATTCATCATCATGCCCATGCGGTTGTCAGAAGATTAATAATGTATATTAAGTCCCTTTATTTGGAACGGTTCCGCAACTATCGAGAAGCTTATTTTGAGTTCAGCCCTTCTCTTAATTTTATCTGCGGTCCTAATGGACAAGGGAAGACAAGTTTATTAGAAGCGATCCATTACTTGATGTTTGGACGCTCTTTCCGCCCAGGTTTGCATCAAGACCTGATTCATCTAGGCTGCCATTCTTTTTATTTAGAGTCGATTTTCTGTAAATACGATGTTGATCAAAAGCTGAGAGTCTATAACGAAGGAAAAGAACGCAAATTCGTATATAATCATACAACACTGCAGAGCATTTCCAATCTCCTAGGCATCATTCAGGGGGTCGTGATGACACCGGATGACGTGAATCTCGTTAAAGGGGCACCAGCGGTCCGCCGTCAATTTTTGGACATGCAATTAGCACAAGCTGACCCTTTGTACGTCCACCATCTTACCCGCTATGTCAAAGCGATGCGCCACCGCAATCAGCTGTTAAAAGAAAAAAAACTCACCACGATTGAAAGCTGGGAACATGAGATGGCGCAATCTGCCACTTATATTGTTCTAAAACGGCGACTCTGTTTACTCTCTATTCAAACGCATTGCCAATCTTTTTACTGCTACCTAACAGGAGAAGAGAAATCTTTAAGCCTAGACTATCTGTCAGGATCCCCTCTTTATCAAAATGAAGGAGAACTCAAAGCGTTTTATTTAAAGCTGTTTAATAAAAACAGAAACCGAGAGCTAATATTTGGAAACACTTTGGCAGGACCTCATAAAGACGATATCCGAATCAGCATTGGAAATCGCGATGTCCGTTATTTTGCAAGCGAAGGAGAGCAGCGCAGCTGCGTTGCAGCCTTGCATATGGGAGAATGGCAATCTTTAAAACAACTTGCAGAAGACATCCCATTGTTTATGATAGACGACGTCAGCATGAGCTTAGACGACAAAAGAAAGAGCCGTCTTCTCGATCAATTAGTGTCTTTAGGACAAGTATTTTTGACCACGACAGAAATGGAGTTAGCTCAAGCTTATACGGGACAAAAAAAAATTTTTACCCTCCCATTAGACACACATGTTACGCACAAATAACGGTATTTAAGCTGAAGGCAAAGCGCTGGCTTTTGAAATCAAGTCTAGATCTTGCGCTTTAGTCATCGATGCGCTAGCATTGGTAAGTCACTTACCTTACGCACCAAAAGTGCAATTTGGATTGAAATCAAGATTAGACTTCTTCGGAAACTTGCTTTGCTTGAAAAAGATGCCAAAAATGGCGGTTTTAGCAAGTAAATGAAGTTTCCGAAGAAGTCTATTGTACTCTTGATGCTTAGGGTCAGTGTGTAAGAACCTGATCAAAGATTCTGAACAAGTTCTAAGGTAAATTAATTAAACTGATCAACAAATACGTGTTTATGAATCAAACTCGCGACCTAGCGTCCAATCGACGTGCCACCCACGACTATGAAATCCTTGAAACATTTGAAGCCGGGATTGCCCTCCAAGGAACTGAAATTAAATCAATTCGTAACCACGGAGCCTCCCTTCAAGAGGCTTACATCAAAGTTTTAAAAGGAGAAATTTGGCTTGTAGGCTCGAGCATAGCTCCCTATCGTTTTGGAAATATACATAATCACGAAGAAAAACGAGATCGCAAACTTCTGATGCACAAGCGGGAAATCAACCGATTGAAAATCGCCTCTCAAGAAAAAGGATTGACGTTGATCGCTCTTGCCATGTACCTGAAAAATGGAAGAATTAAACTTCGAATCGCAACAGCTAAAGGAAAAAAAACAGTCGATAAACGGCATGATTTGAAAGAACGAGATGATAAACGCAGCATCCAGCAAGCTCTAAAACGCAGCTCTTATGATTAAAATTAAAATTCTTTCAGTAGGAAAAACAAAAGAAAAATGGCTAACTGATGCATTTAATGAATATGTCAAACGTCTCACCCACTCATTTCACATTGAATGTTTATGGGCTAAAGATAACATCCAATTAGTTGAATGGGCTGAAAGAGAACACAATCCCCTCTCTTTCGACCCGGCAGGGCAATTGTTTACAAGTGAACAGTTTGCTCATTTTTTGATTCATCAATGGGAAAAAGGTGGAGCCAGGCTATCCTTTATTATAGGAGGAGCAGAAGGGCTTCCTTGCGAAATAAAAAAAAGAGGGAACTTAGTCAGTTTATCTCCCCTAACTTTCACTCATCAAATCACACGCCTTATCCTTATCGAACAGCTTTATCGGGCTTCTGAAATTCAAAAAGGTTCACACTATCACAAATAGAGTCGTTTACAATTTCGATTCTCTCCCCCCTTTTCACCTTCAGCTAAGGTGAGTCATCAATTAAGCGCAACAATAAGAGCGGAAATGTTATCCGAACTGCCTTTATCATAAGCTCTTTTAACCATTTTTATGGCAGCTTCTTCAACACAATCGCCTTCAAGCATGTCTTGATGAAGAGTTGAGGCAGCATCCACCGTACTTATCGCATCAAATACTCCGTCGCAACCGATGACAAGCTGATTTGATCCAGGTGGCAGCAAGTGGAGTGGAAAGACGATAATCTTGGGTCGTGTGTTAACACTTAAGATGTTTTTTTCACAAGCACTATTGGTCATATTTAGAGTTGGAGATCCCGGATGGTCCATGACGCGCCTCTCGCCTCTAACATTTAGAATTAAACCATGACGTTTTTTTATACTATTATCGCGTTGGCTCTCTCCTATGCTGGCATCTTCGCTCAAAGCAATCGGGATGCCATTGACATTAATGAACGCCCGGCTATCCCCAAGATTGGCAACAATCAACAACCCTTGATAAATCAACACATTACAAGCTGTAGAGCCACCTAAATACGATGTTTTACGATACTCTTGCGTGAGTTCTTCATAAAGAGTTTTTAAAGTATTAAAGATTGCGATCAAATCCTCTTGCTCGTCACAAGACTCCATAAGCGCTTTCTGTAAATTGAACTGAAGCTTTCGCGCAAGTGTGTTTGCCAGATAAGCGGCCCCATCTTTTCCTCCATGTCCATCAAAAATCCCATACAAAGGAATCTGATGATGTGTCTGCCTAACGACGATATCGAGAAGGGAAAAAACATGCGCATCTTCTTGAGTAGGTCGATCACCCTGCATGTGAGCAACAGCGGCAGCGCGAGAGGATATCAATTCAGAAAAATATTTAATTGACACCTCTTTTACACCCCGTTTTTGTATACACACTTGCATTTCCCTTGGTGTTAAATCTATAGAGGTCAGCTTTTTTTTCTCCTGAGCACAAGTGAGTTGACGCATCAGCTTTTCAGGAATTCGCTGCACTTGTTCTCCTGTTAATTGACGCGAATTTAGCTGATCAACACCCATATTTTTCTTGTTTAGAGCCGCCTCTTTGTTGAGTTGTTTCAGCCAGGCTTCGTTCTTCTTTTTCTCTTTGATGGCTTCCGGTGAGAGGGTGACTTCCCTATTCAATTCTAAAAAATGAGATTCTAGCAACTCCTTCATCGCCTCAACATCTCCTCCCCACAATTCAAGTTCTTCTAATCGCTTTTTTGCTGCCAAAAGAAGTCTTTGAAAAACGATGCGAGGGATCTCTTGCAACTGAATCGCATTCATTAAAGTCTCTTTAAGGTAAATGTCTACCTGAGTCATCGCCTCTTCAAGTTTTTCGTTATTTTTGAGTTGAATCCAATCAAGTTGATTCTGAAATTTTTCTTTTTGATCTGCAGTTAAATCTAAACCAATTTTTTTTATTACATCAACACATCTCTTCCTAGAACAATTATAATTGTCAACACTTTCAATTAATTTATCTATTGAATATTGAACTGCTTTATATTCCTCAATCCGTCTAATATGATCTTCCAATATTTTTAGTATTTGTTCGACAAAACTTACATTTTTTTTATTATTCAATCGATCTTCATGATCAGATTTTTCATTTTCTATCAAAATAAAATCATCAGGATGAATAAATCGAGAAAAAAAATTAGACCACGGATAATTTCCCTCATTTTGAATCGGTTTATTCAAAATTAAAATAGAGTGTAGTGTTTTTATCTCTTCTTCAACACTAGACAATTCCTTTGAAATTTCAGCTATTTTCATCATCGCATCACAAATCGGCAGACGACAAGAGGAATCTGTGTGTTGCACCAAGGGTTCTTTTGCCAAGATCATGAAAACAGCTGAAATTTTTCTGTCAATGACCTCATTTAAAGCGATCTCGATGAGCTCTTGAGCGGTCATAAGATTTTTTTTCTCTGTAGAGAGAGCTATTTTTAGAGAATCAAAATCATTGATTGAAATAAAAATTTCTTCGATTAACGCAATATCTTCAACGAGATTTTTTAATTCTAATAAATTATCTTTAAATCCTCTTAATTCCCGATCACCCGTTGAGGAAGGAATGCGCTTGGTCATCTGACCTAATATGTCTTGAATTTCATTTGTTAGTTTTTCTTCTATATTTTTATTCGCTGAAAAAACAACCTCTTTTGAATGATTAAAAAGTTCAATTTGAACATCAAAAACGAATCGATTATCTTCTGATAAACTCTCAATATCGACAATATATTCGTTGATCATGTTTATTCTTACATTTATTTCACTCAAAATATCACAAGCGAAAATTGACAACCCGATTAATTCTTTAATTTTATTTATCCCACTCATTCCTTGAATATTGATTTGCTTAGATAAGATATCATCCACACGTTCTTTCAATTCATTGGAAAATTTCAGATCAGCATGACACATTTTTTTTTGTTGATAAAAGCATGTTACACTATTTTTAAAAGTGCTAAAACTCTCTCCTATCGAATGAAAAACCCCTGAAAACGTCTTAAAAGATGGTTCAGGCGATCTTGAAAATTTTTCCTTTTTTATCTTGCTATGTTGGGATACGACCTCGTATTCCATTTGAAGGGGGGAAATAACATGATGAACAAGAGGAACGACCGATGTCATGTACTCACCTAAAAAACATGGAGTTATTCTGAAATAACCTTAATGATTTGGAAAGTCTTTGTAAAGCGATAATCAAGGAAAAAGAAGAAAAACGAAGACGCAAGAAGTTTTGAAGAATTAATCGATTCAAAAATGGCAAGCAGATCAAAAAAAATGATTATTGATTTAAAAGAATATTTAATTTATCATCATTTAAATTCTAAACAATAAAAAATATCTATGACAACAAATACAATCGAATATTTTTCATTTTGGCAACCCATCCATTTTAATTTAAACAATCCAGGAACAACTTTTGCCTCTAAATTAGGATTTTCGATTGGAGTATGTGCTGATGAATTTGCTTCATTAAACGGAAAAACGCTATCGATTAAGGCTGAAAGAATTGACTCAGAAAAATTATACTTCGAGTCCGAAGGATTTCACGACATTCCAATCAAAAAGAGTGTTTTAAAGATCGCCCTTCTCTTCTTCTCTGGAGGGACATTACTCCTTATCGCCCTTGCAATCAAAGCAATGTTTAAATATCACTTAAACACATGTAAAGTCACGACAAAAAAAAGCCCAAATGAGATCTTTGCTGAAAAAATATTTGGAACAACTAAAATCACCCTACTATATGGATCTTTAACGGAAGAAACCACTCACGCTATCGTCAATGCAGCCAACAAACAATTATTTGCCGGTTCAGGGGTTTGCGGGGCTATTCGTAAAAAAGCCGGAAGATCCCCTTTTAAAGAGTGTGCCAACATTCTAACATCCCTAAAAAGGAATGGATTACCCTGTGGATTTAGCGTCTTGACAAGCTCTGGAGATTTATTCCCAAGAGTGAAAGCTATTTTACATACCGTAGGCCCGGATTTTCGTGTCACAGCTCAAAAAAAGAGGGGAAAAGAATTGCTCCGCGAGACTTACTGGAACAGTTTATTCCTTGCACACTTCTCTTCACAATGTTCGCCATTCGTGAGTGAAGAAGCGAAAGAAACGCACATTTATTCGATTGCTTTTCCCTCAATCAGCACAGGAATTTTTAAAGCTCCATTAAAGGAGTCTTCTCAAATAGCTCTGGCAACCATTAAAGAATTCACTCAGAATTATCCTGATGCATTTGAGGAAATCAGACTTGTTTTCTTACCTCCTGATTTGGATCAAAAAACAGGGATTGCATACAAGGAGACTCTGGATGAATTAATTCCTTGAAAGTAAATTCTACACAGCCTGACGGGCTAACCACGCTTGGCGGAAATATAACATTGCACCATTGATGAGGGCACATCCAACAGCAACATCTACTCCTCCTCTTATATCCAAGGGGACAAATCTCATCAGGACCCCAAGTAAAATCATTGATCCGAGCAAAAGGTAATAACCGGGAGTATAAATTTTACTTAAAGGAGCTGGATTAGGGAGCGTAGAAATGTAACGAACACTTCTATTGACACTTTTAGAAAAAACAGCTCTGCCTTTGAGAAAGCCGATCATCAAAGTGATGGCGATCCAAATTAAAGCAGCTGACTCAAGCCCGCCTGTATAAGGAATTAAAAAACTCAGCACCGGATGAGGTAAATGGTGATTTTCGATTAAGAGGGTATCTACAATAAAATTGAGACCAAGAGGCAACAACACACTCCCAACACATAACCAGACTAATCCGGATAAAAATATAAGGGTTGCATGACTCACTTTAAACATGAAATTAAATCCTTTATTTAGGGAGGCGTTTAAAAGACATCGACTGATCATGGCAATATCCAAACGCCAATTCTGATGGAGCTTCCATTGTAATCCAAACATCTGTTATTTCCAAATTATTTTAACACTCATTTTCTTGAGATTCTGTTCAACATCATCTTGATCATAGGGATTGAAGAGGTGCTTCATGACTCGGGAACCAATCAAGTTAATTCATGTACAAAAAATTAAAATCGTGTTAAGATCCTACAAAATTCCGTAAATGGGTCATGCATCCACAATTGTTTATCCCATTTAGCCTATTTTTAAATCCCACATTCCGCTAGTCGGCTATTTTTGATTCGAATTGATCGTTTTTTCAGCTGGATTTGCAAATTTTACGGCAATATTGAATGAAATATTGTTCAAAATTTGTCAAATTCAGATCAAAATTCGAGAAATCGAAGAAAAAACAGCCCACTAGCCGAATGTGGGTTAAATGTTAAGCAGAACTATTTTGCAAGAAAATTAACCACTGTACGAGGCACACAACAATCATGAAGAGTATTTCACTCTCGATTATCCAAGTCTTATTTTCTGTTATATGCATTCTCTTTTCAATCACGTTAAGTACCCACTATTTTAATGGCGGATTAAATTGGATTAACGTCTCTGTGGGTGTCTTATCTGGATGTCTTCTATCAGGAGTTTTATTTGCCCTCGATTTAGTTTTCAGGCGTTTTACCCTAAGATCTTTCAATACGGCAACGCTTGGATTATTTTTAGGGTATTTCATGGGACAAGGAATTTTATTAACTCTTGGAAGCATCATGAATTGGGATGTCAACAGCTCGGAATTCATGCCTCTGCGTTTCTTGATTTTTCTTTCCTCCGCTTATTTGGGTTTAATGATGACGCTTCAAGCATCTGATGAAATTCGTGTCAGCATCCCTTTTATTGAATTCAAACAAATGAGCTACAAGAAAAAAGATATTCTCGTCGACTTATCCATCCTCTCTGATTCTCGCATTATCGACTTGGCCTCAACCGGTTTGCTTGACCACCACCTTATTATCCCTCGTTTTGCAGTTCGAGAACTTTATGTACAAGCTGAAACCGGGGATGAAGTCAACAAAGCAAAAGCGAGAAGAAGCTTAGAGTTGATAAAAAAACTTGAAACCCTCCCCTCTTTAGACCTTCGCTATGTAGACACTGATTTTCCTGAAATCAAAGACGGTATGACAAAATTGATCCGCTTAGCCCGTTTTATGGACACCCACGTCATTACTTCCGATATCAATCGCATTCAACAAGCTTCGATTGAAGGGGTGAGAATCATCAACATCCACATGCTCTCCAATGCGTTAAAACCTGTCACACAAACCGGAGAGACAATTAACATTAAGATTCAGCGGTATGGCAAAGAGGCTCGGCAAGGGGTTGGATACCTTGAAGATGGCACCATGGTTGTCGTCAATGGTGGAGCTGAATTCATTGGAGAAACGATTAAAGCGTATGTGTTATCTGTTAAACACACCTCTTCAGGAAGAATGGTGTTTTGTAATGCTTCAGAAGACGGAATCTCAGAGATAGAAAATGATTTTCCAATTGCAAATCATGAAATTGAATCAACAAAAAGTTTTCTGGCATTATGATTTTGGGAATTGGTAATGACATCATAGAGGTCGCTCGGATTAAAACAATCATCGCGCGACATCCTAAGCGATTCTTAGACAAAGTCTTTACCTTAAACGAGCAAGAATATTGTTTAAAAAAGAAAGATCCATCTCTTCATTTAGCCGGAAGATTTGCCTCTAAAGAAGCCATTGTAAAATCTTTAGGCACAGGATTTTCTCAAGGCCTGAGCTGGCTTGATATTGAGATCCTCAATGACGCAAAAGGCAAGCCGATTGTCTTCCTTTCCCCTTTTGCAAATCAATTGTTCAACTTCCCCTCACTGCATATTTCCCTCAGCCATTGCCACCAATATGCAACAGCTTTTGCGATTTGGACACGTTGAGCAGCTTCTTACAGACTGTTTTCACATTCACGTCGTCTATGCAGGGGGGAGGGCTCGGAAATAGAAAATGAGCTTGTTAAAAAAAAACATCAAGCCACTCATGTCCAATTAATTAACACATCTGACTTAATACCCGTTTTCAGCTCAATCTGACGTTGTCTGAGCTCAATCTCACGTTGTCTGCTTCGCAGTCTCATCCTCGACAAATACTTTATCGAATCTAATTCAAGATGTTCAAGAGTGAGGTGCCGCAAAGCGTGATCCTTGAGTGATAAACCACTGCTATGACCACTAATTTAAATCTATATATTTCCATCAATTAACTAAAACTTAAAAAACAATTAAATAAATTAAAAATTATTTTAATTCGATTTTGTTATAATTAAAATTATAAATAATCCAAAAAAAAAGGATGTTTATGAATTTTAATTTACATAACATAGAAACTAGCAATTTCTTATTAAGAAAAGAAAATTTAAATAGTAATAATAAAAACAACATTACAAAAAAAATAAAAAACAAATTATTTGAAGCTAACTCACGTATCACAAAATTTTTATTAGGTCATTTTTTCCCAGAATTGATTAATAAAAAACACACTCCTGCGATTAGTTTTCATTTCGTTCCTAAAATTCTATCTCTCCCGACAAAAAAACAGATTGAAGACACACCAAAAATTAAGCAAATTGCCCAAGATATGCTCTATTGCCCTTCTTCAAAAAAAATTGAAGAACATCGAGAGACTGAATTGAATCGCGAAGGGGAAGTTCGTCTACAAAAAACGGAGCAATTCCAACACATTAAACCTGAATTACTAAAAGCGGTCACCAAGCCTGAGATCAGGAAACAGTATCGAACAGTAGAAGATTTAATCGCAACTCATAGAGAAGCTCTTAGACAATTAAGCCACGAAAATTTTGCTGTAGTCGATTGCCCCTCCTTTTCTCATGTCATTAAGGAGAGCGAAAGAGAGACTGTGTTTCATAATTTAGCAGAAATGAATCAAGATCAAAATCGGATTAGAGCATACGGACTTAGCATTGCAGGAGTTAAAATTCCCGGAGAGGGGGGGGCCTTCACACCCTATCAACTCAAAAGTGCGGCAGAAAAAGTATTGGAAGGTCGAGCTGGCATTTGTACAACTTTTGCCTGTACCGCTGCTCATATATTAACAGGAGATGGAAGATACCACGGTGTTCGCGTAGAAATTCTTGCGCATGATGATGGTGGTAGAAGTCATGTGTTCGTGGTAGTAGGAAGAAATAAGAGATCAAATATCCAAAATCCGAATACATGGGGTGAAGATTGCAGGATAGTAGACCCTTGGATCGCAAATATGGGTTCATCAGATTATCTCTATAAAAAGGGTGATTTTGCATATTTAGAAAAACTACATTCCTGTTTTGATAATACAAAACAAACAAAAAATGTTTTACCTACACAAAATCCCCTTAAACAAAAACATCATAAGCGAGAAGCAGAAGTTAATGTGACAGCCCAAGCAAATGTGATGTCCAGACTGTTAGAATTAAAAGCCCAAGAAACCGAGACCAATGATGAAACAATTGTGATACAATTAGAAAAAATAATGATTGTTGAAATGGATTCAATCAGAGAAAAAATGAAGGAATTATCAAATCAAAATCGGACACCCGATGTTCTCGATCAAATCGAGAAACTTAAAACAGAAAAGACAAAACTATCCAAGCAATTAGCTTCGTTAGGTGACGTTCGTGATAAATTAAAAAATGATCATCACCCCATTTCGGCTGAATAACGAGACAGCATGATCATGATAGCTCCGTTGCACATGATCCATTCATTTGCAACGGACCTGTACTCATTCCATTTGAATCCTGCAATGAGTAGATATGACGCGGGATAAATCACCCGTGTATCACGATTCACCATCCAAAAGGATAAAGAAATTGAGCAACAACGCGGTGAGTATAAGCCGGGAAATTATTCGCGTATAATCGGTAACAATACTCCAAGCTTGCATTCCCGCAATAGTCCAAGACATAAACGTAACGAAGACCGGCATCTACTGATTGATGCTTAACAGCGCCATAACCTTCGAATTTTTTGATTTCAAGATGCTTGTGTCCTAACCCACACAATCCCTCAATAAATAATCCGATCTCATGTTTCTGATTGAAACGTTTATCGTAATCAAAACGCAAACGAAACCATGCAGACCCTTTCTCAGCAATCCCCAACCCAAACATCCCCCACCAGCGAGACCCCCATCGTGTTTCATCGGAACTCTCACGACCTACAGACACAAAACATTCGATATTATATAAACCATGATGAAAAGAGCTCAGATCTTTTAAGCTGTGTTCAAAAGCTTGAATGTAACTAGCTCCTGTTATCATGCTCAAAGGATCACCCATGATGTCATCTTGCCAAACATAGCGACCGGTGAATTTTAATTGATCAACCTCTCCATGCTGCTTTCTGGTCAAGGCTCCTGTGACTTCAAGCTCGATTCCAAATGAGGGATCTGGAATGGAATTAATCAGACTAAAATTTAAAAAAAAATCGTTGCAAAGATATTTCTTATGATCACCATCGGAAGCTAGCGTAGCAAACCCTTGATAGAGAGTCTCGCCACGAGCCTCAAACTCATAAGCATTACCTAGCCATGGTTGATATTCAGTTGCGCTAACATTGAACATGATAAGCCAAGCAAACAGGAGGCATGAAGAGAGGGACTTAGAAATAAAGTTTGAATACAGAGTCAAGATACACGCTCCTATTTGACAGAATCCGAAGGCCAAAAAAGAGAGGTTTTTAGTCTGTAAATCCATTTTCAGCTAGCCATCTTTCAGCATCCAGGGCAGCCATACAACCCGAACCGGCTGCCGTTATTGCTTGCCGATAATCATGGTCTTGAACATCTCCTGCAGCAAAGACTCCGTCTACGCTCGTCCGAGTCCCTTTAAAGACTTTGATGTAGCCATTTTCATGAAGCTCAATCTGACGTTGAAGAAATGCTGTGTTTGGTGTATGACCAATTGCAAAAAACAATCCTCCAGCTTCTCGCGTGTCTTGCTCTAAAGTTTTGATATTTTCTAATGTGACACTCTGTACAACTTTATCACCATTAACAGAAACAACGACAGAGTCCCACAACACCTCAATTTTAGGATGTTTTAAGGCTCTTTCTTGCATAATCTTAGAGGCCCTGAGCTGATCTCTCCTGTGGACGATATACACACGGCTTCCAAACTTAGTCAAAAATAAAGCCTCCTCAACCGCTGTATCGCCTCCTCCAACAACAAATAAAGGACGGTTACGAAAAATCGGCATCGCACCATCACACACAGCACAAGCTGTCACCCCTTTTTGCCACAATTCTGTGTCACCAGCTCCCATGATGTCTAATCGCTTTGCTGTAGCACCAGTAGAAATAATGACACAATCCGCCTTGAAATGCGTTTTAGATCCTTTTATTTTAAACGGTCGATGATTAAAATCAACGCTCTCCACATCTTCGCTTAACATCTTTGTTCCAAAACGAATGGCTTGAGCTCGGAATTTTTCAATCAACTCAGGGCCCGAAATTCCATCTGGAAAACCCGGAAAGTTCTCTACTTCAGTTGTTGTCATGAGCTGCCCTCCGGCTGGACCTGTGTAAAACCCCTCAAACAAAACAGGCTCCAAATTTGCCCGCGCTGCATAAATGGCTGCGGTATAGCCCGCAGGTCCAGATCCAATAATCAATAGCTTGACGTGTTCCATTTCCTTCCCCCATGATCATAATTAAAAATGAAAGTTTAACGGTCGCTCAATAAAAAGATCAAGTAATATACTTCTCTCGAATCGAAGTGCAAGTCTTCTTGGTTCACACTCATTGATAAATCTATTTTATTTTTAAGTCATTTACAATAGAATTCCCCATTAACCTGAGTTTCATTTCTAGGGCGTGTCATCAATTGCTAATCGCCTCTATTCAAGATGATTTCTCAAGCGGGTGGTCACATCGCTTGGAAAGAACTTGAATAAACGTTGATGATCAATTGATGACACCCCCTAGCCCTTTGAACTTGAAATATCTCGGGGACTGTTATGAACATGGATTAGCGGCGATTTGAGCAATGAGCAGATGACGAGTCTAAAAAAAGGTGTGTTGCAACGGATTTTTAGCATTTACCCAGGCGAAGAGAGGCGCGCGTTTCTTTTCGTCTTCTTGGGTTTCATTTGGGCCTTCGGGGCAACATGCGGATTAAAATTTGCCGATGCATTATTCCTTCTCCATGTGGGGGCAGAATCCTTACCCCAAGCTTACACTCTAATTGCGTGCGGGATGTTTTTTATCGCATTTATCCTGCTCTACTCGTTCCATAAATTTTCTTCCTATCGAATTTACCTCACAACTCTTCAATTGGGGCTAGTCTTTTATTTAGGCATTTTCATCTGCATATTTTTAAATATTGGCTCTGATTCTCATTGGCTATGGTATGTGCTAAAACTGGGAGGATTTTACCAATTCGCCGTTTTAATGACCTGCTATTGGACGTTTATTGATCAATACCACCATTTACAAGATGCAAAAAGACTCTATAGCCTGTTTAGTTCTTCTATATTTTTAGGTGCAGCAAGCACAGGATTGCTTATGAATTCGGGGGTATTAGACCTCGAGCACCTGATCGGCCTTATCATTACCCTCCTGATCTTTACTTTTTTTTGGATAAAAAAAATTACCCGCAATATCTCTGTCGTAGCGCATGAGGATTCGGAGCAAGAAGGAGTTGTTTACGAATCAGGCCACTACATTAAATTTTTCTTTAAATCGATTGCCTCATCGCCTTTTACACTCCTTCTGATGACAAGTAATTTTCTTATTTATCTACTTCTGGTTATCACAGAATACAATTATATGTTTACGTTTGAAAATTATTTTGCCAATCAACCAGGAATCAGTACGGGCGGGGGAACCGAAGCAAATTTAACGCGTTTTTTAGGACAAAACTTAGCCACAGTGAGTGTTGGAAATCTTTTTTTCGGACTTTTTGTTTACAGCCGACTCATCAGACGTTTTGGAATTAATAGCCTAATTTTGATTACCCCCATTCTTCTGATTATCGCTTTCACCGGATGGTCGCTCAGTCCAAGCCTACTGTTTCCTTTGATCGGTTTTTTCGTTGTTGAAGGAACGTTATATGTCATCGATGATAGTAATTTTAACCTTTTACTCAATGCCGTTCCAACTAAGCTAAAATATAAAATTCGGGTGTTAATTGAGTCTTTTTTCGAGCCAGTTGGTGTGCTGACAAGCGCCATCCTTCTCTCTTTTTTTCAAGATCAAAGTAAATTGCTGGGACTTGTACTGGCTATCTGTGCATTTTGCGTGGCAATCGGACTATCAAAAAATTATCTTAAAGCTCTTTTTTTTAATTTATCGGCAAATGCTGTTCATTTTCAACGATCGATCTGCGACTGGATAGGGAAAATGAGCGATAAACAGCAAAGAGCTGCAGAGAATCGCCTCCTTGGAATCTTTAAGCTTGGAGATCAACAAGCCCAGCTTTTTGCATGTGAAGGTTTATTAGCTTTTGAGGATCCGGCCATTCTTAAACGTCTTTTAAGCTATGCTTCTCATATGAAAGCCGAAACAAAAGTGAAACTGATCTATTTATTTGAGCAAAGTATTTTCGCCAAAAATATATCCGTTCTAGACTCGCTTCAAGATTGGATTCAAAATGATTTTGACCCTCTACTTCAAAGTACTGTCTATTTTTATCTTGCCAAGCAAGGACTGCTTCATCCGGAGAAAATTATGGGGGAATTAAAAAGCTCTGATATTTTACTTCAAGGAGCGGCCATTATCGCTTTAAAAAAATCACTGGCTTATTTAGCCCCTGCAACCGCTGCTTATAATCGGACGTTAGCCGCTCAACACCTCAAAATTCTACTCGATTCACATCATGAAGAAGAGCTTTGCATGGGGTTGCATATTTTAGGGATAGATGGCGATGCCCACGACATCGATTTTTTGACTTCATATCTCGTAAACCCATCCTCAAAGGTTTCCCGAACAGCGGCAAAATCAATCGTTCAAATCGGTGTTCTTGACTCGATTCGACAAGCTTCTCATATCATCGAAAAATTAAGTCAAATTCGAGATAATGAGGCCCGTCTCGATTGTTTAAAAGCATTGGAGCATGTCAATGATTCAAGTTTGGTTGATGATATTATTCACGCAAGTTTACACTTCCGGCCAAATGAGCGGCGCCTCATTGAAGAGGTCATTTTTAAAATGGGACTTCGGACGATTCCATCACTGCTGTCCATTACAAAAGATACACAGGTCGCAGATCGTTCACGCTTACTAGCTGGACGGATATTAGGGCGCTTAGCCCTGCCGCAATTGCGGGCAATTCTATCGGACATCATCAGGGAAGAAATTAATCGAGCTTACTTTTATTTTTATCATCATCACACGATTCAATCACTGAACCCCTCTTTAGATTTAAGTATCTTGCAAGATGTCTTGATTACAGGTTATCATTCAGTATTAGATTTTATTATCCAAATCCTAGGGGTGGCAGGAGAAGTTGAAGATGAAGAACTTCTTTCCCGCTCGCTGCGCAGCCGCAATCCCAAGGTCCGCAGCCAGGTCGTCGAAACTCTAGAGAAGACCTGCGAGCTTCAAGTGTTTAAGCTTCTACAACCGCTTGTCGATGATATCCCGTATGAAGAAAAAATAAGAGCTTATGAAAAATCGGGTCATCAACCTTTAAATTTAGAGGCCTTGCTAGAAAAAATGAGCCACTCATCGGCTCAAATCGATCAAATTATTGCAGCAACAATGAAGTACCATTTAGATCTGCCTAATTGGCGGGAATCGCTAAGACAGCAAATGTCTTGCCAAGATGAAATTTTTCACCATTTTGCCTACGAGTTATTAGATTCATGAAATACCTGACATTGATAGATAAAGCATTTTTACTCAAAAGAACGACTCCATTTAGCTCTTTGGATTTAGATTTGCTTTTGACAGTTGCTGATAAATTAACTCTCGTCGTATTTGATCCGGGAGATTATATTTTTGCCATAGAAGAAGAAGCCAACCGGATGTATTTCATTGCAAAAGGGAAAGTGCAGATACAAGGGGTGACTCCTTCACCTCTACATACTCTTGGAACGGGTGATTTTTTTGGTGAAGAGGCTTTGTTTAATAATAGCCCGCGCGCTTATGCAGCCTTTACTCCAATCGAAACGCATCTGCTCACTCTTTCTCGAACAAATTTGTATACAATTATTTCAGAGTGTCCATCTGTGGCTGTTGGTTTTTTGCAAGTTTACACCTCTAGGGTTCCTTTAAGACCGTTTAAACCGATGGAAAGTGAAACATGACGATCCGTACCCGCTTGCTCTGTCTTCTACTGCCTGTTTTAATCGCTTTTATCTTTTTTGACTCATTCTTTTTCTATTTCCATTTGTCAAGAGAAATCCTTTTAATAGGATCTTTGATTATTCTTGTCCTTGGAATAGGGGCTGTCTACCTGATCGCAGATCGAATCAGCAAGCCAGTTAGACAGTTGAATCAAGCTGCTCTGCAAATTGCAGCGGGTGACTATGAAGCCAATATCCATGTAAAAGGGCCAAGAGAAATAAAAGAGTTGGCTCAAACATTAAATACGATGAGCCAATGCCTTGTAGAACATATGAGTCGATTAAAAGAAAGCTCCTTAATCCGTGAAAGAATGTACGGAGAGTATGAGTGTTCCCTTCTGCTCGAATATTATATGCTTCAAAAAGTGATTGAAGACTTTACGAACCCTTATTTGACTATGCGATTAATCGCAGTTCCTCAATCACCCTTGCAAAAAGGATTATTTCTAAAAATTGACCGTCTCGACTACAACGGATTAATTTTCACCTTCCTTGAATCACAAGAGCCGGGATTTCAAGGATTATTTAATTTAAATCAATTGGCTCATGCCTCAAAAGAAGAAAGGAACGGCATTCCTTTTATTGAATGCCAATTTATTGATCAATATCATCGTTTGAGGTACCATGCACATACATTATTCCCTCCTTTAGTATGGTCGATGAATAACTGCCGTTTGATTAAAGGGGACAGCCAAGGAATTCCAATAGAAAATCTCGATATGATCTTTCTATATAACAGCAGCGTCATCGATCATTTTAAAAGCCCAGAAGTAATTGAGGAATGGTTTTCGAGGGTCCTGCGCCATTTTTCTAAAGATGGATTGGATGCGATTCAGCTCATGCTCACGAATGAATTGACATTCCTAGCAAAGAAGCAGCATATTAAACACAATTTTAAAATCATCGGATTACAGGTAAAAATTAAGTAAAAACATTATGCATCTATCAATTCTTGCAGCCTTTGTCATTTATTTTAGCCTTCTTCTTACTATGGGGTTAATCTTTCACAAGAAGCAAACAACTTCTTCCGATTTTATTATGGGGAATCGATCCTTAAGCTTCTGGCTTGTGGCTCTTTCGGCCCACGCAAGCGATATGAGCGCATGGCTTTTTATGGCATTCCCGATGAGTATTTTCATCCTCGGATTATCTCGTATTTGGATTGGATTGGGACTTCTAGCAGGCATGTATCTTAATTGGCAATTTGTCGCTCCTAGATTACGCTCTATGACAGAACAGTACAATTGCTATACTCTCTCTTCTTTCTTTGAAAAGCGATTTAACGACACCTCTGGAAGGATTCGCGTGATTAGCGCGTTGGTCATGGTGATTTTTTTGACTCACTATTTATCTGCTGGTTTGATTGCCATGGGTAATCTATTCGAATCCATTTTTGGACTTGATTATTTTATTGGATTATCAATCGCTTTATTTGTTGTTGTGAGCTATACATTCGTTGGAGGGTTTACAACTGTTGCTTGGACAGACCTTTTTCAAGGCATTTTTCTTTTACTCATGCTTTTGATCGTCCCATTTATGGCCTACTCAAAAATTGATGGATGGCAGGAGATAAAAACTGCGGCAGAAAATCAAGGAATCTCTCTCTCGTTTATTCCTGAAGCTAGTTTTGACGCCTACTTTATTATATGCTCTCTCGCATTAGGATGGGGAATGGGCTATTTTGGTATGCCGCATATTATTACAAAATTTATGGGCATTCGAGATGTTAATGAAATGAGCAAGTCTAAATGGCTTGGAATGTCATGGCAGCTGATTACATTAACGGCCGCCGCATTCGTTGGGGTAGTGGCCATCGCTTACTTCCCTCAAGGGTTAGCAAAACCGGAACTTGTCTTTATCGAAATGGTCAAAGATCTTTTTCATCCTTTTATTGGAGGCTTTATCTTATGTGCAATTATTGCCGCCAATCTATCCACGATGGACTCTCAAATTTTAGTTTGTGGATCAATGATGAGCGAAGACCTTTACGTTCCTTTTCATCGATATCCGCCCTCTGACAGGAAAATTCTTTTGTTCTCAAAAATGAGTGTTGTCCTCATCTCATTAGTCGCTTTATTTTTAGCATTTAATCGAAGTACAACAGTGCTTGATACAGTCCTTTATTCTTGGTCCGGATTAGGAAGCGCATTTGGACCTTTAGTTCTCATGAGTTTATATTCGAAAACAGTCAATCGTCATGGAGCAATTGCAGGAATTGTGATAGGAACCCTCATCTCGATGACATGGTCAACTTTGAATCCCATCTTAACAAAATACGAAATTCTTCCGATGATTCCAGCCTTTATTTTAAGCGGGCTTTCCATCTATTTCGTTTCAAAATGGACAAATAAAAAAAATTTGCAAGAGATTTAGAGACTCGCCTTACGCACCGGAAGAGCTATTTGGGCTGCATCACAGCCTCAGGGAGAGAAAATCGCAAGACGTCTATGACTTGCTTGCGATTATAGAGAATGATAAATTACACTTTTCGCTTTTCTAAATAGTTAATCACATCACGAACAGCTTTCAGTTTCTCAGCATCTTCTTGAGAAATTTCACAACCAAAACGCTCTTCAAAAGTCATGATGAGCTCTGTAAGATCTAAAGAATCTGCATTTAAATCTTCAACAAAAGACTTATCAACTGTCACATCATCCTTATCAACCCCTAATTGTTCAACAACAATATCTATAACTTCTTGTTCTATCGACATCTTTATATCCTTTTCTGAGATTTGAGCCACTCTTTTTGAAATGCCTAAGACATTCGCCCAAATGGCCATTCTTTTTTTTTCGATCTCATGCAAACAGTGCACAAAAATCGAATTTATATCTTCAATAAGTGATTGATTTTCTTAAAATTTATCATTTTAAATCAAGTGATAAAAACAAGTCTGTTGAATAGAGTTCTTTGCAAACCGGATTTCGTTGAAAAAGAAGTCTAATCAGTCGATCAAGTATTTTGCCTCGCCTCCTACATGACCATCCCCCCGTCAATTGTGATCACCTGTCCAGTCATATAGAGACACAGAGGACTTGCCAAAAACCAAACAGCATGGGCCACTTCAGACGCTTCCCCTAACCGTTTCAACGGAATTTGATCGATGATGACTTCTTTTTGACTCTCCGTCAAAGCATCGGTCATTTTAGTGCTAATAAATCCGGGAGCGACACAATTGACCAAAATATGACGGGAAGCTAATTCTTTTGCCAAAGCTTTTGAAAAACCAATCATTCCGGCTTTTGAAGCTGCATAATTTGTTTGCCCAGGATTGCCAATTAACCCAACAACAGAGCTGACATTGATAATTTTTCCTTTTCTAGCCTTCATCATTGGTCTGACAACTGCATGGCAAGTATTATAACAAGACTTAAGGTTAACCGTAATGACACGATCCCAATCTTCTTCAGACATTTTCATGAGCAACTGATCTGCTGTAATCCCCGCATTATTAACCAAAAGATCAATTTTACCAAATTGATCGACAACTAACCTCACCGCTTCATCAACAGCTGAAGTTAATGAAACATCCACTTTGTAAAAGCGAACATCAGATGAAGGAATTGCCTCCTTAATTTCTGCCACAGTCAAATGACCGGCTTCTGAATTTGTCCCCATAATGGCGACTTTTGCCCCATCCTCAGCTAATTTAAAGGCAATTGCTTTACCAATTCCAGCATTCCCGCCTGTGACAATGGCAACTTGATTAGTCAATAATTGATTCATCTCTATTCCTTATTCTTTTCTAGTTGAGAGAGTCGGTCTAAATCTTCAACTTTTTCAATCGACATAATGGGTGCTTTTACACCAATGCGCTTATTCATTCCCGATAATGTTTTGCCAGGACCAAACTCAATATATAAATCAACGCCCTCCTCTTCCATCGCCCTAATTCCTGCCTCCCAATAAACAGCAGAGGTGACTTGATCGATTAAATTTCGCCGGACGCTTTCAACATCCTGAACAATTGTGCCCGGCACATTCATCACAAGCCGAGCGAATCCCTGCTCAATTGGCGCACGTTGAATATAAACAGCTAATTTTTCCCGAGCCATCTCCATTAAACCGCTATGGAAAGCCCCATGAACTTGAAGGGGTAAAACGCGCTTAGGTTGATACTGCTTTAATGCAGCTGTCCCAGCTTCTATCCCCTTCATTGTTCCTGAAATCACAATTTGCCCAGGACAGTTAAAATTAGCAACCCACAAATCATGAGGCAGATTCAGTTCCTTCACGCATTTCTCTACAATGGCAGCTTCTAGCCCCGTCACAACAGCCATTGTTCCTTTGACTGATTCGCAAGCTTCATTCATAAATTGACCGCGATATTGGACAAGCGGCAATGTTTCCTTGAAAGAAAGCCATCCAGCAGCTGTAAGAGCTGTATATTCGCCAAGGCTTAATCCTGCGCAAACAAATGGTGTGAGTTCATAAAGCTCATTAACAACTCTTAAAATGGCAATGCTTGCAATATAGATGGCGATCTGGCTATTTTTTGTCTCGGTTAATTCTTTTTCAGAGCCCTTCCGAATCATCTGAGAAATTGGACACCTAAGAAGATCATCCGCTTCTTCGAAAGCCAAGCGGGCGGCAGAAAAATTTTCAAAGAAATCTTGAGCCATTCCAGGGTATTGCGATCCTTGTCCCGGAAAAAGAAAGGCGATCCGTTTGAATGTATGCTTCATCTCTATCCTCTTACTTTCGTTAAAATTGCAGCGCCCCATGTCAATCCTCCTCCAAAGGCTGTGAGGAGAAGATGCTCCCCCTCCTTGATTTCTTTGCTCAGAATCAATTCATGCAAAGCAATCCCAATGCTCGAAGCTGAAGTATTGCCATATTTATCCACTGTTTTATACACTCTTTCTTCAGGAATCTCAAAATTTTTCCCTATCGCATCAATGATGCGTTTATTTGCTTGATGGGGAACAAGCCAACTCATATCGCGCTGTTCTAATCCGGCTTTAGCAAGACACTGGCAGGCAGCAGCACTCATTCTTCTAACAGCATGTTTAAACACCTCGCTACCAGACATTTGAAAAAAATGCAATCTTTTTTGAACTGTTTCACATGTCGCTGGTTGGCGAGATCCGCCAGCAGGAATCATCACTAAACCGGCTAATTGACCGTCAGAACCCAAACAGAGACTATCGATAGAGAATCCTGCCCCTTCAGCCATCAACACGGCAGCTGCAGCACCATCTCCAAAAAGAATACATGTTCCCCTATCTGAGTAATCAATAAAAGCTGACATTTTTTCAGTGGCAATCACTAAAACGTTTTGGTGAATCCCCGATTCAATAAAAGCTTTAGCTGTTGATAGGGCATATAAAAATCCGGTGCATGCCGCCTGGACATCAAATGCAGCAGCCTTATCAGCTCCAAGTTTTGCTTGAATTAAACTTGCCGTACTGGGTGAGAGATAGTCAGGACTCATTGTGGCCACAACAATTAAATCGACCTCTTCTGCTTTTAGACCTGCTGAAGCCAGGGCTACGGCAGCTGCTTTAGCCCCCATATCGGAGGGAAATTCACTGCTGCTGGCAATGCGTCGCTCACGCATCCCCGTTCGCGAAACAATCCACTCATCAGAGGTTTCCACCATTTTTTCAAGATCTTGATTTGTTAAAATTTTTTCAGGAAGGTATGATCCAAGCCCTATAATACGGGCTTTTAAAGGTTGCTTCATGAAGAGGTCTCCTTAAGAAAGGGGCTGATAAGAGGGTGTCTTAAAACTTGGAGCAACATCATCTCGAATATAGGGACTCGAAGTTTTAAGACGCCCTCTAAATATAAAACTAAAAAAAGAAGCATAGCAGAGAGAGGAATAAATAAAAACATCAAGAGAGATTCTCAATAGCTTGTAAGAAGATGAGATCGTCAAGAAAAAATCTGAATATCTCCTTCATTATTTTATACCGCAACAACTTCAGAATGTGCTACATTGGTAGATTCCTTTACTCTTTTTATACCAAGGCATTCACGAAATGCGCTATCCTGAACATTTACAAAAACTCATTCAAATTTTAAAGCGTTTGCCCGGGATTGGAAATAAAAGTGCTGAGCGCTTTGCTTTTCATTTACTCACATGGCCTGAAAGTCAGCTGAAAGAACTGGCAGCGATTGTCCACACAACAAAGGAAAAGCTTCAGCAATGTGAAGATTGCGGCTGTTTAATCGGGCTTGAGGGATGCTTTTTTTGCCAATCACACCATCGCGACACAAACGTGATGTGTGTCATTGCTTCCCCTCGCGATGTGTACTCGATTGAAGAAACTCAAGAATATCGGGGGCTTTATCATGTTCTTGATGGGCTCCTTTCGCCGTTAAATAGACGAGGACCTGAACACCTCTCGATTCCTAAATTAAAACATCGCATTGCCGCCTTTAATGTTAAAGAACTCGTCATTGCTTTAGATTCGACACTAGAAGGAGATGCGACAGCTCTATACCTCAAACAAGAACTCGAGCATAGCCCTATTCACATTTCCCGCTTAGCTTTCGGTCTTCCAATGGGTAGCTCGCTTGAATATGTCGATGGAGGAACACTTGCTCGAGCCCTGTCTGGCCGCAATCAATTCTAAGACCTCTTTTCAAATTGAAGCAGCCTATGGGCCCAGAAACGATCTGTCAAGCCCGAGGCTTTGGCCCTGTCAAAATGCCTACTTTGAGTTCGAATGAGTATATACTAGTTGCAAAATACCCTCCATTTTCCTATGATCAGTTACCCTTTCGTTTTGAAAAGGTTTGATTAACGGAGATTCCCATTTCTTCCAACTTCGAGGTCATGTCATGACAAAGCAAATGCCACTTCTTTTTCTTTCGTTTTTTTTGCTTATCTTTCTTCCATATCACATTGTTGCCCAATCCTTACAGTTTGAAGATCAACTCATTGAAAACATTGACATTGTCATCCATACCAACGCGGGAGCCGTTAGCGACACTGATAACATCCTCAATCGATTACGGACAAAAAAAGGAGGAGTTTTTTCACAAGCAAACTTTGATGAGGATCTTAAAACCTTAGCGCAAGATTATGATCGAGTCGATCCATCTGTTAATTGCGATGGTGAAGATCTGAATATCACACTTGACGTTTGGCCAAAACCCTCAATTCGCACCATTCATTGGCATGGAAACCAACACATCAAAACCAGTGCGCTCCAAAAAGAATTGGGCATTAGCTGCTTTTCTGTTTTCGAAAGACATGCTTTCAATCTCGCTTTCCATAAACTCAAAGCTTATTATATCAGTCACGGTTATTTTGAAGCTCAGTTAGATTATCAAACTCAGGTGGATTTAGAAACAAATGAAGTGACCATCACAATCGATATTACTGAAGGTCGTTCAGGAAAAATTCAAGAAATCCAATTCATCAATTTTACCGATGATGAACAGAAACATATTCTGCATGATATGGTCACAAAAAAATACAACTTGTTTACAAGCTGGTATACCCAAACTGGGATCTATAACGAGGATGCGATCCAACAAGACCGCCTTGTGATCACAAATGACTTGCAAAATAATGGATATGCAGACGCCTCCGTTGAAATCAATGTGACAGAATCATGTAAAACCAATCGGATTATTGTCACAATTATTGCGAATAAAGGGCCTCTTTATACATTTGGTGAGCTTACATTCGAAGGCAATTGTGTGATCGAAAATGGAACAATTGATGAATTATTTGAAGTGCGTCCAGGCGATCCTTATTCCTTAGAAGGAATCCGTGAAACGATTGAAGTGATCACTGATGCTTATGGGCGCTTAGGCCACATTGATGCAGTGATTGACTTTGAACCAGAGCTAATAGAGGGAGAATACCAGTATAACGTCCGCTTTAAAATTGTAGAAGGGGAGCAATTCCGTGTTGGACTCATCCGTGTTTTTGGCAATACATCAACAAAAACACCCGTGATCTTGCATGAAACCCTTATGATTCCAGGAGAGATATTCAATACACTTAAGCTCAAAGCAACTGAGCGGCGTTTGACGAATATCGGATACTTTAAACATGTGAATGTCTACATCGTAAAAGGGACAGAATCTTCCCTATTAGAAGGCAACTACCGTGATGTTTACATCGAGGTTGAGGAAACCAATACAGGCCAATTCAGTATTTTCTTGGGGTATAGCAGCGTCGAAGAGCTCTTTGCCGGGATTAATGTGACGGAGCGAAATTTTAATCATGAAGGAATCTACTATATGTGGCGCGATGGCTTACGCGCACTAAGAGGTGGAGGTGAATATCTTCAATTAAGTGCTCAGATAGGACAAAAAAGCCGGACCTATACTTTGTCATGGACAAAACCTTACTTTTTAGATACAAAGTGGTCTATCGGTGTCGATTTATCTGATTCTACGACCCGCTACATATCAAAAGAATATGATCTAGAGACAATCAGTTTAGCCTTACGGGCAAATTATGACATCAATCCTTTCTTACGTTGGGGATTGCAATATCGCTTAAAAAATGGATCTGTTGATCTCCACCATCATGCAAGTCATATCAATGATTTAGAAAGAGAGGCTGATATCCAAGGATTGATTTCAGCAGTGGGAACGTCCCTCTCTTACGATTCAACAAATCACCCTATTAAACCTTCTGAAGGGTTTCGTTCAAAATTATTTTTGGAATATGCGGGGCTTGGAGGAGACCATCACTTTTTTAATATTGGCTATATGAATAGCTATTATTTTCCTGTTGGAAGCCGCTTAGTGATTAAATATCGAGCAGATTTTCGTTTTATTCAACCCATCGGGGAGACAAGGTATGAGACAATTCCGCTAGACGAAAGAATCTTCTTAGGAGGAGATTTCATGGTGCGTGGTTTTCGTCCCTACCGCCTAGGGCCTCACTATCCTCACCACGATGATGTGCCCCGCGGAGGACTTTCCATGCAGTTCTACTCAGTCGAAATGGTTCGCCGAATCATACAAGACTGGGAGCTTTTCGCCTTCATCGACGCAGGGTATCTGGGACAAAAAACATGGGAATTTGGTCGTATGAGCGCCTCAATTGGTTATGGAATGCGATTTAAAGTGATTGACAGCATCCCACCTGTCACAATCGGGATGGGGTATCCTCTCAACGCCCACAGCCGCAGCGATGTTAAAAAATTCTTTTTTTCCTTCGGTGGAAATTTCTAAAATGGCATGATGAGAATCGCTAAAATAAAAAGGAGTCGTTATGAAAAAGTTATCTACTTGGTTCTTTAGCATCGGAACCTGCTCTGTTTTGATGTCAAACACAATGGTGAATGGAGAACCGGCCTCCTACTCAACAGGCAATTCACATATTTCTCAACAACAGACCTTTTCAGGAACCGGTCAGCAAAGCACAACTCTTCGGATTGGAATTGTGAACACAAAAAAATGTCTAGAAGAATCAAAATTAGGAAAGCAAGAGCAAGCCAATTTTGAGAAAATGAAGCAGCAAATGGAATCTGTTTTACAAGAAAAAGAGAGAGTTTTAGAAGAAATTGATGCAAAAGTCAATGATGACGACTACATGGACAGCATTTCCGAAGAAGCGGCCAGCGAACTCAAACGAAAAAAACGGACAATAAAAAATGAAGGAATGCAACTACAAAGCCAGTACATGCAAACACTTCAGCAGGCAAACCTCAAAATTATTCAACGTTTGACAGATGTCATTGGAAGAGCTTGTGGGCAAGTTGCAAAAGATAAGTCAAATGGACAGCCTGTCGACGTGATTTTCACAGATGAGGCTTGTACGTTTTACGCTCCCGGACTTGACGTTTCAGATCGAGTGATTATCCAAATGAACATGATCTTTGATGCTGAACAAAAAGAGGGACAATCTAAGCTCCGATAGAGATTTAGACGCTGTCCTAAGACTCAAATGTTTGCTTTAAGATGAAGTTTTAGGACAGCCATCTCCATTTTTCAATCACCAGATGATGATGTTAAACAGTCTAATTTTAAAACCATCACAACTCTATGACTTCTAAAAAGCATTTTACTCTCCTAGAAATATCCATTCTCACAAATACTCGACTTATCGGAAACCCTCAAGACAAAATATCGGGCGTCGCAGATTTGGAGACGGCATCCTCAAGCGACGCCTCTTTTTTTTCTAATTCAAAGTACCAACTTGCCATGCAACAGTCTAAAGCAGGTGTCGTATTTGTTGATTTAAACACATCATTAGAAGAAAACAAAAATTATCTTATCGCGGATCAACCCTCTCAAGCATTTCAGCTATTAGTCAATGCGTTTTTTCCTCCACGTCAATCCCCTTCTGGTTTTAAAGGGGTTCATCCCACAGCCGTTATCCACGAATCCGTTTGCCTTGCAGAGGGAGTCACAATAGGGCCTTATGCTGTTATCGATGAAGGGGTTAAAATCGGACACTCAACTTTTATTGGCGCAAGCGTCTATATTGGCCCAGAGACAGTCATCGGAGCTTTTTGTTTAATTCATCCCCATACGGTCATTCGAGAAGAATGTCAAATAGGAGACCGCGTCATTATTCAACCCGGTGCAGTGATCGGATCATGTGGTTTTGGATACATCACAGATAAGGCTGGAAAACATCATAAATTAAATCAAGTAGGAAACGTTGTCATTGAAAATGATGTAGAAATAGGCGCCAATACAACGATCGACAGAGCAAGATTTAAGACAACTCGAATTGGACAAGGAAGTAAAGTCGATAATCTGGTTCAATTAGGCCATGGGGTGACAATAGGAGAGGATAATGTGATCGTTGCCCAGACAGGAATTGCGGGCTCAACGTCAACAGGCCGCCATGTTGTTCTTGCCGGACAAGTGGCTGTTGCAGGGCATCTTCACCTAAGCGATGGAGTGACTGTAGCTGGCAAAAGTGGAGTGTCTAAATCTCTTTCTGCGGGAAAGTATGGAGGAATCCCGGCTCTTCCGATCAATGAGTACAATAGAAACCAAGTATTACTACGGAATATAGAGAAATACATCACCCTCTTAAAAGAGCTGTCAAAAAAAATTGAACCCTTAAAAAATCAAGAGTGAATCAAAGTGATAGCATTAACAAATGGTATTAATTCAAACGACATCCATTGGCAAGGACATAAGCTTGTTCTATTTCCACTTTCAAATCCCCTCCCATATCCATCAAACTAAAAGAAAAATCCATGTATTTTTTTATCATCACAACACAAGATATGCAAAAATAAGCTAATCCAGCCCCCACAACGATTTTATGATCGAAAAACGCACTAAAAAGTGAAGTGGACAGTCCCAAATAAAGAGAAAATCGATATTTCCTCAACGCTTGTTGACATCTTTGTCGCTGCAAAACTAATTGATCTGCATGTTTAAAAACAGAATCCATTTTAATATGAAAAGGCTCTCTATACTTGCTTTTTAACACTTTCCATTGACGAGAAGCGTCCTTAAAAGCTAGCTCTAGATCTGCATCTGATTTTTCATCTTCTTTTTTGATTACACCACAACCGAAAAAGAAATCTGCTAAGATATTGGCCACATCCCTCACAATACTCACCGATTGACTGGGACTCACCAAATCTTTGTTTAAAAAAGAATTTTCTTCTGGATCTTCAAGAATCCAAGATGAATTTGATGAATAAGTTGAAGGATATTTTCTTGGTGGAGGAGAATTATATTCTACAGAACACTCTAAGGCTCCTTTAATTTCATTACGATTTTTACGATCAGAAATTTCATACAACTTTAAAAACAGATCAATCGAGTTTTTTTCTGTTTCATCCAACTCGTCTTTCTTTTTTAAAAGAAACACATCGGCAGGCCACTCATCATGAGATACATCATATGTCTCAACCTTCAGTTTTTTACGAGGAAGGGCTCCGCTCGGCTCTTTGCTGTCAGATTTAAAGGGCTCACTCAATTCTCGAGGTAAAGAATGTTTAAGCACGACAAACAATTTCTCTTTACTCTCTGTTTTTGGGAGTCCAGATTTGGAAACAGTCGATTGAGAACTAAGAGTCGTACAAGATGAAGCTGTTGTACAAGATTGCCTGTTAGAAAGAGAAAAGACCATGCTATAACCACCCGAATGAATAATAACGCAATTATCGCAAAAAGCAATTAAAATAAAATAAAAACATTATCAAGAAAACGTTAAGAAAAATTAAAATAGACAAAAACATAAAATTTTAATTAGAAAAGCATTAAAACAGCCGGATTTTCCACTATCTTTTTTAATTTTTGAAGAAAAATTGCCGCGGCAACTCCATCAATCACACGATGATCAACGGAAAGGGTTAACGCAAGCGTTTTACCCGGAACAACAGCACCGTTGCGGATAACAGGCACATCTTGAATTCCACCAACAGCAAGAATGGCTGCTTGAGGAGGGTTGAGAATTGCTTGAAAATGAGAAATTCCATACATCCCTAAATTAGAAATTGTAAAAGATCCTCCTTTATATTCTTCGGGATTTAATTTTCCTTCGCGAGCCCTTTGAGCTAATTGTCTGATTTCAAGCGCTATTTCCCCTAAATTTTTAACATCAGCATATCGGATAATGGGTGTTATTAATCCTCCTTCAAGACTGACTGCAACGGCGATATCAATTGTTTTAAATTGGATAATCGACTGATTGACAGAGTTAAAACCAGCATTGAGTGTTGGATCATCCCGAAGAGCTAAAGCACAAGCTTTAACAATAAAATCATTAACCGAAATCTTAACATCCCGTGTTTTGAGCTGCTCACGAATAGAAATGAGAGGTTCAACATCAATCACTTGTGTCAAGTAAAAGTGAGGAATAAATGTTTTGGATTCTTGCAATCTTTGTGCAATCACTTTTCGCATAGGCGACAGAGGGATCTCTTCAAAAGTCCCAGGTAAAGAGGTGGGGCGATCTCGACGGTTAAATCCAGCTATCCCGGCAGGTTGAGCTCTTTCAAGATCACGACACATAATCCGTTCATTCGGTCCCGATCCTTTAACAGTTCTAAGATCAATTCCTTTTTCCTTAGCAAGTTTCTTAGCTAGAGGAGAAGCTAATACGCGTCCTTGCAGGCGCTCATTTAAGGATTGAAATTGATAATCCACAACAGGAGGCTCGGGGACAAATTGAGGTTGGCTAAAGGCTAATTCTCCATTCTTTTTGACTGTTTTTTCATGACCTCCTTTGTCTTCAATGTTTTGATTTTGGTCATGAGTTCCCTCCTGTTTTTTTTCTATTTCTGCTAGAGCAATCATCCCTTCGGGTTGATATCCTTCCAACCCCTCATCAATGTCAGCACTAAAAACAGCCACCGGCTGATTGACAAAAGCTTCGCCACCTTCTTTTACCAAAATTTGGCGAAGCCAACCTTCATCCATTGCCTGATACTCAACAGTTGCTTTATCTGTCGCGACCTCTAAAAGAAGATCATTGTTTGAGACAAAGTCTCCTTCTTTCTTATGCCATTTTACAATGATCCCCTCTTCCATTGTCGGCGAGAGTTTTGGCATGGTTAAGGTAAAAGGCATATTCACTCCTTGAAAGAAGGGTTCAATTTAGACTGAGCGACAGCTTCAATTTGGGTTTATTCTGTGAAGACATTTATAAACGGCTTTCAAAATGCGACTCACATTAGGAATCGTTTCTTGTTCTAAAACTTTAGAGTATGGCATGGGAGTTTCTCTCTGGCAGACTCTTTCAAGTGGAGCGTCAAGATAATCAAAACAATGCTCCATGATTTGAAAACCCAATTCCGAGGCGATTCCCGCAAATAGATGGCCTTCTTCAACAAGAACGGCATAATGAGTCTTTTTAACAGAAGCCGCCACTGTTGCAATGTCAAGAGGTTTAATTGTCCTCAGATCGATAAGTTCTGCTTTAATTCCCTTCTTAGCAAGCTCTGCCACGACCTTTTGACAAACATTGACCATTCGACTATGGGAAACGATGGTAATGTGCTCTCCCTCTTGAACAACACGGGCTTTACCAATAGGAATCAGGTATTCCTCCGTTGGAATTTCCATTTTATCACCATAAGAGAGCTCTGACTCCAAAAAGAGAACCGGGTTATTATTGCGGATGGCCGATTTCAACAACCCTTTAGCATCATAAGGATTGCTGGGAGCTAAAATCACCCATCCAGGCAAATTTCCATAAATGGCTTCGACGCAATGAGAATGTTGACTTGAAACTTGTGCCGCAGCTCCATTTGGCCCTCGAAACACAATAGGAACAGAAAAACGGTTGCCTGACATATAGTGCATCTTAATTGCATTTGAAATCAATTGGTCTGCCGCAACAAACGAAAAATTAAAACTCATGAATTCCACAATCGGACGCAATCCTGTCATTGCAGCTCCAATGCACAATCCGGCAAACCCTAATTCTGAAATGGGGGTGTCAATGATTCGCTGCCCCCCCCATTTAGTCAATAATCCCTTGGTCACTTTATAGGGGCCATTGTATTCACCAACCTCTTCGCCCATAACAAAAACAGCTGAATCACGCGTCATTTCTTCATCAATGGCTTGGCGTAATGCTTCGCGAAATTCTATCACCTGTGTCCCATTATTCATCTTAATATCCTAAAAATGCATCTTTTGCGAAAATTTAAGTTTAATAGAGAACGATTTATGTTCTAAAATAGGCAGTAAAGCATTCTCGTCTTTGGTCTGCAAACACTTTCTAAGGAGCAAAGACATCTTCTTCCAGAGTGTGAATATCGGGCCAAGGGCTTTGATCTGCATAATCAATTGCAGCCATCACGTGGTCCCGCATCTCTTTATCTATTTGTTTTATTTCCTCTTGTGTGATCAAACCGGCATCCAAAAGAGCATTCTGCATATTAAGAATTGGATCGTTTTGCATCACCTGTTTAAGAGCCTCTTTACTCCGATAATGCCCAGGATCTGAAATAGAATGCCCCTTAAAACGCTCTGTCACGACTTCCACTAAAACAGGCCTTTTTGTCTCGATCACTTCTCGATAAAGAGATTCAAAAGCGCCGTAACACGAAAAAAAATCCATTCCATCCAAGGTATAACTTTTCATATCATAACCGGGAGCTTTATCTTCGGCCAAAAACGGAACGCAAACCGCGCGTTCAATCGAGGTGCCCATTCCCCACTTGTTATTTTCAATCACGTAGATGCAAGGAAGATCCCAAAGAGAAGCTAAATTCAAAGATTCATGGAAAGCACCTTGAGGAACGGCGCCATCTCCCATAAAACAAACGGCAACCTCATCCTTAACCCCTCTGTATTTGAGAGTAAATGCCGCCCCCGTTGCAATGGGGACCTGTCCGGCCACAATTCCAAACCCTCCAAGCAAGCGGTCTGTAAAGAAATGCATCGACCCCCCTCGCCCTTTTGCATTACCTGTTGCCTTTCCAAACAGTTCGGCCATCAATTCATTTGCAGTCGCTCCTAAAAGAAGGGCTAAAGCATGGCAACGATAAGAAGTCGCATACCAATTTTTCAATCCAAACGCTTGAACAGCAGCTGCTTGAATCGCCTCCTGTCCAATATAAGCATGAAAAAAACCGCCAATTTTTCCATGCTGATACGCCCATTCGGCTCGCAATTCAAAATGACGAATCAATAGCATGCGACGAAGAGATTCCTTCAAACTAGCAGCTCCTAAAGCGTCTATGACACGTTGGCGATCGACCTTAAACAGATGGGAAGAATCAGGAATAGTCATTGGACTCCTTTCAAATATTTAGTGCAAAATCACATCATTTTTATTGCTATCTACATCATGAATAATGACACGTTGAGCTGTGACGTCAAAGCTAAAATCTTCATAGACAGGACGATACTCTTTGGTGCACATCCGAGGAACTCTGTCTTGATCGATGGTTAAAAAGGCCTTAACATGGACAGTGCCCTTCTTTTTGTGATCCTCTTTTACTCTCATCTTTAAAGAGACCCCCTGCGCTTCGCATGGGTTATTCCCTAGAAGAACTTTACCGCTTATCTGATGGGTTTTGAATTCTGAGTCTAATCGATCGCTAATAGGATTGACGACAAGATCGAGAATAACAGTCGGTTTTTCTAACTTCTTACCCTCAAGTGAAGGATCAACTCCAGGTGAGGTTGCAATCAGAGGAAAAGAAAAAATAAGCGCCAATGATAAAAATTTTGCTAAACGATCTGCCATAAAAACCCCTTGATTTTCTCTATTTTGAAACAATGATGAAATAGATACTCATTCAAGCTCAAATTCTCGCTGTGAGCTTAAATGAGTAGATAATGCTTTCGCTAAACGTGCAATCGATGCTCATTGGAACATTGGCTTGAAACTTCTTGAGAGATCTCTTGTTGAACAACCGCTGCAACACAAGAATCAGACCAGACATTAATGGCACTTTCTAACATATCGATCAATGAATAAAAGGGAAGGATAATGCCTAAAATGTGAAGAGGGACATTCATCGCTGCCAAAAATGCGCTAGCCAGAAAATAACACCCCATGGGGACCCCCGCATTTCCAATCGCTGCAATGGTGGACAAGACAATCCAAAGTGCCATTTCAAGATAAGTATAGGTCATCCCTTGACTCATTGAGACAAACAGGACTGTCGTTAAAATAAAGGCAGCACATGCATTCATATTAATCGTCGTGCAAAGAGGAAGAGTAAAGCTTGCCACTTTTCGTGAAATCCCGACATTTTCTTCGGCACATCGCATTGCCATAGGCAGGGCTGCAGCAGAGGATTTAGTAAAAAAAGCCACTGATAAAGCAGGAGACATCCCTTTAAATATTCGCCAAGGAGAAATGCCTTTAAACTTCAATAAACTTGGAAGGACAATACACGCTTGGATAACATTTGCAGCAATAACACAGGTTAAATAAAGAGCCAAGCTTTTGACATCCAAACCCTTGTGAAGATCTCGCATAAATAGGGTGATAAAAGCCCAAATTGCAATCGGCATGATGACGACGATCCAGCGGGTGATCGCAATAATTGCAGCATAAATGCTGGAGAAGAAAGAGTGAAGCACAGTGCGATGTTGAGTCGGAAGAGAGAGGATGGCAAAACTCAACAGCATAGCCAAAAACAATACCCCTATCACATTGTTTTCATGAAACGGTTGGACAACATTCGAGGGAACGATGTGAAGAAAAAAGGATAAATAACTTGGTTGGGCAGCCCCTTCATAAGTGAGCTGTTCTATCGCCAAAGGAGCACTCTCTTTTACCGGACCTATCCCAATGAAGAGCCCAAGTGCCACCGTTGCTGCAATCACGGTTGTCAATAGCGTATACTTGACAACTTTTTTTCCTAGCTGTTTGATCTGCTCCACATTTTCCATTCCAGCTGCCGTTGAGACGACAGATAAAAAAATAATGGGCAAACTCACGAGTTTTAATAAGTTAATAAACAGTTGTGAGACAGCTTCTGCAACGCTAAAAAGAAAAGGACTTTGGAGATATCCTGTCAAAATACCTAAAAAAATGGCCACAGCAAACAAGAGATTTGGATTCATTTTGCATTTCACTTCTGCACACATATTTCTCTTTCCCTTATAAAAAATAAATATATTTTGACAATCTTACAGATGAAGGTTTAAAAATAGCGGTTATGAAAAAAAAGCTCCATGTCAATAAAATTCTTCCATTTTTGATCCTGATCGTTGCCATGATTACCACTTATACAGCGATCTCTCTTGATTTTCAAACAACAGAAAGCTTAAGGGAATTTCATTTAAGTTTAAAGGATTTTCATGCTCGGCATCCCCTAGCAACTCCCTTGCTTTTTATCGCGTGCTACATTGCCTATGCCCTCTTAATGCTACCCGGAATTATTTTCCTCTCTCTCATTGCAGGCTCTCTTTTCCCTCAGCCCTTTTGCACCTTATATGTCATCATCGGAGCCACAGCAGGGGCATCCATCCTTTACTTTGCGGCCCGCACCGCTTTCCGCGAAATTTTAACGTCACATTCTAAAGGATTAATCAGCAAATTAGAGGAGGGATTTCGCAACAATGCAACAAATTACATGTTATTTCTCCGCTTAGTTCCCTTCATTACTTTTAGACTGGGCAATTTAGCAGGAGCGTTCTTTAATGTCCCTTATCGCACTTTTGCTTGGACAACATCTCTTGGGATGATTCCTTCTATTTTAGTTTATACTGAGACAGGAAAAAGCCTTTCTGCTTATTTAGATTTTTCCGAGCAGTTAACCCCTTTGGATCCCTGGAATTTCCTTGACCATCATCTGATTGCAGCATTGACAATCTTAGCCATCCTCTCTTTAATTCCGATTTTTTTTAAAAAAAAGCAAAAAAAAGCGATGGACCCCAATGGGGAATAAGCTGTTTAACCCAACTTAACACTCCCCTTACTCACCAGGCGCGCTATTTGGACTGAAGCCAAAGCTCTCGTGATCCTTAAGGTGAGTGACGAGTGGACTCGACGTGCGTTTATCGAAAATAGCCGATCCAATTCTCAAAAGAGTGGCTCCCTCTTCTATTGCAATCAAAAAATCGTGAGACATCCCCATCGATAAATGGCGAAAGAGAGGAGGCTCCTTCATTTGAGACCTCCAATTCTCTCGCAGCTGGTAAAGCTTGCGAAAACAGGCGCGAATCAAGTGTTGATCCTCTGTAAGAGGGGCCATTGTCATCAGTCCTTCAATCTTTATATTCGGGAGCGCATTGACAATATCCAAACAAGATGCCCACTTCGTGGATGAAAAACCACGCTTAGTCATTTCACCTGATGTGTTCACTTGTAAAAGAATCGATGTTGACACTCCTTTAGCTTGACTCACCTCAGAAATTTTTTTTGCTAGTTCAGGAGAGTCTACAGAATGAATGAGTTGAAATGCTGATATTGCCTTTACGACCTTATTATTTTGCAGTGAACCAATCAGATGCCACCTGCAATCGGGGGGCAGTTGCATGATTTTTCCCATTGCTTCCTGCAGACGGCTTTCCCCAAAATCACGACACCCCTCTTGATAAATCGAAACCAAAGAATCTAATGGATGTGTTTTAGAAACAGCAATCAGTGTGATCTCAAGAGGAGATCTTCCGCAAGAAATTGCCTTCTCCATCACAATATGAGCGATTTGACTATATCCCATATTTAAATGCCGCCCCCTCTTTTTTTGATCAATTGGGGTCAATTTCAGATCGTAAACTTTTAGGTTTTCCGATTATCTCTTGATAAATCAGCAGATCCTGCCGATGCCCTAATCGTTGAATAGCAGATTGCAGACGTGACCGCCTATATTTCTCCCTTTTTTCACCTGAAAGAGGAATGGAAAGAGATAAGGGATGTGGCGAAAACTCTTGGTGATGCATTGGCTTAAGATGCCCTTGCCGCTCTTTTGATAACGTTTGCTTATCGCTCTGATGAGAAAAACCGCCTCCCCTCCCCTTTTCTTTAGCAGACAACTGTTTGTGTGTAGAAAGCTTCCTTTTTTTTGAACCAGGCAAAGGGGGAGGACTCCCTCGATTGCCCTCGATCGCTTTCGGCCCTTTTTCGATCGCATTTAAAAATGTTTGAAAAGGGTCTTCAAAATGATTCTGCCCCGGGTTCAAACTAAGGGATCCTTCTTTGATGCTTTGCCCTCTTTCTTCACTCTCTTTTGCCCGGTTTCCTTTGGTAAAAAGATAGAGAAGCGACAAGGCGCTAATAAAAAATCCAATCATTTCAACCATCTTTATTTTTCCTTCTTCTCATCCTCGGGTTTGGCCAGCGTATTGCGCATATCGGTATCGGCTTGGATATTTTGAATCCTTTGATAGTCCATGATCCCTAAACGGCCCGATCTAAAAGCCTCAGCCATTGCAAGGGGAACTGCCGCTTGCGCCTCAACAAGTTTAGCCTCCATATCGCGCACTTTTGCCAAATTTTCCTGCTCAACTGCAACTGCCATTGTGCGTCGTTTTTCAGCTTCAGCTTTTGCAATGCGGATATCTGACTCGGCTTGATCAGTCCGCAATTTTGCCCCAATATTCTCACCTAAGTTAATTTCGACAATGTCTATCGATAAAATTAAAAAAGCGGTCGAGGCATCCAACCCTTTTTCCAACACCAGTTTAGAAATTTTTTGCGGCGACTCCAACACCTGTTTGTGTGTATCAGATCCACCAATTGCACTGACAATGCCTTCCCCAACTCTTGCGATAATCGTCTCTTCTGTAGCCCCCCCCACTAACTGCGCGATATTTGTCCGAACAGTGACTCTTGCTCTACAATTGAGCTGAATCCCATCTTTTGCCACACCGGTGATGTAGCCTCCGTGGTCAGGGCAATCAATCACTCTAGGATTGACAGAGGTTTGAACAGCCGCTTTGATATCCCGCCCCGCTAAATCAATGGCTGTTGCACGCCGCCAATCAAGGGGGATATTCGCTTTATCTGCAGCAATGAGAGCCTCTACAACATTTGGGACATGCCCCCCTGCAAGGAAGTGAGTTTCGAGATCTGAAACAGTCACATCTTTTAAACCGGCCTTAAACAAATTAATCCGAGAATTGACAATAATGCGAGGAGGGATTTTACGCAGACTCATTCCAATAATATTGAATAATGGAATGGGCGTTCCCGAAACAAAAGCTTGGAACCATAAGCTAATAAATTTGCCTAAAATGCTCAAAATAATGAGCGCAACAATGGCGATAAAAAAAATGATGAAATAAAATCCCATACTTTCATCTGATGAGATTGTTGACATAAAATGAATCATAAAGACTGTCCCTTTTTCACTTGTTTAACGATTAAACTTTGCTCTTGCCCCCCTATAACCAACACTTGGTCTCCTTTAACCAGATAACCAGAAGTAGAGATGGCCGGTTGCTGACACCCCTCCACTAAAATATAGCCACCCGGCTTCAAATCGGTTATCACCACCCCTTGCTTGCCAATTGCAGTTGTATCGTAGCTAGAGGCTTGATATCCCTCTTGATTGGCACTTGAATAGATGCTATCGGCGGGCTTTGCATTGACGATCCGCCATAAAGCAAAACGAATTAAAAGAGTAAGAGCAACAGCGGTACCGATTATAAATAAAACAAGAGAGAGAATCGAAGAGGTTTGGGAAGCAAATAAAACAATAGCAATAAAAATCGCAACTCCACCAAGCACTCCAAGCACCCCACCCGGAAGATAAAATTCAAATAAAATCAAAAGAAGCCCTAACATCACAAGAATAAATGGAATCATCTCTTTTCTCCAATGTCTCGAGAAACAAATAAATCGTTGCCTTCCAGACGAATGATCACAACTTGTTCTCCTTCCTCAATAAAATCACCCACACTGATGGCATCATAAATACGGTCATTCGCAATGATTTTGCCTGAAGGACGCAAGGGGGCAAACACTTTCGCATCGCTTCCGGGATGGGGTAAATCGAGTACTTTCCCAGCGGCAGTAAATCCATCGGACGCATTTTGCTCATTTCCGATCAAAACCAATCGATTAAAAAGAGAAAAACTTGGAAGAAGGCAGCTTGCCAATAAGACGATGATGATCAAGCTGAGGATAAAGGAGCCCGATAGCCATGCTAGACGCTCGATCAAATATTGTCCAGCTGCGTTAAAGCTATAGCGATCATATTCAAAATGGACTGAATTCAAATCAGGCAACAGCATTCCAAACAAACCGCCTAAAAAAAGAAGAATCCCAAGGATGCCAATCAATCCAAAAGTCGATAACACAAATAATTCCGTTAATATAAGGGCCAACCCCATGAATAAGAGAATGAATTCAAGCCAACCGGCAACCTCAAGTGAAAAAGAAGATAACACAATCAAGAAAAGAGAGGCTCCTGCCACAAAACCGGGTAGAGTCAATCCCGGATGATTCATCTCCAGATAACCTCCGATCATGAGTGCCATTAATAAAAGAGACGAAACAAGGGGGGAAGCTAGAAAAACAAAAAACTGGGTTTTCCAATCCATTTGATAGGGCTTCACAATGGCATTCGGAATTGCAGCAAAAAAAGGCACTTGGAAAAGGGGCATTTTGATTGCCGGCCATTCTCCGGCAGTTTTTTCTTCCGTTGTGATTTCTGGAAGCTTAATGGGAGGCAATAATAAATCTGCCACCCCATCCCTCACCATCTGCTGTGCATTCAACGTCAACAACTTTCCTTTTGTTGTGATGACAAGATCTCGATCTGCCCCTGTCAGGCGCATCTGACTTTCATTTTCAAGCTGGATCAATTCACCGTGGCGCACAACAAGAATCAAGTCTTTATCGACCATGGCTTGTGCAATTAAAGGATTGCGATTAAAAAAGCTGGCTCGATTGGAAAAATCGGCACGCAAAGCAGAGTTGACTTTTTCAGAGGCTGTTTCCATTTTACCCCCCTCCCCCGCATAAACAGGCTCGGCAGCTCCCATGCTTCCATCTTTAACCGTTGTAATAAAACGGCTGGAATAGGCAATCATCGCACCGGCAGACATTGCCCAATTATTAATGAAAGCGACAATGGGAATATTCAATTGTGTATCCATTTCTTTTAAGGCATCTGACATTTTTTGAGCCGCAAAGACCTCTCCACCCGGAGTATCAAGCTCTAAAATAATGAAAATAGGTGGCTCTTTTTTATAAAATTCAAGCCCTTTTTTCAGATAAAGCCATGTGGATTCGCTAATGGGAGTGTCGTGCCCTCCAATATAGAAATAGCCAATCACATTGGGCCCCTCCGACCTAAAGCGAATGGCCTCTTGCAGTTTTTTTTCAATAACCTGAGGCGCTATTTGCAACGGAAATCCTCCCTCTTGATTAGGGCTCAAAGAATCGCTGACAAGAGGGAGATGATATTTTTTCTGAAATTCATCAGCAGACAAGAAATCTTTGACAAGCCCTAATTCTTGAATTTGATGCTGATTGAGCACAAGAGTTTGCCCCAAAACAGATAATGCAGCTCCTTCAATAGAATGAGAATCTGAGACGATCTTCCATCCATGATCATCGATCATCTGTAATGAGGGATCTGACATTGCGTCAGCTAACATTGCGAGCAATCTGGCATGTGGATTTTGAGGGTTGATCAGACTGCGGACTTGGTTACGAAGAATGTTAGAAGGGAGGGCTGATTCAGTTTGAAGAGGAATATCCCCCCATGAAACAAAAGGGGAACTGGTTAATTCATCAGCCAAAAAAGCAAGAGCCGCGGCAGGCCCTAAGGCATGATCGTGGATGTAAACAATCACTTTAATTTTTTTTTGTGTTTTGAGTTCATACATCGCTTTAGCTAAATCTAAGACTTCATTCAAATCGCCGCCTGTCGAATTGATTTCCAATATCAGGTGAGGAGATGGAGAGGAGGAATCAAAGAGGGAATGCACCACTGTTTTGGCAGCTGCGATTTTTTCTTTATTCAAAAATCCCTTCATACTCAAAAAAGTGGGTTCCAATGAATGGGCTCCAAAAGAGAATAAAACGAAAAAGGCGGAGAAAAAAAACAAGAAACATGCTTTCATCGTCTCGTTTTATCTCCTATGAAAGGGGTGATTGAGTGAGAGAGTGTCGCGAGCTTCTTCACTCTCACTATTGTTTATACAAGATAAAAAAGATTTTAAACCAGCAATTCATCCAGCAATCAGGAATCTTTGTATTCTGTCAACCCTCTGTCTTTATCAAATTTTAATCAACGTATGCTATAAAGGATGAATGTTATATCATTAAAGCTCTCGGGATTAACAACCGTTAGCCTCGGCCCACATCCCGCTCTTTTTCTGTAAAACAGAATTTTTAATTAAGGATAAAAATATCAATTCAAACTCAAGGTAGTCTCTTATGAATTATTTAAATCTCCTAATTGTTAATCTCGAACAGCAATCTTATTTATCATCTGACAGATCGACTGAAACAAATCTTCGAATTCGAAAACTGTCTGACATATCGACTGAAACAACTGATGAAATGCGAGAATCATCTGGCATATCGAGTCAAAAAGCTGCTCGAATCCAAGAACCATCACCCTCTGAGGTTATCGTTGACCTGTTTGAGCGCTATGCCAACATTTGCCTTGATAAGGAGGCGATTGATGCCATATTATTTCTTCAAAATCGGCACTCCCTTTCAAACATCCCTGAAGAAATGGTGCTTTGGTTTACAGGATCAAGAAGTTTGGTCAATGGTGGCGAAGGCTACACGGGAGAGGAGATAACACTTTCTTGCGCTAAACAATTGGCAATCTCTAAAAAGAAGGAGCTCTTTCCAGATGTACCGGGAATCTATACTCAAAGTGAAGGAGGAAAAGGTTGTTGTTCAGTTTTGATTAAGTGCGGCGACGCAGGATATCTTTATATGAACGGCAGATTAAACAAAGAGAATGGAAGGGAGGCCCACTACTTCACGAAGGAAGAGGTCATGAGAAGCGTCGAGATAACCATCGGTTAAGCAGACTCTAAAACATGAATACAATGCATTTGCCGCCTCCTTTTCATTTAGCGCCCCACTCGCTGAAGCGATTTATTGTGTTAGAAAAATCTCATCTATACGAAGCTTCAACCACGCGTGAATTTCAATCCAACGGCATCATTCAGGGGGTCAGATACTGGCCCCCGAGCTTTGATCCTGTGTATTCTACCGATAAGATGGAGGTGATTTCGTTAACAGGTGTTTGGGTTCCTGCACATTTGTCGCTACACCACAATGTTTGCCCGGCGAATTTCCCTATCCCTTTAGAGCGTCACACCCCTGAAGGCACAGAGCATTTGTTCATCATACATCCCGCCTCAACCTGTTTTTTTAACACTTTGATTCAGCAATATCATGCAAATGCATTTGAAATTAAAGCCCTGACCCTTAGCTCAACCCGCACATTGCTCGCAGCATTTGAAACCAAGCCTGATGATTTCGAATATTTCATGGTCAAACTGAGTTTTGAAAAAGAATTAGGGGGGAGGTGTAGAAGCTTAAAATTAAAAGAAAGTTTGGGAAGCTTTGGCAATTCTTATCTTTTAGACAAAATTCAAATTCCACACATCGGTTTTATACAAGATTCGGCCGTAACATATCTAGAAGACATTGGACGGGGAACATTATTCCGTCCCATCCCTGAAGTGATGCAAAGAGGACATTCGACTTTAATGCCGTTTTACGCTCTTTTTGGAGAAAGAAATAGCCAAATCTTGGACGCTTTTTTGCAACACAGCCAACACAGTAATTCTGAGTTCATCATTGAACGTTTGCTAAGACCTCTTGCAAACATTGTCGTTGAATTGATTTATGGCTTTAATATTTCCATTCAGCTTCATGCTCAAAATCTTCTCCTGAATGTTGAGGAAAATACTTATGCTCTATCTGAATCAACCCCATTTTACTATAGGGATATGGGCGGGGTGAATTGCCTCTATTCACAGGAAAAAAAAATGGAAATGGGGATGCCTTCTTCATTGACTTCCGATGATTTATATTACCTCGACACTCATATTCGTGACGCCGCTCATGCAATTGAAAACCATCTGGTCACAAATCTGATCTATAACCTCACAAAGCAATTTGTGAAACGAAAGTCGCTTCATCAATCTGATCCGAATTTTTTGAAATGGATGGAAGAAGCGGTCAATGAGAAGACAATTGGCAACTGGACGTTGCCTGGACAAAGCAATGACATGCACCAAGAGTCATTGGCAGAGGACTCTTTTGTGAGGTATGGATATTTTGAACTTGAGTTTGCAAAGATATTACTCGAAGTTTTAAGGGAAAAAAGGGTTTTTAAAGCAATTGCAAACGCTTTTCCCTACACTGCAAATTATTACGCATTCTCTAAGAAAACCCTCAGCAGTGTATCAAAACACGGCTGGTTTCATCATTTAATTCACTCAACCTACTCTCACTATCTCAAACGGATGTAGGGCGTGCCATCATTTGATCCTAATAACTTGTTTGCAAATTCAAAATCATGCTTAAAACTCACCTTCCTTGAAACTCATCTACAAAACACATGAATTGCAATTCCCCCTCAGAACCTGAATGGGATGATTGAAATGCGTTTGTTTTATCGCGATATCGGAGGGCAAGAGCGCACACTGGACATCGGTTGAAAATCCCGATAGCGATATTAGACTTCTTGGGAAACTTCATTGACTTGCTAAAACCGCCATTTTTGGCATCTTTTTTGTAAAATTTTTCGACCGTATGCACGCATACGCTCTCAACATTTTCAAAACAATCTGCTCAAAAAGGGCAATTTTTTCAAGCAAAGCAAGTTTCCGAAG
>JBIRBM010000044.1:0-11043 GCA_044326545.1 Parachlamydiaceae bacterium | reverse complement strand
TTAAAAACAGCAAAACAAGACAGAAGGCAATCAATAAATGAAATCTGATTTGGGCGCGAAAATTGTCTGGGATCCGGAATTTTTAAAAATTTATTTCGTATCGCCTGAATGAACCCAGGCATGCAAAGATCTTTTCTCATAGTGTCTAATAAAATATTAAAATTGAATAACTTAATGAGAAAAGTTTACGAAACTAAGAATTATTTTTCCTCTAGAAAATTACCAGCGGGAACCGCTGAGAAATGTACAGATTTTAGAGAGCGGTTATAGTAGAGAATGTGATAGGCATGTTGAAGCGATTTAAGATTATTCCAGATCGTTATAGAAACAGGAGAAAAAGGTTTAGTCTTCGCTTTAATTTTATAGCAGGTATTTACAATTATGAGCTTGAATTTTAGGTTTCGGAAGAACTCTATTTACTTGCTAAAACCGCCATTTTTGGCATCTTTTTTGTAAAATTTTTCGACCGTATGCACGCATACGCTCTTAAAATTTTCAAAACGATCTGCTCAAAAAGGGTAATTTTTCCAAGCAAAGCAAGTGTCCGAAGAAGTCTATTGAAAGCACAGGAAATAGGCAACGCAGTGTCAATCTGGTTTTGCTTATGGCAATTGAATCGGCAACGGTTCAGCGGCTCGCATCAAGCGCTCTGCGATTGTTTCCCATAGCCCTTCTCTGGGAAAATCGAGATCGACCCAAGCCGCATCCGCTCCTTCCTGATCAAGCTGACGCAATGCTTGATAAAGATTTTCCGCTACTTCATTGGGATCTTGAAGAGATCCAAGTAGGATAATTTTTTTATCGGAAGGATAAGATCGCTCTTTAAATCCTAAAATGAAGGGAATATGATGTAAAGCTGGCTTTTCCCCTAAAATTAATTTTGCACGGGGTGCGTAATGGCGGAAATGTTGGCCCGGGCAAAGAGGGCTCGCTCCCTCTGTTTTTTTGACAAAGAGGGGCCGATACCCTAAAATCGTTTGAAAGGTCTCAGGCGATAAAGCTCCTAGACGGACAATCACCCAATGGGGATCTTGATAAAGAAGAATCGTCGATTCTACTCCTCTTGAACAGATCCCTCCATCTAAGACGGGGAAATCTATCCCAAAATCTTCTTCGACATGCTCAACTCGTGTAGAGGAAGGGCGTCCTGATAAATTGGCCGATGGCATCACTAAAGGGCCTGTTTCTCGAATCAATTCCCGCGTTAGAGCTAAATCGGGAATCCGAAATCCTCCTGTTGCCAATCCGGCCCGGATCTGCATGGGTACATGCGATTGGACGGGTAAAATACAGGTCAAAGATCCCGGCCAAAAAGCCTTAGCCAATGCTTCAAAACTTGGCGGGTAATGAGTCACATATTGATTAATCTCCCTCCAATCTGCCAGATGAATGATTAAGGGATTTGAATGCGGCCTTTTCTTTAATTCAAAAATGTGTTCGATAGCATGATTCTTTTCGATCGAAGCTGCTAGACCGTACACTGTTTCGGTTGGGACGGCAACCACCTGTCCTGATCGAAGTGAATCAATTGCCTGTTCAAGTGAAATGCGCATGATAAAAATCTATTTTAAAATGCGAATCGCATATTTCAAAGAATCGATCAAAGAATCGATCTCTTCCTTCGTGTTATAAAAGGCAAAAGAAGCACGTGCTGTTGCCGGTACGTTAAAGAATTGCATGACAGGCTGTGCACAATGATGCCCGGTTCGAATGGCAACTCCTCGCAGATTTAAAAAAGATCCGATATCAAGGGGGTGAATCCCCTCAACTGTAAAACTGATGAGAGCGCCTTTCTGCTCAGCTTCACCAATGATTTTTAATCCTGGGATTTTTTCCATTTCGGCTGTGGCATAAACTAACAGTTCATGCTCCCATTGTTCAATGGCTTGAAGTCCAATCGATTGGAGATAGTCAATTGCAGTTCCCAAGCCCAAGACTTCTGCTATCATCGGTGTGCCGGCTTCAAATTTAAGGGGAAGCGTATTGTAGGTTGTCTTTGCAAATGTGACAGTTTCAATCATATCCCCTCCTCCTTGATAAGGAGGCATTTCATTGAGGAGGTGAGATTTTCCATAGAGAATTCCAATTCCTGTCGGTCCCATCACTTTATGACCGGAAAACACAAAAAAATCTGCATCCATTTCTTGCAGATCGATTTTAAGATGGGGAGCGCTCTGGGCACCGTCAACTAACACCTTAGCCCCCGCTTGATGGGCCATTGAGACAATCTCCTTAATGGGATTAATGGTTCCCAAAGCATTTGAGACGTGAGTGATCGAGACCAACCGCGTCTTGTGATTCAACATTTTTGCATATTCATCCAGTCGCAATTCTCCCTTCTCATTGATTGGAATGACATGGAGGAGGGCTCCTCGATCTTCACACATGATCTGCCAAGGGACAATATTGGAATGATGTTCCATGGCGCTGATTAAAATCTCATCGCCCGGTTTAATAAACGCTTTTCCAAAACTATAGGCGATCATGTTGATGGATTCAGTTGTTCCGCGTGTGAAGATGATCTCTTCATCTTTGAGGGCATTCAAAAAAGCTCTCAGTTTTTGACGGCTTTTTTGGTACTCTTCTGTCGAGCGAAGGGCCAGTTCATAGACTGCGCGATGAACTGTCCCGTAATGATCGCGATAATAATTGGCAATTGTCTCAATCACACTGTTGGGTTTTTGCGCTGTCGCTGCCGAGTCTAAATAGACAAGGGGATTTCCATGCATTGTTTTACTCAGCATGGGAAAATCTTTCCTCAATCGTTCAACATCGAGAGTCAATGATGCTGTCATATGGCATTCTTTGTTAAATATTGGCGAGCTCTACTCGAGATCTCATGACGCAAAGAGCGCAGAGGGATTTTTTCAATCACCTCCTCACAAAAACCGTAAATCAACAAGTTTTTTGCTTGGGCATCAGAAAAACCACGTGTCTTTAAATAAAACAATTGTTCAGAATCTAATTGTCCAACTGTTGCCCCATGAGAGGCCTTGACGTCATCGGCAAAAATTTCTAAATTGGGTTTGCTATCGGCGTGGGCATGATCGCTAAGAATCAAGTCATTATTGAGTTGAAACGCTTCGGTTTTTTGTGCGGCTTGACGAACCATGATCTTCCCTTCAAAACTTGAGCGGCTAAAATCATTGAGCACATTCTTAAATAGTTGATAGGAACGGCAAAAGGGCGCTTGATGTTCCATCCAGACATGTGCATGTGCCTCGGATTTATTTGACAACATGGCAGTTTCGCTAAGCAATGCTTCCGAATTGTCTCCCGTTAGGAGAATGCGGTAATCTTTTCTTACTGTAGCACTGCCTTCAGTGACGCACACTGACTTGAAGGTGCTGTCCCGTTTTAAGGTGGCTCTAATGGCATCAAAATGCCAAGATAACGGATTTTCATCACACAAGGCTTGTGTGTAATGCAGATGAGATCCTTCATCAAGGACGCACTCGGTCACTTGATTGACAAAATAGGGAGTTGATTTCGTTAAATTTTTCTGCGTACTAATCACATGAAGATCGGACTGTGCCCCTGCAAAGATGTGTAGGCGAGGCATTGCCATGTGTGGCTGATTCTCCTCGTTAAGGATATGAAGCACTTGAATCGGTGTTTCAACCACAGTTTTCGGCGGCAAGTAAACGAATGCTCCTAATCCGTGTAGGGCAGCATTGACAAGAGTAAATGGGTCGATTTCTTCTTTTAAACTTTTTGTCCAATAATTATTGAGGAGAACCCCATAAGTTTCTGAAGCCTCTTGCAACGAACAGATCACAACCTGAGGAGGTAAAGCCCCAACGTTGGAGTGTTCAATCGAATAATGGCCATTGACAAAGACAATCAGAGATTCGCGGCACTCCGGATAGACGAAATCGGCGACTTGAGTCGATGAGAGGGCAGCAGAGATCCCTAACCCAAAGGGTTGAGAAAAAAGGGGGCGCAATTTGATGCGGCGGTAAGCTTCCATTTTCTTCGAGGGAAGTCCAACGCTTAAAAAGTGGTGCCATGCTTTTTTCCTGAACCGATCAAAGGGATCGGACCCCTCAATTTGAGGCAGAAAACTCTCAAGGAGTTGTTTAAACGTCTCATTTTCAATTAGTGGTTCAGCGATCATGTCGCGACTCCCTCTTTTTTGGGCTGGATCAACCAATCATATCCTTTGCTTTCCAATTCCAATGCCAGCTCTGCTTTTCCGGAGTGGACGATGCTGCCGTCAATCATCACATGGACAACATCGGGACGGATATAATCTAATAAACGTTGATAGTGGGTAATCAATAACAGCCCCATCGTCGGGTTCATCAGTTGATTGACTCCGTGAGCGACGATGCGCATCGCATCAATATCAAGGCCTGAATCGGTTTCATCGAGAATGGCAAGGTCGGGATGCAGAATCGCCATTTGAAGAATTTCATTGCGTTTTTTTTCTCCTCCGGAAAAATTTTCATTGACATTGCGGGAGATAAATTCCGGACGCATTTCCATTAATTTCATTTTATGTTGAAGGAGGTGAGAAAATTCCACTTCAGTCAGTTCACTTTGTCCATTGGCTTTGCGTTTTGCATTATATGCAATGTGCAAAAACTGAGCATTACTCACTCCGGGGATTTCAACGGGGTATTGAAAACTCATAAATAGGCCAAGATGAGCACGTGCTTCAGGTTCTAATTCGAGAAGATTTTGCCCTTTAAACCAGATCTCTCCTTCATTCACTTCGTAAGAAGGATGCCCTGCTAAAACTTTAGCAAGTGTTGACTTTCCCGCTCCATTGGGTCCCATGATTGCATGGATTTCACCTGCTTTGATATCTAGATTAAATCTTTTAAGAATGGGCGAACCGCTGACACTTGCTGTGAGATCTTTAATTTTTAACATTGTCTTTCCTGATCTATTCTTGTTTTAACCGACTGAATTTTCTAGTTTAATCGCCAATAATTTTTTAGCTTCCGTTGCAAATTCAAGAGGAAGTTCATCCAGGACATCTTTGCAGAATCCATTAACGATCATATTCACCGCATCTTCTTTTGACACTCCCCTGGATTGGAAATAAAATAATTGCTCTTCATTCATTTTAGATGTCGAGGCCTCATGCTCAATTTGACTCGATCCGTTGCCTACTTCGATGTATGGGAATGTGTTGGCAGAACACTTGTCGCCCACCAACATTGAATCGCACTGAGTGTAATTTCTAGCACCTGCGGCTCTTGGAGCAACTTTGACCAATCCACGGTAACTGTTATGGGAGAGATCCGCTGATATTCCTTTAGATATGATTGTCGACGATGTGTTTTTCCCTAAATGGATCATTTTCGTCCCCGTATCGGCTTGCATATGGCCATTGGTCAATGCAACCGAATAAAATTCCCCCACTGAATGATCTCCTTGCAAAATGCAACTGGGATATTTCCACGTAATTGCCGCTCCGACTTCTACTTGGGTCCATGAAATCTTGGAATTGACGCCTGCGCAACGGCCCCGCTTGGTGACAAAATTGTAAATGCCCCCTTCTCCCGTTTTTGGATTTCCTGCATACCAGTTTTGTACTGTTGCATATTTAATTTGAGCGTTGTCAAGCGCTACAAGTTCAACCACTGCGGCATGAAGCTGATGATTATCATAAGCTGGAGCGGTACATCCCTCCAAGTAGCTGACGTAAGAGTTCTCTTCTGCGATGATCAATGTCCTTTCAAATTGCCCTGATTCTTTGTCGTTGATTCGAAAGTAAGTTGACAGCTCCATGGGACAATGAACCCCTTTGGGGATGTAAACAAAGGAACCATCAGTGAAAACGGCTGAATTCAATGTTGCAAAGTAATTATCGCCGATCGGAACAACACTGCCCAAATATTTTTTGACTAGATCTGAATGTGTATGCATCGCCTCAGAAATAGAACACAAGACAACGCCCGCTTCTTCCAACTTTTTTTTGAAGGTTGTGCCGATTGAAACAGAGTCAAAGATCATGTCAACCGCAACATTACTCAAGCGCATTTGCTCTTCTAGCGGAATTCCTAAGCGCTCAAACGTCCGGAGGACTTCAGGATCCACTTCGCTTAAATTATTGAGTAAAGGTTTCTTTTTAGGAGCCGAATAGTAGGTGATATTTTGAAAATCAATGGGGGGGTATGTGACATTCGCCCAATGGGGTTCCTGAGATCCGAGCCATTTCGCATATGCTTTTAACCGAAATTCGAGTAAAAAATCAGGTTCTTCTTTTTTTGCTGAGATGGCTCGAATCACCCCTTCATTAAGTCCTTTAGGGAGGGCATCCGTCTCTACATCTGTCACAAAACCATATTTATAATCTGAAAACATGGCGGATTCAGCCGTCATAATGATAATATCCTTAAAGTGTCATAAGACATTGAAATTAAACGCGTTTTTTTAACAAGAGCCGCTGAAAATCAGTCGGTTGCATTCTGTTCGATTTTTTCCATTTTTTTGATCAACTTCGTTCAATAGAAAGAGACTATGGGGTCGGGAATCTCTTGGATGAGAATCAAAAAAAATGCGCTAAGTTCAGTCATGATAACCTATAAAAAAGACTCTGTCAATTTATTACTCACCTTGCGAATCAAGAGTGCTATTGAGGTTCAGGTGATGACAATTTTTAAAAAATCGATGAGAAACATATTGACAATAGTGGTTGTCAAATTGATAGGGCATTGATTTTTAATTTTTTATGCTATACAATTGCGTGAATTTTCAAATAGACTCAAAAATCCATTTATTGTAGGCGAATTCGTGAGTAAGCAACGTTTAAGTAAAGTGTTAGCGGCAGCCGGCGTGGCTTCTCGCAGAGCATGTGAAGAATTGATTTTTAGCGGTGTTGTTAAGGTCAATGGCTCTATTGTCAAAATCCCGCAAACGCAAGTTGATTTAGAAGTCGATCGCATCACGGTTCGCGATCAACCCGTTCAGCAAATCGAAAATAAAGTCTATTATATTCTTAATAAACCTGCCGGTTATATTTGCTCGAATCGAGGAGGCGGTCAGTCAAAACTTGTCCTTGATCTTTTTCAAGAGGAGGGGCATCGGCTATTCACTGTTGGACGGTTGGATAAAGATACCGAAGGCCTTTTAATTGTCACTAACGATGGGCATTTTGCCAATCAAGTCATTCACCCTTCAGCGAATATTCAGAAAGAATATTTGGTTAAAACCGACCAGGAGGTGACGCATGATCATCTGGTTGCAATTGGGCATGGAACATTGGTTGAGGGGGTTTTTGTCAAACCGATTCGTGTAGAGAAGGTTCGTCGAGGGACAATAAAGATTGTGATTGGTGAAGGAAAAAAACGAGAAGTTCGCCTCCTCCTTGATGCCGCAGGTTTGAAAGTGGAATCATTAATCCGAATACGTGTAGGTGCTTTGCATCTCGGTGCTTTGCCGGTCGGCTCTTGGCGTCCTTTGAGTGAAGGGGAAAAGAAGCTGATTTTTTCTTAAGAGTCTGTTTTGATATTTTTTAACCTTTGGGCTTGAGTGAATTTATTGTGAATTTTTTCGACCATATGCTCAGATATGCTCTGACAATTTGCCAATAAATTTGCTCAAAAATCATCCATTTTCTCAACCAAAGCGAGTGTCGAAAGACCTCTATTCTTAAATTTAAAAGAGGTGATATGAAATCACATAGAATGCCCTCTTCCGATCTTGAAACAATCATCCCATTATTAATTGGCGTTTGGCGTCGTTTTAATAAGCTAAGCGGTCCGGGTGATGTTTTGCAAACACGAGAATTTCGCAGCGTTGTCGAAGCTGTACAAAAATTGCAACAAGGATTGGAAAAAGGGGATCATTTAATAGGGGAAGATTATTTTTCTGAACCCGGTTTATTGGGAGCTTATCTTCTGTATCATTGGGTTCTTCATTATCAGCAGGGATTGACTTTAATTAACGAGCTGCCTCATCAACCGGGGCGTGTCTTGGATTTGGGCAGCGGGCCGGGAGCCTTCGCCTTTGCAGCTTTACGCCATGGAGCAAGAGAGGTGGTTGCGCTTGACCGAAGTGCGGCTGCTTTAAAACTGGCAAGTGAAGTGTGTGGCCGCTATGGGCTTCCGTTGGCTATTCGTCAACATTCTTTGTTAAAGTTTCCTTATCCTGTTGAGGGAACATTTGATTTGATTATCGTTGGATATTGTCTAGAAGAGCTTTTTCCAAGCACTCAAAAAGAGTGGACGCGAGCCCAAGCGCATTGGATTCAAAGTGTGCTTCATTACCTGGCTCCTGGAGGGATGATTTTATTTGTTGAAGGATCTTTGACTCATTCAAATCATCGTTTATTGGCTCTGCGCGATCAATTAGTTGCCCAGGGGTTTCCAATCCAGGCCCCTTGTGTATGGAGAGGAGAATGTCCGGCTTTGCAAGCACAGAATGTTTGCTATGCGCAGCGTGATTTTGATAAACCTTATCTTATCAAACAAATTCAGCGAGCCGCTCAGATCAATCTGAGTTCATTAAAGATGTCTTATTTGATTGTGCGCCATCCGGAAGCTGGATGGCCTGCTCTCTCCGATGTTCCTGTTTATCGCGTGATTAGCCCGCCTATTGATTCATATGCCGGCAAGCGATTCCATCTATGCGGAACTGATGGGAAAAAGGATATAGGCTCTCATTTTAAAGAGCAAGCTCCTGAGGCGCGTGCTTTTGATTATTTAAAGAGAGGAGAGCTGATTTCGATTCAAGATCCGTTGGTCAAACAACACCATTTTGATATCGTCGTTGGAACTAGCGTTAAAATCGAGGCAGCTCTTGGAAAGCCTCTTCCCTCCAGTGAAGATTAAGGCGTCTGATTTGGGCTGAAGCCAAAGCCCTCGCGGTTGAAGCCTTGGAAAGGAAGAAATATCTGCCTCGATATTGCCACCCTTTGCAAGCTTTCAAACGCAAGATTTTGGCTCAGCCCAACTTGCGCTCCTGGTGCATAAGGTGAGTGTTTGAACAGGCTCTTTAAAAAAGTAAAATAAAGTTTAGTTTTTTAGATAGGCTCTTAATCGAATATTTATATTGATTTGCTAGAATGTCGATAAATACTATTTAAAAATAGATCGATATGGAGAAACAAACTTTTCAAACTTCGAAAGCTCTTCTGCAGAAAGCCATTGAGACGCTTGAGGTGTTCATCAAGCAGAAAGATTCTCTAATCAATTTTGAAGATGGTGGGTTGGTCGCTTCAAGCGAGAAAAAGACTCGTTTACAAAAAATTATTTCCCTTGCCTGCTGCTACATTGGTCCTCTTTTTTCTGAGCATTTGCGCAAAGAGCGCGAAAAAAGACTGCGCGATCTTAAAACAGCTGTTTTACATGCCCGAGATGTTATATCAAGTTTTTCACCTCTTATTGAAAAATTTAAAGAAGGGGATGAAAGCCAGAAAAAATTTGCAGAGTGTGCTATGCTGACGATTGAGCGGTATAATTCGATCGTTCGTTCTGACTCCCCATTGCCTTATCCCAGCAATTTTTATAATTATGAACAGCAGCGCCTTCTGTCTGATTGTGAAATCAAGGGACAGGAAATTGAATTACCTAAAACATCGATTAAGTATCACTCAGATCCCATCCCGCATCCTGATAAAATGAATCTGGCTTATCGAACATTGGGCAACCTGAGTCGAACTTTTCATAAGGGGGCTGCTAAAAAGAGACCGTCATCTTTAGCGACACAGAAAAATACCGAGCAGTGGTTGATTGACATGTTTCACATCAAAGTGCATCGGTTGATCAGCACTCATTTGGGCAAATCTCCAGATGAAATTGTTCGTCTCATCAAGAAGGCATCTCTTGAAATTGACGATGAAACAGCGCCTGGTTTTATTCAGATGCAACAATTGATTCAAGGCGATGATGGATCGATTATTTTAGTGACAGGATCTTTTCAACGCAATCAATCTCATCAATCACATTTTATGCCGATGCCGATTCCGGACAGTTTCAAGTTAAGCTTTGAATTAACGCACACAGGTTTTCCTTATCCTTCTCAGCATACGGGATGGACGCTTGGTGATGAATGGGTTTCAGCTGCGCCTTTGCGATCTGATCAAACTCCTGTATTTCAGAAAATCGACAAAAGAAGAAAACGTCTCGCTCATCGGCTTCTTTTTGATCAACCATTTAATGCGCACGTTCGCGCTCATTTTAAACTAAAACGTTCGATTTTCGATCAAAATCGAGATCTTTTTCTCCCGCTGCATCGCCGCCTCCAAGAAACAATCATGAAAGAATTCGGTAGAGAAGAGGCGAGCGTCCATCTCGATCCCTTCTATGAAGAAGCTGCTAACGCCTCCTCTTCTTTTGATTTTCTTACGGAAGTTCACCAGCAATTGGTGGACATTTTCATCCATCAGCCGATGAAGGCTCTAAAAGAAGAGTGGCTGGTAGGAGAATCAAGTGTATTATCTGCAGGATCTTGTGAAGAAAAATTTCATGCCGCCCGTTTAAATCTCGAGCAACATCACGAACGGGCGATGAAGGAATGTGATCTTTCGGATCTGCGGCAATTGCATATCGTTGAACAAGGCCCTCTTTTAAGCCAAGCATTTCGATCTGTTGGATTACAATATCAATCTGAAAAGATGGGATTTTCTCCTCCTCTATTAAATCGATTTGAACGAAAGCTTCAAGCGTGTGCTTTTCAGCAGTTAATTGCTTTTTTAAACGAGTGCGAGGAGCGTCTTGATATTCTTGATCCGGTTCAAATAAAATCGGAACTTCTTCTTGCCTTCTCTAGAGATTTACAGCTTATAGAAGCTGGCAATGAACACGCCGATCTTTCCTCTTTTGAAATTGTCAATGAACTTCAGTATTATTTCAATTCCCGCTTTGAACGAGCTCAAAAGAAGTGACCGCTTGGCAAGCTTGAAACCACCACAGCTTTCGCGTTGCCACCATTTGCGCTTTGAGCTTCAATAGACTTCTTCTGAAACTTGCTTTGTTTGAAAAAATTGCCCTTTTTGAGCAGATTGTTTTGAAAATTTTGAGAGCGTATGCGTGCATACGGTCGAAAAATTTTACAAAAAAGATGCCAAAAATGGCGGTTTTAGCAAGT
>JBIRBM010000069.1:0-2860 GCA_044326545.1 Parachlamydiaceae bacterium | reverse complement strand
GTCCCGTCCTGTAAGCATTTGTTCCCTTTACAATTCGCCCTTCAGGTTGGATAAACAGAATATCTTTCCATATGAGTCGGTAAGAGACATTCATGCCGAAGAGATTGCCTGTATCACTCATCCATACCGCCCCGTGTCGAGGGACTAGCTCATCCTGATAAATATTTGGTTCTTTATAAAAATATCTCATAGATTCAACACCTAAAGAGAATTGATGTTTAAAAGATGAGGGCGTTTCTGCCTTGATGCTGACAGCAGAAGCGGTAACTGCGAAGAAGGACAGAAGTATTTTTTTCATTTTTCTCTCGTTTGAGGATTGCATAACTACTATTTATATGATGTAATAAAAAAAATGTAAATAAAATTCCGAGGCATCTTTTATGAAACATCTTTTTTTGACTGTCGGTGTGTTAACGCTTATATCTTCGCCCTCCTTTGCCACATGGCAGCAAGACGTTAAAGATCAGGTTAATCTTGAGGCGGCGCAGAACAAGGTTATCCAAAAACTCATGAAGAGTCAGGATTACACGATCGACTTGGATGAGGACTCTTTGACGAATACCATTACCGAAGTGGTGAAGGTTAAAAATAGTCGCAAAAAAGGTGGTAAAGAAATAAAACCCGAAGACATCACCTTTGAGACGCGTCACCAGATTGTGAACGCGCTTGACACCTTAAAATCCTCCCATGCTCCCTTAGGCAATGGGTATTACCTGACGAAGAACAGGCATAACGACCTTTGTGTGGAGTCAAGGTATACTACCCTTGTGTATCCCACCCAGAAAGAAAATAGGGAAAAGTATAATGCCTTTTATCCTGTGACCTATCAAAGCAATTTTCTGAGTCAGCCTCTTTACGAAGAAATTGACCGATACACAAAAAGCAAAGGACTCTTACAAGATCAGACAAAACGCCTTTACAAATATCTTGAGCCTTTGTTTTATCTTGTGAAGGAGGAAATGGGATCTCTTCTGACAGGTCTTCCCAAATCTAAAGGATGGGTTTATTCGAAAGGGTATGAAGGAACGCTTTCTGCGATCAGAAACCAAACAGACTATCATCTTTATTTAACAAGGCTTTCTAACGTTCAGGGACTTGATACGGAACAAGTCAGGACGCGTTTAGTGTCTGATCTTTTGGATAAGGGTCTGTCACTGATTCCCAGCCCCAGCCGAGAGATTTATCGGTCAGGGGGCAAGATTTACACGTTAGGCTTAAACCACAATGGACATTTAAGTTTGCTTCATCCTTATGTTGAAGACCTTCCTTATCCTGTTTTCTCTGAGCATCGCGGGAGGGGGAATATGAATCTCCCCAAAGGTTTTGAAGACAGTCCTGCTCTTCGCAAGCAATGGGATCGAGTCGGGGACTTTGTGAGAGTGAACGAAGATATTAGCTCTGGTGAGAAAACAAGATCAATCATTCTTCTAGAGCCTGTAGGCTATCTCTTTAACAAGCATCTTAAAAACTTCCATGTGTCACGCTCTGACTACCCCGAACAGCGTCGGGCAGAAGATGAAATTGTCGAGCTTGCGCGCATCTTTTCTGAAGCCCATCATATCCCCATGCCCTTTTTAGACATGTTTTATCAGGGGAAAGTGAATATTCACAGTGTTTTATCGGATCTTCAGGGAAGAAATGCGTATCATCTTTATTTAACGGACGATCTCTGGCCTCAAAGACTTTCGCCTCAAAAGGAACGCCTGACGCATGAATTGTTGAATTATCTTGTTTTCAAAGATATTCAGGATCGTTTCAAGGAGTTTTACCAGTATGCAGGGAGTCGCCTTGATCGGTTGCAGACGGCTTTGAATTAAGCGGCATGTGTCAAAAGCCTTGTAGGGAAGTCTCTCTTGAAAGGAGGGAGCTTTCTTTTGACCTCTATAAAATGCGTAGGAATCGATTTGAAGGGGTTGTTTTGTGTTTCAGGTAAAATGTTATATTCAGACGATGATCGCCTTTCTACGCTCGATTCTGGGCTTGAGGAAGTAAGTGTTAGGAATGTTTACTTTGTTCATATTTGGTTGCTGAGTAAGATGTGAGTATGACGATGCGCCAAAGAATACGCTTAACACCTATAGATCGGGAAGAAATAGCTCGTCTTTATCGCACGGGCGACTTTACTCAGAAAAGCCTGTCAGAGAGATATGGTGTTTCTCGTCTAACGATTATTAAAATTCTCAAGCGCTTCCGAAGTTCAGACTATAGCAGGCCTAAAATTCCCCGTGAAAAATTAGAGCGCTATCTTTTGGACAATCCCAATGCGACCTGTCAAGAGATGGCGGATGCTTTTTCAAGCAACGTTAACTCAATACGGACATACATCCATTCCTATAAAATTAAATTGAGGAATATTCCAGGACGGACACAACAAATTAAATATCATAAATCAGCCTTGGAAAACTATTTTGCCGCTCATCCTGAGTCTACGGGCAGGGCAGCAGCCAAATTCTTTAAAGGCAGGGATGAGAACCTTTATAAAGCGATGAAACGTTATGGATTAAAAATTCCCAGAATGCAAAGGAACAAAAACACTCCTTAATCCTTTAATCCTTATCTTTAAAAACTATTAAATTCCCCATATATCTTCTCTATTCTCCCTCAGTCCTTTCCTCATCCTCTCTCTATTTCAACTATTCTGCCATTTCCTCCCACGACATCTCTCCTCACTGTCAAGGTCAACTCTTTTTTCCTCTTCCCTTCGCCATCGCTCTTTCACCCTCCCAATCCCCAGAGATTCAGCCAATTTTCTCTCTCACCCCATTATATTTCAGACAACATAAACATATACTATATAAAAAACATCATCAACCCCGATTTTCACATTTTTGAAAAAAGATAAATTTTGATTCGATTTACC
>JBIRBM010000093.1:0-1391 GCA_044326545.1 Parachlamydiaceae bacterium | reverse complement strand
GGTTAAGCCATATTGTCTGACGATCAACTTCAACAACTGTCCTGAACCAAAAGGCTGCTCACGCTCATAAAGCACGACATCATCCCGTAATACTTGCATACTCGTCGCTTGCGTTCCCACCTCAAACAAAGCAACTGTTGCTCCAACGCCTTTGTTAGGAAGTTGTGCTATGAGACGAGAAAGAGCAATGCGTCCTGCATATGACTCAACATCCATGATTGTTAGCTTTAATCCAGCTGCTTCAGCCAAGGCGAGTCGATCTTGAACTTTTTCTTTGCGCGATGCCGCGATTAAAACTTCCACATCACCAGGCGAATTCGCTGCCGGGCCCACAACACAAAAATCTAAGCTCGCTTCCTCTAAGGCAAAGGGAATATATTGATTAGCCTCAGCTTCAACTTGGGATTCAAGCTCTTGATCACTCAAACCCGTTGGAACGATCATTTTTTTTGTAATGACTGCGGACGGAGAGAGGGCCATCGCAATATTTTTAGTTTTGGTACCTGTTTTTTTCAATAAACGCCGTAAAGCCGCTAAAACTTCATCAAAATTTTCGATGGTGCCGTCAACGATCCAACCATGGTCTAAAGGCTCAGTGGCACATTTTTGCAGAACCCACTCGTTGTTTTTACCTTGTCTCAACTCGGCCATTTTCAAAGCAGACGTACCCACGTCTAGCCCGATTAAAGGAGCTGGTTGACGGCTAAATAATGATTCAATTAGGCTCAATTCATTTCCAAAGTTGGTTTATTGCGTTTCAAATTGCCCAATGCTAATTGTTACAGCAAATACACCTTGTATCGACAATGCTAGCAGCAAGTTGAGGAATTTCAGGTATTTTCGGGTGTTTGCAGCTGTAGTTGTAGTCTCAATCCAACAAATACCACAGCTCTAAAGGCTATGAGTGACATAAACTTACGTAATATTGTTGAAGTATAGACAGAAATAAGTACATCAGATGTCGTGGATAATACTTTTACTTGTTCTAATGTCAGTTGGGTTGCATAGAAACACTCTTTTTTAAATTAAACATTTATACCTTTTTTGCAAAACAAAATGTCGTCTAACTCCCCTGAAACTGCGGGCGCTTCTGACCGCGAAACTAAATTATCGGTTTCTAGCTGGCTCAAAAAAATCTCTTTTTGGACTTTGAGTGTTTTTGCTGCCGTCATTGCATCCATCTTTCTGATCGTTGCTGTAGCTTTGGCTGTGGCTTACCCCAAACTGCCTGATGTTTCGGATTTACTCGACTATCGACCCAAGCTGCCATTACGTATTTTTTCAGTTGAAGGTGTTTTGCTCGGTGAATTCGGTGAAGAGTTGCGCAACCTGACGCCGATATCGCAAATACCTAAAGTTATGAAAGACGCGGTATTGGCAATCGAGGATGC
>JBIRBM010000076.1:0-2127 GCA_044326545.1 Parachlamydiaceae bacterium | reverse complement strand
TCTCATTCATAAAAGAGAGTAAGTCGAGCTGTTTTTTAAGTTGTGTTTCATAGTAAAGGTAGATCTCGACACTTTCATGAATCAGTTGCCCCTCTTTTGCTTCTTGTTTTTCGATAGCGTTTTGAATGGCTTTTCTAAGAGCGGCTGTCTTTGAAGCCCTCAGCATTAATTTGAATGTATCGTGCTCGGACATGTTCACATCAAGAGTCTCTAATTTCCAGCTTAAGAACAATTCATTGAACGCCATCGCAGCCCGATCACCACACCCTGTGAGATTAACAGAGAGTTGATCAAAAAAGAGGGATTTAAAAGAGGGACTTTCATTTAATGACTGCAGAATACCACAAACAGAACAAGCGAGTGATCGCTGAGAGGCGCCACTAAAGTCTTTTGTCCTCTCGAGTCTAAGAAGCCACTCACTAATTGCCTCTTTCTCTTGTTCGGATAACTTGTCAATAAAGCCCAACTCAAAATTATCTTTAGAAAAAACTTTCCAAGCAGCTAAGCGTTTGGGTAAAAGATCAGAAACTTGTTTGTTTCTTAATGCTTGACTCATCCCAAGAATTGCTCGAACTTGAGATTCAGGGATGCTTGTTCCGTAGTATTGAATATCCGTTAACTCTGGGCATTGTCCAAGCGATAAGGGAAGCTCTGTTAAGTTGGGATTCGAACGAACATCTAAAATCTTTAGAAAAACAAGAAGACCCAGTTGACTAGGTAAGCTTGTTAGCTGATTATTCCTAAGGCGAAGACAGGTTAATCGAGAGCAATTGCCTATCTCCGAAGGTAAGCTTGTTAGCCGATTATTGTGAAGGTAAAGAGTCGTCAATTGAGAACAATTGCCTATCTCCGAAGGTACGCTTGTTAGCCGATTATTCGAAAGGTAAAGACCCGTCAATTGAGAACAATTGCCTATCTCCGAAGGTAAGCTTGTTAGCCGATTATTGTGAAGGTAAAGATCCGTTAATTGAGAAAGATTGCCTATCTCCGAAGGTAAGTTTGTTAGCTGATTATGGGAAAGGTAAAGATCGATTAATTGAGAACAATTGCCTATCTCCGAAGGTACGCTTGTTAGCTGCTTATTCTGAAGGTCAAGATAGATTAATTGAGAAGAATTGCTTATATCCCAAGGTAAGTTTTTTAGCTGATTAACCGAAAGGTAAAGATCCGTTAATTGAGAACAATTGCCTATCTCCGAAGGTAAGCTTGTTAGCTGATTATTCCTAAGGTTAAGATCGGTTAGTTGAGAAAGATTGTCACTATTCGAAAGTAAACTTGTTATGTTCCGACCGGGGATTTTAGAACTATTTGATTTCAAAAGATCATGAAAGTTTACCTTTCCATTGGAAGTCTTGGAAAAAAAGAGTTGTTTTTTTGAGGGATCAAGGTAATCCAAAATCATAGATTTTAAACTTAAGACGATAACGTGACTTCTCAAGACAAAATAACCTAAGGCAAGACAACCAAAAGCAAAGGCCGCAGCCAGCAAAATTCTTTGATCTAAGTGATTTAAAACAGTTTTAACCTTTTCGGTATTGCTCAAAATAGAAAACTTTGGAATTAAATTTAAATAGACACACATAAAAAACCTTTAAATTAAGATGATTTTAAAAAAGTAAATCTTACAGATGTTTCAAATAAAAACAAATGAAATTAAACAATAAAGATATTTTAAAATAATAAATGAGTGTAGGTAAGTTGACAAGCCCTACGATCAACATGGGGCGTTGTTGCATCAATCACCCCCGAGCCATTGAGATCACTGAGAAGTTGTGAGGAATTTGAGGGAGGTCATCGTATTAAACGACGAATTCCGTTTTTCAGCAATTTCACTTTAAAATAGTTAAGAATGCAACCCAAGTGTATTCAACCGCTCCTTTAGCCACTCAATCGTCTTTTCGCGCTCTTTTTTTTCTCTATTTTTTTGAATGTTCGTTGCCTCTTGATGATAGTGTCCATCATGAATCGATTGATTTGTTAACATCTTATCAAGGTTATCCATTTGATCGGCGAACTGATCCTCGAATGGGCTCCATTTTGATTGATAACTGTCGTCCTGATTGCGTATTGCGATCAAAGAAGGAAGCTCAACCATCGATTCGAGATAAGCGCTCTCAACTTCAGCGG
>JBIRBM010000056.1:0-4814 GCA_044326545.1 Parachlamydiaceae bacterium | reverse complement strand
GAACTCAGAAGTCAAGCCCTTCATCGCCGATGGTACTGCACACAAGAGTGCGGGAGAGTAGGTCGTTGCCAAGCTTTTTCTTTCAGCCTTAGAAGCATAGCTTCTAAGGCTTTTTTTATGTCTTCAGATCATCACTCATTTTTAAGAACCTGTATAGACTTCGTTCAAAATGATCTCGTTATAAACTCATCTGACGGACGAGTGCGCTATAAGGTGAGTCATAAACTCTTTCTTGCTATGCGGATCAAATTGTGATACACCCATAAAGAAGGTTGAATTCTTTTATTTGGAGGTCACGATGAATAGCAACGATCAATTTGAGGCCACTTCTTTTCAACAGACACAACATGAATTTTCTGAGAATGTTCACACCATCTCAGCAGAATCAAGTGTCTCTGATGCAAGAAAATACTTGCGCGTTGATTTAGAAAAAGGAGAATTAAGTTTTACTTTTGACAAGAGACTGGCAAGTTCTTTAAAAGCCATTCATACATTTGTCATGCTTCATTCAGATAAATTGACATGCGATGTACTCGATCATTTTTTAAACGTAGGATTGCATCATTTTATTAAACATAAATCAGGTTTTTTTAGTCCTTTATTTAATAAAATTAAATCTTGCAATAGCTTTATTGTTAATCGAGGAAAGACTGATAAAAAATTAATAAAAGAAATTTATGAAGAAATTCAAATGAAATTCAACGATGAACTTGAGCAACAAATGGAATGCAATCGATTAAAAGACAAAATTAATTGTATCTTGAGTTTAAAAAATGCATTAGAAGAAAACGTGAACAATAAAAAGTCTCCTTTGTCTCCTGAAATGATCACAAAGAACATTAAAAGAATAACAGAACGATTATTAGCTTATCGAAAGGCAATTTGCTCTGAGGAATCGCAGCAGCAAATCGCGACTATTTTAAAAGCAATTCAACCTCACCCTGAAGACTCTTTGATTTTGCGGGAATGCAAGAAACAATTTAAAGAGGACAATAAAAAAGCTTTGAGGATCATGAAAAATCAAAACCTTCGCTTTGATCCAATGGTAGAGATTAAGTTTATTTTTGATGAAGAGAATGAATCTCAAACAATGAAATTGCCTATTATTTTATCCGATAGAGTGATGAGCCGATCCGATGGTAATGATTTGGGTGGTTATTATCTTAGAGGACCATCCGATCTTTCGATCCATCAATTTGCTGTGGATCATTTTGAGGTTGAATCTAAATTGAAGCAGAGGATTTTGTAGACATAAATCGATCAATTTGATTATGTTAGTTGTTCATACTAAATGACTCATCTTAGGGACCAAGAGTGCGATTTAGGTTGTCGCTCACCTCAAATCGTACTCTTGGTCCCTAACATGAATAAATGAATGAAAATCTGTTTTTATAAAATAATAGGACGGTGCGAGATGAATGAAAAAATATATCAAGCGTTAAATGAGCAGATTAAGCATGAAATGTATTCTTCGATGCTTTATCTTTCAATCGCTTCTTATTTTGAAAATGTTCCTTTAGATGGAATGATGAAATGGTTTCGTAAACAAGCACGTGAGGAACATGAGCATGCGATGAAAATTTATGACTATATCAATGATCGTAATAGACAAGTCGAAATCCCGGCTATTGATAAAGCTCCATTTAAATTCAACTCTATTCAAGACATTTTTGAATTAGCTTTAGCTCATGAAAAAAAAGTCACGCATTGGATTTATGAAATTTATGAACTTGCCATCACGGAAAAAGATCATGCAACCCATGTTTTTTTGCATTGGTTTATTACCGAACAAGTCGAAGAAGAGAAAAATGCTCAAGATAATCTCGATTTGATTCAGTTAATCGGTGCTGATAAGTCAGCGCTTCTTGTATTAGACCAAGATTTTATGAAAAAAGCTCATTAGCCTTCCATTTTAGCATTCGTTTTCATGTTTTTGCTGCTTTCAACTAGAAGGAGTCTAGACTCCTTCCTCTCGTTATTTCTTCTTCTGTGATGTTTAATTGCTTAAGAACCCCTTCAAAATCTTTGATCTTTATTATTTTTAAATTAATTTTAGATGTTGATTTGAAATTAGCGTGATGTTAAAATAAACGAATCCTTAATTATTTCTTTATTTAAGATAATTTGTATGCAGAATTCAATTCAAAATCAAGCCCCCCATTTTAATTCCTCTTCCCTTTCTTTGGTTGAGAGGGAAAAAAAAAATGGAGATTCTCGAATGGATTCTATAGAAAAAACAAAAGCCATTTTGAAAAAATGGAGTGAGATTTTAAATTCTTTAGAAAAAAAATTTAGGGAAGTAAAAGGGGGGCGAAAAACTTTATTGAATCAAGTTCGGTGGTTCTCTAGATTAAGTGATTATTTAGTCGAGAATAGAGGGAATTTTTATAGTGTTTGGACTCTCATTTTTTCTGAACAACCAGCGATTGGAATAATATTAAACTTTACTCTTGAACTTCTTGATGTGATTCGTAAAAAAATTGCTTTTGTCGTTGATTTAGCAATAGATCTTGGAACCGGTTATACTTTTTCGCCTTTAAAAAAACAGTTAGCGATCCTTTTAAGTATCGAAGAACAGTTAAAATCGATGAAAAATTCGAATGAATGTCTTGAATTAGAACATGATTTCAATAATCTTTGGAAGAAGATCTATGATATTCAGGAGGGGGTAAAGCAGTTTGATGATGAATTAAAAACCGTCGCTTCTTCTAACTGTAAGTATATTGCCGCTATTGTGTCGACAATCTCTGTTGCTTCGCTTGGTTTTATCGAATTTTTGAAGGTGGATAAGATCGCAAAATCTTTGAATGATCTTTGGAAGGATTTTGATAAATTATCATTCCTAAACGATCAAGATGCTTTACTAAAAAACTATCTGAGTGAAATTCAAGGGGAATGTCTTGAGATTGAAGGAGAAGAGCACTTGTATGATCAGGTTGGTTATGAATTATTGGCTTGGTCTCGCAAGAAATTGCAAATGAAATTCGAAGAAGAGAGAATTAGAATTACATTTGAAAAAAAAATGATTCTTGTTAAGTTGTGTTATTCGTTCATACAATTCTGTCTGATTTTCCCTGAAATGCAAAGAGGGAGTATAAAGATGATTGGCGACATTTTATTTTTGAATCTTTTAAAAGCCATTCATCCTAACTTAGCGATATTGCAAGTTTTTAATCCCATCAATCCGATTCCAACAAAAGAAATCGTGGTGATAAGAATCGCAATGTATGTGGCTTGTCATTTTCGTGAAATTAAGTATATCCCACATCAGTGTAGTTTAAACGGCTACATCATAAAATTGAAAATCGATACTCTCAATCTATTTAAGCCTTGTATTTCACTGCTTCAAATTGTACACAGGGGAATATTGTGGTGCAATATTTTGTTAGTGGAAAATTGCGTTCAAGGTTTAAATCAAAAGAAAATCTTTCAAAGCTCCCGTTTTTTAGATCTTGGAGCCTCTTATGCTGAATATGAAAAAAATTACGATCTGTTTCTTGCAGACTTAGAACTAGAATTTTATCAACTCAAAGTCAAAGACGTGGATTTGCAGTTTCCGGCTAATCGCCCTATGGAAATTTTGAAGGAAGACGATATCCAATATTTTCCGAAGGAAACACTTGACCATTTTCAATGCTATTATGGATGTCGGTTAAGAGATCCCGAGATCACCAAAGAGCGATTGCAAGAAAAAATGGAAAAGTTTTTTACTCAAGATAGAAGAAAAATTTTGCAGGCTTTGGAAAAAAATCGGTTGCTTTATTTGAAGTCTTTGTCTCGAATGCAATAAATCTCTTTCAAAATTTGCTTTGCTTGAAAGAATGTAGCATATTTGTGTGGGTTGAGAGCTAAATTTTGAGAGGGTCGCCAAACATATCCTCATTCAAGCTCAAAATGCCAATTTTGGGACCCCATATTTATAACTCACCTGACGCAAAATCTGATTAGGGCTATATTTTGACCTATTCTAAGTATCTTTTAGAAAGACTGCCTCATCAATAGCGTTATTGACTTCGACACCCTTTCTAAAATCTGCATAGGCTATATCAAAAATCCCTAACCAGATTTTGCGTCAGGTGAGTTGATAATATGAAGTCATCAACGATCTGTCAAGCCCGAGGTTTCCGACAGTCGAAATACCTGCTTGGATTCTCAAGACGTTAAAGATTGAATAGATCCTGACGTTATTCTTCAGTGCTCTCAGTTTTTTTACTTCCATCTTCTCCATTTTCAGGTAAGATATCTGTGATAGCCGCTTTATAGAATTCGAGTTTTGCTCCATCATACATTTTTAAAATGACAGTTTGCTCTCCAACTCGTAGAACAGTTCCTATAATTCCCATAGCGGCAACGCGATCCCCTTTTTTTAATCCCCCTCTCTGCTCTTCTAGGGCTTTACGTCTTTTTTGCTCGGGTCTCCATAAAATCACATAAAAAAATAAAAACGCAATACCAATCATTACGAGTGTTTGCCAAAAACTTTGGTCGGGTGGGGCTTGAAATCCTTCGTCTACTTCTGCAAAAAGGCGTCCAGTGAACGCTAAAGATAGCGTTGTCATGACAAGATAATATTTAGCTCTCATTATAAATTCCTTATTCAAAAAATTGAGTTAGTCGAACGAAATTTTAATAAAATTTGCTCGTATGTTCTACTGCCCACATTCCGCTAGTGGGCTATTTTTGATTCGAATTTATCGTTTTTTCAGCTGGATTTGCAAATTTTGCGGCAATATTGAATGAAATATTGTTCAAAATCTGTCAAATTCAGATCAAAAATCGAGAAATCGAAGAAAAAACAGCCCACTAGCGGAATG
>JBIRBM010000059.1:0-4429 GCA_044326545.1 Parachlamydiaceae bacterium | reverse complement strand
AGCAAAGAGGGCCATTTGAGGTTAAAAACAGCAAAACAAGACAGAAGGCAATCAATAAATGAAATCTGATTTGGGCACGAAAATTGTCTGGGATCCGGAATTTTTAAAAATTTATTTCGTATCGCCTGAATGAACCCAGGCATGCAAAGATCTTTTCTCATAATGTCTAATAAAATATTAAAATTGAATAACTTAATGAAAAAAGTTTACGAAACTAAGAATTATTTTTCCTCTAAAAAATTACCAGCGGGAACCGCTGAGAAACTAACAGATTTGGAGAGATTTTATCAAACTGTTACTTACCCTCAAAATTTGCGAATATATAGGCGTTCAAGGTCAAAGTGCGCATGAGTCTATTAGACCTCTTGCATCATTCATTTCCTTGCCCGTGCCCGTGCCCAAAATCAAAAAAACTTTTCACAATTCAATTTCTTAGTATATAGAACTGTTAACAAATTAGCTACCAATCTATTATATTTATAAAAATATAATAGAGAGTTGTTGATGAATAAAGGATATGATGACTCTGATGTTCCTACAGCTATTAAAAAGGCTGAAAAAATTCCAATCATACCGAGAAAAGCACATGCAATTTTTCCGGGTTGGCAAGAAGCTTATAAGCCTTATTATCCCACGCGTTCTGCAATTGAGCGTTTTTTTGGTCGAATAAAAGAAAATAAACGAGTTGCTTTAAGATTTGAAAAACTCCTTCATACTTTTTTTTCTTTCTTTGTATTAGCTGCTATTAAAGCTCTCTGTCTAATTTGTTAACAGTGCCATAGAATATCGCCCTTAAGTTTTTTTACCCAGCCTTCAGCCATCTGACTAGGACAGAAATTTCCCGTGCATACAAAAAGAATGCTTTTGAATTGACAGAAGAATTTGACATTTCACCTCAATCTCTATTCATTCCGAATCCTATAGAATTTTTTCTTAATCAACAAAGAAACTTGAACAAGGCTTATCAAGACAGGTACCTCAACCAGCGGACCAATAACAGCCGCAAAAGCTTGTCCTGAATTGATACCAAACACAGCGATTGCAACAGCTATGGCCAACTCAAAGTTATTAGATGCCGCCGTAAAACTTAGGGTTGCAGACTGCTCGTAACTAGCTCCTGCTTTATAGGACAAATAAAACGATAGCAAAAACATGATGAGGAAGTAGATAGCTAGAGGTATGGATATTATAAAAACATCAAAAGGAAGCTGCACAATGAACTTACCTTTCAGAGAAAACATCACCAGAATGGTGAATAAAAGTGAAGCGAGGGTCAGTGGAGAAATTAATGGCATCAAAACATTCTCATACCACTCTATGCCTTTAAGTTTAATTCCGATGACTCTCGTGAGAATTCCAGCAAAAAAAGGAATGCCTAAATAGATAAAAACGCTATAGGCTATTTCTCGTATGGAAACATCTACTACACTTCCATTTAGTCCAAAGAATGTAGGTAATAGTGTAATGAATACATAGGCATATATTGGAAAAAAGAGAATCTGAAAAATAGAGTTGAAAGCCACTAGGCCAGCACAATACTCCCTATCCCCTTTAGCTAAATCATTCCATACGATCACCATAGCAATACATCTGGCTAACCCAATCAGGATAAGACCTACCATGTACTCAGGATAGTGAGGTAGGAACACAATCGCCAGAGCAAACATTAAAACTGGCCCAATAAGCCAATTTTGGACTAATGACAAAAGAAGAACTTTGAAGTTGCGAAAGACTTCTCCAATACGCTCATATTTAACCTTTGCAAGAGGAGGGTACATCATAAGAATAAGGCCAATCGCTATCGCAATATTGGTCGTTCCGAACTGAAACCTATTAATGACGACTTGAATGTTGGAGTATAAGTCTCCAATACCTATACCAATCAACATGGCTAGAAAAATCCAAAGAGTGAGATAACGGTCTAAGAAAGAGAGGCGTTTAACGGATGTTTTCTGTATATTCCCCATGAATCGCCTCTCATTTTGAAATAACCACTATTCAGCTAGTTTAAGCTTTGAATTACAACTATTTTCTTTCTTTAGTGAGGATATTTTACGTATGTCTAGGCTATATGGTTCTTCTTTTTGAAGATTTTCTAAAGTAGATGCGATAATTTTCTTAGCCCAATTAGGTAATGATGGATTAAGACTGTAATACACCCACTGCCCTCTGCGTTCATCCGAAACAAGTCCAGAATTGCGCATAAGAGCCAGATGGCGAGACATCTTTGGTTGTATACTTCCTATTATCTGACTAATTTCGCAAACGCAAAGTTCTCCTTCTTTTTGAAGCAAAATTAAACAGCGCAAGCGTGTTTCATCAGATAACAGAGAGAATAACTCATTAGGACTTATCATCGTCTTGCCTTTGGTTTAACAGCCTTAATTTTTGCTGATACCACATAATTTTCTGCATCAGAACCAGGAATCCAATCCTTAATAAACATGCGACTGTTCTCTTGAGGTTCAATCACAATGTCTGTAAATCCAGCTTTTGCCAAAATGTTTTTAAGTTCATTGATTGTAATAGCACCAGAGATGCAATTGCAATAAAGCTCCTTATTATTAATCATTTCTGAGGGTAATGGTTTGCTCGCAACCATATCAGATATAGCCAACCTACCACCGTCTTTTAATACTCGGAAAGCCTCATTAAAAACGCTTTCTTTATTTGTTGATAGGTTAACAACACAATTTGATATAATGGCATCCACAGTATTGTTAGGAAGAGGCAAATGCTCTATTTCTCCTAAAAGGAATTCAACATTCTTGTTGCCATTTTTAGACGCATTATCTCTAGCTTTACTTATCATTTCTGGAGTCATGTCTACTCCATATACTTTTCCTTTTGGACCGACTTGTTTTGCTGCTAAAAAGACGTCAAAACCACCACCAGCACCTAAATCTAGAACAACTTCACCTTGTTTTAAAGAAGCTATAGCCTGAGGATTCCCACAACCTAACCCCATATTGCAACCTTCAGGTACGCTGTTCAAGTCTTCTTGCGAATATCCTAATTCTTGCGAATAACCACTATCAGGCTTTGCCGAAACACCGCAACAGCTTCTTGAATTGCCACAGCCTTTTTTTTGGTTATTCGCTTCAGCTACACCGCCATAAGCCGAACGCACTTCTCTTTTTACGTCTTCCGTGTTTTTAGAGGTATTTGCTGCTACGTAATAGACATATTCGGTTTGTGGTTGGTGATAATAATCCATAAGCTAACTCCTTATTTTTGACTATTTTTTTATGCATTAATACGTATATACGTATATTCACATATAACATAAGATGTATTTACCAATAACGCAAGAAAAATTGCCAGAAAAAGCAGATTCCCACTTTATCGGTAGAATCGAGAGCGCATAACGCAACGGATCTCTGGAAATGGTAGTCTTACTGCGTAGAGGACTAAACATGTCTCATAGAGATTTGATAAACAGATGTAAGAGAGTCTTACATTTGAGGTTTTACCTTCTTTTCTTTCGGTATTAAACGCAATTCTGCTTCGATTTCTTTCACTGTTGGTAAACTTGATTTGAGTTCATTTGGCAGCTTTTCAACTATTTTCACTTCAAATTCAGCCAGTCCAATTGGTCGATTGAAATTTCTTAATACGTATTCAGCAAAAAGATTGTCCTTGGTTTTACATAGAATGATTCTAATACTTGGCTGGCCATTTTCATGTCTAAGGTGATCATCAACGGCACTTTTTCATAAGCTTGATAAAATGACTTCATTCTGAACATATTGCGCCTTGAGAAGCCTTCTACACTAGGAAATTCATTTTGGAGGTCTTGAGCTACTTTTTCTAGAATCTTGCTTCCCCAACCTTCCTGATCCTGCTTTTCAACGATATCTTTGCCTATGTCCCAATATAGCTTAATTAATTCCTTGTTGACCGCTATAGTTCCTTTGATTTGAGCTAAGTGTATCTTTTCCTTCAGCGATGTGATAAAATTTTTATAATCTCCCGTTGAAACTTCAGCTTTTTTAATTATCGGAACCGATTTTTTAGCGATTGGAAACCTCTATTTCTTTTTCATATAGAAGTCTAATTCCTTGACACAAGAGAGCTGACTTATCGGTTTTACGTCGATCTCTAAGACGTTTAATAAATATTTCATTTAACAAATTTTCGTCTGCCTCTGTCATATAAAGGGTAGCTTTCGCTTTTTTAGACACTTCAAGTTCATTTCGTTTTCATAAGCATTTCCTAGAATAAATTTTGGATTCAGATTGCGATCAGTATTCAAAAAATTCAAACTATTAAGCCAATTTAATTGTTTGACTATAGTGAATTAGGTTGAACAATTAACAATAAAATAGTAAACTTGTTGAATGAGTTATTCAATTGATTTACGTGAAAAAGTTTTAAAGTATGTGGAAAAAGGTGGGTCAATTTCAGAAGCTGCTCGCCTTTTTGATGT
>JBIRBM010000068.1:0-3001 GCA_044326545.1 Parachlamydiaceae bacterium | reverse complement strand
GTTATTATGGATAACGCAACTTTTCACAAATCAAAACGGACTCAAGAATTGATAGAAAAAGCGCAATGTCAGCTCATTTTCCTTCCTCCTTATTCTCCTGATCTTAATCCAATTGAGAAATATTGGGGTTGGTTTAAAGCAGAAGTCAGGTCAATGATTCATCAATTTTCTAGCCTCTCACAAACAATTGATCATGTGTTTAATATGTAAATTTTTAAATCTAATTAACTATATATTCGGTCATCAGAATGTTGCTTGGAGTGATTTCCAGTTTTCTGCGTCTAATCTGACGACAGCACTCTCCGGAGCATCGCCTTTGACAGCAATAAAGGATCCTAAGTCAAAGTTCTGGGGATAAATTGCTAAACAATTCTTCCTAGTGAATTTGGACGGATAAAGAATCCCTTCTATACCAGCACTCGAGACCAATTGCCCAAAAATTTGGCAGTTAGCAGGAACATCTAATTGCATACAAGCGGAACGCCAATTGGGTTCTAGTAATTGTTCGCCTAGTACTTTGAGATTTTTCACAACTCCTGGAGGTTTTATGCCCAATTTTTTTGCAGTTTGTAAAACATTTTTTGGGATAGAAAAGTTTTTTATTAAATCTAAAAATGGTTTAAGTCTTTTCAGTTTGCCTAAATCAATAATAGATTGTAATTGTCCATGTACAGAAACAATAGAAATAGAATCTTTCCTTATTAAAGATAAATCTAAAGCGGAAAGACCTTTTGGGATTTTAGAATCGAGATGTTGTCCGGCTTCTTGTAGAACGGTTTCTTTATCTTCAGCTATATAAAGAGCTGGAAATGATGGTATTTGTTCTAGGTTCATTTGTGGAATATTAAAGCGACCACCGGGCTCAAACAAACTCCCTTTTGGTGACAGAGGAGTTAGAGCATATTTATATCGTACCTGTCTTTGCCACCCTTCAAATTCATAAGGTTTATAAGCAGCTTCTAAAAGAGCTAAGTGTAATTGATCAGAGATTTTTTTTCTTTCATATGCAAGTGCGCTATAGAGATCCCAATGATATCGCAGAATTTTCTCTTTTTGCTCTTCCCATTGATCAAGATCTTTTATGGAGAATTGGTCGAGAAGAAAAAGTGGGGAGGTGGGATCAAGCTTGCAATGACTCATCTTTAGAAATTCTAATATTGATTTTCAGAAAGGGCGTTAAGAATGAATTTAAGCAATTTTTGATATTTGCCAAAACGAATCATATCGCGAGGTGAAATATTTCCAAGCATTGGATTAGTTGTTTTAAACCAGAGAGCTGTTTTCATTGCATCTCCTTCAAAAAATTGAGCAACTAAATTAAAAAGAGTAGCCCATTCTCTCAACCTATCCTTAAGAATTTGAGGCATTCGTTCATCGTAGCGAACGGAGCTTGAGGGAACGCCAACAGCTTTAGCTACATCATCCTTTCTGAAGTCGACAAAATCAACAACTTTAGAACAGCGTGCTTCACCTTTATCAAAAAGAGAGAGGAAATCCTTTTTAGGTATATTTGAGAAAATATCATGTTGAGATAACGCACCCATAAGAAACACCTTTTATCCAAGATTTTCCTTCATTATGCCATATATTTTCCACAAAATCAAGAATTCTTGGCATTTGCCAAAACATTCTATTCAGGCAGTAGATCTCTGGGAGAGCATCCCAGTGCTTTTGCAAGAACAATGATATTCTCAAGGGCAATATTGCGTTCTCCTCTTTCTACCGAACCCACATATGTGGGATGCAAATCAGCCTTCTCTGCCAATTCTTCTTGAGTCATCTCTAACTTAAAACGCCGCATTCGCACTTGTAATCCGAATGCTTTCCTTGCTGGTGTTTTTTTTCTGTTATGCGAATCCTTACCCATGTGTACCTCTTTAATACACTTAGGATAGGAATTCTCATAGACTTGATACACAGACTATGGGTATTAAAAAATGATTATGAGTACCTTTTAATTATTCGAATCATTATGATTAAACATCTTATCTAACAATAAAGAATTTAACTATGAATATTAAAAGAAAAATAAAAATTTTATTATATATAACTACTTGGATTTGTTCCTTATATTTTGTATGGTTTGCCACAAATGAGGGGTGCGAACAAGTTTGCCATATTAAAGTCCGTCGTGCTTATGAGAATGGACTTTGCAAAGCAGAAAGGGCTGTATCAAAATCTCTCTTCGTACCAGATTCGCTTTGGGCTTCACAGTATTTGGGTGTTGATGTTTTAGATACATATTTTGCAAAGGGCTCAACATTAAAAGATCTGCTCATTGACGCGATTTCATCGGAGGGTATAACTGCAAGAAGTTATTTTCATCATCCTGAAGTCAAAATTTGCATCGATGGATGTGCTGAATATGTTTCTGTTAACCTGCAAATGTATCGTCCTGCGTATTTAGAAGTCAGTGATTCTAGAGAGATCAGAAGGCATGATAAAAGCTGGGGATCTGAAGATGAATATTATGGTGACATCTTTATACAAGACTACATTAATTGTTATGATGAAATAAAAAAATTTCCAAAAAGTACACAATACGATGAAATTGCAGAATGGCTTCAATCAAGATTGAAAGATATCTGCTCAAAAATCAAAGAAAAAAATAGGGTGGTGATAAAACTGATCAATGAAAGATATACGATGGAAAAAGAAAAGGGTTTAGACAGAAGCTATAGATTCAACCCGAGTTGTTTATAAAGCATAATCACAATAAACATATTATATTTCGAGTTCTATTATGAAAGATTTTTGTATAAAATCTGGTATTATTACTGTATGCGTGATCATCGTCAGTAGATTTGTGCCAATCAATATATAGTGAATTAGGTTGAACAATTAACAATAAAATAGTAAGCTTGTTGAATGAGTTATTCAATTGATTTACGTGAAAAAGTTTTAAAGTATGTGGAAAAAGGTGGGTCAATTTCAGAAGCTGCTCGCCTTTTTGATGTTTCAAGACCCGCTATTTATCAGTGGATCAAGAAAAAGAAAACAG
>JBIRBM010000039.1:0-14586 GCA_044326545.1 Parachlamydiaceae bacterium | reverse complement strand
TCTCCTGATCTTAATCCAATTGAGAAATATTGGGGTTGGTTTAAAGCACAAGTCAGGTCAATGATTCATCAATTTTCTAGCCTCTCACAAACAATTGATCATGTGTTTAATATGTAAATTTTTAAATCTAATTAACTATAGATACCGATTTTTATTTTCTAGAGCACAAAATAATCTTTCAATCTCTTCAATCTATTTGGAAAAGCGAAGGAGTAGGAGATGTTCATCTAATATGTGAAGAGCTAAAAAAACAAGACAAACTCAAATCAGTTGGTGGGCCAGGCTACATTACAACTCTAGCTCAATACGCAGGGACATCCTCTTATACAGAAGAATACATTAACGAACTGAAAAACCATTCTAATAAACGGAAAATTTTAGATTTAGCCTTAGATTTGCAAAAAAAAGTCCTAAGTGAAGAAGATCCAAAAAAATTAATCATATCGGCTCAAGAAAACCTAAAGCTCATAGAGAGAAACAAGGGAGCCAAAGACAAATTTCCAATTCAATTTTTAAACGAACATAATGAAAATTACTTTCTTGTAGAGCCTAACAGAAAAGCAATGCTTTTAGAGTATGCAAAAAATGATGGGAAATCAGCAGGATTTCTACCTAAAGGTATTGTTGCGATGCTTGTTGGAGCAGGAGGAGTGGGAAAAACACACCTTTTAGCTCAATTAGCAATTTCTATTGCTACAGGAACACCATTTTTAGATGCATATACCCCAACCAAACATTGTGGAGCAAATGGACAAGGAAATATATTTCTTGGTCTTGGCGAAAATCAATATGATGACATTCATAGGCTACTATATAAAGCAACTAAACATCTAAGACAAAAAGTTCCTACACTACTGGACAGTGATTCAAATTTATTTCAAGCAAGTAAACGTATTGCAGCATTTTCATTTTGCGGCCAACAGGCATCATTTATCGAAAATGGAAAACCCAGCATTTACTTTAGAGAATTAAAAATGCGATTAGAAGACACCGCACCAAAAGATGGATGGACATTGATCATTTTAGATCCAATATCAAGATTAATGGGAGCGGATGCAGAAACAGACAACGCAGCGGCAACTCAATTTATAGCCTTGTTAGAAGAGTTAACTATTGACTTGCCTGGCAATCCAACCATCGTTTTTGCACATCACGCAAATAAATCATCCATACAAAGTGGGACAAGCCAAAATCAATCAGCAGCTAGGGGGGCTTCAGCCCTCACAGACGGTGTTCGCTGGCAATGCAATTATACAAAAGATGCCAATACAGATACTGCTACGTTAAAAATGACAAAATCGAACTTCACAGCCATTATTGAAGAAATTAAAACCAAAAAAGATGTTGATGGTTTTATAGAAAGGTGCACTCATACAGAAGAAAAAATTAAAGCCCCAACAGGCCACAAATATTAGGTTCTACTATGCCACTACCTGCTCATAACACTCTTCAAAATCTAGAAACAGGGGAGGTGTCCTTATCCCCAGACCTGTCGTCTAAATCGATTGACCTAACAAAACAAGAAATGGAAGAATGGTTAGCCGCAGGAAAAATACCAGAAGAATTTCACAAGCCTCATTTACAAGATATAAAAATGACACCAGATAAAATAAAAATGATAAAGATAAAACGAGGAGAACCAAAAGAGTCTGAATCAACAAATTTAATAGCAGATCAACACGCTGATTATCTTATAAAAAACAAAGCCCTACTATACGAGAACAATGTTTTTGTTAAAATATTCGAACCACTTGTAGACACAGATGAAGACATTGTGTGGTTAACATTCGTAAAAGAATCAATTTTTAGCATCCTATCAAAAGATCCAATACAAATTCATTTTTATACAGCACGCACAATTCTTAAAGAGAAATTTTCCATAGAAGACAACAAAGCTGTAGATATTTTAGCAAGAGAACTATTAGATAACTGTCAAAAAATATTCAAAACATTTAAGTCTTTGGAACATCCTGCTTTTCAAAAACCATATCCTGATCCCAATGATTTACAAGATCATCTATCTGACGATAAATTAGAAATTTTGCAGATCGATCTAGATTTTATTAACTATTTAAAACAAATAGGACCCACAGGGAAAAAAAACGCAGTATTAGTACAGAAAAACAGTAAAGAATTATTTAAATTCTATAAAACACAGAACTTTTCGGAATTACATAGAAGAAGCGTATGGGGACTTTGGGTACCACAGACAAATGAGCTTTTAAGTCCGTTTATCATTTTACTCAGTCAAACGCTATGGAAAGATAGATGCCAAAGGTTATGGAATCGTCAACTCAATCAGGTACCAGCAGTTACAACTCCAATAGTAGAAATAATCAAACCAATTTTAAATCCAAAAGAGAAGAAAAATTTCATTCATCAAAACGAAACGATTATCTGCTGTAATGAAAAGGGAAGCCAAATTCTTACAACACCAGTAGTCGATGCAAACATGTTTGCGGTATTTAAAAACGGGATAAAATATTTAAGCTCCCTAACAGGACACAAGGTAATCAGATGGCAAATACAAACAGGCTTTGAAAATTGGTCTGAAAATAAAAAAGATCCAAGATTGATTGAGATTGATGGTGGATATAGCAAAATAAGCGAACTATGCAACTGCAATTCTGAACATGATATCGCAAAAATAAGAGATATTCTTCATGCTCAAGCGCATGGATATTTTACATTTCCAGACGGAAGCCGAGGAAATATGATCTCATTACGTGTGTTAGAAAAATACCGCAATTCCGAGCCTTCGAGAATAAACATTATTTTAGGCGACATGCTACTCCCTAATTATGTTTTTAAACTTCCAAATAATAACAGAAGATTAATTCCAATCGGAGACTTTCCATCGTTCTATGGATCAAAAAACACCTATGCACATCAAGCACATCTTCAATTGTTAGTTTTTGAAGAATTCGCAAATCAATCCGATCGATTAGCAAAAATGGGGTCTATTCTCATCTCCGAGGAAAAATGGAGAGAAATGGCCTATGAATCAGGGATTAACTTAACAAAGATTCAACAAATAGTACACCACTGGAGCCAACCTGATTTAGTAAATTGGTTTTTAGATCGTCAGGGAGACGAGTATCGGTTAACGTCTTACTACAAAAAAGTAGAAAATTTTCTTCTTTATCAAGGTGAACAGCGATTAACAAACTCAGAAAGAGGAAAAAAGTCGGCGGCAAATAAAAAAATCAAAGCCCTCGCAAAAAATTAAAAGATAATCCAGGTTCACTTATTTAAGGTTGCTTAACTTTTCCAGATTTCCCAAGAAAAATTCCTAAAAACGGTCAACGGTGTTCTATCTATAATCGGTCTCAAAAAAAGAGAGATGCCGTTAAGGTTGCTTAACCTCCCTTGCTAAGGTTGCTTAACCCCCCTTGCTAAGGTTGCTTAACTTTTCCAAACTTCCTAGTTAAAAACACAAAAACCTTCAACGGTAACGGTAACGGATACCGTTATTTAGCGGTATTCGCCCCCGCTTAAGGCGGGGCGAATACCTTCAGAAGAGCCTTTAAAAATTTAACCTAGAGCAATAACTTGCCTGTTTTCAAAAAATTATTAAATGTTATGTGTTTTTGTAATACAGTGTTACTGTAATACAAGTCGGGCTCATACCCATCTCTATAGATTTTGAGTCCTCTATCGTAACTTTTTAGGTAATCCAATGAAAGATTTACAGAGTGAATGTAAGAACATCGAACTTCCCATGAAAGATAAGGACAAATCAACAATTGCAAATTGGAAAAGTCAGGACAATACTCTCAGTCCCATTAAGGCTACGCAGCAATGCGACGAAAATGGAGCTAAAAAAATTATCCTAGAAACAAATACCAAAAGAGGAAGTCAGCAAGACAAACAGGATTTAATTCACGCAGGGATATGTTTAGCTACTGGGGCTAGATCGTCTGATTTTGGGTTGATGCTTTTAAATTCTTGCTTGAGTGCAGGGGGAATAAATCTTGATCAAATGGACAAGCACGAAGCTGAAAAAACACTTAACGCTATTTTAGATACCTTGCATTCGCTTAAACCTAACGACGAAGTGGAAGGAATGCTTGTAATGAGGCTGATTTCTTTAAATTTACAAATATCTAATTTTATGACCCTTTCACTATCAGAAGGTCAATCAATTGAGGGAGAAGAATTATATATAAATCGCTCTACAAAGCTCTCACGCCTATTCAATGAAACGTTAGAGGCTCTCATGCGGTACAGACGAAAAGGAGAGCAAAAAGTTGTCGTTCAGCATGTTAACGTCAACGATGGGGGACGTGCTATCGTCGGTAATTTTGAAGCTGGGGGAGGGGGGAATAAAAATAGCGGAGGTACCCCATGAGTCAGAAATGTGGGGCTAGAGTTAGGTCGAATAACCAGGCTTCTTGTAAGCGTATTGCTATGGCTAATGGACGCTGTCATTTTCATGGAGGAAAAAGCACGGGTGCTAAAACAGCAAATGGAAGGCTAAAACAAAAGATGGCATCGTGGAAACATGGTTTTTATTCAAAAGAGACGATGGAAGAGAAAAAGAATTTCAAAAAAATGCTAAACGAGCAGAAAGATTTTCTTCGAACCATAAATCAAGCGTCGAACATGTCCATTTGACTTTTAGGGACAGGATATACTGCTTCGACTGCCATTCTTATTGTCTCAGAAACGGTTATTTGTCTACCTTCTTGAGAGCTCATTCGGAGCGCCATATGCTTAATTCTTTCCGCTTGTTGTTTTGAAAGAACCACAGACAATCGAACGCTATCTTTAATTTCTTTTGGACGACCCATCAACCCTCATTAAGTAGTAAGTTACTACCATAATGGGTGGATGTGGAAATGTTCAAGGATTTTATTCTGGAATCAATTCTTTTGGACTGCACGAAAGAGCTTTTGCGAGGATAAATATGTTTTCTAGGCTTAAATTGCGTTCACCCCTTTCAACGCTTCCGACATATGTTCTGTGAAGGCCGCTTTCAAAAGCTAATTCTTCTTGAGAAATGCCTTTTTCTCTTCGTTTTTGACGCACCAAATCGCCAAAACGACACCGTATATTTTCGCGTTCTTTTTCGCTAAGTGAAACATCCATGTAGTACCCTTTAAATTGAATAAGGGTATTGATTTGAACTCTCAGAGTCGACAGACTCAAAGTAGACAGGCTTTGAGTAGACAGATTATAAGTATCTTTTTTTCGGCTATTTTGTTATTCTTTCTGATAAAAATAGACCGTGAGATTGTAAATGTTAAAAAAATATATTTCTTTTGTTTTTGTTGTTTTAATGCCGTGTTGTTTATTTTCGCTCAACTATCAAGTTAGCCATATAGAGAAAAATCCGATCTTTCCGCATTTTCCCGTTAAATTAAATAATAATGGAATTGTTGTTGGAACAAAGGGTGATTTAATAGATGGATATTGGAAGCAAAGTTTTTTTATTTATGATTCAAAGGAAGAAAAAAATATTTATATCGATGTTGTCGATCATCAAATTGAAAGAATTTTTGATGTAAATAATAACAATGAAATAGTTGGTTTTTATTCGACAGAAAATTTTTCTCCAAATTCAGGAAGGAAATTATATTATGTGCCATTTGTTTACTCAAATAGTAAAGGGTTTTCTAGCTTAGGGTCTACTTTAATTCAAATAGATGGGTATAATTTATTTGGATCTCATATGGAAATTAATGATTTTGGATTAATGGCTGGTTATGGTTTTGTTGATTCGATTTTTAATTTTTTTTCTCATAAAGGGAATTATCGTTATGGACACTCGAGTTTGATCTTAGATGGAAGAACAGGATTAATATTGAATCACCCAACACATCCACTTCAAATGAGTATTTGTGTCAAATCTCTTAATAATAATAGTGATGTTTCTGGTGGGATCTTTTATGGAGTAGGTCAAGACGCTCGCATATACAAACCTGCACACGCTTTTATGTATGATTATTCTCAGAAAAAAATAATTTCTCTTGGCAATTTAGGTCATGAAGATAAATTTTACAGTTGTGCTACGTGCATAAATGATTCAAAACAAATTGTTGGATTATCTGAATTAAACATTAAGAAGAAAAATAATAAATATTCATATCATGCTTTCTTATGGGAAAATGGTTCATTGCTTGATCTTGGAACTTTGGAAAACGACGAAGATTCCGTTGCATATTCAATTAATAATAATGGGGATATTGTTGGAATTAGTGGAAATAGAGATATAAACGATTATTATGATTGGGGGTATGGTTTTAGGAGAGCATTTATCTGGACAAAACAGAATGGAATGTTAGATTTAAATGAAATGATTGATAAAAATATAAATTATATCCTATTAGAAGCTATTGATATTAATGATCACGGTCAAATTATTTGCTTGGCAAAAGATATGATTGATTACGATTATCATCTTGTATTGCTTACTCCAGAATATAATTGATAGTTTAGTCTTTCAAATACTATAGTGGCTTTTTTTTTAAGTTCTTTTATTGCGGTCTAAAGCTGAGCCAAAGAATTTAGTCTTTTTAGACAGTAATACTGTATTACAGGATCACCGAAAAAATCTTTTCATCGCTGATCTTGACTTTACTCAACGCATTTAGTAAAATTACTCAAAAGACTGAGTAAATTTGATCAATGCGTTGAGTAAAGTCATGATAAAAAAAAGACCATCCTTTGAATTGCTTTTGAAAAGACTTCAAGAGCCTCGTCGTTTCATCCAATCTCTTATAGGCCCTCGCCAAGTTGGAAAAACAACGTTAGCGCGCCAAGTGGCAGACGAATTGGGAACACCAAGCAGATACATCACAGCTGATCTTGCGACACTTCAAGATGTCTCTTGGTTAAGACAGCAATGGGATGTTGCGAGGGAACTTGCAAAAACCGAAGGAAAAGCCCTTCTGATTGTGGATGAAATTCAGAAGATTCCTCATTGGTCAGATATGGTCAAACTTCTTTGGGATCAAGACACTGCTTCTGGAATTGATCTTTCTGTAATGGTTCTTGGTTCATCCCCTTGGTTAATGCAAAAAGGATTGTCTGAAAGCCTTGCTGGAAGATTTGAGACTATCCCTATTACCCATTGGTCTTTTAAAGAAATGCATGAAATCTTTGGGTGGTCTCTGGAACGCTATCTTTATTTTGGAGGATATCCTGGAGCTGCTCCTCTTGCCGACGAAAAAAATCCAGAGCGTTGGACTAACTACATTAATGAATCTATTATAGAAACAACGATTTCTCGCGATATTTTATTGATGAGCCAAGTAAATAAACCTGCGTTATTGAGAAGGCTTTTTCAGTTGGGATGCCATTACTCTGGGCAAATTCTTTCATATAATAAAATGCTTGGGGAATTACAAGATGCTGGTAATTCGACTACTCTAGCGCACTATTTAGATTTACTTAATGGCGCAGGACTTCTTACTGGATTACAGAAATTTGCGAATCAGAATGTAAGAAGAAAAGGATCCAGCCCTAAATTTGCCGTTTACAATAACGCCCTTATGAGCGCGCAATCTGGAAAAAACTTTCTTGAAGCTGTGTCGGATAAAGCGTTTTTAGGTAGGCTTGTTGAATCAGTTGTAGGGGCGCACTTGCTTAATGGTATTCGAGGGACGCAAATAGAGCTTTTCTATTGGAGAGAAGGGGATAAGGAGGTTGATTTTGTCCTTCAATTAGGAGAAAAACTCATTGCCTTAGAGGTTAAGAGTAATCAAGAATCTATCCAACACTCAGGAATAGATTCTTTTGTAAAACAATTTAACCCAGATAGAATTTTATTAGTCGGAGATCAAGGAATTCCACTAAAGTCATTTTTATCAACAGCCCCAAGTTCCTTATTTGAATAAAGTCAATCTGTGTATGAGAATGTGACTGTAATACAGCATTACGATAATACACAATACACTGCGAGTTTCAATGAAGTCTAGTCTTAACCAGTTTTCCTTCAACGATAGATGCTTTCTATTTTTACATTTTAAAATAGATAGCTCTCTTTTCCATCAACTTCCGATAGAATTAGCTCCTGGAATTTTCTTAGCTTCAACACCACAACATGCGTTAGCATTGGCCGCAGGAAAAGGTTCAACGGAACGAGAAAACATAGCCTTAGCCGAATGGGTTTATCCAGGTTTTGGACTAGGAATGGGTATCGTTAATGCTTGCATCAAGATAGACTCTTCTGTTCCTGATAACTTGAGGAATCGCTATTTTTGGTTAATGATGTCAGCGCTATATTTAACGAAGCCCCTTTATATAAATATTTCTGGTAGTTTTTCTTATGGCAATGAAGAAGAGGGTTTTTTAGGCAGAACACCTAGCAGAATTTTAAAGAGATCTAACATCTCTATTGATACCTTTTTTAGTCATGCTTACGGAGAAAATCTATTGCAATACAATGAAGAAGATCTCAAGCAAGCTGGTGTATATTTTGCGCGATTTGTAGAGATTTTCAACTCAAGAAAAACAGCATCTCGTCCTTATTATGTCTTAAAAGCCTTCTTCGAAGCTACTCTTTGGGAGCAATCAACCTACGCAAGCTCTTCCTTTTCAAAGCTCATTCCTTTGATTGATGCTTTTACTGGAAATCCAACCCATAAACATGAATTAAAGGCCTCAACGAGGCTAAGCCTTTTTCTTAAAGAATTGCCGAGCAAATTTCTGAAAAAGCCTCTATCAGAAGAGGAAATTAAGTCGCGTGTAGTATCGATTTGGCAACTTCACAGAGGACCCGATCTGCATGGTTTCCTTAAAGAGCCTGATGCTATAACTTCGGATGATTCTAATAAAACCCCTACGGACAGCGAAGAATTAAAAGATCTTTTTGATTTAATGGAGTTTGCAAGATTAGCTATAATCAAAATGCTTCTTCTGGATAAGGATTCTTTCAAAGAATACTGCGAGATTCCTATTCCAAAACGCAAGCATTCTTCAAAAGAAGAGAAAATAGACAGAGAGAAACTAGGAAATAAGTTCTTTGAAGACAAGTCTTACCCCCATCCAAAAGAATTGCTTGCTTATACGGATTTTTCTGAGTTTTCTAACCCAAAATTTGAAGCAGAAATAGAAGATCAAGAACTAGCTAAGATTTAATAGAAAATCTTATAGGGAACTAGGCATTTTCCCATAAGATTTGTATCGGAATGTTAATATTTATATTCACCTTATTGATAACGACGATGGTGTTTTTTTATGACGATTGAATGTCAAAATATAAGATTATTTCTTCGGTATATAGAGGACCATATGGGGAGGGTTTTTACAGGTAAAATACAGGTTTTTCCAAGTATTTTTAGTTTTTTAAGGTCATAAGCAGGAGTTCTAGCTCTAGTGAAACGAATATGTTTTGTTTTTATTGATATTTTGATAGAATCATAAATCATTAAAAACGAGTTTATTATGAAATTTATTGTTGAAATATTGCATATACTTTTGATTACTGCTCCTGTTTTCTCAACAGTCCCTGCTTTTTCTGCTGAAAATGTATCCTCTATTAAAATCGCAGCAGATACCTTGCTTGAAAAAGCAATATTTAATGATTCAGTTGAAGAAATACAGCAAGCTGTTCTGAATGGAGCTAACGTTAATTATATAAATGGAAAACCCCCAATTCTTTTAGCAGTTCTTCTAAAAAAATCAGCATCTGTTGAAGCTTTGATCAACTTAGGAGCTAATTTAGATGTTTCTTATGAGGGTCATAGACTTATTCATTATGCATTGAAGTTAGGAGACTTCAAATCAGCATTACTTCTGATTAAAGCTGAAGCTCCTTTTAACGAATCATTGACTTCGCATCAAAATGGTTTTATCTATCTAGTTGTGGAAGGATTGGGTAATAGCTACACTAGCGATTTAACACTGGAGATTATTCGAGAGCTAATAAGCCAAGGTTATCCCATAAATAGTAAAGATTATCGTATGAATTTATGGTATGCAATGCTGGGTTCCTATAGAAACATGGATTGCTTGCAAATGTTGATAGACAATGGCATGGATGTTAATCAAAAAATACTACTTCCTCATATGGGAGTTAAAAAAACAACTTTTTCAACCCCTTTGTTTCGCGCTATTGACTACCATAATGAAGATGCTATAAGGATTTTACTCAATTCTGGAGCTGATATAGATCAGAAAATATCGTTGTCGGATACTGGAGTTTTATATTCTCCTCTTTCCTACGCTCTGATATCCAGGCCAAATTTAGTTCCTGTTCTGTTAGAATATGGAGCAAGTTTATAAATCAATTCATGTTAGTCATTAAAGACCTATTTTAGAAGCAGCATTATCTCTCCAAAGATCTCTTGCTCGAATGTACTTTTTCAAGGTATCAGATCTTTTGTGTCCTGTTTGCTTCATGATGGCATACTCTTGAACGCCTGCCATTGCAGCCGTTGTAGCAAATCCAGCTCTTAAGCTATGACCAGACAGCTCCGCAGCCATTTCTTTATTGGGGGCATATTTTTTTATAATGATAGCGACAGCATGGGAAGTCATAGCCTCATTAGATTTCTGTCCATGTCTATTTATAGGCATAAAAAGAGATCCTTCTTGAAGATTCCCTATGTTAATCCAATCTTGTAAAGCTCTGACTGGACAAGTTGAAGGGTTGGATCCATAAGGGATGGCGACTTCTCTTCCTTCTCCTTGTTGGTCAGTCTTCGATCGCTTTAATTTAACGACGTAGCCATCACGAACAAGCTTTAAATCCTCTATTTTCAAAGAAACAAGCTCTGAACGACGGAACGCTCCAGCAAACCCAAGAAGAAGCAAAGCTTTATCCCTAAATCCTATTAACCGTTCCTTCCCCCCTGATTCAACCTGTATGGCATCAACCATTCTTCTAAGATCTTCGATTAAAATAGGCTCCTTTCCTTTTTGAGCAGTTCCGTGAGTGTTTCTAATACCCTTCCACGTTTCTTGAATAGCTGGATGCTTCCTATTAAAATCAATTCCTGCAACTTGATGCGCCTGGCTAATTGCACTTAGTCTTCGTGCTAGGGTTGATGTTTTTAAAGGATTTTGCTGCTTTCCCTGATGATCTATAAAAGATTGAGAGGCTCTGTCGGCTAGATAACAAGCCACGGTTCGAGGATCCGCTGGTATAGATTTCAATTCTCTTGACTGACACCAAAAATCAAAGTCTTTCCAATCCGAGCTGTAGCTTTTCACCGTATTTTTGGATCGTGAATTTTTTGCGTAATCTTGAGCCAGCTTTGAAACAACTATCAAGTTTGCCAAAACCTCTTGCCCATCAATCACGTTCCCTACTTGAAGTGGGGCTAAACCGTTTGGGCCATTAACATGTAAGACTAAATTATTTGTCATTTGAAACCTCTTTTGCAGAAATCGCGGCCAATTTCTAACGTTCGATAAGAACACATTATCGAAGGTTAGAAAATTTACGTAAAGTAATATCGTATGACAGAGTGACAATATGACTGTATTACAGTATTTCACCAAATCATTAAGTTGCATGATTTTTACATTAAAATTCTTGCAATATTCCGAAATTGAGAGATACTTAATTACAGGAGGATAGAGACATGACAGTATTACAGGAAATCAGGGCGCACATAATTCCTGGACAAGTCTATAGACGATCAGACATCAAAAAATGGTCAAATTCAGTTGATCGTCATTTGAGCCAGCTTCAAGAAGAAAAAGCTCTGATTAAGCTATCAGGTGGAATGTACTATTGTCCAAAAAAATCTCCGTTTGGACCCGTGCCTCCAAGCGACAATGAACTTGTAAAATCGTTCCTGAAGGATGATAGATTTCTTCTGATGACCCCCAATGCCTATAACAACTTAGGAGTTGGAACCACTCAGCTCTATAATGAAACTCTCGTATATAACCATAAACGCCACGGTGTCTTTCAATTGGGAAAGCGAGATTTTCGGTTTGTCTTAAAACATCACTTTCCAGCGGATCTCTGTGAAGAATTTCTGTTGGTTGATCTTATAAATCATATCGATCAATTGGCTGAAGACCGAGAACGGGTCTTAAGTCTGGTACAGACAAAAGCACAATCAACGAATCAAGAACATCTTAAAAATGCCCTTTTAAATTATGGTGGAGTGCGCGCAAAAAAAATGCTTAAATCCATCGCGGAAATATAGACAATGACCGAATATTTGCAGAACCATCCAAATTTCAATGAAGATCTCTAGCGATATTACGTTACTGTAATACAGTAATACTGTCGCTCTCAATCCAGTGAACGCAATTCTATGGTGATTTTCTTCTTTAAGACTTAAATTTCAGATCCTATTGAAAGCAAGAAATTGGCGACATCCTTCTTTCTATATTTTATAGCTATTTGTAGAGGCGTTAAAACTCCGCCATCTATTGAATGTTCCCAGTAACAAGTTTTATTGAGATCAACTTCATATTGATAGAATAAAAGCAAAACATCTAGTCTTTCATGCATGATAGCTTCATAAACTGCAGATGATTCAATCAAAACATATTGATTGTTTTTCTTCTCACAATACCCACACATAAGTGTAGGATCGGCTTTCTTTTGCAAAAAATATTCTACTAGCGAGATTTCATTTGCCTCAACAGCCATTTCAATAATGGTCTTGTTGGAATGCTCTTTACTCTGATTACCATGATTGAAATACCTGTGGTTCACATCAAATCCATATTCAATTAATATGAAAACAGTGAAATAGTCCCTCTCATTCATAGCTCTGTGCAAAATATCTTTGCTGTCAGAGTACTTTATTAAAATTTCTATAAGTTCTGAATCATTATTTTTAACGGCAAATTCTTGCAGTTCTTCCTGTGTGATTGCTTGCAATGGCATATTGAAAAATCCAACTAATGTTGCAATTAACAAAAAGAACCGATTCATTTAATATCCTGTTTATCAAAATGAATAAATTCTAAATCTTATCCCATTTAATGTAAATCGCTTAAAAATATATTGTAATACAGTATTACAGAGATACAGTCATACAACATGCACGTCACTTAATCTAAAATGATCACTTTTGATCTGAATTGTCTTGCCTATAAAACGCCACATCTGTTTTGATATGGTTTTAAACAAATAAACAACTTAGATGGAGCACTCAATGGAAGGAATTTTAGAGGTCGAAGAGGCTTGTAAATACCTTAAAATGGCAAAAGTCACCCTATACAGACATGCGAGAAATGGTGTGATACCAGCCTTTAAAGTAGGGGGCGCATGGAAGTTCCATAAAAGCTCTTTAGACGACTGGATTCACAAACGAGTTAAAGAAGATACTGCTGCCAGATCTCTTAAAAACAGCGCAAAAACAACTAGTGCAGGCGAAAAAAAACCTACTGAAAAAATGCCTCCAGCAAACAGGAGGAAAAAATGAAGGTTATCAGCTGCGTTGGAGCAAAAGGTGGAACAGGAAAATCTAGCATTTCTCTACTGACTGCTTGGGAGTTCGCAAAATCCCATAAATTAAAAGTGGCTCTGCTGGATGCAGACGTTCAAGGAACAAGCTTTTCAGCCAAAGCCATGAACCCAGAAATTCCTTTTGATGTCTTTTCCGTTGGAAATAAGACTCAGCTTTGGGAAAAGGGTAAGCAATTATCAGAAGGTGGATATCAATATCTCATCATAGACGGAAACCCGCGATCAATTCACGAAGATCCCGATCTAATAAAAATGATAGCCAAGCTAAGCGACCTAACTTTGATCGTTTCTAGACCATCCCCAAGAGATTTAAAGGCTCAACTTAAATATGTAGAGATGGTCAAAGCAGAAACGAGCGGCGAAGTTCGTATTCTATGGAATTTTTTCCAAAAAAATACTGGAGCCCACAAAGATGGGATCCCAGAAGGAGAAAAACTGCTCAACCTTAAAAGCCTAAAAACCCAAATTGGATTGCGTATTGCTTACCAAGATATAGGTTATTCAGAATCTTATATTGGATCTCTTGGAAATAAAGAAGCCACAACAGAAATCCGCGCATTAGGCAACGAAATCAAGAGGTTGATAGATGGGAAAAAATAAGCGCGTCCAAAGAAGCATGACTCACGTTGGCAATGCACAGCAACAAACGGAACAGACAACTGCTGATAAATTTGCCTCAACTCAAGACTTGGCACAGCCAAAACAAGTTAAACAGCCCTCTTCAACAGGAAGGATAAATCCTCAATTAAGCTGCACTGTTACCCCAGAAGACAAGCAGCTTTTAGATGAACTGACTGTTTTTGCCACTGTTAAGCATGGGAAATCTGTAAACGTATCATCGATCATCCGAGCTCTCATTAGAAACGGGTGGAAAAATAAAGAAGAACTTGAAATCGAGTAGACCAAATATGACAACACAGACAATTACCCCGCCAAGTTCAAAAGAATCTGAAATGATGGTTTTAGGTTGTATGCTGACCAATCAGCATTCGCTAAAAATCTCATGTAAACTCCTTGTATAGTGAATTAGGTTGAACAATTAACAATAAAATAGTAAACTTGTTGAATGAGTTATTCAATTGATTTACGTGAAAAAGTTTTAAAGTATGTGGAAAAAGGTGGGTCAATTTCAGAAGCTGCTCGCCTTTTTGATGTTTCAAGACCCGCTATTTATCAGTGGATCAAGAAAAAGAAAACAG
>JBIRBM010000023.1:0-31060 GCA_044326545.1 Parachlamydiaceae bacterium | reverse complement strand
ACATCAAAAAGGCGAGCAGCTTCTGAAATTGACCCACCTTTTTCCACATACTTTAAAACTTTTTCACGTAAATCAATTGAATAACTCATTCAACAAGTTTACTATTTTATTGTTAATTGTTCAACCTAATTCACTATAGTCTTCTTCTTCAAGCACAGCTACCGAAGTTCCACTGTTCGCTGTTTTTGTTTGGAAGAGACCATCTAATGGGTTCTCTCCAATCGTTTGCTTTTTTGCCATATTTACTTCCCTTTTCTACGTTTAATAATTTCAGTGGCTAAACTACGATAATCTACAGCTCCAGAACTTTTAGAATCATAAATAGTAATAGGCTTTCCAAAAGAAGGAGCCTCCGCTAGTTTCACGCTTTCTCTTATTGTTGTTTCATATACCTTAGCCGTTAAATCGCTTTCGCAAGTCTGCAATAATATCCTGTGAGAGTCTAGTGCGCTTATTCACTCTCCACGGAAGGATCCCGTCAATTTCAAGTATAGGATTCAGCCTATCTTTTACAGTGTTGATAGTATGAAGCAATTGAGCTAATCCCTGTACAGGCATAATATGGGTGACGCTAAAGCGCTCGGGGTTGACAGATCGTTTATGACTCGATAGATATCATTTTATCATCAGGTGTCTACATGAAAATTCACACATCGCGTTAATTAATAGGAATGTATAGATTTAAAGGAGTGGGATGTAAGGCTAAATAAAAATAATTGATTGCTTAAAAAATCATGATTTGGCTATAGTTTTTATTTGCCTTGGCCAGATAGCTCAGTCGGTAGAGCAGAGGACTGAAAATCCTTGTGTCGCTGGTTCGATTCCAGTTCTGGCCACTTTAGCGGAAGTCCCTTACGGTTCTTCCGCTTTTTTTTACCCTCTTGCCGGCGTAAATGATCCGGAATCTATCGGGAGTGGCCGATTTCCACCGCTTGAAATCGATGACTTTTGTTTGACAAACTTTTCTCGTAAATAATCGATTTTCCCTGTATGATTCGGCAACGTAAGGTGATTTTAGATCATCTAGAGTCATTGCCGGATAGGACTTTTCAAGACTGAAAATCCTTGTGTCGCTGGTTTGATTCCAGTTCTGGCCACTTTAGCAGGAAGACCTTCCGGTTTTCCTCCTTTTTTTTGCTTTTAAAAGCCGTACTATTGCCGGATTACGCAATGATAAAGAAAAATTGTTTAGGGGGTCTCATCATTAGGGGAGGTGAAGCTGTAATCGATGCACAGCTTTCAACTGGATACGAATCGAGTCCCGGTTTTAGAGATGCATTTTCCCAAATTATGGGAGCACCACCCACTCAACTAGGACAGAGTAAAATCCTCAAGGCATCGTGGTTAGATACCCCCTTGGGTCCGATGATCGCAATTGCGGACGAGGAAGCTCTTTATCTTTTAGAATTTGTCGATCGCCGTGGCCTGGAACGTGAAGTTGAGCGCCTGAGACAAAAAATGAAGGCAAGCATCATTCCCGGTCATACTCAGCCGATTCGCTCGATTGAAAGTGAACTGGCCGAATATTTTAATGGCAAGTTAAGGGAGTTCAAAACCCCCCTTTTTTTTCTTGGGTCACCTTTTCAAAGACGCGTATGGGAGGAATTAATAAACATCCCTTATGGTCAAACACGTTCTTACTTACACCTAGCTTCTGCAATCGGAAAGCCCTCTGCTTTTCGTGCTGTAGCTCAAGCAAATGGAGCAAACCAATTTGCAATTATGATTCCATGCCATCGTGTCATTCATACGAATGGCGAGCTGGGTGGTTATGCTGGCGGTTTGATGCGCAAAAAATGGTTAATCAATCACGAAAGAGAATAGACTCATTCTCACTGTGTGATCGTGAGGATATTAAGTCCACGAAAACCCTTTTGCAAGCTTTCAACCCCAAGGCTTTGGCTTAGCCCTCATCGCGCTTCCGATGCGTAAGGTAAGTGAAATTTTAGTAAAGCTTCTCACAGGACTACGTATAGAACGACAAATGACGGTTCCTATCACGGAAAGTTTTGAGCAAATGCCGCTTGGAACTTTTCAAAGGACTGGGGTGATAAACTTAACCTTGCCTGCTCCAACAGTGCTGCTTTTGTTTGTTTTCCCTGCTCTTTTTCTCTTTCGATTTCTTCGGTTAGGAGGTCATTTCGTTCTCTTTGGTTTGCAGCTTCGGTGGTAAGGGTTGATAATTCTTTTTGTAGAGAGAGGGAGCTGCCTTTAAAACAGGCATCCACCTTTTGTTCGACATGATTCATTCTACTCAATTGTAAAGGGGTGTTTTTTAGGCTCTCTTTAGCGATTTCTATCGGTCCAATCGATCCTTTTACGCTCATGTTCCTCCCTTCGCATTGTTGTGTTTAGCTATCCAAGCCTCGAGAAAGGCTAATTCTGCAGCTTGCCTCTTTCTTTGAGCTTCTAGCTCCTCAATCAGCTGCTCTTCCTCTTCATGGAGCTCCTTGATTTCTTCTCTTAACGTTTTGCATTGAGAAGTGAGCGCTTGGATCTCTTCATCCTGTGCATCGTTCGTCGCTCTTTTTTGCTGTAACAATTTTTTTTGCATCCCCCCTTTTTGTTTGAGAAGCGCCTCTGCTCGGTTAAATTTTTTTTCTTCGGCCTCTTTTTTCGCAAGGATGTCATTGAGATGCTCGTTTGCTGCTCTCTCATTTGGCAAAATATCGTGTAAGAAAGCTAAGCCAAGCGGTTGGAGGGACACATCCTCTGCATTTGCCAAGAGGAGTTCGAGGAATATCTCTTCGAAGGCCTCGAGGATCTCTTCGCGGGTCTGTAGAGATTGACTGCTATATTGATTGAGGATTGCTTGGTTCGCCGGATTGGATTGGATCTGCGATAAAAAGCGGCTCCATGGCTCAATCGGTCTTTCCCTTAACCTCATGTGTATTGGAGAAGGGGATGTGTACGTGCTTGTTTGAATCATTGTTTTTTCCTTTACAATAGTAGGCAAAAAGATTCGTTGGCCTGTCGATCGGTTTCTGCATCAATTTCTCTCTTTCTTTGAGCAAGCACTTGGTGCTCGGCTCTGATCTGGTTTGATAATTGATCTGACCGAGTGCCTAAAATAGAAATCTCCAGCTTCACCTCTTCGCATTCTTGTTCTGTTTTTTGTTCTTCCTCTTTTTCTCTCTCGACTTGTTCTTCCAATAATCCTCTTGAAATTTCGTAGGATTGCACCATCTTAGCAAGGCTCTCTTCTATATGCTGCTCATGTTCTAATGCTCTTTGTAACCCATCGTATTGTCTTCTTGCTCCCTCTTGTGCCAAAAGTTGAGCCATTTTCTCTTCAAAAGAGGCCGCTGTTTGCCAAACCCTTTGCCTTCTCGTGCAAAGGGTTTGGTAAGTAGCCGCATCAATAGCCAGACTCATATTGAGAATCTCTAACGCAAGCTCCCTTTTTTTCCGTCCAATAAGAGGGAGAGAACTTGTTCCAAGTCTCTCTAGCACGGCGATAGCTTCGGGAGTCATGGTGTATTCCAGTTCGATCTCTTCATGTGTAAAGTGGACTCTCTTTGATAGATCAATCATGGCTGTCGCAAATGCATGGACTCTACGCTGAAGAGGCAATGCCTCGTCTGCTGAAAAATAGGTGTCATATCCAATTTGAAATGCATCTAAGACATTTTTTTCCCAAACAAGAGGAAGGCCTGCCAATGTTTCTTTTCTGTATTCGTGCCGCGGCCCCTGCACGGTTAAAAGCGTGAGATCGCCGACGATGATGGGCTCTTTTAAGGCAATGGGCACCTGATCCGGATTGATGGAGCTCACTAAAATCTCTGTTTTGAGTCTAGAAAACGCTTCCTTTATTTTTAAGAACAGCTCCTCCTCAGCACCATTTCTATCTAAAGAAAACAGCTCAGAGGACCATTCCAAAATACTCTCTGATAACAGATCGCCCGTATCTTCTGCAGTGGCATGATCATTTAAAAGACAGAGTAATTCGGATTTAACAGGGAAACAATCTGCTAAAGAAGCAATCTGATAAAGCATTAAAATCCTATTTTATTTCTTTGTTGTATGACAAAGTCATGGCTCGCTCTTGCATAATGATTCAGCTCTTGTTTACATCGATTCTTTTCCTCTTGCACGCGCCCTTGCAGAGAGTTGATTGCGCTCTCTTTTTCTTGCTTTTCTTGCTGGATCTTCTTTAACCTTTTACGTGCCTGTTTGATTTTTTGAGAAGACAGACTGAGGTGTTCATTTAAAGAGGAGATTGTTTGATGATGTGTTGTTTGATGATCTGACAATTTTTTGTCGAATTTTTCACGCTCAGCTTTGTACGCTTCTTCACATGCTGCACTACTTTTTGCTATCTCTTCCTTTAAGCACTGCAACTTAAAATCTTTTTCTTGTTGCGCTAAAAGAAAGGCTCCCTCTCTTGCTTTTTGTTTAACCGAAAGATCAACGTCTTGTATCTTGAGATTTAAAGAGAGGAGCTCCATTACTATCATGAATGAATCTGCTTGATCGCTCGTTGGATCTACACTCAGATCTAATGGGACATAAGGGGGAGATTCTGGATAAAGAGAGAGAATGTCAATCACTTTTCTTCCTAAAAGGTGAGGTTGAAATGAGATGGTCTGAGGATGGCCGTAATGCGTGCTATATTTTTGATAAAAAATCAGCGTATCTTCTTGGAAAACAAGCGGTTCTTTTAACTGATAAAAGACAGTTGCTCCCTCTTCCGTTACAAGAGCAAAAGGAGAAGCTAACACCGGCCTTGTCATACGGGTCTCTAAAACAGAATCATAAAAAATTTCTTTGAGTTTTTCTTTGCAATTGTCAAGTTGAGTGGCAAATGCTTCCTCTGAAACATCTTCTTCAATCAGATTGCAGAGACAATCTCGAATAGCCTCGGACAATGGGTCTATCCAACAACCAAATTCCCCCTCTTCATCGATGAGATCTAACAACACCTCTTCTAAGGTAGGAGAATGCTCCTCTCTTGCTTGGTAAAACATGGAGGATTGTAGAAGGGGGTCTTGCAATCCGGGGGGTGTCATAGAGGATAGGATCGTCGTCGTTTGAATCATCGAGATGGCCTAAGGTTTGTGATCTGTTCACGCACATTTGCAAGCGTTTGTTCTTTCTGTTCTACCTGTATTTGCGTCTGATATTTTTCAATTAAAGCTCTGCTACACGCTTGTTCTTTTTTTTCGTTGACCTCTTGTTGATCAGCCATTGTGCGACGTAAAATTTTTTGATCTTCATCATAACCGTGTTTTGCCAAAGAGAATCTTTCTCCTCTGGCTTTTTGCCTGTCTTGGATCTGCACCAGTTGCTCTGCAAGCTTTGTCTCATTTGCTTCTTCTTTTTCCAATCCTCTTATTTCTTGCTCTCTTCTGTCACGGAGGATGGCTTGCTCCATTTTTTTTTCCTCCATTCGTTCAACAGCCATCAAAATAAGTGCATCCATTTGGTTTAGCTCTAAAGTATTTAAAGAAGGATCTTCTTGTGTAAAATCTTCTATGCAGCTTTCACTATCTTCTTGAAAACCGGTCCGTTGTAAAATCGCTTCCGCTAATGCATGAACTTTGCAGGGAATGGTTTGGTTTGACAATCTTTCGTAGCGGACCAGTTCTCTTGCATTCCAAACCAAAGGCGCCTCTATCTTCTGCCCATTTTGCAATGTTATTTCTTCACTGATGAGGGGATAAACAAGGAGTCCTCCTTTTACCGACTCCACAAAGAGGTCATCTTGGAAATGTTGCGTGAGTCTCTCTGGGTTTCCCCCTTTTTTGAATTGATCATTCCATCGATAGAGATCGCATGAGAGATAATCTAATAAACCGGGGAAGCGGTCTATGATTCCAGATATGTCCGATAACAAAGAGGGATTCATCACTTTCTCCTAGAATTTAGTCTTTCTCGATCGTAATAGAGCGTGAAATGTCTGTTTGCAGTTGAATTGACAAGAAGAGGTGTCGGTATTTTTACTCCTTTAATCATGCTAAAATGATGACACGCCCTAACTAGGAGGGCTTGTCTGATTAATACGGAGTTGTCCCCATCCTGCAGCTGGTCCCGGCATGAATCGTGCAGCACTTGATTCTGTGTCATGTCTATGACTTTCGTAGGTGGAACGAAAAGATTGAAGCTCTTCTGTCAATCTATTGATTTCAACCTGTTGGGCATCCGTTTTTCTCTTAAGAAGTCGATTTTCATTTCTTAAATCGCTGAGTTTTTCCTCCACCCTGTTCTCTAACTGAGAGATCGTTTGTTCAAATAACCGTGTGATACGTGAAACATGAACCTCATCGTTGTCTTGTTGCTCTCCCTTACGCTCTGCGATTCGAGTTTGCGCCTCTAACTTGACCTCCTTTAGCTCGCCTGCTGTACGCCGCAGCGTCTGCTTTGCTTGAGAAGAGGGTGTTGGTCTGGTTTCATTCGAAGAGATCGGAGGTCTTGTTGTCGACTGTGTTCCGTTTATTGATGAATTCATTTTTATTTCACTTTATTTTTTTTATTTTAATGATTCTATCAAAATAAACAATTTGATTCAATAATCAAAAAACATTTGATACTCTGTTTAACCATTTTATTTACTTAAAAAAATCAAATAGGCATTAAATGGGATTTTATTGTAGAATCCGTGATCCATCATTTTATTTATTAATTCATATAGAAAATTTTTGATAGAAAACAAATGATTTTTACAGGATTGAACCCTTTAAGTCAGACGATTCCGTTAGCGCCTTCCCCAAGCGCTTCGCGTGGGCAAGCTTATTTTGCAGCTAGATCGACAGATCCGTTGACGCAGGAAGTGATCACGTTTTTAACAACCCTCCATCAATCTCAAAGATTAACGACGCAAAGCATCACGTTTTTGCAAAACGTTGAAGAAAGGCTCTACTCGATTGACAATGGCGATGCGCGCGAGCAGCTGAAAAAAATCGTCACGGAGCTATTATTTGAATTGATCTTTCCCCCTGATTTAGAGGGCTTCACAGCTGATTATCCTCCGCTTGAAGAGGAGTACCAAGAGGCGGCGCTATCGCTGTTGGAGCAGATTTCGGGAGAAAGGATTGAGGAAGCATTCTTAGAAACAAACATCCTGCTTGCAAGAGATCAGCGGATCAAGCAGCGCATTCTCCATCTGGTTGCCAGACTCTCTCAAGAGCCAACCGTTGCCTCCAAATTGCGAAGAATCCCGAGGGATCTTTCTGTCTTACAAAACGGCTCTTTAGAAAGTGAGGAGGAGAAAAAATCTCTCTCGATTGCTCTTTGCTCTCTTTTATACAATGCAGTTGATACCCAAATTGATCGACAAGAAATCCTTCTCCTTTTGCAATTGACCCTGCCAGAAGCTGAGAGAGAAACAGGAGATGCAAAAATCGATGTGGAAACGTTCTTGCAAAACAGGGAGAAGATCGCCCTAAACAAGCAACGTAAAGCTCAAGAAAAGCAAACCATGGCTAAAATAGCTCAAGAGGCGTTAAAAGAGGCGATTCAAGAGCGAATCAATCAGGTAAAAGAGGCAGATGACGCCGCTTGTGAAAAGCAAGAAAAGCTCAAGGAACGCCTCGTGAATCTCAATGAAGATCGAAAAAAAACATCGGCGCAACTCATCGATCGTCAGCAAGACATTCTAAAGAGGTCAGAAAAATGCCTGACAGCGCTCAAACAAAATGGGAAGCGCATTCAAGAAACAGACCTATCCGCTCAAAAAGAACAGGCAAACTTGAAGCAGCAGCTTCATGAAATCAGAGCGCTTTGCCAGGACATCTTGAGAAAATGAACTCGATAAACACCCCATCCTCTTCCCCTCTTAATTTTCACTCAGATTCAGAAGACGAGGACGATGATCCGTTTTTTTCTCCGTTAGAAGAGGCAAAAAACACGATTCGTCAGATCGGGGAAATCTTTAAATCAAGAGCACAAAGCGTTCGATCTCAAGGGGATTTTGATCAGGAAACGGTCAATCTCATGCAGGACAATGCGTTTTTTGAGCCGGCAAAAGAGACTGTGCAGACTCTAACACAACTAAAAAAAGGACTAGAAGAGATACAGGAAAAGCAACAAGATCACGTCAGAGAAAATACTCATGATTACGAAAAGAAAAATGCTTTGATTCGCCATTTAAATGAAACTGCGATTCCTCGTTTACATCGCGCTTTAGAGGAAGCAAAGAGTACTGCATTGGCTGATTTTCTCTTGACTGCAGCGGAAAACGGCGCAACAAGAATTGCAGATCTCACTCATGACCCTGCAGCCCAAACAAGGAGGCCGCAAATTTCTCATCAAGGTGCGGGTGATGTAAAAAGGGTTGCTCAATACGTTTTAGATCTGATTAATAAAATAGAAGGGCATCATGCAATCCATGACACCTGAGCCCATTTTTGCGCAATCTTATATCCAACGCGCTCAACTGCAATACATCTCCCTCCCTCTTAGGCAAGAGCTGGAAGTTTTAAAAGAGGCGCTCAATCAGCAAATGATTGTGAAAGATGCCCACTCTGCCCTCCTCAGAAAATGGGTAGAAAGTTTTCAAAACGCTTTATGTTTGCGAAAAGAGGAGGCGATCGACTCCTCATTTATCGAGCGCTTGGACACCACATTTGTCCAGAGCCTTCAAGATATTCTAAAAGATCCTCTTTCGGATGCACCCCTTGACGAAACAGCTCTCTTGGCAGCCGACGGTTTCCTTTACAATGCAAGCTCTTTGAAAGAGGGCTCAGATGCTACCTCTATTTTCCCTCATTATTTAGCCCCTTTTTTTAAGTGGTTAGAAAAGAGAAATGGACGCTTCTTTCCCACTTCCACTCGTTCTAAACCAAACATCACGCTTCTTACCAAGCCCCGGCCCCGCCTTCTGATTTTACGTTTAAAACCGGCGCCTTCTCCACCCATTGATCAAGACATATTGCTTGAAAAACGGTTGGAAAGACTGAGAGCGGCAATACACACTCCTTCACAGGCTCCCTCTTATTTGCAGATCAATCTCTTTAGGAGAAGGCTCTATGCCGAGTTAACGGAAATTGAGCGCCTTTTAAACACCTCATCCTGTCCAATAGATGCTAAAGCTCGCGTATTAAAGGCCTGGGTGCTTGCTTTTAAAAAGAAAATGCATGAAGCTCCCTTTCGCTCTGAAGAGGATCTCTTAAGAGAGATCGAAACGTTTTTTTCTTCTCTGTTAACTGATTTGCCTACAGCCTCTTCTTCTTCTTCTTTGCCTCAAGTGCCTCATGGGTTGCGTGCAAACGTTTTGCACAGACAGCTTCAAGCTGAACTTGCCGGTTTAAAGGAAGAGACACCCGATCATTTTCCCTTGAACGACGCACTCTCTTCTAAAATCCGCGCTTGGATTTTGGCATTCCCCCGGGCGCTAAGAGAAAGAAATGAAGACCCATTTTTCTTACAAGGAAAATTGGAACATTTTACTCAGCTTTTGAAAGAGATTTTAGGAGAGCATGCCGCGTCAGGAGTTGAAGAGATTCACGATGTTGCCGCTTGCTCTTTCCTCCGTCCCATACTCAATTGGCTATCTCAAAGGGCGCCAATTCGAGCAGAACCTGCTGAAGCAAAACAGGAAAGTCGCACGAGCAGGCTGCAGACTGCAAAAAAAAGGGTTCTTTCGCAAAAAAATGTGCGAGAAGAAAAAAGGAAGCAAGAACAAGAGACAGCAGAAGCGCGCTTTGAAGAGAGAAAAGAGGAGCTTGCTTCCCAAGTGAAAACGGAAGTAAAAACATACTTTGAAGAGCACATTGATCCCATTTATTCTGACATTCAGACCTCGACCATTGCCGCTTTAGCTCAGGCAGAAGAAATTCAAAGAGAAGATGACGCAGCTTTAGAGCAATTAGAACACGAAATAGAGGGGTTGGAAGAGGATATTCAAGAACTTTATGCAACACATCTACGGATTGCAGTTGAGTTAGATCATCTCAATGAACGGATTCATGAAGCAGAAATCGAAGAACTCAAGCTGCAAGACACAGTCAATGCCCTTCACATCGCCACTAAACAAATGAAAAAAGCAGCCAAAGAATCCACTTGGCGAGCCATTGCTTCCATAGGCATCAGCCTTCTTAGCTCTTACGTCGCAAGCTCTTTATCGGGCTTTTCAGTCGCCTTGACCCCGGCAAGAGCCGGCAGTGGAGGCAATATCACATTAAACATCCCTCTTAACAAATTCACATCATGATTTTTCCATCCTATCAACATCCACTCGATGACCTCCAAGAAAAAAAAGAAACAGAAGAAAGTGAAGATGAAAAAAAAGAGACGTCAAATGTTCTTTTCGCTGCTCTCAGCGTGTTATCTAACGTAGAGGAACTGGGACAATGTGGTCCTCTTTCTCATTTGGAGATGGACCCGCAAGAGAGAACTCAATCTCTTTTAAAGAAGAGCACAAGGGCACTTCATGCTCAAGAAAGTTCCGCTCAAAAAAAAATCACCATCATTCAAGAAAGACTTGTCAACTCTTCTCCTCCTTCTTTTTCACAATTTCTCCAATCAATGAAGAAAGAAGACGCTTTTCCTGGACAATATCTCATCGATCCAAACATCAAACAAATGGAGCATGTCCAATCGGTGGAGCTTGCGAAAAATTTGATCATTCGCGACCTTTATGGAACTCCTCTTTTAAACGGATCTACCATTGTCTATCCACAGTCGTTCAATGGGGGTGAAAAGAGGGGATTGCTCTCGATCAACAGCTCCTCTTCCAAGGAGACAGACTCCTTTGTGCTGTTAATGGAAGCTGTAAGAGTCATCAATATCCCCATTCAACTGGTTTGCGATCTGGTCGTTCATACTTTAGATGCAGCCTATGCTGTCGCGACTTTGGAAAATTTTGACACCAGAAGCAGACCCATCGAATCTGCCATGGAAAAAATCGGAGCATGGCTACAGAGGCACGAACCCGAATGCCTGGAAAATTTGGCTCACGATCTGGCAATCAAACATGATGTTCCTTACGAAAGAGTGCAGCAATTTTATGGTGATCTCCTTTCGATTGCTTTAATCGCTGCTCCTTTGGCAGTCAAGGGGGTAAAAAAAAGCGCCCGAAAAACATTGCAAACAGTTCCGGGATCTGCAGCGATTGTATTGGATGAAGCAATTCAGCAAAGAGCATGGCAAGAAGTTCTTAAAGGGACCTCCTTGGATCTTCCTCCACCTCAAATGAACCCGAAACTGATCTTTGGAGAGGTATTTGAGCATTGGAAAAGAGATCTTCAAACGATAGATCCAAGGTATCAAAGTTTTATCGTAGAGGGTTACGTCAAATTGTTGGAAACACCCTCGGAAAAAATTTTATTCATGTTTGTCAACAATATCCAATCTAAAGGGCTTCAGGGAGGATCCTCTTTTTTTTCCATTCTCGAAGACTTTAAGCGAGTAGGACACAAAATCTCCGATCGCGTGATCGTACAAGCTTGGTTTTATCAAAATCCGAAATATCACTACTTCGGAGGGGATTTGCAGCAAGTTTTAGAAAAACGGTTGGGATTGAAGAAAATCCCCCCACTCGAATTGGGTGAATTGGAGTGTATGTGTGAAGAGTTTTATGAATTTTCCAAACAACCTTCTTAACAAGGTAAAATCATGATCTATCCGAATGCCTATCAACAAGCAATCGATTACTTCGAAGAAGAAAGAGAGAGAGTAGAAAATGAAGAGAAAAAAAAAGAACCGTCAAAAGTTCTCTCGGCTGTTTTCAACGTCTTTTCTATGATAGGAGAATTAGGGGAATGCGGCCCACCTTCTCCTCTCCAACTCGGACAACAAGAGGAGACCACACCTCTTTTAAACAAGAGCACAAGCGCACTTCATGCTCAAGAGATCTCCTCTCAAAAAAAAATAGAAAGCATTGAAGAAAGACTTCTCATTCCTTCTCCGCCCTCTTTTTTACAATTTGTTCAAGCAATGAAGAAAGAAGACTCTTGTACTGCAGAGTATTTAATGCATCTACAAGTCAAACAAATGGAGCGTGTAAGATCGCAGGAGATTTTCGAAAAAAAATCTAAACTCCCTGTATACCGCTTGTTGGAACTTAAGACGCAACACGATTTGGCAGACCGATTAGCTGATCAGAGAATTTCAGAGTCGCAATTTCAAGAGAAGATCACTTGGGCAGACAATGTTCGAAAGGGAAAAAATCCGACATACACCTTTCTTAATCAGGGGGAAAGGGAGGTTCTTATTAGGCATAAGTTTGATAGACTCGTCAAAAACGACGCACATCCTTCAGATGAAGAGCGTCATTTAGAAAAGGCAGCTTTATCCCGTCAACTTGCCACTCAACCCCTCTATCAGGGATTAGAGCCCGGCATGCGGATGAGTCTGGCCAGTCGCCGTGTCGAGGGTGGAATGAATGAAAGGAAGATGCAAGAAGAAGCGAGCTGGGCAAAACGGATATTAACAGAGAACAATCAATCGTCGCCCTATGCTCTCTTGCCAATGGAAGAAAAAAGAGCGATCGTCTTCCTTGTTCTTGATGGAACAATCGATAGGCATGCCAACTTTTTGCAACAGCTGGAGACTGCTCGCAAGTGCTATCCTTCTTATTCTTGGTCTTTTAATCGAGGAGAAAAAAAGAAAAATTCGGGTTGATTTTTGGATCTGCAAACATGAGGATATCCTTATCGAAGGATAAAGTGAGAATGTGGGCTGTGCCAAGGCCCTCGGGCTTGACAGCATGGACTTTTTTGCAAACCTTTCAACCCCGAGGCTTTGTCTTGGCCCACATTCCACTTGCGGTGCGTAAGAACCTGTGCAGAATCTTTGATCATGCAATTTAATCTACGGTATTAAAATGAGGAGTTTCAATGATCATAGATAATCCATTCAAAAATAAGAGTAAAAAAGCAATGGGAAAAAAGAATAAAACCCAAAATCCAAGCCAAAATCGAGAGCCGTTATATTGAACCGTGTAAATTTTACCGGTTGCCTCAAACGAGGTATCGGTCAGAAGCAAAACAAAAGCAATCGGAAAAAAGAAAATCAGCCAGAAAATCAACCAAAATATTGAGCCTCGATACTGAATTTTATAGCGACTGGTATTCATCCTACCTGATTGATCCATGATAACCTCCTCGTAAAACAACCTTATCTTTATTATATAAAGAATCGTCTTAATCTACAAAATGAATCACACATGATTAGAACTCTTCCTCTTGCAAAAAAGAACTATTAAAGGCATAGTCATAAAATCCTTAACTTATTTATAATCAGGAATAACATGATTCAAACAATCCTCAGCTATTTTTTCTTTTTTCTTGTGATGTTTTTAGGAGAGGCCTCTTTTCTCAGCAAGCTCTTTGCCGATATTCCTTACGTCCTAGTGACTGTTGCTCCCCATAAGTATTTTGTTGAAAAAATCGCAAAAGATACGCTCCACGTTCATTTAATGGTTCCGGCAGGTGCTAGCGCTCATACATATGAGCCAACTCCTAAGCAAATGGTGACGGCAAGTAAAGCCAATCTTTGGTTTCGCATTGGTGAGCCTTTCGAGAATCGAGCAATACAAGCCATGAAAAGCCATAATCCTAAATTTGAGGTCGTGAATTTACAAGAGGGGCTTGATTTAATTACTGCAGATCCTCAGCATGTTCATTGCAGATGCTGTCATGGGTCTGTTGACCTCCATTTTTGGCTCAGCTGCCGCCAAGCTCAAATTCAAGCTCAAACAATTGCGAATGCTTTGAGCAAAGCTTTTCCTGCCTATGCAAATTTTTACCAAAAGAATGCTATCGCATTTCAAGAGGAACTGAAGGAACTGGACGAGAAAATTCAAGGACTATTAGCTCCTTTGAAAAATCGCAACATTCTCGTTTCCCACCCTGCTTATGCCTATTTTTGCCGTGATTATGAGATCGAGCAGCACGCAATTGAAGTTGAAGGAAAAGATCCCACTCCCCAGCAAATGACAAAGTTACTCAATTTAGTTCGTGGGCTAAATCTCAAAACAATTTTTATCCAAATGCAGTACAATAATAAAGCGGCTAAACTTGTTGCAGAAACCTTAAAGGGCTCCCTGATTGTCTTAGATCCTTATTCTGAGCAATACATGATGAGCATGCTTGAGATTGCCACTGCATTTGCTAAACAGGAGGCTTATGAATAAAAGCCCAATCATTGAACTGGACAATATGACCTTTTCTTATCCTGGACATCCTGTCCTCAAAGAGGTTTCTTTTCAAGTATTTCCTGGCGAATTTATTGGGATTATTGGCCCAAATGGCGGGGGAAAAACAACCCTTCTAAAACTGATGTTAGGTTTTTTAAAACCTTCAAAAGGAATGATCAAAATTTTCGGACGAGCGGCGGGCTCTGCCTCAGCGGTCCATCGCTTAGCCTACGTCCCGCAAGCTGTTCGGTTCGATCGAGATTTCCCCATCTCAGTGGAAGAGGTTATCCTTTCCGGGTTAATATCGCGCCTTCCTTGGTATGGCAAATTTCACGCAAGCGATCTTGATGCTGCGGAAGAAGCTCTTGATAAAGTCGGCCTTTCTCACTTGAAAAAAGCCTCTTTCGGTACCCTCTCTGGAGGCCAGGCACAAAGAGTGCTTATCGCGCGGGCTATCGCTTCACATCCTGAACTTATTCTACTAGATGAACCAACAGCTAGCGTCGACAGCCAAGCAGAAGCCGATATTTACACTCTTCTGAATAAACTCAAAGGTAAAATGACAATCTTGATGGTGACCCACGATTTGGGAGTTGCAATAGATCAAGTAGAACGTATCCTTTGTGTGCAAGGAGGGATCATGTCCCTTAAACCTGAAGAGGTTTGCAAACACTTTGCTTTTGGACTTTATCATAAACCTTTAATTCAATCTCAAAAATCTCAACTTAATCTGTAAGGTTACCTATGCCCTCTTTTTTTGAAGCACTCAATACGAATCCTCTATTGCTAGCAGCCCTTTTTGCAGGATTGGCTGCTTCAGTCGTAAGCGGCATTATTGGATCTTATGTTGTTGTCAAACGGATTGTGTTTATTGGAGGGAGCATTTCTCATGCTGTTCTTAGCGGAATTGGATTTTGCATATGGCTTGAGCGAGCAAAAGGCGTGGCCTGGGCCGATCCTCTTTTAGGAGCCTTAGTGGCAGCTATTTTGTCCGCCCTCATTATTGGATGGATTCATCTTAATTATCGTCAAAGAGAAGACTCAGCCATCGCAGCGATTTGGTCAATTGGCATGGCTGTGGGAATTCTATTTATCTCCCAAACGCCAGGTTTTAATGTTGAACTCACGAATTTTTTGATTGGAAATATTTTGTGGGTTTCTAAAACAGACCTTTATATTTTAGGTGCTCTCGATATCACAGTCGTTGCGTTAATTTTGTGCTTGCATAAACGACTACTCGCCATTTGTTTTGATGAAGACCAAGCCCGCTTGCAGGGACTGCCTGTTAATTCCCTTTATTTTCTTTTATTAATTTTAATTGCAATTTCAATTGTTCTTCTTATTCAGGTTGTCGGTATCGTTCTGGTGATGACAATGCTCACAATCCCGGCTGCAATTGCAAATCTTCTGACGACGCGGCTCTCCTTTATGATGCTCCTGGCAATTTTGATCAGCAGCTTATTCTGTATAAGTGGTAATTTTGCTGCCTATTACTTGGATTGGCCCACAGGCGCAACAATTGCGCTTATCGCAGGAATCGTTTATGTGATGAGCCTGATTTTCTCACGGAAGGGAAAAGGGATGCTTATCTCAAAGAAAATGCAAACCGCGGTGAAATGAAAAAAAAAGGACTTTGAATATGTCTATCCAAAGTCCTATGCGGAAAGAGAGGGATTTGAACCCTCGATACCCTTTAGGAGTATGCGTCCTTAGCAGGGACGTGCTTTCGGCCACTCAGCCATCTTTCCTTAGCAGAAAAGAGTAGTTATAATAGGTCAGATGATTTTATACAACATGTTTTTTTTCAACATGTGGCATCATGCGATTTCGTTGCCAAAAGAGTCGTTTTGTCATCTTTATGAGCCGCCTTAAGCAAAAGTTGCGGATTGATCAATGACGATCAACTTGAATCATGTGTTGGAGCGAGGAGGCTCTTTAATGGAAATTTTTCTTACCTGGTTGTCTTTGGCTTTCGTAAACGTGATTTTTAAAACTCCATCCTCAAATAGAGCTTGTTCCGATTTTTCTTCAACTTGGCTTGGTAGATCAACTTGATAAAAGAAAGAGCTGCGCGCACGACGATAATATTTTTTTCCTTTTTTTTCTTCCTCGTGTTTTTCTCCTTTAATCCATAGAGTGCTCTGATTAAGAGAAATGTCAACATTTTCTCCTTTCAATCCCGGCATTTGTGCTTCCACATAGACGTGGTCATCATCCTCAGAAACTGAAATCCCTGTACTGCCTTCTCCACCCACCCACTGGTTAAGACGACCTTCCATTTCTTCCCATAAACTAGGGAAAGAAGGAAAGCGGAAAAGGGATTTAGGGGCTAATTCACGTTCACGGTCTTGCGTCATGACAACCTCCTGATGATGTTAAAATATAAAGATAGGTTCTTAAGAGCCTTCGGTAAGCCAGTCATAAATGATAAAATAAAAATAGTCAAAAGAAAAATCCGACACATTTCGAATCATTTGACCCTTGCTAAAATTTCACTCATTGTGAATGATGGCCTTGAGAACCTGTTCAAAATCTTTGATCAAGATGGTTTGCTGCGATAAATCTGCGATAAACTCACAAAAAATTTTCGGAATATGTTTTAATATTGCGAAGATTTTTTGTGAGTTTATCGCCGGTTTTAAGATGAGTCTCCACCTGATTTTAACGGAATAGTTGATATGTCTTCACCACAGACCTCTTTATCCTCGCCCCCCTCTTTTCTACACAGCGATGAGCTGCGGGAAAAAATTAAAGAATTGATTACCCTTACCGGGACTGATCCCGACTCTTTGGGAGGGGATCTTATTGCTCAAATCATTGCTGCAAGCCTTAAAATGGGGTCTGATAAATTTGATATCGGGCAGATTAAATTGATGGCACGCTCTTTTAAAGAGATGCGGCATGCTTATCGAGTGTTTAATCAGTATCAAAAAGGGCGTTGTGTGAGTATTTTTGGCTCCGCGCGGACTCCTAAATCCCATCCTGATTATAAAGCCGCAGCAAGTTTTAGTTTAGCTATGGCTGCAGAGGGGTGGGATTGCATGACCGGTGCAGCTGATGGCATTATGCAAGCCGGTTTAGAAGGTGCTCCACAAGAGGCTCGTTTTGGTCTTTCTATTCGACTTCCTTTTGAAAATACGACCCATTCCTATATGGAAGGGGATCCAAAATTCATGATGTTTCGCTATTTTTTTACTCGTAAATTGATGTTTGCTAGCCATTCTGATGCTTTAGCTGCATTTCCCGGGGGGGTTGGAACGCAAGATGAGGTGTTTGAAGTCCTGACGTTAATGCAGACTGGAAGGTCGCGCCTTGTTCCAGTTGTTTTAGTTGAGGGCGAAGAGGGGAACTATTGGCAAGCGTGGGAGCATTACATTCAAAATAGCTTATTAGCAAAAGGGTTTATCAGTGCAGAAGACCAAAATCTGTATTATAAAGCTTCCGGGGTTGAAGATGCCGTGAGCCATATCAAGCAATTTTATTATCGCTATCATTCTAGCAGATATGTCAAAGATGTTTTGGTCATTCGATTACTGGCTCCTTTAAATGCGAATCAAATCCACTCTTTAAATATTGAATTTCGAGCTTTGATTGATAAGGGAGAAATTTATGCAACCGCTTCTTTACCAGAAGAAAACGATCATCTCGATTTACCTCGGATTGCATTTGTGCATAACCAAAGACAGTTTGGTTTGCTCAGGGCAATGATTGATCGGATTAATTCTTATTAACTTCCCTTAGCGCTCCCTGTGCCTAAGGTGAGTGATGAACGCAATTAAAGATGAATCGATGACCCGGATTGTCCATATCGCCAATACACATGTTGAATTTGAATTCTCATCACCATTCAAAGAGCCTTTGGAGCAAGCGCTTTGCCGTTATCCCTCAGCGCTGCAGCTCCAATTTCTTCCCCTATTGTATGCTTCTCCCTCCGATATCGTGGCCGTCACGCAGATGCCCGATGACGATTATTTGGCCTGTTTAGAAAAACACAAGCAGTGGGGGTCTCAAGGCCTTCCTTCTCTTGGCCTTCTTCGTGATATTTCCTGTTACCGGGGAATGCAGTGCGCCTCTTGGGGCCCTTCTCTTCAAGTAAAAGAGTGGGCTGCAGCTCGAGAGGTCGACTATTTTTTTCCCGACTGGTCTGTTGCTGAATGGATCAACAGTAAGGCGTTTAGCTTACGCTATAGTGCTTTGCAAGAAGCAGAATTGGTCTCAAATGAAAAAGAACTCTGCGATTGGTTAAAGAAAAATCAGGGACCTAAAGTCTTAAAGAAATGCTTCGGATTGGCTGGTCAAGGGAATTTTCGAATTGATCAAGAGTGTCCAACAGAAGAGCTTTTGACCTTTTGCCGTAAAGAGTGGCTGCTCAAACGCCCTCTTATTGCGGAGCCCTGGCTTGATCGAATTGAGGATTTTAGTACACAGTGGTTGATTCATCCTGATCGAAAAATCGAATGGGTTGGAGCGACTCGCTTTGAAACGGATGAAAAGGGGATTTATCAGGGAACCTTAGCCGGTCCTATTGGATCTTTATTTTGCGATCTCCACTCTTTTTTACAAGAGCATTGCGTTTTCGTTCAAAAAGCGTTGAAGGATATCGCCGATTTAGGCTTTTTTGGATCGCTTGGGATCGACGCTTTTGTTTATCGTGATCCTCAAAATCAAAAGATCTGTTTAAATCCTTTGGTCGAAATTAATGGGAGGCAGACGATGTCTCTTGTTGCTTTACGTTTGCAACAGCGCATCTGTCCACTCGACGTCTTACGTCTTTCATTTCAGCGTATCGACCATTCTCATGTTTCTTTTTTGCCAAGCAAAATCGTCGGTTTGAAAAAGAAAATAGGACAATTTCGAAGGAAATTGATTGTTGAAGTGAGACACTGAAATGTCTACGAAGTGGTTGTTGACTTCCTCTCTTTGAGGGGGCATCATCATTGGTATCGCTTCAGCTCAAATCGTGCTTTGGTTGCGTAAGGTGAGTTAAAACTTGGAGTTCTCCTATATTCGAGATTATTTTCGTCGCTTTCCAGGGCGTATCATCAATTGCGAATTTAGGTTGCTCCAAGTATTTAGATAGTGTTGAAGAACCTCTCTAAAATAACCTCAAAAACTACATCCGGTCAACCGTCTCCAATCCTAAAATTGTCAGTCCTTGTTTGAGAACTAATGCTGTTGCTTCGCACAAGAGTAAACGCTCATTTTGCTCGGGGGCTCCTTCGACTCTGCAATCCCTGAAGAAGGCATTAAATTTTTCGGCCAGTCCAAATAAATATTCGGTAAGTCTGTGAGGAAGCAACTCTTCAGCAACAGAATCGAGTGTTTCTTGGAATCTAAGAAGATGCAATCCGAGATCGATTTCAGAAGGGTGCTCAAGATCAATATGAGTCTGCTTAAATAGGGTTAAAAGGTCGAGATTGACTTTGCGCTTAATGCCGGCAACCCTGACGTAGGCATACATGAGAAAAGCCGCGGTGTTTCCCTCAAAACGGAGCATCCGATCATAGCTAAAGGCATAATCACTCAATCGGTGATTGGAAAGATCTGCATATTTTACTGCTCCAATCCCTAGGATATGGGCTAATCTTTCCCGCTCCCCCTGGTTCATTTCCGGATTGCGCTCTTGAAGAATTTGATGAGCGTGATCGATTGCTGCTTGTAACAGATCAATGAGCCGCTCTGTTTCTCCAGATCGTGTCCGGAATTTTTTTCCATCTGCTCCTAAAACAAGTCCAAAGGGAACGTGATCGACCCGAACTTTTGTTGAATCAAGATAATGTGCTTTTTCGGCGGCTTTAAAAATCATTTGGAAATGAGTGCTTTGACCCGCATCAGTGACATAAATGAGGCGATCGCCCCGTTCAATTTTAATGCGATGGTAAATTGTGGCCATATCAGTGGTGTCATAGTTATACCCTCCATCAGATTTCTGAATCATCAAGGGGAGCGGTTCTCCTTCACGGTTTTGAAAACCTTCGAGAAAGAGGCATTTTGCACCATCAGATATTTGAACCAGCCCTTTTTGTTGTAAATCAGCGACGATTTCCCCTAGATAGGGATTATAGAAAGATTCGCCTCTTTCAATTAAGCGGACATTGAGTAAATCGTAAATCTCTTGGTAGGCTTTACGTGAAATTTGACAGATTATTTCCCATGCATCGCGAGCTTCTTTCTGTCCTTGTTGTAAAGCGACCACTTCTAACTGAGCTTTTTTCTTAAAATCAGCCTCTTCATCAAATCGTTTTTTCGAGGCTTTATACCAATTCACAAGATGATGTAAATCAGTTTTTTGCTCGCCCGTTAAGATGAGAGGAACCTCTTGTTTCATGTAAGCAATGAGCATGCCAAATGCTGTTCCCCAGTCTCCGATGTGGTTATGACGGACAACATCGTATCCTAAAAATTCAAATAACCGCGCTAAACAATCGCCAATAATTGTGGAGCGTAAATGGCCAACATGCATCTCTTTAGCCACATTTGGAGAAGAAAAATCAATTATAATACGTTGAGGCTTTTCTGGGAGCTCAATGCCTAAATGCGAATCGCGTAATAAAAAGTCAACTTCTTTGGATAAAAAAGAGGGCTCTATTTTGATGTTAATAAAACCTGGACCCGCAATTTCAACGTGAGCAATCAGTTGATCTTGACTATCTAAAGCCGCCATGATCTGTTCGGCTATTTTGCGGGGCGGTTGCTTGATCCATTTTGTTAACTTCATCGCCGTATTAAATTGATAATGACCAAATTTGTCTTGAGTGCTTTGGGTTACTTCGATTGGAATGTGTGTGGTTTCATTTAAGAGCTCGGGGAAGGCTTTTTCCGTTGCTTCCTTAAATTTAACATAGAGTCTAGAACGTAAACTTTTCATATTTCTATCTTGGTTGAAAAAATTAAGGCAATCATAACAACTTCGATATTTATTCACAAACGGGTATGATTAGCTGAAGATAAAGTATTTTTTTACTCTCAAATGGTTATCTTTGACATTAAGAACTTGTTCAACATCTATGATCCGATGATTTGTGTCCTAAAACCGGCTATCCAGTCATAAAACATTTTCGCTATCTTTAAAAATATGGCGAAAATGTTTTGTGAGTGGATAGCGGGCTGATAGCAGCACAGCATCGTGATGAAAGATGTTGAACAGGTTATCAGGAGATTTTCACCTCATGATCGATTTAAACTTGCTCATTGTCTTCATTTTTTCAACCCTCTCTTTGTCTGCAGTTGATTTTGTCTTATTCACTCAACCTAAAACAGGGACGCACCTGTTGACACCGATTCTGGCGGAGCTCACAGGAAAAGCTCCTTATTGTCCAAGAAAATATATGAAGGACAATGTGGTCAAAAATCAGAATCAGCCGATCCATGTGATCTATCTTGAACAAGGGTGCCCTTGCTCCATTGAAGCGGTAAACAAAATATGGGAAATCAATGCACAGCAAGGCTCTTTTTTACATTTTCATACTCCTTACAGCCAAGAATTAGAAAATGATTTAAAAGAGAAAAAAATGGTTGTTTTTTTTGTTAAAAGAGATCCAAGAGATCAAATCGTCTCTTTGTTAAATCACTATAAAAAGTATGGATTTTTAGATAAGAAGCTGGAGCAAATTCCCTCTGACGATCAACGCCTTCTTTTCATGATTCAAAAACGCTTGAAACGTAGTCTTCTTTTTTTTAACGGATGGCTCTCTTCTCCTATTTGTTGCGTTTTAGATTTTGCAAAGTTGATGGGATCTCATGGAGGGGTTGCAGAGAATGCGGATGCAATAGACGAAATGAAAAAAATGGCCACCATCTTAGAGTTACATCTATCGGATGATCAACTTAAAGAAATTTATCTGCATCATTTCGGGAAATCCGGAGGATTTTTCAAAGGAAAGGTCGGGGCCTGGCAAGATTATTTCTTGGAAGAACACAAAGTTGAAGTCAAGAAAGAAATTGGACTTTTGCTTATTGAATTGGGATTTGAAAAAGATTTAAATTGGTAACTTGGCTTAAACGCTCATCTTAGGTGGGATGGCAGTCAAAGAGCTGCTGCGATTTTTATTCACCTACCAATCCAAATTTTCCTCATATCCCCATTCGATCAATAGATCGCCAATTTCTTCTTTAACAGCTCGCTTATGCTCTTCATTAAAATAATCCCTCCAGACACCAGATTTGCCTTTAAAAAAGCTCCAACCTCGACCAAAGTGTTTTTCATAAATCCTTATCAAGTGTTCATCGGATGTTTCTAATTGTAATGCGGCAGTCATTTTTCTCATCTCCTCCATTGCGTCAGCTTGTGGGACTTTTGTTTCTTGAAAGCCGATTAATTTTTCAAAATTTAAAACGCAGCACATCGAAGATGTTAACCATTTTCTGAAATTGATCGTATTTATTCTGAGTTGATTCTTTATCATGTAGAGTAGTCTCTCGTCATCTGTCGGAATTAATTCAACCTCCTTATCATTAAAATGAATGTATTTATAATGATTTAATAATGAGACAATTTGATCTCTTGGATCTCGTTTAATAAAGAAATTAATGCATTTTTTTTCTATCATATAATTTTCCATGGGAATCGAGTAAGGGGCATGCAAATGCAAAAAACGACGACTGTTGATTGCAATGTCCCAAACTTGATCCATCGTTTTTTTGTTCCAAGCTAATTGATTTAAACTAAATATAAAAAAATTTGGATCTTCAGAGGCTATTTCAACATATTCTGAGAGTGTTTCATTCTTTTGAAATTCAGGAGCCCAGTAAACTTTTTTTTTGGTTAACTCTTCTAGAATGGGAATGAGAAAATGAGTACCGGTTTTAGGTTCAGTAAACAAGACAAAATCGATCGATTCAACAGAGGAAAATGAAACAATTAAAAATAATAAGATGTATTTACAATTCATTTTTTTTTAAAAAAAGTATTTTTTGGTGCATCTCTTCTAATTTTAATAATTGTTTTTCCATTGTGAAATTTTCAATAAAAATTTGATGCGCTCTTTTTGCCATTTGCAACGCATTTTCCGGATTTGAATAGATGGTGATCAAATGCTCGTTGATTTGCTTAAATAGATTTTCCGCTGATACAGAAGTGTCGACATAAAAAACAGAGTCAACGAAATGTTCTTTTACAAATGGATTTTGATCGGAAATAATCACGGTAGAGGCTGCGGCTGCTTCAAAAATCCTTGAGCTTGGAATACGTTCTTGATTATGAATATCGGAGTGAAAAACAAAAGCAATTCCATTCTTTTTTAAGGCATCTATAATAGAAATTCCATCGAAGGGAAGCGAGCCCATATAATTGTTAGAAATGATCTCCTGATGCGTGTGAACGCCATAGAATTTTGTCACATTGGTTTCACTGAGTAGACGATATAATCTCTTAAATTTTGGATCATTTAAACGATTACTCCAGACAGGAATCATGAGCATCAAATAATTTAATTCAACCTCGTCATAGGGAATCTCATAAAGTGAAGGAAAAAATGGAATATAATGAAAATCTTTATTTTTTAATTTAAGTGAATTTTCCAAGGAGTCTCGATCGTGTATCGTTAACAAATAACCATCATACCGTTCATAAAAAGGAAAAAATTCTCGATGATTGTCTAGATAATTGAAGGGGTGAAAAACCATTAAATAATTAGGACAATGAGGATTAAGAAATGCATTGTTAGGCAGCATGCAGATCACCCAATCGAGTTGTTGGGTGCTAATCTGACGACCCTCATTTTCATCGATAAAGACTGTCCACCCTAAATTTTCAGCTGCAATTTTGATGCGCCAAGCAACTTCCCTATCTCCAACATAATCTGTATGGGTGATAATCCCTATCTGATTTGCTCCGAGATGACTAAAAAAAATCATCGCAATGAGACAAAAATTTGCAAGAATATAGGAAAGACTCATTTTAAAAACTTCTTATGGTAGGGAATATAAAGAAAATATTGAATTTGAATGTCAGCCAACATCGCTCTCTTCTTGCGTAAGATGAGTTCGTAAAACAAGGAGTCAATTTTTTAGGATATTTTTACAATTTCGTCAAGGTGAGTTTTTAAGCTAAGAGCGTGTTTAAAAAATATTGAGGTCGTAAACGATCTGTCAAGTCAGAGAGCTCTTTGGTTCAGGCCGCATTCGCACACTTTGAGCTTGAATGAGTAGATAAACGCCTACAGCCCACTTGACAGCTCCTGCGGTTGAGAAATCGAAACCGGGATTGTATTCTAAGGAGAGCGACAAAAAATAAAATCTCAGATTTTTCAACGAAAATTGTCTTGAATGATAAACCTTTGCCCTGTAGTCTGATTATCAGTAATAATATTCAAGATTAAATTTTTCATCCATGCGGGTAAGGGGTTTCGATGACAAAAATTGTCATAACAGAAGAGCAAAAAAAAGAGTTAGAGCATTTTCTCAATGAAAATCGTCCTGCAGAATTAATCAATACTTTTTTATATTTTATCGAAATCAAACATCGCTTGGATCCGGTTCTTTTTCCTAAGGATAAAATCATCTATCAGAGTGCTGAAGATGCCGTTCGTTTTTTAGAAAAAGAGGGGAAACTGTGGCACGAGACAGAGATCAAAATCGGATTTGGGCATGCAAGTGTGAATGATGAAACAAAAAAGATTTATATTTGTCCTTTTACCGGTAAAGTGTATGGCGACAATACGCATCCGAATCCTCAAGATGCGATCTATGATTGGGTCTCTAAGTGTCCGGAAAACACTGAAAGGATGGGGGGATTGAGAGTTAAACGTTTTTTTGTCTCTGAAGATCCCGAAGTGATTAAAAGCTATATTGATAAGACAAAAACAAGAAAAGAGCCCATTAAAAAAGTGGTTTACTCTTCTGTTTTGAGTGGCAAACTGTTTAATAGCAAAGAAGCTGTTGTTGAAGATTTTAAGCGCAACTACCTAAAGACCATGTCATTAGTCGAGGTGCAGAACCAGAATAAGTTTAAACTTGAAGACCAATTTCTAGCCTTTATTCAAAAGCAATTAGTTGAAGAAAAAATTACAGCTTTTGTTGAAGCTCTTGCAGAACACGAAGAGTTTCTTCCTTATATTGAAAGGTGGGTTGAAGCTGAAGATTAACTTTACAACCTGTCTTCGTCTTTTTTAGCCTTTGAGCTCCGTGAAAAGACCAAAAAAACATGAAAACAAGTTCTAACGTTAAAAGAATGAAACACTACCACACTTACTCGGCAAGCGAGACTTTTGATTTGGGTCGGAAGTTAGGAGAGACGCTCTCTACTTCGGCAGTGATTTGTCTTTTTGGAGAATTAGCCGCGGGTAAAACGACCTTTGTCAAAGGACTTGCTTATGGTGTTGGACAAATCGATCCTTCAGCTGTTCAAAGTCCGACGTTTACCTATTTGCACATTTACGAAGGAACCAGAAAAGTTTATCATTTTGACCTCTATCGTTTGCGCGATATCGATGAATTCTTAAGTATGGGATTTGATGAGTATTTCGATGCTGATGGGATTTGCTGCATTGAGTGGTCAGAGCGCATTGCCCCCTTTCTCCCATCTGATAGCATCCGTGTGACACTTGAGCATGTTCAAGAAGATCAACGTTTAGTCCGCATCACAACCTAAAGTATTTGATATGTCGAAAGCTAGATTCATCAAAACGGCAATCTATCCAAAAGATTATCCGGTTATTCGGAGTGCAAACGGAAATATTCTTCCCGAAGTCGCTGTCGCGGGTCGTTCAAATGTGGGTAAATCAAGTTTACTCAATCATTTGTTTAACACAAAACATCTAGTCAAAACCTCCTCAACACCGGGTAAAACGCAAGCATTGAATTTTTTTGTTTTGGAAGATCACATCGCATTTGCCGATCTTCCCGGATATGGGTATGCTCAAGTGTCTCAGTCGGTGAAAAAATCTTGGGGGCCGATGGTACAAGCTTATCTAGAGAAACGAGAACCTCTTCAATTAGTCTTGTTTCTTATTGATATTCGACGAATTCCCAATGAGGACGACCTCCAATTTTTTGATTGGATTGTTCATAGTCAAAAAGCGATGATTCTTGTTTTGACGAAAGTGGATAAAGTCAAGCGCAATGAGAGAAAAGCCAATACAATCAAGATATTAGAGGCCTTAGCTGCAAGCAATATCCACTACATTTATTATTCTGCAACTAAGAATCAAGGAAGACGCGAACTCTTTGCGATGATAGCCGACGCTTTGGCTGTAGAAAAAGAAGGACACAAACGCTTAGAGCTTGAATTAGGGCTTGAGCAAGGGGGACAGGATGAAGAAGAGGGAGATGAAGATGAATAAGACTCCTCTTACATCATGACATGTTTTGAAGCGAAGCCAATGATGCAAGCAGTCTAATCTCTCAATGACACTTCGTGTCTAAGGAAAAGTAAATGGTAGATATTGAAAAGCAAAAATTTATTTGTATCGACTGTGAAACCACAGGGTTGGATCCAAAGCAAGATCGAGTGATTGAAGTTGCCGTCATGTGCTTTGATGCCAATCAGGTGTATGCACAGATGGAAACATTGATTAATCCCGAGTGTGAAATTCCCGAAACCTCTATTGCGATCCATCATATTACCCCCGATATGGTGAAAGACAAGCCGACGATCGCACACGTTTTGCCTGAAGTTTTGAATATGATAGGCAATCACATTATTGTGGGACATGGTGTGGGGTTTGATATTGAGATTCTCGCCTGTTCTGCAGAACGACATGAGATTCAATCAAAAATTCGTCAAAATCTTTATTTAGATACCCTGAGAATGGCTCGTCTCTATGGAGAGTGTCCGATTAATTCACTCGAACATTTACGTAAGCACTTTAATATCCCTTTAGAAGGAGCTCATCGTGCGATGAGTGATGTCATTGTGAATCGAGAGGTCTTTCAGCATTTAGCCAAGCGTTTTAAAACGACAGATCAGTTATTTGATGTATTATCCCGTCCCATTTCGATGGCGGCGATGCCATTTGGAAAGCATAAAGGACGATCTTTTAAAGACATTCCCCTTCAATATTTGCAATGGATTGTCAATAAAGATTTTGACCAGGATTTGCTCCATTCTGCCCGGGCGGAGCTTAAACGTCGGAAAAAAGGGAATTTATTTAATCAATCAAGCAATCCTTTTTTAAATTTGTAAATGGAAAAGACCATGGAAAACGAAAAAATGCATGTGTTAGAAAATGGGTCTTTTAAAGTCAAAGTGGCTTTAGCGGAGATGTTAAAGGGGGGAGTCATTATGGATGTGACGACTCCGGAGCAAGCAAGAATTGCCGAAGATGCTGGGGCTGTCGCCGTCATGGCTTTAGAGCGTATTCCTTCTGATATTCGCGCTCAAGGAGGGGTTGCTCGGATGTCTCATCCTGAGCTTATCCAGCAAATTCAAGCAGTGGTGACAATTCCCGTGATGGCAAAGTGCCGGATCGGCCATTTTGTTGAAGCACAAATTCTTGAGGCATTGAAAGTCGATTTTATTGACGAGAGTGAAGTTCTCACGCCTGCTGACGAAGAAAATCACATTCATAAGCATCCATTTAAATCCCCATTTGTTTGTGGCTGCCGTGATTTAGGTGAAGCGCTTAGAAGGATCGGCGAGGGAGCTGCAATGATTCGAACAAAAGGGGAGGCGGGAACGGGAAATATTGTGGAAGCTGTACGTCATATGCGCACCGTAAATCGAGACATTCGTCGTTTGCAAATGATGGAACCGGCGGAATTAATGGCTGAGGCCAAACGGTTGGGAGCGCCTTTGCATTTAGTCGAGATTGTTGCCAAAACAGGTCTATTACCCGTCCCTCATTTTGCTGCAGGGGGGATTGCAACACCTGCAGATGCAGCGTTGATGATGCAGTTGGGGGCTCAGTCGGTCTTTGTTGGATCGGGAATTTTTAAATCAGAAGATCCTTCGGAACGGGCAAAAGCAATTGTCGGTGCTGCCACTTATTTTCGCGATCCCCAGATGTTAGCCGGTATTTCAATGGGTCTCTTAAATCCGATGCGCGGCATAGACATTCGGCAACTTAAAAAAGAAGATCTTTTAGCTGGACGTGGCTGGTAGTGATGCTGATTGGGGTGTTAGCGTTACAAGGAGATTTTGCAAAACATGGCGAGGTGCTACGCTCCTTAGGGATCCAAGTCCAAGAAGTGCGCACATCTTCTGAACTAGGCAGATGTGATGGATTGATCATTCCCGGCGGAGAATCAACCGTGATATTAAGACACATTGAATTCATTCAAATGCGTCAGCCTCTCCTTTCTTTTGCAAAGAACAAGCCTGTTTTTGGAACTTGCGCCGGGTTGATCTTGATGTCTCACTCGATTCAATCATCAGATCTTGAGCCGTTAAACCTTCTAAATATCGAGGTAGAGCGAAATGCATTTGGTCGGCAAACAGAATCTTTCCAATCATTTGTCTCATTAGAGTTGAATGCGAATCATGCTAAAAGAGTTCCCGCTTTTTTTATTCGCGCTCCTCGAATTAGAAAATGGGGAAAGGAAGTTCAAATTCTTGCACAACGAGAAAATGAGCCCATTTTAGTGAGGCAAGGAGATTGTTTAGGAGCCACTTTTCATCCAGAGTTAACAGCTGAACCAGATGTGCATCTCTATTTTATTGAAATGGTTCAAAAGAGAGGAAGATGTGCATCAAGTTGAAGATCTTATCACGATTTTTAATGATTGTTTTTTTGAAAAATATCAGACTCTATTGATTAGAGGAGAGGATGAACCTCTTTATCTTCCGGCGGATCAGGCAAGACCCCATCATTCTCTTTTTTTTGCCCATGGTTTTTTTGCTAGCGCTCTGCATGAATGTTCACATTGGTTAATTGCCGGATCAAAGCGGAGGATGGAAGTTGATTTTGGTTACTGGTATGTTCCCGATGGACGAACACCATCAGAGCAGACTCTTTTTCAAAGTGTTGAGATTAAACCGCAGGCTATCGAATGGATTCTTTCATCCGCGTGCCGCTATCGTTTTTATACGAGTATTGACAATTTAAATGGCACTGAATCTGATACTTATGCATTTAAATTAAATGTTTATAACCAAGTTCAGCTCTACTGTGAACAAGGGCTTTCACAACGGGCAAATCTCTTTCGGGAAGCTCTCTGTCGTTTTTATGGAACATCCCCTGATTTAAAAGGGGAGGATTTTAATTTGAAGAGTTTGTTTTAGCAAGTCAATGAAGTTTCCGAAGAAGTCTAATGTTGAGGAGATTCCTTAATCTTGTTGTGTTAGGAACTCACCTTACGCAACGGGAGAGCGATTTGGCCTGAAGTAAAAGCTCTCGGCGTTGCGTAAGGTGAGAGTGACGACACTCAAAGAAAAAGGAGGGGGAGGCCACGCAAACCTAACGCCTCCTTCATCATTATTTTTTCTCGATTGTCAATTGATTGTTGACTTGTCTCACACCACTAATTTTTTTCACGCTATCTTCGATTTTGTGCTTATCTTCAGAGGTCTCTACACTACCATTGAGATCAACATTTCCATAATTCACCTCATAAGAGACATTCTCAAAACCCTTAGAAAACCAGACTGAATTCATTGTGTCTTTAATTTTTTGTTTAATTTCCTGATCAGAAACCGCTACATTTTTACTTTCTTTTTTTGATTCATACAAACGTTCATCACTTTTTTGCAGCTCTTGATTAGCTGGCTGCTGCAGATGTTGCTGATCATATTGTGTATCATATTGTGTATCATATTGCGGCATATAGTGTCGGTCATATTGTGGGTCATATTGTTGGTTTTGATCGTAGAATTGCTGTGGAGAGGATGGTGCCTGATATTGATATCGATTATTTCTTTGAGTATTTTGCCCTTCCCTTTGATCATAATGGGGTGAACTGCGTCTTTGATAGTGTCTAGAATAGTTGTCATTCTGATCTTGACACTGGTACGTTCTCCAAGAATTATTACAAGATGAACAGCTATTTTGCCTATTTCCATAATTTTGATAGTATTGATCTGCAGAGAGTAAAACAGAGGTGCCCAGTGCCATTAAAGTGAATATTTTTTTCATTTTTTTCCTGATAAGAATTTATTTTGAGACAAAATTTTCAAATACCGTGACAATAGGATCAAGAACATCAATATTTGATTATTTATCATTAGAAGCTGTCCTAAAACTCAAAGTGTTTGCTTGAAAATAAAGTGTTTGACTCCATGTGTGCGCTGCTTTTTCCATCATATTAAGAGCGTGTCTGAAAAGTCTAATCATGTCGAATAGAAACTGTTAGACTTTCCAGACACGCTCTTAATATGATGGAAAAAGCAGCGCACACATGGAGTGAAACAATCACTTAAATCACATCACTTTCAGTTTTAGGACAGCTTCTTAGGAGATGCAAATTAAGAAATGTGTTAGAGTCTTCCGAGTAACCATAAAATAAGAACGATGATTAAGATTGTTCCCAGAAGTCCGCTTGGGCCATATCCCCAACCAGAACTATGCGGCCATGATGGAAGGGCGCCAACAAGCATTAAGATCAAAATGACAAGTAATACTGTACCTAGCATAGGGCCTCCTTAAATAATTTTTTAAATTCAAATGCTTAGCACAAATGAATTTCTCGGTGTTAACCTTCTTGACCTCACCGTAAAAGAGTCTGTTTATGTTGTCAATATAAATATTTTATTTGAATTTCCCTTCTCACTGCCGCTGCATCAGCTGAGTGAAGAAACAACTCATCGAATCAAAGATGTTGAACAGGTTATAAGAAAGAGAAGGGGGGGGAATTAACCAAAAATGAATGTTCAAGCGCTTTCTCCGGGGTTGATCGGAGTCTGGGGGTATCGTTCAACCCGTAAAACCCACGCATGAATGAGTGGGTTTTACGGGTTGAATAGACTTCTTCGGAAACTTCATTGACTTGCTAAAACCGCCATTTTTGGCATCTTTTTTGTAAAATTTTTCGACCGTATGCACGCATACGCTCTCAACATTTTCAAAACAATCTGCTCAAAAAGGGCAATTTTTTCAAGCAAAGCAAGTT
>JBIRBM010000008.1:0-71480 GCA_044326545.1 Parachlamydiaceae bacterium | reverse complement strand
GGAAGCGGGCTATAATTGAAACTGTAAATGATCAATTAAAAAATATTTCTCAAATTGAGCATACACGTCATAGAAGTGCCGGGAATTTTTTGATCAATCTATTGGCTGGTATTGCAGCTTATACTCATCAACCGAAAAAGCCATCGATAAACATAGCAGAGCAAGATCGCCTGTTATTAATGGTTGCGTAAAAAACTCCAAACTCAGGTTATCAAGAATGTCTTGAGGCATATTTTTTCCATTTTTTGAAAAAAATTTACCTCTTTAGCTCACTCTTTTTAAGACCTGGCTGCGTAAGGTGAGTAATTTATAATATTTTGGCTATAATTGATGGAATCCATCAAGCCATTGTTCCTTCAGATCTATTCTGGAATGTGCAAAAAATTCTAAATAAAAGAATGGAAGATCATTCTCATCTTTGCTCCAAGGAAAAGCTTCGAGATGAACTACCTCTAAGAGGACTTTTAAAATGTCCCCAATGTAGAAGAAATTGGACTGGAAGCATATCTTCCGGAAACGGAGGTAAATACCCCTACTATCATTGCGAAAAAGGCTGCAAGTCTCGGGCCAATGCCACAATTGTTCATGAACAGTTTTTTTCAATTCCTTAATACTTTAAAGCCTCCACCAGAAGTTATCGACTTACAAATGGCCATGATGGAAGTGCTTTTCAAAGCTAAAGAGGGAGATCGAGACCAACACATCAGAAAACTCAAAACTGAAATTGGTCAGCATAAACAGAACCTTCTCAAAATTGACCAACAACGATTTATATCAGGAGAACTAGAGGCTGATTCTTATCAACGACTCAAATCGCATACTTTGGGACAGATTGACAACTTGAATATCCAGGTCGCAGATTTAGAAATCACAGATACGGCTTTTCAAAAGTACACAAGGTATGGAATGAGTCTTTTGAAGGATTTGGCTTGGTATTTTCAGGAAGCTGGACTGGAGGCAAAGAGAAAACTGCTTGGTTCGATCTTCCCGGCAAAATTGATCTTTCAAGATGGAAAATATCGAACCGATGGTTTGAATCCAGCATTAGCGATTATCTTGCAGAAAACCAATAACTTAGAAAATGAAAAAACCGGAAACATTGTCATTTCTGAAAATGTCTCCGGTGAATTGCCGATGACCGGACTCGAACCAGCACTCTATTGCTAGAAGTAGATTTTGAGTCTACCGTGTCTACCATTCCACCACATCGGCATAAGAATACACGGGATTATACCAAATCAAATGTTTTTGTCAAAAACAATCTTCGGCTATTGAGGTGACAGGCGACCAGACATTAAAAACAATTTTTGATGAAGTCGTCTCTCTAAGCTAAAGACGTTACTGAACATAAGCTTCTACACACTCTCTTTTTCACTGTGTGCTTCGTAAATTTTGCCACGCCAATTGTTTAATCCCTGATCAAAAAATTAACTGATTGCCTATCTACGATGGAAGTTGTGAAAGGCTTTATCCCAAGAATAGATCACAGCTTCCTTGGTTTCCCAATCATAACGGACTTGAATCGAAACATAAGGATAGGGATGTCGATTATCAAAGTCTCGTCCTTCATTTTTTCGGTATAATTTCATGAAAATTTCTTTATTGTACCAAGAGGGCACCTTCACACTTGTATTTGCTTTTTCATAACGCTTAAATTCTAAAAATTCTTTTTGCCCTTTATATTTAGCTAACTCAAGATAATACTGAAAAACAACATCGATAATCCTTTCAGGATGTTCTTCCATTCCCTGGACGTAAAAATCCACTTCAGCCCCCAGCATATGCTTTGATGATTGATTTAAACCAGAAGGATCTAAGTATGCATTATGCTCGGGACAGCAATGACCGCACGTCACAACCACGCGTTTGCCTATTTTAGTCTGGATATAGTTGAGCAAATCAATTAAAATTGGATAGACAAATTCTTTTTGATCACGCAGTGGCAAACTGTGTTTTTGACTTCCTCCACAATCATAAAAACGAATAATTTCTTTTCCTTTTTGAATCAAGTTAACAGGATTTAAATTACTACCTCGGCAACGGAAGAAATCTTTTGTGATTTTAGGATAATCACATTTACGATCTTCCTCCCAAGGATAAGGAGCCCGTTTTAAAATCACCTGAGATTGAATTTGAATAAGAGACTCATCATGATGACGAAAGATATACTCCCCCCTGGGCACATTAAAAGAAGAAGAAGAAGAACTTGAACATGCTGCAAAAAATAATCCTAAAACAAAAAATAATCCTAGTCCTTTTTTCATGAAATCATCTACCCTTTTCACATATACTCATTCAAGCTCAAAGTGCGAATGTCCCCTGCGTCGAAACCCTCGGGGTTGACAGATCGTTTATGACCCGGTATTTTATAATATGGGGTCATAAACGATCTGTCAACCCCGAGGGCTTGATTCAACGATATTTTGACTTGAGTGACTCAACCTTACAGGAAAAAGTGCGATTTAGGCTTGAATGAGTCGATTAAGAGGGAGTTGAAACAGGCTCTAAAATGAATTAAGGTTTCCTATGCAATGGATCTTACATTATCAACTTTTTTTATTCGATTTTGATGGTCTCCTCGTTGACACAGAACGCCTTCATTACCAAGCCTATCTCAAGATGTGTGCTGAGCGAGGCTTCAACCTTGAGTGGAATTTTGATCGCTATTCTGCAGCAGCTCACCACACGTCAACAGCTTTACAAAACCAAATCTATGCCGAATTTCCAGCTCTTCGGGAAATGGAGCCCGATTGGAGGATCCTTTATTACGAAAAAAAACAACACTTTTTAGATTTAATTGAAAATGGGAAAGTCCCTCTGATGCCAGGAGTCCCCAAACTGCTCCTTGCATTGCAAGAAGCTGGAATTAACCGCTGCGTTGTGACGCATTCACCCAAGTCGCTAATTGACAAGATCCGTAAACAAAATCCCCTCTTAGATACAATTCCTCATTGGATAACACGAGAAGATTATCACCTACCAAAACCTCACCCTGAGTGCTATCAACTTGCCATCAGTAAGCATGCCAAAGAAAAAGATGCGATTATTGGCTTTGAAGATTCTCCACGAGGACTGCATGCACTGCGTCGGACAAAAGCACAAGCGGTTTTAATTTGCCCCCAACACTTTCCCTATCTTGAAAGCCTGCTTATCGATCCTGCTTTACATTATTACCCCTCTTTTGAATCGATTTGCGATAACAATGCCTTGTAAGCGAAGGCCTGTAGCGAAAAAGACGGGAAATGAACTCCCCTCTTCCTACTAAGGTCGCTCAAACGACGAAAAACCATAAAGAGACGCTCTAATAATCAACCCTGGCTAAAAAAAGGCCATGGGCAGGGGCTGCGGCTGCGGCCTTGCGCCGATCTTTCGCTTCAAAAATCGAGGGAATACGTTCTACACTCAACTTCATTAACGCCACATCCACCAACGTCCCTACAATATTACGCACCATTTTATATAAAAATCCATTTCCTTCAAATTCAAGCCGAACTCCGGAATCGATTGAAATGGCATCTAAACGATAAATTGTTCTGATCGGATCTTTGCCTGCTGATCCTGCATGAGGTTCATTGGCAAACGAAGTAAAGTCATGGGTTCCAACAAAGCAAGAAGCTGCTTCACGCAAAAGAGCTAGATTCATTTTTCGCAAAATATGCCAACTATATAAGCGACGAAATGGATCCATCACTCTTTGCAAAAAGAGATGATAGTGATACTCCTTTCCTATTGCACTGTATTGCGAATGAAAACTTAAAGGAGCCATCTCCACTTTTTTCACTCGAATATCGCAGGGTAAAAGCCCATTAAGAGCCAACATTAAGCGATTCATGTTAAGGTCGTGCTCTATTTTGAAATGGGCGACTTGATTCAAAGCATGCACTCCGGCATCTGTCCTGCCTGAACCTATCACTGAAACATTCGCTCGCCCTAAAAATGTCGTTAAAGATTTTTGAAGATGCTCTTGAATAGAGGGAGCGTTGGGTTGAATTTGCCATCCACTGTATCGAGTTCCATCGTAAGCCAAGGTGAGTTTATAACAATACATGCTGTTCTAGTAATTTTTCTATACACATTAAATCTTCAGGAGTCGTGACCTTAATATTCGCATAAGATCCTTCAATAATTTTAACAGGTTTTCCTAATAATTCAACTAAAGAGGTGTCATCCGTCACAATCAAGCGATGCTCTTGGGCATACTGAAAACCTTCTTTTAATAAATCCAAACGAATCACTTGCGGAGTCTGCACTTCCCATAGAGCACCCCGGAGCGGAGTTTCTACAACAATCTGAGCATCATTGCAAACTTTAATGGTCGCTTTTACCTTAACCCCAATGGCTGCTGCCCCCCAACTCTCTGCTGCTTCTACAGCTGATCTTATCATTTTCATCTCAATGAGGGGACGGGCTGAGTCGTGAATACAAACTAAGGGATTTCCCTTCAAAGATTGAATCCCATTCAATACAGAATCTTGACGGCGCGGCCCAGGGGAAGCAAACAGTAATTTGATCCCTTTTGCTTCCTGATAAGGAAAAAAAAGAAACGCGTATTGTTTCTCACAAACAACAACCACCTCCTTCACTTCCGGCATAGAGGTGAACACTTCAAAACTATATAAAGCTAACGGCTTGTGATGAAGCAAAAGATATTGTTTGGGAACGGCACTTCCCATCCGCATTCCTGTCCCCCCAGCTAAAAAAACAAGACTAAATGGAGTGGGACTTTTCATCCTCTCCCCCTTTGCAATGTCAGCAGTGTCAATTCGGGTAATGCAAACCAACGAAATTTCATGATCGCTGAAATCCCTCGATTAATATAAGCCCATTTATTCCCTAATTTTTTTAATCCTCGCTTAAATTGCAAGTTTTCTATTCGTGTGAACCGCGGCCAAAAACCAGGTAAATTAACCTGTCCGCCGTGGGTATGGCCACAAAAAATAACATTTCCCGGATATTTTCCCAGAAGGTTTAAAGTATCGGGATTGTGGGACAAAACAAGCCCGGGATAGCGAGGGTCGTAATTCTGAAAAGCGATATCTGAATCGAATTTCCCTAAAGAATACTCCTCCAAGCCCGTGATATTAATCCAAGATCCATTGCAGGAAATTTTTTCTGTTGTATTGTTCAAAAGATGAAAAGAGGTTTCCTTTAATAAGGCAACAAGCTCTCCATGTTGATCCACATCTCGAGCTTCTTGGGTGATCTGCTTTGTCAACTTAATCGGGTGAAAAAGACGTTTAAATCCTTTGACTATGATCGACTCAAAAGAAGGCGATTCCACATCATAATCCCCTTGTTCATTCACAGTGACAAATTGAGCGTAATCGTGATTTCCAAGAACCGCAAAGCATCCGATTCTAGCACGCAATGCATTTAAGGTTTGTTTTAATCCCTCTCGATCTTCCAGCTTAGAACGGCAAATAAAATCGCCGGTAAATAAGATGATATCAGGTTTTAAAGCATTCACTTTACGAATCATTTTTTTTTGCAGATAAAGAGAAAATTGCTCATTCCAATGAAGGTCGCTGAATTGCAAAACGCGTAAACCCTCTAATTGAGGAGGTAAATTGGACAAACACAACTTAAGACGAGTCACCTGCAACAACCGTGGTTCAATAAAGCGAGGCCAAATTCCAATCCCCGACACAATACACCAAACATCCCACATCCAATCAATCCACTGCTTTTTCAATGATCATCTCCCCTCATTGATTATGGTAGCGATTGTACCACAGGCAGCTTTCTCTTTCCACATTCTTGATTCGATCGCTGATGCGCCCCATCAAGATAGGTGCTGATCACCTATTTTCAAATTGAATTGGACTCTGAGGTGCGTCAATTTGCAACTCACGTTATGAACCCACGACGAGCGCTATTTGAGCTCAGCTAGAGTCTGGAGGTTGAACCGATAGCAAATCGCCTTTTATTGCTCATAATAGAAGACTTGCCATCGTTCAACTCATCAAAAACTCGTCACTGTTTGAGTTTAATCGATGCAAGAATTAGACACTCAGTGGAATATGGCAAAGTTTAAGATTTGGCTGCTGCTTCGGGTTCTTTCAGATGTTTTGCGATCTTACTTGTCATTTTGAACATGTCAATGGGTTCATCAGCACCCAAGACTTTTCCTAATTTCGCATCAGGATTAATCATCCGCTTATTCGTCTGATCTTGCAATTTATGCTTCTTAATGTATTCCCACACTTTTTTCGTCACCTCTGTCCGGGGCATTGGCCCTAACCCAACAATTTCAGCAAGGGTGTCGCTAACACCCACGGGTCTCATAAAAGCAGAATTTTTTTTATCTTTGGTCATTCCTTAATCTCCTTTGATTGTGATAAACTAAAATTCAAGGATGAGAAATCCTCTGTCATCTAAAGGGGCTCTTGTATCCTTACTGACTTTTATAGTCAAAAGATTTTGATGATTTTTTGCAATTCTATACGCATTTAATTTCAAAGTAGACAGTTAGAGAATGAGAAAATCTTTGGAGTTAAAAGATGAAAAGCTAACTCATATCATAATAGAGAACTGCTTTCGATCGATTTAATCCCGAAGGAATTTCGCTTCAGCCTACATCACATCCTTGGTGTATAGCGCTCTCATTTCATCTCCTACCCTAATGACTGAATGCCTTGATATTATAATCAATAAATTTTACGATCTACTCCCAACTTTCTATCCTTGTTTTTTTGTTAGACCCTCTCTTTCTTTATATTGTTTTAGCCTTTGGGTTGCGTCGAAGCCCAGAGGCAAAAAAATATCAAGAGGGGTTCTTAGCATGACATAGAGAGACAGACCTCTATCAAAATGACTAACCCTTGGTAAAGACATGAAAACTCCATCATCGCTTAAAGAACAAATCGATGAACTCAAGGAACTTCTATCGTCTCTAGCGACAAAAAAAAATTATCGTGAAAAAGTGAATATCCTCAATGATTTACCGATGGTGAAAGAATATCTCGTCATTTGCGGTCCTATTCAAAAATTTCTCGCTCGTTTATCGGCTGAATCAGAATATGCGATCAAGGCCATCATGGCAATTGGACAAGCTCCAATCGTATTTAATATCAAGAACATGAATGAAGACATCGAACAAAAGCTCATCACCTTACTTGAGCACCTCTTAGAGATTGAAACATTTTACAATTTTCTTGGAGGAATTATTGGATATCACTACACAACACTTCACCTCCTTTATCAAAAAATCAATGGTGCAACGCCTTCATTTGATCATCTGCGCTATATTCACCCGAGGGGACTCAATCTTATTGAAGAGAGTGCTGATACCCGCCAAGCGATAAGATGGGGCATTGAAAACATTCAACATATCAGCGTCATCTATCCTTTAGGAGGAGCGGGAGATCGTTTAAATTTAAAAGATGAATCAACAGGAAACAGCCTTCCTGCAGCCCTTCTTCCTTTTTTAGGGCACACTCTTTTGGATAGCATCGTACACGACTTACAGGCATTGGAATATTTAGCTTTTAAACTTCTTGGCAAACAATCAACGACTCCTATTGCCCTCATGACGTCAATTGAAAAAAATAATCATCTTCACATTCTCAATATATGCAAAACATCCAATTGGTTTGGAAGAGGGGAAGAAAATTTTTATTTTTTCATTCAACCTTTAGCTCCCGTCATCACGATAGAAGGAAATTGGTCCCTTTCATCCCATTTGACATTAACACTAAAACCGAGCGGACATGGGGTCTTATGGAAGCTTGCTCAAGAGGTTGGCGTGTTTAAATGGCTTGAATCTCACGGACGCCACGAATGCCTAATCAGGCAGGTAAATAATCCCTTAGCATCAACAGATCAAGGTGTATTAACCTTAATCGGAATTGGATGCAAACAACAAAAAGCGTTTGGATTCCTTTCATGCCAAAGATTACTCTACAGTGATGAAGGAACAAATGTGATCATTGAGACAGAAAAGCAAAGTGGTGGTTATGATTACTGTTTAACAAATATTGAATACCCTGAATTCAATCAAAGGGGGATTGGAGAAATTCCTGCAAAACCCGGAAGTCCATATTCCCTTTACCCCACAAATACGAATATCTTATTCGCCAATATCAGATCCATTCAAGAGGCACTAAAAACATGCCCGCTTCCGGGGCAATTGATCAACATGAAATCGGAGGTGCCTTATCTTAATGCTGATGGAGAACTTTCCTTTATGCTTGGGGGTAGGCTCGAATCCACAATGCAAAACATTGCGGATCATCTCACGGATCATTTTTCGCACAGACTTGACGAAAAAGATTATCAAACAGCCTTACAAACATTCATTTTGTGCAATTCACGCTCTAAAACAATTTCGACGACAAAAAAATCTTATAAAAAAGGGCTGCCCCCAATTGAAACACCCGAGCAAGCATTTTATGACATTCTATCTAACCACCGCGAATTGTTAATTCGTTGCCAATTTGAGATGCCCCCTCATCAAAGCATCGATGAACACCTCGCCGAAGGACCTTCCTTTATTTTTCTCTTCCACCCAGGACTTGGACCTCTTTATGCCATTATTACTCAAAAAATTCGAAAAGGTCGCCTCTTTCCTGGGGCAGAACTGCAACTTGATATGGCAGAAGTTGATATTGAAGAGCTCTCTTTACAAGGAAGTTTGGTTATTGAGGCTCAATCCCCTCTAGGGACCATAAAAGAAGGAGGCTTTCTTGAATACGGCAATGAAAGTCGATGCAGCTTGAGAAGAGTCTTCATCCAAAATGAAGGGATTGATCGTTCGATAGAACAACACTATTGGAAAAATGCAATCAAGAGAAAAGAGGGAGTCAAAATCATCTTAGGCGAGGGTGCAGAATTTCATGCTGAAGATTTAACCTTAAAGGGATCCCATGTTTTTGAGGTTCCTGACCGTCATCGCCTTACTGCCGCCTCTGATGGAAATGGAGGGGTAGAGATAAAATTAAGACCGATTGAAAAACCAACCTGGCAATGGCATTACAGCTTTGATTCTGAAAATGCGATTAAACTGGTCCATGCTAAAATTTAAACGATAGCTTAAACTTGTTTTAAAGCATTCGCCAGAGGCTTTATACGATTTCCAAGAAAGAAAGCGATATTTCTTGGAAATCGAATGACAAACAGGCTTTCATCATCGCGTCAAACTAAGATCGCACCGAGCAGTGCTTCCTCCTAATGAATGAATCAATTCCAACTCTGTGAGTTGATCTGTGTCTTGATTTGTACAAGGAATAACCAAGATGAGCTCTCCTTTTGCTTCCGAGATAATTTTCACATGAATGTCTTTTGGGATGGCCACCCCGAGTGTTTTTAAAGCCTCGTGGGGATTCGATGAAAGAAGCCTCTCAAAATTTTTATCCTCTTCTATTTTTTTTATGATTAACTGCTCTATCTCATTTTTTGTTCCGATTTGATTCATATATACCCCTAAATTGTTATGTTATAGACATCTTGGATGATCACTTACTTTGCTTCAAAAATTGGATCATCTTTTATTTATACTGAAATCATGCGTCAAGTCAATGAAATTTAAACAACACTATTCATGGTTAAGGCTCTTGGAGCGCACATTTTGTTTTACCTAAAAAAGAGAATGCGTTATCGTCTTATCATATTTGCGGCCATGGCGGAATTGGTAGACGCGCTAGATTCAGGTTCTAGTCGGGGCAACTCGGTGGATGTTCGAGTCATCTTGGCCGCAATCTTTCATTCGTTCTTTCCCTTCCTTCCGACACCTCTTTCTTCAAATTCGAAAACTTTTCTTCTTATTTTCTTCCTCTTTGGGCCGCTTGAAAGCCCAACATCACCTATTGCATCAATTTTTTTACCAAAATTCGTTCTTTACTTGAAAAGTTTTTAATAATCAATTAACTTAATTATTTACTATTTAAAAAAAGACCCCTCTATGAAAAAATACAACATCAAAAACATTCGCAATTTTTCTATTATTGCTCATATCGACCATGGAAAATCAACGCTAGCTGATCGATTACTCGAAATGACACATACCGTTTCCCCAAGAGATATGCAAGAGCAATTACTCGACGATATGGACCTTGAGCGGGAAAGAGGGATTACAATCAAAGCCCATCCTGTTACAATGTACTACATCTCTAAAGATGGAGAAGAGTACCAAATCAATCTGATAGATACACCGGGGCATGTTGATTTCACTTACGAGGTTTCACGTTCCCTCTCCGCTTGCGAAGGAGCCCTCCTCGTCGTTGACGCCGCACAAGGAGTCCAAGCGCAAAGCCTTGCAAATGTACACTTAGCTCTTGAACGAAATTTAGAAATCCTCCCTGTGATCAACAAAGTCGACCTTGCATCTGCAGATGTTGAGGGAGTGCGCAAGCAAATTGAAGAGGTGATTGGGCTTGACGCCTCCGATGCGATTGGATGTTCCGCAAAATCGGGAATCGGGATAGAGGCAATCCTCGAGCGAATCTTAACGGCAATTCCTCATCCGAAAGAGCCCGAAGATGATATTTTACGAGCCCTTCTCTTCGATTCTCATTATGATACATACCGCGGGGTGATGGTCTACGTTCGAGTCATGAGCGGAGAGATCAAAAAAGGGTCTCTTATTAAAATGATGGCGACTAATAAGAATTTTGAAGTTCTTGAAGTTGGGGCTTTCAGCCCTAAAGCACATCCTGTAGATGTTCTGCGTCCGGGTGAAGTGGGCTACATGATAGCAAATATTAAAAATACCTCCGATGTCAAAATTGGAGATACCGTTACCCTTCAAAAATATCCGGCTAAAGATCCTTTACCCGGATTCCGCTTGATTTCCCCGGTTGTTTTTGCCGGAATTTACCCGATTGACTCCACTGATTTTGAAGGGTTGCGCGATGCTTTAGAAAAATTGCAATTAAATGACTCTGCGCTGCACATTGAACAAGAAAGCAGTACAGCTCTAGGATTTGGATTTCGTTGCGGATTTTTAGGTCTTTTACACCTTGAAATTATTTTTGAGAGAATTCAAAGAGAATTTGACATCGACATTATTTCGACAGCGCCAAGCGTTATCTATCGCTTCCTCATGAACGACGGCTCAATGAAAGAGGTGGATAATCCTGCTCATTATCCCGATCCAACATTTATCTACGAGGTTGAAGAACCTTGGGTCAAATGCCACATTATGACCCCTTCAGAATACTTAGGACCTATTATGAATCTTGGCATGGAAAAAAGAGGAGTCTGTATTAAGACTGAAACAATGGATTCTCGCCGTCTTCTTTTAACCTATCGTCTCCCCTTAAATGAAATCATCACCGATTTTAATGACAAGCTCAAGTCGATCACAAAAGGGTATGGTTCATTTGACTATGAATTCGACCATTATGAAGCAAGCGATATTATTAAACTTGAAATCCGTGTGAACGAAGAACCCGTTGATGCTTTTTCATGTCTTGTTCATCGATCAAAAGCAGAAAGCAAAGGACGGGCAATCTGTGCAAAACTTGTTGAAGTCATTCCCATGCAGTTGTTCAAAGTTCCGATCCAAGCTGCAATTGGAGGGAAAATCGTTGCAAGAGAAACCATTCGTGCAATCACAAAAAATGTCACGGCAAAATGTTATGGCGGCGATATTACTCGTAAGCGGAAATTGTGGGAGAAACAGAAAAAAGGGAAAAAACGGATGAAAGAAATTGGAAAAGTCAATATTCCACAGAATGCGTTTATGGAGGTTTTAAAAGCGGGAGATTAAACTACTCAATCAATTCTATTTAAGATATCCTGTTACAAATGACTATTTTTATGGACTCCTTATGTCGGTTGATCCCGTGATGCCCCCCTTTTCTGAAAAAAAAAGTCGATTTCATCCCACCCAACTCGCCCGGTTGGACTCTTCGCGAATCCCTAAGCATATCGCCATTATTCCCGACGGAAACCGTCGATGGGCTAAAAAACGTCTTGCGGAGGTGCAAACTGGTCACCGGGAAGGGGCTGATATTTTAATGGAAATTGTGAAGGCTGCAAAAGAGCTTGGGATCAAAGAAATGACGTTCTATAGCTTTTCCACAGAAAATTGGAACCGCCCGCAAGAAGAAGTGATCGCTTTGATGGCTTTATTTGGCAGTTATTTGACCGAACAGTGCGATGAGATGGTTAAAACGGGCATTAAACTGGAAACAATTGGCGATTTAACGCCTCTTCCCCTATTTCTGCGTCAAATCATCGAAACAATCAAATCGGCAACTCAAAACTGCTCAAATATTCATCTGATTTTAGCTCTTAACTATGGGTCACGAAATGAGATTTGCAGGGCTTTTAACGCAATGTTAAACGACTATGACAAGCAATTATTAAAGAAGGGGGAAATAAAAGAAGAGACCATTTCCCGCTACCTCGACACCTGTCAATGGAGTGATCCTGATTTATTGATTCGTACGAGCGGAGAGTTTCGGGTCAGCAATTTCCTGTTATGGCAAATTTCTTATGCAGAAATTCATGTCGCCCCCGTCTTATGGCCCGATTTTACACCGCAACACTTGATTGACGCCATTGTCGATTTTCAGACAAGACAAAGGCGATGGGGAGGGGATAATTGACGATGTCAAACCAATTTAAACAACGTTTGCTCATGAGCTTATTCAGTGTGTTGGGTCTGTCAATAAGCATCTACTATTCATACACCCCTTTTTTTAAACCCATTTTTATCCTCCTCTCAGCAGGGGTGATTAGCTTCGCTCTTGCTGAATATTATCATTTAGCAAGAAATAAGGGATTCCACCCCTCAGCGGTTTCAGGGATCTCCATCTCGGTTATTTATACAATTGCGATTGGCTTAAGCTTTTATTATCCGGGGCTCAGCGCTTTTTCCTGGCTAGCCTTATTATTCTCATGCATCACTCTTTTCCTTACATTTTTTAATCAACAAGCCTCATCGCTTGGAAATTTAGCGGTCACTTTATTCGGCATTTTTTATTTAACTCTTCCTATTAGCTGTGGTTTACGCATTAACTACTTTTTTCCCGAAAGCGCTTTATCTGATGGTCGGTTATGGCTCACCTATGTTTTACTTGTCACTAAAATGACAGATATTGGGGGGTATTTTTGCGGAAAAATGTTGGGAAAAAATAAACTTGCCCCCACGATCAGCCCTAAAAAAACAGTGGAAGGAGCATTAGGGGGTTTAAGTGCATCTCTTCTTACCAGCTTGATTTTTTCGATTGTGGTGTCGCTCTTTACTCTATTTAAAATGACGTTATTTCAAAGCATTTGGATAGGATTAACAATCAGCATTTTGGCTCAATTGGGAGATTTATCTGAATCTCTCCTTAAACGAGATGCAGGTGTAAAAGATAGCAGTCATCTGCCCGGACTGGGAGGAATGCTCGATATCTTAGACTCTCTTGTTTTTACTCTCCCTTTTCTGTATCTTCTACTGAAAATGGGAGTGATTGGGTAAAAATGCCTCATCTAAAGAAAGATAAAAACAGGTTCTAACAATCTTAAAATAAGTGAAATTAACATGATCATTACTATTGATGGATGCGTAGGAACAGGCAAAAGCGTTGTGGCCAAAAAACTTGCTGAATCAATCGGCTATATTTTCTTTGATACAGGAGCTATGTACCGCTCCTTAACCTACGGAATACTTAAACACAAAATTGACATCCACAACCCCGAAGAATTGACCAGGTTTCTCGATCAATTTTCCTCTAAATTCAAGATAAAAGTGGTGAGACGCGAAAGAAAATATTTCTTCGAGGGAGAAGACATCTCTCAAATTATTAGAGGGCAAGAGGTCACATCTGCCGTCTCTGAAATATCGGCTGTGAGAGAGATACGCGATAAGTTAGTCGAACTGCAAAGAGAACTGGCAATTGGCGTGAATGCCGTTTTTGAAGGACGTGATATGGGCACCGTCGTATTTCCGGATGCGGCGTTGAAAATATTCCTAACCGGCCGAGATGAAGTACGAGCCCGAAGGCGTTTTAATGAATTAAAAGCGAAATATCCAGAAGAATTTCAAGATCTCACACTTGAGCAGTGTTTAATCGACATCAATAAACGGGATGCGTACGACACAATGAGAGAAAATTCACCTCTTATTCAGGCTAAAGATGCCTATCTTATTGATACCTCAGACCTCTCAATTGATGACGTTGTCTTCCGAATTTTGGAATTCAAAGATTCACTAAAAGCAAAATTGGTCTGTGTATAGGTTGTCGCAAGAATGAGAACCTTTTTGTTCTACCTTTGAGCCTTTGCCTCAGCCCAAATCGCGCTCCCGGTGCGTAAGGTGAGTTCTCAAATCCGAAATAACCAAGATGGAGGAATCCAATTCAAGAGAACAAGGATCAATCCGATTGTTGTATGAAGGCAAGCATTCCCAACTAACTGGGGGTAATCATGATAAAGATACCCAAGAAAACAATTGAGAACAAAAGCACAGAATGCCCAACCGATCCCGATCGGTAAATTTAAACACGCGATGATCAATGCTGTATATAAGATCGCTTTTTTTGGACTCTCATCTTGCAGAAAATCTTTTAAGCTTGTTTGGATCACGCCTCGCAAAATAAACTCCATGACATAAGCATAAAAAGGGAAAAGGAAAAGAGTTGGGCTTAATTTCAGTGGAGTGAGCTGAAATGCTCCAATATTTGGGTAAATGAGATGCATCAATCTGCCAATCAAGATGATGGCTCCAACAATGATGATCAAGATTAAAGAGAGACCAATCCCCGGCTTGATATTTTTTTTCCAATCTTGAGTTGTTAATCCATAATGGGATAACGAGCCAATAGATTGATTAATGATCACGATTAAAGAAAGCGGTACAACGGTCATTAGAAGTAAAGGTTGCAACAGAGGGTCCTGAATTTTTCCTGCAATCATTTGACATGCCCAAAAAAGAAGCAATCCCACGATACACAACTTTCCACTGATGAGTGCTTGTTTGAGCCCCCTCACCTCATTACCGATTTGATCGATGTAAAATTGATTCGTCTCTCTGATTCGGAATAAATTGATTTTCGCAATATTTTTCATGATCTTGTTATAGATACTGACCATTTCGGCAGATTGTGCATAAGAGCTTTCTTTAGAAATTTTTAGCAAAAAGGTCTCACAATTGGCTTTCACTGTTGACGAGCGAGGCTCTCCATCCAAAAAAGCAAGATCGCCAAAAAAATCCCTTTCTTTAAGAATATTTAATGTGTATTCATTCCCATTTTTACGATCTATTTTGGTGATAGACACTTCTCCCTTATAGATAAAATAGAGTTCAGAAGAGTGATCGCCTTCTGGAAAAATGACCTCGTTTGGCTGAGCAACAGAAAATTCTGCCATGTCAACTAAATAAGAGAGCTCTTCATCTGTGATTCCTTTAATTAACGTTTGCTTTCTCAGGAATTCGCCCACTTGTTGATTTGATAATTGATTTTGCATTCACTTCCACCTTTTTTCAAGCAAACCACATGTTAAACGAAGTCTATTTTCTCGATTGTCTTTTCAAGAGGGTTCTAAATAAGCCTTCTCGGACGGCTAATTCTTTATAAGTCCCTTCATCAACAATTTTTCCATCATCCATGACATAAATGCGATCGGCATTTCGAATCGTACTGAGTCGATGAGCAATCGCAATTCTTGTCGTATTCAGAGCTTCAAGATTTTTAATCACCATCTCCTGTGTTTCACTATCAAGAGCACTTGAAGCCTCGTCAAAAATGAGGATTTTTGGATGAGCGATCAGCGCTCTGGCAATTAAAATTTTTTGCTTTTGCCCCCCCGATAGGGTCAATCCTCCATTCATCAGGACAGTCTCTAACCCCATCGGGAGCTCAGCCAAATCTTTGGCAAATCCAGCTGATGAAAGAGCTTTGATGACCTGATCTTCACTATAGAAGGCCCCTGCCATCACGTTATCTCTTAAAGATCCATCTATTAAAGAACTATTTTGCAGAACAATCCCTATTTGACGGCGAAGATCGCACAAATCCAGAGTGGCTAAATCTCTTCCATTATAATAAATGGCCCCTGATTCAGGATTTTCAAATCCAATCAAATTGCGTATGAGGGTTGACTTTCCACACCCTGAGTAGCCCACAATGGCAATGAATTCTCCTGGATGAATCTTGATTGAAATGTTATTTAAAATGAAAGGACTCTCAGCCTCATAACGGAAATGAAGATGATCGACCCGAACCTCTCCGGTTAATGGACCCACTTTAAACCGAGAAGAAGAACTTTCGGGATGTTGATCAAAAAAAATTCTGGCTCGATTCCAAGCGGGGGCAATACGGGCTAATACAAGAAGACTATCGCATGAATTTAATAAAACTCCCGTCAGGGCAGTAAAAGCGATATAAAACCCCATAAAATTTCCGACTCCAACAAAGCCTGCAGATTGAATCTCCATCGCCTTTTGTGGAGATGAGAGCATTTGATAAATGATAAAACCATAAATCACTGTCAACGAAATGGGATTAACCAATCCATACGTGACGTTTACAACACTTTGAAGAGTTTTTATGCGCCATACTGTCTGCTTACTTTGAAAAAATGTTTTTTCCCAACGAGCAAAAAAACGATTTTCACATCCATAAGTCCTGATCGTATTTATCCCAAGGAGCGTCTCTAAAATTTTACCGCTAAGGATGCCATTTTGCTCTAAAGAGAGCCCGCTTAATCTTTTCAAATGCCAAGAGACAACAATAAAAATAAGGGTCACAGGAATCAACACACTCATTCCAATTAAAGCTAAAAGAGGATTGTAATAAAACATGGGAATCAGATAGAGAAAGGAAAAAAAGACAGAAACTAATTGCCGCATTTTTTGTCCTGATAACACATCTCTTAAGACATTCACGATTTGTATCCGAACAAAAAGATCTCCCACTTTGTATTTTCTGAAAAAATCGACCGGCAATGTTAACATTCTTTGCCAAAGAGCAGCTGAAAGATCTTGATCAAATAAGGTCATGAGTCGAATGACAAGGTATTCTCGACAAAAACTAAATACCAGCACACAAAGTGAAAGGAGAAAAAATCCAAAACCAATTTGAGCAAACAGGACATAATTGAGATTTGGAACCACAACAGCATAAAGCTTCTGTGTGAAAGAAGGAGAAATCGACAATATCGCGACTGCAAGAAATGAAAAAAAAGCGAATGCTATGCAGTTCCATTTCTTTGCAAAAATGCAGAAAGAGGCAATCATTGAATTCGAAATTTCATTTTTATTAGGCAAGGAACGATAAAAGACATAGGCCGACGGATCCAGATCAGGATATTCCTCCGCTTTGAAAGGAGTCAAGATATTGTGTTCGGGATGATAAACCTCATATCCACCATCAAATAGCGGAATCAAGGCCAAGGGAAGAAAGTGTTGTCTATTAAAACAAAGAAGCGGCCCATGATCATGTTTCCACCAATTTTCCATTAAACTCACTCGTCTATATTCTATCTTCGAAGATTGGCAAAGCCGGTAAAGGTAATCTTCAAAAGAAAAAAAACGTTGCTCCTCATTAAACGGAAGAGAGGTAAACGTCAAGTTAAGATGTTGACCAATGACTTGACAGCAGGAGTCGATTCTGTTGGAAACAGCCGCAGGGGGCGCTCTTTCTTGAGGATTGAAAATTGTTCCTAGTTCATTTAAAGATCCCTCAAGGGTTTTGCGATCACAATGATCTTGTAATCTCATTTTATTGACTTCCTTTCGTCCTTTCATTAATTTATTAAAAAAAAGGAGATCGATAATATGAGCGTTAAATGTCTTCAATCCATGAAGACATTTGGGGTGGGATAGAACTGAGTGTATGGTCTTCAATTGTAAAATTGAGGCAATAGAGGATTGAAACCATATCGATTGACAAAGAGGATAGAGACTATCTGCTGGCTTTAACGTTAAGGTTTGCAATCCTGCAATTTCTATCTTTCCTTCAACAAGATCAATCCATCCGATTTTTTTTTCTTCCCCCCTCTTTAAAACAGCCTGTGTATCCGATTGCAAATGAATCATCACATCATATTCGATAGGAAGAAGCAAGGTGGGCGTTTTTCTATAAAGAAAAAGAGAAGAAAATCCATGCATCCACTGTTCGATCTGAAGATCCATTTGCTGATTCAGTTGAGGACAAGAGGTGAGCAAATCTCGCATTTTTTCTATAGAAAGCTTCCAGACCCTTGTCTCACGGTTTGCAATGGCAATCATGAGCGGTTTTCCAGAGCGGTAAATCTCATCAAAATTCAAAAGGATTGATCCTTCGCCATGATTTGTAAGAAAATGTAATCCCCCTTTAAACTGATCACCAAAAAAAGGATCAGTTCTTTTTGCGATTTCTCCAAAATGGTTGTTTAGGATTTCAATGGAATGTCTGTCAGGATCTAAACCAAAAATGTCGACATCTCCTTTTTCTATCCATATCATCTGCTCTTGATCATGAAGAAAAAATCGAGAATTAAGAGGAATCTCAATGGCACAACCGTGCTGAATAAAAAGATCTGCCAAAGTGCCGGCCCCATTCATATCGCCCCTGCCTCGACTTGTTCTTTGAATTTCTCAATTTCGACTAACGTTTTATATTGTCCGGGCTCCTTCATTAATTCTGCATGAGAGCCTCTTTGGACAACCCTGCCTTTAGAAAGAACGAGAATTTCATCACAATTCATCACAGTGCTTAGACGATGAGCCACCATTAAACATGCGCACCCTCTCCTCCTAATATTTTTAATCACCTCAGCCTCTGTTTCAGAATCAAGAGCACTTGTGGCTTCATCTAAAATGAGAATCGTTGGATCACGATAAAGGGCACGCGCAATCTGAAGCCGTTGCCTTTGACCTCCGCTGAGATTCACTCCATTGGCTTCTAACATCAAATCATACCCTCCTTTTCTTTTCATAATATCATCATGAATACAAGCATCTTGCGCGGCACGGATGACATCTTCTTGTATCGGATAGCGCTCCATCAGGGTAATATTATCTCGAATTGTATCGGAAAAAAGAGAGGGTTCTTGTTCAACAATGGCAAGAGAATTTGTCATCAGGGTTCTTGAAATTTCAGCTCGAGGTAGCCCATCAAATAGAATCTCACCTTTTAAAGGAACAAAGAACCCCCCAATCAGCTTAGCAATTGTTGATTTTCCGCTCCCCGATTCGCCAACAAGGGCGACACTCCTTCCCGGAGCTAAAGAAAGAGAAACCTCTTCAAAGATTGGATCTGCATTAGGATTAAATCCAAACGAAATATTTTTAACATCTAAAAACCCCTCTAATTTTATTGTGGGATGATGGGCATCTGGATTCTTAAACGAATCGTCGGCGATTTTTAAAGCGGGATCCGAAGGATTTTTAAGGACATCTTCCAATCGTTCTGCGTTTACTTTCACCAGTTGAATCGATTGAATAAGCCCTAATAGCGAGTAAACAGGCCATGTGAAATTTTTCACAATGATCGTAATAGCCAACAGCATTCCGACAGTTAAATCACCATTCATGATCCTCCAAATTCCAACCATCAAAACAGACATTGTCCCAATCGCTTCCAAAAAAGGAGGGAGAACACCGCTTATCACATCTATTTTGGTCATATTTTGAAGGACATTAAGAGATTTTGTATAGTAGCCGATCCAGCGCGAGAAAAATTTTGACTCGGAGCTTGTTGCTTTCAGGGTTTCAATGCTCCCAAGTCCTCCAATTGAAAAAGCGTTGCTTTTCCCTATCACTTGCTGATAACAAGCATAAGCATCTTGACGAGAGCGATAGAGAAAATAAATCACAGAAAGATTGATTAACACAATTGCAAGTGTAATGGAAGCAATCAAAGTATCGTAGCAAAAAAGAACAACGCCAAATACAGAGGCTAACAACACATTTAAAACACCTTTTGTCGCAACAATCACTAAAGACGATGCGACGCTGTCATTCAAACTCATCCGATGGGCAATTTCTCCCGCATAGCGCTGGGCAAAAAAGGAAATGGGAAGTGAAATGATATGCCAGAAAAATTCAGTTGAAAAAAGGATCGAAAGCTTTAAATAAAGTCGATTAAGGAGCTGCTCTTTAAGAGAGCTAAACAGGGCCATCAAAATAAAGAGAAAACACATTCCCCATATAAAATAAGAGGCTAAATCCAAGGCTTTTCCTTGTACCAAATAATCCAAGAAAACCTGAGAAAACGCCGCAAGAGAAAGTTGCACAATAATGATACAAAGAGAAACCAAAATAATCAGAGAGAGAGCTCCTTTTGATTGAACCATTCGGCGAAAAAAGAAGCTCGAAAAAAGGGAGGGCTTTGCATTTTTTTTAAAACTCGAACCCGGAATGAAACTTAAAATGATGCCTGTAAAATTGGCATCCATTTCACGATATGAAATTTTGCGCGGCCCTGTAGCGGGGTCGTTAATATACACATCACGATCGGAAAATCCTTCGATCACCAAAAAGTGATTAAGACCCCAATGCGCAATAAAAGGCAAAGGAAGATCAGCCAGTTGATCGAGCTCTTTACGAAACCCCCTTCCTTCTAAACCTAGTGATTGACCGGCTTTAATGATATTAAGAGCATTGCTTCCATCGCGCGTCACACCGCATAAAACCCTAAGTTTTTCAAGGGGGACATAACAGCCATAATAGCCAAGAATAATCCCTAATGAAGCAGCACCGCATTCAACTGCCTCCATTTGAATGACGGTAGGCGTCTTCACCCGCCTGGATTTTTTCTTTTGAATCGTTCTGCTGGGGCTATTTTCCATATTTTAATGCTCGTCAAATTGAAGGATCGGTTTATTTTTTAATGATTGAAGGGGGAAAATAAAATAAAACGGCCTCCTCTCTTCGATTGTCGCCTGCAAAGTACATAAGGTCCCTGTGGTGATTTCAACATGCAGAGAAGAGGGCGTTGACCAAAGATATTGATGGGGGTGATCAGGATCTTTAAGAGGTAAAACAATAATTTCAATGACGGCAGATGAATGTCCAAAAAGCGTTTTAATCAACTCCGTATTATAAAGCGTTTTGAATAAACTATCTGTTGAAATAGCAAACTCAGATACGCTTTGAACAACTCCTTTCATCGTCCCATATTCATTTCGTCGTAAATGAGCAAAGGTGATGGCAACAGGAGTTCCTTTGACAATATCCGCACCTGATTCCACCGAAAAATAGCCTCTAATATTAAACGCATCATCGCTCTCCTCCGTTGATTCAATCAGGAGGAGGTGATCCCCAAAACTGACATTCTGCTTCTCTTCTGCCTGTAATCCAACGACACGTCCATCAAAACGACTATAAATCTTTTCTAGGTTGATTTGCGCTTTGAGGACAGCCAGATCTTTTTCAACATCCTGGATTTCCCATTCTTTATTGCTCAACTCCTCTACCCGATATCCTTTTGATAGATCAATATAGAGGGATGCCAAATTCCCTTTCGCTGTTTCAATGTTAATCTGTTCTTGTAAAAGCTCCGATTCTGTTTCTTTGACTAATGCTCCGCTGATGAGTCCTTTTTTATAGAGTTGATGCCGCCTTTCAATTTCGTAATTGAGCGATTTCATTCGCTGCTCCATTTGATTAATGGAATATTGCGTCGCTTCAATCGCTCTATTTAAAGCCGTTGTGCGAGCAGTTGATTCTATTTGAATTTGATCTTGCAGTCTTTGGTATTCGTTTTCTAAATTTTCTTTGCGAGTTTGTGTTGATTCAAGAAGAAGATGTGTCCCCATATTTTGAATTTCAACAAGAAGATCTCCCTTTTTAATTGTTTCTCCTGTTTTCACATGAAGCCCAACAACCCATCCATCGGTGTTCGCTGTCACGTCATATAATCCTCCTTTGGTCAGCGTAATGCCATTTCCCATCGTTTTGATGGGAATCCACGAAGAAAACCCCCAGTTTATTAAGAGGAGGAGGAGGAGGACTAACACCACTAGAAGAATCCGGCTTTTATTGGGAAGGATATTTAATCCCTCAATGATAACCTGGGGTTCAAGAGGACTGCTGTTCAAAGAATCCCCCTGCATTCGAGTCTTGTAAAAACCAAGAATTCAGCCATTTTTGCAGCCGATCAAACCATGCATCAAGCTGTGCCAATGAAATGAATGTCACAATCGGTCTTTCGTAATAGGCAACACCCGAAATTGAACACACCATTCCGGTGGGAATTTTAAAAGGGATTCCTTTTCCGGAGGTCCATTTAAAGCCACTGATCGTGGAAGAATCGATTTCAGGTTTGATCATGATCATATGATTATTTGGAGATCCCTCCGTCAAATAACTTTCAAGACTTTTGTCATGAATGAACAGTCCAATTTGTTCTTGAACAACAATTGCAGGGGAAATGTCCGTGATTTTACCATTAAGCGCCCCAAATTCTTGAGCATTAATATTCATCGGATGAATATAAACGTTTTGTCCCACCCTCATTCTTTTTGCTATTTCAGGATGGACAAACCCATAAATCACAATATCATGGCTCCCCTCTCCACTGTTTTCAATCCACATCAATTTCATCCGCGCCTTGACAGGCTCCCCAACGTGAACCAGAATTTCCAACACATGCGCATTAAAAGGGCTATTGATTTGGCTCATTTTTTTATTTAATAACAAAATATCCCGATTTTCTTTCTGCTTAAGAATTCTTTGCTCCAGAGCACTCAGTTCCTCTGTATGATAAGTTTTATTAAGGTTTGCTTCTAAAGAGGCAATGGTTGATTTTGCGGCCTCAAGAGCCGTCTGTGTTTTAAGGAGAAGATTTTCGGCATTTAATATTGTGTTTGTGCTAACCAACGCCTCTTTTAATAATCTTTTCTTTTTCTCATAATCTTCTTCTAATCCAGGAATCTGTTTGGCCATTTTTTCAACCTTCGCCTGATTGCTTGCAATCTGTTCGTTCAACCCCTTCCTTAATTTTTCCTCTTCTACTCCATAATTCAGTTTAAGTTTCTCATAATAGGCTTCTAAAGAGGCTAATTGTTGATTGGCATATTCCAATGAGATGTCAAGCTTTGTGTTGGAAATGAGAAAGAGCGGATCCCCCTCCTTCACATCGCTTCCTATTGAAGGAAATATTGTGTTAACCCCCCCGTCTGAAACGGATTCAACCGGATAAAAGCCCTTTTCCTTCATAAAAATTCCGTTCCCCTTAATTTCAACAGGGAGCGCACCAAAAAATAACCAGAAAAGAATCAAGAGAAAAACGATGATGATGAAATAAAAACCCAAGCGATTGTGATTGGGGACGATTGTCAATAACTCATGAGATCCTTCATCCTCCATTCGCTTTCTTAACGCGCTTGCCCTGAATAAATTTTCCGGCTCCACCTCCGGTTTAAACATGATCAACATCCTCTTAAAACCAAAAATTAAAAAACGGGGAATGTCAAAGGACTCTTCTTTGCAGTCCCTTCCATATTCGGTATTGGAACCTTCGTAAGATCCCCAAACGTAATCCTTCTCTGATCTTCAAGAAAAATCAACGTCCCTGAAAAATAACGCAGATCAGCAAGATTTGTATGATAATCTGTATATAAGTTGATTTGGAGTAGACGCGCGTCGGCCAAATCCGTTTCATAAGTGATCAACTCAAAAAGAGTTGTAAATCCGGCTGCAAGCTTTTCATTTTGATCAGCTACAACTTTTTCATAATACTGCACAGATTGATTCACATCTGCTATCCGTAAAGAAAGATCCATTTGATTCTTTAAAGTGGTTAAAACATCACGGATCAGTTGTTCTTTAATCAATTGCGTTTGAAGAATGTTTTGATTCAGGGTGGCCAATCCTTGTTTATATGCCCCAATGGCTGCATCATTATAAAGAGGGGCAGAAAATGAGAGGCCAACACTCCAATTCATCTGAGGATGATCGAATCGTAAATCTGAATAGAGATTTTTAGCGCGATGTCCTAGCTTGTAATCACTGGTCACCATTTCTCCAAAAAAATTTAATTGCGGCAGTCGATCATTTTTTAATCCAACAAGAGTTAAAGAGGAGACTTCTTCCATAATCAGAGCTGATTGAACATCAAAACGCTCTTTCATTGCGTAGCTAATGAGGTCATTCGTCTGCCTTGATAACGAGCTAAGATCTGATTCAATATTGGGAAATAGAGGATAAACATCAATCACTTGGTCAAAATCGACCTCATCACAAGACAATTTAACATCCATCGCTCCTATTGCAAAGAGGAGTTGCTGCATCGTCAGATAAAGGGTGTATTGAGCAGCGACCACAAGATTTTTTTTAATCTCAAGAGAAGCTAATATTTGGAAAAGATCTCCTGCAGCAGCCTCATTGGCATCAATCAACTTTTGTGTACTGATCTTTAATTTTTCAAATCTTTCCAAGACCTCTTGATTGACTTTTAATCGCTTAATCGCAGCCACAAAATTCCAATAAGCATTTGCTGTGGCAAGAACCTTTTGTGATAGAGTTTGAAGAAAATCATACTTGACGGCGTCAAGCTGGCGAATGGCCGCTTTTTCATTTTGATAATTGATTCCATTCCATCCCCCTCTAAGAAGAGCCTGCTCCACTTGGAGAGCGAGACTTCCTAGATTATATCTCTGATTTGGAGTGGCGCCTGTTAGCGCTTGGAAAAGGCTATTCGTCCTTTCAAAATCGGATCGCAGGGTAAATATAGACCCTAAACGGGTCGTTTTTTTTGCACTAAATGCATTATTAAAGACACTGGCTTTTAAATTTGATCGAGTATTACTTGAAAAATCCTCTTCATCATTAATTGCAGTGTCTGTGTAAAGATCGTTGAAGACCGGATCAAAAGGTCCTGCCGCTGCTTGAATGACCCCTTTTTGAAAATAAATATTCCACTGGGCAATTTTAATTTCTACTTGGCGATAGAGGGTCGAAATAAGGGCATCATCTAAACTCATCGGATGAAATATTTTGGAGACCAAAAGAGCGTTTTCACCCTTATTTGCGATCAATAAGGGTTCCGCTTCTTCGGCCTTTAGCTCGGTTTGCAAAGAAAATAAAATGGAAGATAGGACGACAAAAAACAGGAAGAGGGGTCTTAAAAAATGTGGTGATTGTTGAGCAGATTTATCGCTAAATTTTTGCGCAATAGGGTGACATATCAGCGAAAAATTCAGCGATAAAAAGGACACAAGATGCAATATTGCCAAATAAATGGAGCTATGCAAGAAGTCGATTACATACATCAATCGTATTCCTAAGGAATTTCACTATGTGGCACTTATGAATGGTTTTTAAGCATTATAGGAACTTGAACTCACATTTCCTCCAGTTCCTGTCCAATCAGTATGAAAAAATTGTCCTCTTGGGCTATCTATACGCTCATAAGTATGAGCTCCAAAAAAATCCCGCTGTGCTTGCAATAAATTTGCCGGCAATTGAGCAGAGCGATAGCCATCATAAAAAGAGAGAGCTGTGCTCATACAAGGGACCGGAATGCCGATTTCCACTGATTTGATCACTGCTAGCCTCCACCCCTCTTGCCTTGCCTGTAGCTGTGTAATGAAATAGGAATCAAGGAGGAGATTCTTCAATGTCGGATTTTGCGTGAATGCTTCTTTAATTTTACCAAGGAATTGACTGCGAATAATGCACCCTCCCCTCCACATCAAGGCGACTCCACCATAATTAAGCTGCCAGCCATAATCTCTTGCAGCTTGCTCCATGAGCATGAATCCTTGGGCGTAGCTAATCACTTTTGAGGAATAAAGGGCTTGACCAATATAGTCAATATAAGCGTGGCGATCCCCTCTAAATTCAGTCTTAGGACCTTTAAGTAAATGACTGGCAGCGACCCGCTCATCTTTCATTGCAGATAAACATCTTGCAAAGACAGCTTCTCCTATTAAAGTCAAAGGCATCCCTAAATCAAGCGCATTCATGACAGTCCACTTACCAGTCCCTTTTTGTCCGGCAACATCTAAAATGTGATCAAGGAGAAAAGTCCCGTCAACATCCTTCACTTCAAAAATTTTTGCAGTAATTTCAACCAGATAGCTATTCAAATCTTGACCATTCCACTCTGTGAAGGTTTGGCTTAACTCATCAGCACTTAATTTAAGACCATTTTTAAGCAGGGAATAAGCCTCGCAAATTAATTGCATATCTCCATATTCAATCCCATTATGCACCATTTTGACATAGTGCCCTGCACCTTCAGGACCCACCCATTCGCAACATGGCTCTCCTTCAACTTTCGCACTGATTGCTTGAAAAATTTCTTTGACATACGGCCATGCGGCAGGATTGCCCCCCGGCATAATAGAGGGTCCGTTGCGGGCTCCCTCTTCCCCTCCCGATATTCCGGCTCCAATAAAAAGAATCCCTTTATCACCTAAAGCCCTGCAGCGGCGATTGGTATCAGTATAAAGACTATTGCCGCCATCAATTATAATATCACCTGGCTCAAGAAAAGGAACACAGAGATTGATAAATTCATCCACCGGATCTCCGGCCTTAACCATGAGCATAATGCGACGAGGCCGCTTCAGTATTTTGATAAATTCTTCCAAGGAGTGTGCACCTTGAATTGTTGTTCCCCGGGCAGGACCGGCCAAAAACTCATCCACCTTAGAGACTGTTCGATTATAAACAGCAACTGCATAGCCACGGTCATGCATATTCAAGACCAAATTCTGTCCCATAACAGCTAAGCCGATCAATCCAATATCTGCTTCTAACATATGATTCCTTTTTTTTAAGGTTTGAAGAATCGTACTATAAATATTTTTTTTTCTTATTTCAACTCGACTCTACAATTTTTTAACTGATCTACGTAAGATGGGTGGTTAAAATCGCCTTATTGCATAACACATAAAAAATAGATTTCCTACAAAGAAATTTATGATTATAATCTTGTTTTTCACCATTATTTTTATTGTGCCTCTAGCCCAAAAAAATGACATCATCTTACAAGTTCTCGTAGCTCAGGTGGATAGAGCGGTTGCCTCCTAAGCAACAGGCCGCGCGTTCGAGTCGCGCCGAGGACGCATCTTTAAGACTCTCCTTAGATTTTACTTGAAAATTGAATCTCTTACTGGTTGAATGATGAGTCGAACTGTTTTTTAAAAACAAAAAATAAGGATAACATGATGCATCTAAAAGCGATACAAATCGACCAAACCGCTCCCCCCATCAGTTGGGTTAAAACAAGCACGCAAATCTTTTTGGGAGCGCTCTACATTACCCTTCTTTCTCAAATTGAGATTCCTTTACAGCCGATTCCCGTGACCATGCAAACGTTTGCCATTTTCAGTTTAGCCCTTTTTCAAGGAAGTAAAAATTCTTCTTTTTCTGTTGCCCTTTATCTGTTTGCCGCAACATTAGGATTACCCGTTCTTTCTCCTGGATATGTCAATCCGTTATGGTTTTTGGCTCCTTCAGCCGGCTATTGTTTAAGTTTTCCTTTGGCGACCTACGTTATAGGAAAATTAACAGAAATCAAATCCCCTCTTTCGACCGGATCAATGTTCATTGCGATGTGTTCTGTTCAATGTCTCATTTATGTGATGGGTGTTGCTTGGTTAACCACTTTTGTGGGATTCAAGGAAGCGCTCATGATGGGGGTCTATCCATTTGTCTTATTTGATGCAATTAAAGTGATGGCAGCTCTTTCAGTCAAAATGGCCGCCAAATACGCCAACCATGACTTGCATCTTTTTATTAGACGATGATTGATCTTTCCCCCTGCCTCTAACAAGGATAGCCGCCTACAGCCTACGCTGAAAGTTCCGGCGTTTGAAAGCTTGCAGAAAGGTCCATATGGAGAGAAATATAGCCCCTTTTGCAATCTTTCAAACACCAGAGCTTGCGCTTCATCCCAAATCGCGCCCCTGGTGCATAAAGTGAGTCATGCAAACAGTCTATTGATGAGCGGTTCTTATTCTTTGATCCTCTGATTAGCTATCGCCTAAGGTGGGATTTCAAGCGCAATCCCGTTTGGATGGCCTCGATACTCAAGACTCGAGATTTTATAAAGATAGTTTAAAAACCCAGCCTTCTTTTTTGATGTCCCAAGACGAGTCGCTAAACTTTTCCAGTTTAAACGACCTTTTTGAACTGCATGATGGGACCAGGCAGCTTCTGCCAACCCTGTCATTTTGGGCAATGCCATATAAGCTAAATGACGCAGATTCAGTAAATTTTCACTAAACAACACGCCTTCCAAACCATGAATATGACTCATTTGGTCATCGGAAAGGGCAAGCAAGGTTTGATTCGCATGCAGGGCGCTTCTCAGTGCGGCGTGGGTGTCGAGGAAAGAGCCCGCCCAATCATAACCAGGTTCCCATGCATCAGGAGTATAGGTAAGATCAAAATAAAGATCGCTTGCGTAATTTAAAACAGTTGGGTAGTGAGACTTAGCAAGTGTTTGAGCGCAAGAAATGGCTCCGCTTTCCACAGGCAGCCACGCCCAAATGTGACCTGCACATTTGGGGCTAAAGGACAAGGGATCAATCGACCCATCATCATTTTGAACAATTTGCTGCCATCCGGAAAACTTAATATTTTCAGAAGCGATTGGATCTGCTGACACCATTTGTTTAAAAAAATAATGTGACTTAGAAAGAGCATTTAAATCTTTCCAAGGCTCTATATTGCAGCTGGAATCATCCGTCCAAGCTGTCGATGACACTTCATCTCCTCCAAGGCTCACTTCTTTTTGGTAATAAAGGGTCGTTTGTTTACCAAAAAGAGTTGCGATTGCAAGAACGATCTGATTCATGGTATTTGTGAATGCATTGATCGGCTCTGCATTGTTGTCATAAAGACAAACGGGAATGACATCATTGTAGTATCCCTGAATACTGACAAAATGAGATTTGTCATTAGGATCGACAAAAACCACTGGATCCGCCTGAACAATTGCACAAGCATGCCCTGGAAAATCAACTTCGGGAATCACAGTAATTTTGGATTGATTGGCATAAGAGACTAGGCTGCGAATATTATCTGGTGTGAATAAGCCTTTGTAGCGACTATTTGCATGAGCATAAGAGGTTGTGAGAAGCTGGGCTGGAAAACAGGGCTCTTGATTGACGTAATTTGTCAGGTCTAAATTGGCTTGCGGAAAAACACCCGGGACATTGGTCGAGTGACGCACAAATCCACGAAGCTGAGCTAATTTTGTCACTTCGTTCAATAAGCTGGAAAGCATGAGACGAAAGCCCTCATCATCTGAAAAATGGATATGGAGAGTATTGAGCTTTTGCGCAGCCATTACATCGACGATCGTCTTTATTTGATCGACAGTAAAAAAATGACGGGCAACATCAAGCATGAGCCCTCGATACTTGAAACGAGGTGCATCCTCGATGACAAGAGCCTTCATTTTCTTTTTTTGATGCCAAAGCTGCCGAAGCGTTTGCAATCCATAAAATGCGCCGGTGTCTGTGGATGCTTCAATTAAAATTTTATTGTTGTGGATCTTAAGCCGATAGCCCTCTACATCTTGAATGGCATCCGTTTTTAAAATTTGGATCTCTGCCTTCGATGGATTGTGAACATGACACACGTTAATTTTAAAATCTGAAGACAAATACTTTTCGATTGTCGCATCATGAAATGCATTGTAGACGCTAATAGAGTGCTTATTAAGGAAACTAAAACCGATTCCAGACAACCGTTTAATCGATTGCGGTGAAGGAACAAGATGATACGTATCCGCAAGATTTTTTGGAACAAGGGGAGACGATGCGTCCCAATTTGCTTGGATTTCTTTTTTGATTTCTATTTGAGTAGCCCCATGGTCATATCCTCCAATATTTTCCAACGTGTGGATGTTATCCCCATAGGCGGTAACGGAAGCGTCATTGTTAAGGAAACGGCCTGTCGTTTGATCAAAGAGGAAAAAGCTTTGAGCGACGGTTGAAACATTAAATGGAGCTGCTTGGTTGCTATTTGTAAAAGAGACTGTGTAGGCGTGCCCTTTTTTTAAAGAAAAAGGGGCGTTTGTTTGAAACGCCGAAATCGTTCCATTACCATAGACAAACGCGTTGTCTTGATTTTTTATGAGATATTGCATGGCCTGCTCAACAGAAGGCTCGTTTTGATCATAGATAACAATAGAAAGATTGGGATTAATATTGAGACTTGGCGCGTAAATAAAGCGGGTGGGCATATAGAAACCAAAAAGCCAATTTTCAAACGTCTCTTCCATTTGAAAATCGATCTGCATGTCAAATCCTTCGGCAATAAGCTCTGTTTTGACTTTTGTCACCTTAAAGGCAAGAAGATCGCTCCATGCAACACAAAAATTTGCTACCAAAAAAAAGATCACACCCCTCAAGAAGATACAATCCGTCATAAAATTACCGTTTTTTTTGTGTTGCTAAACCATAACCAATCTTGAAAAGAGGGTGCTTGTAAGCGACAAACCCATCTCCTTTATTGTAAACGGGGTAATGTTTTAACTGTTTCATCTCTCTGACCCAATTAACAGTCAATCTATTGGGGCCATCTAAAAGAAAGGGCCCCCTTTTGCCATCGTTTCCCCGACAAAAAAGATAGTGCCCAAAAAGAGCATTCGCAACTGCTTGACCTCCCAGTGTGCCCGGTAGCCAAGCGGCAATGAACGCATCGCTCCGATTGAGGGGGTTGACTTGGCCTTCCTGGATAATCATGGGGCGGCCGGAAAAAAGAACGGTGATCAGAGGAATTTGAGAATCGATATTTTTCACTGTTTCGATAAAATATTGATCATTCAATTCAAAATCAATGGCCAATGTTTGTTTTTGCATCAGGGGTAAATAAGGATTAAGATGATTGTTATACAAGCATCCATGTTGACAATCGGTGCTATTGACACAGAAAGGCGAATTGATATCCCCCATAAACTCTGCATAGGGAGGCTCTGCCAGCACACCTACCATGATTGTATTTTTCCAATTCATATCGGGATAAAAAGAAAGCTGATCCAAAGAAGTGATGATGGCTGCTCCTGGTGCAACATTCTTTATCCCATCCAGAAGGCTTGTGGCTCCGGAGCTCTTCTTGTACTGACCATACCAAAAATCATTTCCCTCAATTCCTTGCCAGCTAATTGTCCACCCTCCTGTCTGTATCCCAATATTATCATAATTGGCAAAAAGGGTTGGGACATATGTTCCATCGTTTTGTTGGGCATTGATCAGGGATGTTCCCAAAAGAACGATATATTTGATTTTTTTTGCTTCAATAGGAAGCAAATGTTGATCGTTTTTCAACAAGACTAAAGATTCTTCAGCAGCTTTAAGGGCTGTTTTGATTTCTGACAAACATTTTCTTCTCTTGTGTTCACGATTTGGAAAAGAAGGGCGCTCGCTTTGATACAGAGCCCCCTTAGAATCGACGTCAACTAATCCCATCGCATACTTCACTGCGAGAATCCGCGTCACGGCCTCATCAATCCTTTCTTTGCTGATCGCCCCTGAAAGAACAAGCTGTTTAAAGAGGGCAAGGTAAGAGGGTAGGTCATGTTCATATTCAGAAGTGCTCGAGAGCATCACCAAATCAATGCCGCTGTTAATCGCTTTTGCTAGTGCCTGTGGATAGGGGGTATGAGTCGTTGTCGTGGGAAGCCCCTGCACCGCTGCTTTATCAACTGCTCCATAATCACTGACGATTAAGCCTTCAAACGGTTTTTTAAAGGATTTTTTTCCTTTAAGCAGATCGCCAGAGATCAATTTCTGATTGAAGGACATGGGAAGATTATTCAAGCCACTATAAGAGATCATAATCGATCCCGCCCCGCTGATGATTGCACCGTCGTATCCTGCCTTGTTGACCTGCATAAAATGATCGGTATCATGGGCGACCACATTTCCCTCATCAGGTCCATCATAAGTGGCTCCATCGCCTAAATAATGTTTGACTGTTGCCAAAACCCCTGTGATTTTCCCTTTGCGAGGTTGCTGAAAACCATTGACCAACTGCGTTGTATACGCCTTTGTGAGCTCCGGGACACTTCCGAGGCTTTCATACGTTCTTCCCCAGTCAGGATTATGACTAATGGCGACTGTTGGAGCATAGACCCAATTGAATCCGGTCGCTAAAGCATTTTTTGCAGTCCAATACCCCACATCATAGATAATAGATGGATCGTGCGACATGCTTAAACCGATATTATGAGGATAGATGACATTCCCAAGAACAATCGAATGGCCATGCACGGCATCAACGCCGATAAGAAGAGGGATCACATCCCCTTTTTCTGTCACGACCGGATGAGCGTGAACCCCCCCATTAATAGCTATCCAATTTTTTGCTGTAGAAGTGAGGTAATCTTGAGGTTCATTTAAATTGACCGATTGATCATTCAATCCATCATTGACCCCTCCCACACCGTTAGGCACTTCTCCTCCGGCCGCCAAGACAGCCCCTAAGTGATAGCGATTAATGAGGTCATAGTCGATTTGATTGGTTGTCGGTTGCAAAAAGGCATATTTGACCAACGTCATTTGCCCTATTTTTTCATCCAGAGTCATCCGTTCAACTGCAGCCTTCACAGCATCTTTGTAGATGTGGTAAGGAATGGTAGAGTCATGAAAAGAAAACAGTTGTGCAAACAATGATAAACAGATACTCAAAAAACAATATTTTTTGTGCATTTTCACCTCTAAAGGCTGGGATTATAGGGTTTATCATTTTTTTGATGCATACGATCACTTATGCAAGCTTCCATCCCCAAGTCATGACATCCGCAATATCTGCTTGTTGTTGACGCAGCATCATGAGACGATCGAATCCCACTGCAACACCGCAACAATCGGGCAGTCCTTTTTCTAAGGCCTTAAGAAAATTTTCATCTAATGGAAGTTGGGCTTTATTCAACCCCTTACGCAAAACATTTGCCTCTTCAAAACGGCTTCTTTGCTCACCGGCGTTGGTTAATTCATGATAGCCATTTGCTAATTCGATTCCTTGATAATAAACTTCAAATCGCTCTGCCACTTCTTCTTCTTCTTCGATCCACCGTTTTTGAGCTAATGCCGCTTGAGATGATGGATAGTATGCAAGAATGGTTAATTTCCCTTGCCCGAGCTTTGATTCAATTTGGGAACCTAAAATTAAATTCAAAAGAGCATCTTTTCCTTCTTCAAAAACGGTTGAATAGAAAGGGATATTGTGTTGTTGGATGTATTGAAAAAGGTCTTCGCTTTTCGCGCTGACATAGTCAATGCCAGTTGTTTTCAGGAAAATATCGCGATAACTGACAACATGATAGGGAAGATCGCCTAAAAAAAGCCGGATGAATTCAATGGTCTCTTCCATCATTTCCTCTAAGGAAAATCCTAATCGGTACCATTCTGCCATCGTAAATTCAGGGTTATGCCTGGCGCTTAATTCTCCATCACGGAACACATGGGAAAGTTGATAGATATCGCCAATTCCATCGGCGATCAGACGTTTCATCCCAAATTCCGCAGATGAATGCATGTAGCACTCTTCTTTAGAAGAGTAAACAGCCTTAATTAAATCAATGTGTGTATCAATGGAGGCTTGAGTGCTGAGGATCGGACAATCAACTTCTAGAACTTGCCGTTGATCGAAGAAATTGCGCGCCTTCTTAAACATCATGGCACGGTCTTGAAGACGTGCCATTTTAGTTTTAAAATTAAAGGGAGCGTCCATTTTAGCTTGTGACGCGTGAAACGTATTCAGCTGTCCGTGTATCGACCTTAATTTTTTCTCCTTGATCAACGAAAATCGGAATCTGGATTTTAGCGCCGCTTTCAAGAATGGCTGGTTTCATCACCCTTCCTGACGCTGTATCCCCTCTTACACCGGGCGATGTTTCTGTAATGACTAATTCAATAAATGTCGGAGCTTCAACGTTTACAGGTGAACTATTATAGAAAATGACATTATAAAGATGGTCATCTAATAGCCACTGTGCGGTATCGCCAATATTCTCAAAAGGAATTTTAATCTGCTCAAAACTTTTTTCGTCCATGAAAACAACGCCATCTGACTCTTTGTAAAGAAGACGCATTTCAGTTTCGCTTACATCTGCTATATCAAATTTTTCACCCGATTTAAATGTTCGCTCAATCACTCGGCCTGTTAAAAGATGTTTCATTTTAATGCGGTTAAAAGCCTGTCCTTTACCGGGTTTGACAAACTCATTGCTAATGACGGTGTAAGGCTGAGACTCTACTTCAATTTTAAAACCGCCTCTTACTTCGCTTGTACTTGTTTGTTGCGCCATAATTATCCTTGCATAAATTCTTTAATAGAAGGACCAACTATAGCGCAAAAGAAAATGAGAGTCCAGGAATTCCTAAGAATACTGTAAAGATTCAATTGAGAGGTTCAAGAGGACGGATCCCGAATGATACCAAATAAAATGGGGACTTGCGGCCCAAGGAGTACCACTAAAAAAGGGCGATTAAAGATAATCCTTCTATCAATTGCTAGCGGTTGTGGAGCAGATGTCAGCTTAATCGTCCCAGATGTTAATGATGAGGCCTCTATTCCTTGTTCATCACAAACTAAAACCGATTTTTGCTTCATCTGCGTCATTTCCAATGCAGACAAAGCCGCCAAAGAAGGGAGATGCTGTTGATCAATCAAAGGTGCAAAATCAGGATGTTGAAATAGAGATGTCATTCCCATGTGATGTAATAATTCTTTGACATTCACTTCTTGCTCTATTTTGAAGATGGGTAATCCAATTTTCACTATCTGCGATTTCAACCCTTTTAAAATCGTTTCAAGATTAGAATGCTCAATAAATGAAAAGTCATTCTCTTCTTTGGGCAGAATCAGGAGCATTGAACAGAGGGTTCCGTCATAAGGAAGTCTAATTGCTTGATAATCGTCATGTTCAACATAATCAACCCGATCTGTTTTATGCATCATGGCTGTTTGAATAACCCCGGTGGGTGTCAAAAAGCTATCGGGGTAAGTGTTCATCTTTTTGAATTGGACAGCCCAGTCTGCTTTAAAATGAATGGCATTGGCAACCAGAACAAAAAAATGATGAAGATCGCTTTGATTCACAAGCTTTTTAATTTGCCCATTGGTCATCTCCTCTACCCATCCATTAATTTCATGTGCTGAATGTCCGCTCTTCACTTTGCTCAAATAATAACGGCAAACCAAGCTCTGGTAGTTTGGATTTAATTGATACTTCTCATTGAGATATAAAAGGCCGGCGATGTCCAATCCATTTTTTTTCAATCTATTGATCAAACCAAAGGAGCTCTTTTTTAAGGCATTTTCATCTCGTGGCAACTCAACGATATTTTCAATTTCAATTTGATTTTCAATTCCAACACCATGTTTGAGCATAGAGAGAAGAAAAGAGATGCCTAAAGGGGAAATGAGTTGATTTTCGCTCGTCGATTCTTTAATTTTTTTTTGGAGCACTTTGTTTGAAAAGCGTTTGATTCCTTCTATGTATTGAAGATCGATCTCTTCTTGGATCTCTAAATCAAGACAACTCTCCTCTTCAACTAAATCAGAGGGTTCTTCAAATGGCTCATCTTTTATTATCACTGTATCCCAGTCGCTAAACGCAGAATCAGCCAAGAGGTGAGCGGCCATAAGAGAATGCATCATGATCAATCTCAACATGATGTTGCATGTGATTGGATGGATAAAGATTGACCTTAAGTTAGCTACGATAGATCGACCGGATATTCTGCTTATGGCAGAGAGGGGATTAGGCATGGATCAACCTCTTGTGATTTTATAAATATTATTTTAATAATAAAAATTAATGATTTGTTTTCAATTAAAATCAAGACTAAACCTTTTTGCGTATAAAATAAAATGAAAAAAAAACAAATTAAAATTTATTGTGATAAAGGGGTGGGGCGTCAAAGCCTGTCTTCATTTTACCACGAACTTTCCTCTTTCTCTCTTTCATTGATTTCTTCCCGTGAGATGATGGAAACCGGCTGGGAGTCAACGACTGATTTAATCATTATTCCGGGAGGAAGGGACCTTCCCTACCATCAAGCTTTAAAAGGAGAAGGGAATCAACGGATCAGACGATATGTGGAAAATGGGGGGAGCTATTTGGGCGTTTGCGCCGGGGCTTATTATGGATCTAAAACCGTTGAATTTGATCGAGGGATGGAGTTGGAGATCGTTGGAAGCCGAGAACTTGCTTTTTTTCCAGGAATTGCTAGGGGACCTGCCTATGGTCCCGGTTCTTTTTGTTATCGGAGTGAGCGGGGGGCAAAAGCCGCTCTGATTTCCAATTCTTTTGCAATGAGTCGATTGCGCACGTATTATAATGGAGGATGTTATTTTGTTGAAGCTGAAGCGGTGCCTCATGTCACAATCCATTCGCACTACCTTGAAATCGAACAGCAACACGCAGCAATTATTGAAATTGAGGTAGGCAAGGGAAAGGCTGTGTTGTCCGGTGTCCATCTTGAAGTGAGCGCCTTTCATCCCCCTGTACACGTAAAACAAGAGATGATTGAAGAAATTACCCCTTATGAAAACATGAGAAGGGGTCTTTTTCTGGAGCTTATTTATCGACTTCTCAAAATCAATTCTCCTTTAGAACCCGTTAAATCGCTATTAAACACATTCTAAATCAAGGATTTTCTATGTGTCAGTTGACTTATTTTATTTTGATAGCAGGATTCATTTTACTTGGTCTGTTGTTACTCTTTACATTTATAAAACGACGAAAAGAGTGGTCTTTTAAAGCGTTATTTAGAGAATTTAATCGAAAGATGTGGATGACGATTTTTTTAGGGAGTGTTTTTTTTGCTTTTTATGTGGTGATTGTCTGTTTAAGTGCTTATGTCATCCCTGGAAGAGGAGTCAAAATTTTTTTTCTTCTTTACGAGTCTCCTGTCTATTTTATTTATCTGGGATTATCTCTTTTTGCTTCCACTTCAATGTTCATTTACTTAATCCGAATGGTGATTAAGTATTTTTATTTAACACGCGGAAAAGATAGATGAAAGGGGTTCTCCACTCTTGTGCCGAGACAGGCAATAGGTGGAAAGCTCAAGGTGCGAATGTTGGCAAACCGAAAACCCTCCCCATTGACAGATCGTTTATCTGTCCCATATGATAAACAATCTGTCAAACCCAAGCCTTTAGCGGCGTACATCCGCACGTTAAGCTTGAATGCATCTATAAGGAGAATGTGATGGCAAGTAATACATGTGGCAATATTTTTAAGGTGACAACCTGGGGAGAATCACACGGAAAAGCAATCGGTGTCGTGATTGACGGGTGTCCTGCAGGGCTCGATATTGATGATGAAGAAATCAATGCAGCATTAGCATTGCGTGCTCCCGGTAAAAACCCTTATACATCGCCCAGGGATGAACCAGATAAAGCAGAAATCCTTTCAGGTCTATTTGAAGGTCAAACAACAGGAGCCCCCATCTCCATTATGATTGCAAATAAGAATTGCGACTCAACCAAATATGAACCGATCAAAGACCTCCTTAGGCCTGGACATGCCAATTATACTTACTTAGAAAAATACGGTATTTTTGACTATAGAGGAGGAGGTCGATCATCAGCGCGCGAAACAGCTTGTCGTGTTGCTGCAGGATCTATCGCCAAAAAACTTCTGGCAATTCAAGGAATTGAATTAGTCGCTTATATCAAACAAATTGCAGAGGTGGAAGCGACGATTAAGGAAGACAATCTCAAACTTCTGCACCTCTTAACTTACCAAAGCCCTTTATTCTGCCCGGATGAACACGCAGCCTCAAAAATGATCGCTTTAATTGAAGAAGCCAAAGAGAACAAAGATTCACTAGGAGGAGTTGTTGAATTTATTGTAGAGTCAGTCCCTCCTGGAGTTGGTGATCCAGTTTACGAAAAATTAGAAGCAAATCTTGCCCACGCCATGATGAGCCTGCCTGCAAGTAAAGGTTTTGAAATAGGATCGGGATTTCAATCCGTTCTGATGAAAGGATCTCAACATAATGATTCATTTATCAGAGAAAATGATCAAATCAAAACACGAACAAATCATGCGGGAGGAACTCTTGGAGGAATTTCAACGGGAATGCCAATTGTTGGAAGAGTTGCATTTAAACCTACATCAAGCATTATGAGGGAGCAAGAAACGCTGACAATCTCGTCCCAAAGAGCCTCTTTCAAACTCCCCTCTGGGTCGCGGCACGATCCGTGCGTTGCCATTCGAGCGGTTCCTGTTGTTGAAGCAATGGCTGCATTAGTCTTAGTGGATGCGGTTCTTCTAAACAGGTGTGTGAAGCTATGACAAAAAAACTGATCTGTCAATTTTCACACTCTTCTCATCGTTATGAAATTGAAATAGGACACCAATTATTGCAATCGCAATTGTCCTATTTAAGCTCAATCAGTTCAACGTTTGCCATCATTACAGATGATAAAGTTGCCCCCCTTTACGCAGAAACATTGATCCAATCCTTATCCTCTTTTAATCTAAACGCCTATCTCTTTTCCTTCCCAAGCGGGGAACAGCATAAAACCCGGGAAACCAAAGAGCGACTGGAAAATCAATTATTTGAAAAACAACTTGGCCGCGACACTTGCGTGATTGCTTTAGGAGGAGGCGTTGTCAGTGATATGGCAGGGTATTTAGCAGCAACCTATTGTCGAGGAGTTCCTTTTGTCTCAATCCCCACCTCGCTATTAGGAATGGTGGACGCAAGCATAGGAGGGAAAACAGGGGTGAATGTCCCTTTTGGCAAAAATATGATCGGATGTTTCTATCAGCCTCATAAAGTTGTCATTGATCTATCTACCCTTCAAACATTAGCAAAAAAAGAGAGAGCCAATGGATTTGTCGAGATGATCAAGCATGGATTGATTGCGAGTGCTCAAGAATTTGAAAACCTCGAAAAGCAAGCGGATCAATTATTAGCATTAGATTCTCTTCTCCTTGAAAAGGCGGTATTTGAAAGCTGCAAAATTAAAAAAGAGATTGTTGAAGAAGATGAAAAAGAGAATGGAAAGCGGCATCTTTTGAATTTTGGACACACGATAGGGCATGCTTTAGAGCAACTGACTGATTATTCTTTGCCACATGGTGAAGCCGTTGCAATTGGGCTTGTTGTTGAAAGCTACCTTTCGCTAAAGCTCGGACTCCTTGATCAACACTCTTTTGACAGAATCAAACGCATTCTGATTCAATATGGCCTCCCCTTCCAACTCCCCTCTCAATTTTCTATCCAAGCGTTACTCAATGCAATGACATTAGATAAAAAATCAATTAAAAAAACGCCTCGTTTTGTCAAGATACATGCAATCGGAGCGCCCTTTATCAAGGACGAAAAGTTCTGCACTCATGTTGATCATTCTTTACTTGAAGAGGCTTTAAAATGGATGAATCATGATCTGTGTTGTCATTAAAGGACCCTCTTATGAAGAGGCCTATCAGCAAATCTCAAAAGCCCTTGAATATGCCGATCTAATTGAAATCAGGCTCGATGCTTTCACATGCCTCAATTTAGACAAGCTAAAAGAGCTTCGCTCCTTTTTTTCCATCCCCATGATTTTCACTTTGCGAAGTCAAGCAGAAGGAGGAAGCTATCGAGGCTCCGAAGAGGAGCGCCTTGCCGATATTCGCTCTCTTTGCTTCCTTGAGCCTGAATATCTAGACGTAGAACATCGGGTCCCCCGTTCCTTCATTGAAGAGATCTCTTCTCAATTCCCTTATAGTCAACTGATTCTCTCTCATCACGACTTCATAAAAACTCCCGATGATCTTGAGGGCTTGTACCAAGAGATGAAAAAAACTCCTGCCCATTTCTATAAGATTGCAGTAACGGCGCACAACGCTCTTGATGCGTTAAGATTAATCTCCTGGAGTAAGCAATCGGATCCTAGACTCATCGCAATCAGCATGGGCCTCTATGGACAACTCAGCCGAATTCTTGGACCCATCATGAAATGCCCCATCACCTATGCAGCTCTTAAAGAAGATCAAATCACTGCTCCCGGACAATTATCAGCTAAAATACTGGCCGAATGCTATCATCATCACTGCCTAAATCCTGATACAAGAATTTATGGATTAATTGGAGATCCAGTTGATCAAAGCATTAGCGACAAAACACACAATTTTCTCTTCTTCGCAAACGGATTAAATGCCGTATATGTGAAAATAGAGATCAAATCGGCAGAACTTTGCGATTTTTTTGCCCTTGCAAAAAAAGGTCTCTTTCATGGACTGAGCGTTACGATGCCATTAAAAGAGCGCGTTCTTCCTTTTGTCGATGAAATAGACCCTGAAGCTCTCGCCATCGGAGCCGTTAACACCCTTCTTTTTGAAGAAGGCAAAGTATTCGGATTCAATACTGATGCAATCGGAGCGCTCAACGCTATTGAGAAAAAAGGAGAAGTCAAAACAAAGAGAATCGTCATCATTGGGGCAGGAGGAGCGTCAAAAGCAATCGCGTATGAGGCTTGTCGAAGAGGAGCCCTTGTCACAGTCATCAGCAGAGATAAAGAAAAAGGGCTGCAGATTGCGCAACGCTTTAATTGCCAATGGAAGAGAGTGAATGAGATGACCGATGTCTTTGATCAAGAATATGACATTTTGATTAACTGCACCCCTGACCCCCTTCCGATTTCTTCTTCATCTATTCTGCCAAAGAGTCTTGTGATGGACATTAAGACAAACCCAAAAAACACTTTACTGCTTACGTGCGCCTTAGAAAAAAATTGCCGCATCGTTTATGGATATGAAATGTTTATTGAGCAAGCGTTAGGTCAATTTAAATTATGGTTTAAACAAGGTCTAGATGCAGATGAAAGTCGAATTATTCTTAAAAAGAAAACCGAAGAATTGATCACTTAGAGTCTATTCTTCTAACGGAATGATTTTATCTAACACTTCTCGTGTACAATAAATAGGCGCATTATTCATCAAGGCTACCGTCAAGCAATCGCTTGGGCGTCCATCAATTTCAATGATATGGCAGATATCTCCAATATCCTGCTCGAGAAACAGGCGGGCATAGTAGACCGTGTCTTGAACATCATTGATGACAACTTGTTTAACTCGAACGTCCATTGCCTCAAAGATAAGATCAAAAAACTCGTGGGTGAGTGGACGGCGGCTTTCCACCCCGGTTAAAAAAAGCTGCAGCATTTTCCCAACACTTGGATCTGCATAAATGGCAAATTTTTTTTCTTTGCCGGCTAACACGATCACCGTATAAGCGCGCGTTTGCATAATTTTGTCAAAAGAGAGCTGAATAAGTTCACAGAACATCGTGTTAGCCTACAAATCCTGAGGTTTTTGATCGTTCATACAGGGATCTACATTTGAGTCCTTAGAGACTGTTTTCAAATTCACGTGATCTCTGATGACGACCTCTCCATTTTCGTATCCGATAATCACTTTTTTTGCTATCTGAAAAAAAAATCCTGTTTCGACAATTCCTGTTATTGATTTGAGTCTGTCGTGTTCAGTTTCTGGATTTAAAATAGGCTCAGAATATTGAATGTCAAAAATGTAATTGCCATTATCGGTCACAAAAGGGGTGTTATCTTGATTGAGTCGTAAAGAGCCTTGATAATGTTTCTCTTGAAGTCGAAAAATAGTGGAGCAGCAGGCAAAAGGAATGATTTCAACCGGAAGAGGATGCCGTCCTAAATGGGTGACACATTTTGATTCATCAACGATGACAATCATCTCTTTGCTGGCTTTTGCAAGGAGCTTTTCCCTTAACAGAGCCCCTCCTCCTCCTTTAATCATATTTTTATCGTTATCGATCTCATCCGCTCCATCTACTGTAACATCAAGCGAAGAAATATGTTGAGGATTTAAGATAGGAATTCCTAATTGCTTGGCTTGTAAACCTGACCGCTCTGAAGTGGCAACAGCGAAAATGTTTAATCCCTCTTGACATCTTTTTCCAAGAGCTTCGATAAAAAAAACTGCCGTCGATCCTGTCCCTAACCCAACGAGCATTCCATCTTTAATAAGATGTGCAGCCGCTTCTCCCGCAAGTTTTTTCCCGATCGTTGATCGATTAACCTCTTTTGATTCCATCATCTTGTTAAGTCCAGAAATATCGTCATTCAAGCTCAAAGCCGGATACTTTGGCGTTGCCCAAATCTACACTTTGAGCTTGAATAGCATATGTGTTTAAAATTATAAGTTCATTGTTTAAAATGGGATTTTAGTCAAAAAATCAATTATCAATTAAGTTAAAAAAATGGAGAGACACTTCGTGCTGACATTAAAGGAATTACACGATTACTTAAACGAGTTTCTTTCGATGAGTGCAGTTGCAGATTATGGACCGAATGGATTGCAGGTTGAAGGCAAAAGGGAGGTAAAAAGTGTTGCAACAGCTGTTTCGGCAAGTTTAAAAACTATTGAAATGGCTGTGAGCAAAGGAATTGATGCTTTAATTGTTCATCATGGGATATTTTGGAATCGTGACAGCTATGTGATAGAAGGGACAAAGCGAAAAAAACTAGAGCTTTTACTCCGGAATGGAATGTCTTTATTTGCTTATCATCTTCCCTTAGATATTCATCCTGAAATTGGGAATAATTGGAAGGCTGCAAAAGAGATGGGATGGTTTGATTTACAACCTTTTGGAATTTTAAATGGAGTCTTTATTGGTGTGAAAGGGAAAATTTTGCCCATCACAAAAGAGGAACTCAAAGCGCAATTAGAAGCGTATTACAATCATCCGGCTGCAATTGCATATGGCGGACCTGACATGATTGAGAGTGTCGCTCTCATATCGGGAGGCGCTCATAAAAGCATTCTTGAGGCTGCTCAAGAGAACATCAACGCTTACATCACAGGAAGTTTTGATGAACCTGTTTGGCATCAAGCAATCGAAGAGAAGATTCATTTTTATGCATTAGGTCATTCCGCTACTGAAAGAGTTGGGCCGATTGCGCTGGCAAATCATCTGTGCCGGGCCCTTCCGATTCCGTGTTCTTTTATTGATATTGAAAATCCTTTTTGATCTTGGCCTATGGGTCATGTGGAAGCTCTGGCGAATAAAAAATCGCAGTCAGATCCCTATTTTTTAGATTCGAATTTTGATTGAATCTTGTAAGTATTGAATCAAACGTTGACATAAATTCGTGACATTTACAAAATGTTCACACTCAATCTGCTTAATTCTTAACTGGATGGAAAATATGCCCCATATCATCGATGTCTTAAAAGAGCGTGGTTTTATAGAAGCTTTGACAAGCGAAGAGATTCGCCAGTTGGTCGAAAAGCCTACGCGAATTTATTGTGGTTTTGATCCAACAGCGGATAGCTTGCATTTGGGCAATTTAGTTGCCATCATGGGATTGGCTTGGTTTCAACGTTTTGGGCACACTCCTGTTGCAATTATTGGGGGCGCAACAGGAATGATTGGCGATCCTTCTGGCAAAACGTCTGATCGTCAGTTGCTCGATGAGGCAACGTTGCAGAATAATCTGAAAGGAATCCAAAAAAATTTAGAGGCCATTCTTGATTTTAACCACTCTACGGCAAGGCCTCTGATCTTGAATAATTTTAATTGGTACAAAGATTTTTCTTTTATTCAATTTTTACGTGAGATTGGATCTTTATTTCGCATCGGGCCGATGCTTGCTAAAGATAGCGTAAAATTGCGTTTACAATCAGAAGAAGGGATGAGCTTCACAGAATTTAGTTATCAAATTTTGCAAGGATATGACTTTCTTTATTTGATGAAGCATCATGATGTGACCATTCAATTAGGAGGAAGCGATCAGTGGGGCAATATTACGTCGGGAACGGAATTGATTCGCAAAGTGTTGGGAAAGCCTGCTTATGGAGTCACTTTTCCTTTGCTTACCCGTAGTGATGGTCAAAAATTTGGAAAATCAGAAAAAGGGGCTATTTGGCTATCCTCGGATAAACTTTCCCCCTACGAATTTTATCAATACCTCATCCGAGTGGAAGATGCTGATGTGATTAAGCTGATGCGAATGCTGACTTTTATGGAGATGGATGAAATTCATCGTTACGCAAAAGCAATGAAAGATCCTGATTATATTCCACGCACCGCTCAAAAACGTTTAGCTGAAGAGGTAACCTATTTAGTTCATGGAAAAAGCGCTTTAGAAACAGCGATAAAGGTTACCGAGGGGATTGCACCTGGATCGCAGACAACACTTGACGCAGAAATTCTTGAAAGTTTGTCTGCCGATATGCCTAGCTGTAAAATCCCTTTAGAAGCCATTCTGAAAGCCAAGTTAATTGATTTTTTAGTTGAAATTGGCCTCCAAAGTAGTAAAGGGGAGGCAAGACGTTTAATTCGCAATGGAGGAGTTTATATCAATAACGAAAAAGTCGGAGATGAAAATTGTGTAATAGACTGTAATTTGTTGATTGATGGTCGGTTGATGCTTCTAGCTGCAGGGAAAAAAAATAAAATGCTCGTGCGGATAACCGATGAATGAAAATTAGTGTTGAATTGAAAATAGCATTTCCTATTATAGGAAACTATTCACTCAAATATTTATTTACCAACTGTTAGGTGAAAGTTTGATGTCCAATAGAGAAGATCAGATGGCAAGAGACGCTTTTCTTTAACACTCACCCTGCGTCCCCCAATTGTTATTTAGAGGCAAAGCCTTGTCGTTGAAAAATTGTAGAAAAGTCAATCTCTTTCTTGATAGAGATCTTTTTGTCATTTTTCAACAGCCAAGAGCTTTCGTTTAGGCCTAAATCACGCTTTTGGATCGCAAAGTGAGTTTAAAATTCAAAGAACAAGAAAAAGACTTGCTTGAAAATCAAAAGGATATAAAAATATCAGACGAGAAAATCTAGCGAATAAGAGCAAAATGAAGGAGTCACTGTTTATGACAGAGAATACAAAGAAAAATACCATGACAAAGAAGAAACTTATCAATTCTATTTCACAGGATAAAGGAATTCATCCCAATGATGTTCGCCATGTGATACAGGCTTTTTTAGATGAAATCACTGATTGTTTGTCTAAAGGAGAACGATTGGAGTTTCGAGAATTTGGTGTTTTTGAAGTTGTTGAAAGAAAGCAAAAAATTGGAAGAAATCCAAAGAATGCAGCTATTCCTATTGTAATTCCTGCTAGATTGGCAGTCAAATTTACTCCTGGTAAAAAAATGCGACAGGTTGTTGAATGCGACCAGTCTGTTTATGCAGAAGCCTTAGAGGTTGGTGTTTAAGAAGCTGTCTATACAATCCGATCGGCTGATTTGTCTGCTAAAATCCCCTAGAAAGGCGTAAAAATGTTTGCAATATTGAGGTAATATTCCGAACATTTTTTACTCTTTTATAGACAATTTATAGCAGCAAAACAGTCTGGTCATATTTTTTAGACACCGTCTAAATCAGCCAATTCAGCATTCACTATTTCAATAGGTTTTTTTCCAAATTTGCTTTGGTTAAAAAAAATTCCTAGGGCGTGTCATTCATTGCTAATCGCCTCTATTCAAGATGATTTCTCAAGCGATGCGACCACCCGCTTGGAAAGAACTTGAATAAAGGTTTATGATCAATTGATGACACGCCCTAATAAAAATGCTAAAAGGAATCGTTTTCATAGCCAAATAAATTTTTCAAAGAAGTCTTAGAGCTTGTTTTCAAATTAAAAGAGCCTCTGGGGCGTGTAAAAGATCTCTCCGATAGAAAATCACAGGTCGCGTCCCTATTGTTGAATAGAGATTTGACTGTGATTTTCTACCCCAGAGGCTTTGATCCCCTCCCCAAAAGCCGCTTGAATTTGAAAACGGGGTCTTACCAATTGGATCAAACCAACATGCTCGATCTTCCCTCTCTTCAATCCCTATTTTTTTCACGCATTAAAGAGACCTCTTCTTTATTTGATCAATCTGTTCTCCAATTTTTCGAGAAAAATGATAGCCCTCCCCCTGAAATTTTAGATGAATGTCAATGGCACAACCCCTTGTTGTCAGAAGAAAAGAGTATTAAAAATTGGCAGCGACTGCTCGCTGTTAATCTTTTCTGTCATTTGAGCGATTCTTTTCGAGTCGAAATAGGGCGAAAGGTGCGTGAATTCGGAAGACATCCTTGGAATCAAAGCTCTCAATATTTTAGATCATTAATCGCATTAAATCATGCTCTTGCAAAAATGCCGGTTCCTGAGGTAGGCCCTCACTTATTAGAGAGTGGGGCAGCACTGATCGATTTGCATGAATATTGCCCTTGGCTTTCCTTGCCTTACACTCCTCAGCATTTTGAATTTGGCATCTATCTTTGCATGCTAGCCTTTATCACTAAACGTGATGATCTTAAAGACAATGTCCTGCGCATTGCAAATTGGCAGCTCAACACGTTAGACCTTGATGGGAAACCTTTGTGCGGTCTTTTTGTGCGAGAAAATGAGGGGAGTGCATTACAACATGTTTGTTTAAATTATCTCCTTTTCCGAAGTGCGGCTCTCCTTAGTGAAGAGACGCCATTTGCTGCTTTGGCAGAGCGCTCTCTTCAAAACATTCAATCCTATGCCGAGAAAGAAGATCAACCGATCGATGTGCTATGGATATTAATTGAGAAATGGCTTGATCAATACCGAGTCGTGTCTCAGGCTCCTTTAGAGCTATCCGAAAATATTCATGATACTTCAACAGCTTTAGTAGGATACCGCTCCCCTTCCCAACACGTCGTTTGCACTTTACATGGGGCGCATACAGGTCTTGGCGAACTTCATTTTGGTGATATTGCAATCGTGAATTATGGCCCCCAATATTTACCGTTGGGAGAGTGCAAAGGATTTGGGATTGAAGGAAACGCTTTATCAGATCATGGGATCCGTCGCTCTACGATTGAATCGAGTCGCGGTGCTTTTATTTTAAAAGGGTGTACCCGGATGGTTGATCAGCCCTCTTCTTCTCTTTTTGGAATAGGAGACTTTCGAGGGATTTGGCTCGAGGTTGTACAAGAGTTCAAAAGACCTCATTTTTATTTAAAAACAACCTTCCTTGGGTTGGATGGATGGGAGTCGGTTGCTTTCAGTTTTTTCATTAATGCTAAAGAGTGTAACATCAATTCACAGACGATTAAACAGCGAACCTTACATCAATATGACGGAGAGGCTCAGACTTTGATTTTAGAGGGCAATGAGCAGGAGTTAGAGCTTCGCCCTCTCTCTTTTAAAGGGAGGATGCAAGTGATCCCGCTGGCCGGAGGAAATGTTTTTTGGGGAGCCGATTTCTTAGTCTCTTATCTTATGAATCACGACCAGCGCCATTATCAATGGCATATTGGGCCTCCACGCTAACAAGATGACAAAACGGTTTATCCTCATTCGCGCTTTGACGAAGAAGTCTAATGAGTACAGATGTCTCTAGATGTAAACCTTTTGCGTTTTAGCTCTGAGGTTTTGGCTCAGTCAAAATAGTGTTTCCGGTGCGTAAGGTGAATTCTTAATAAGGAAGATGAAAATTATTCTTAGCCAGAGAAATAATCGATTCTACAGCCTGTTCTGCATCTTCCCCTTCAGCTTCAACTCCAATCCTAGCCCCTCTGCTGGCAGCCAACATCAAGACACCTAAAAGAGATTTAGCATTGACAGACTGCTTTTGATAAACAAGAGAAACGATTGACTGAAAAGAATTTGCACACTTCACCAGTTCTGTAGAAGGTCTTGTATGAAGTCCTCGATCATTCGCGACCACAAACCTTCCCTTTGAGGTTTTCTTTTTGATCGGAATATTTGTCATCGCGTTTTATCCTTTCATCACTTATGTTCTTTCTCACCCAGTAACACATAAAACCTCTTGTTCGATTTTTTACCTTTACAGACACATAAAACTCACCTTACACACCCCTGGTACGTAAGGTGAGTTAAGCAAGCTTGAAACGACTCAAGGAAAAAATAAAAAGAGAGGTTGATAGACTCGTTAAAGCTCAAAGCGCACATGAGTCTATTTCGAACACGCCTCAATAGACAATCCTTTGTTGTCTGAAGAAATACTGGGTCATAAGATTTATAGCAAACGTTTTCTATTTTTGATGGGAGAAAAAAAAACGATGAAGACACGTAACGAAGTTCCTTTAGAAGATCGTTGGAATATTGAAGCTCTCTACCCTAACCAAGAAGCCTGGCAGATAGCATTTAAAGCATTTATTCCAAATCCGCAGCAATCCCCTCTTTGGCCGATTCTTTATTCCTGCCAAGGAACTCTTGCACAAGGTCCTGAAAAAGTAAAAGATGTTATCGATCAAACGATAAAAATCGATCGGGAATTGACAAAACTCTATACTTATGCTCATCTGCGGCACGATGAAGACATCACCGATCCCGAATTCAAAAAAAGCTACGAGCAAATCATGAGCTTAGCTCATGCTTTTGCACAAGAAACAGCTTGGTTTCAACCTGAATTGTTAGCTTTACCCGATCCCCTATTAAATGAATACCTAGCGTCTCCCCTACTTGTCGATCACCGTTTTAATTTAGAAAAAATGATTCGGATGAAAAAACATACGTTATCAAGCGAAAATGAAAAACTCTTAGCACTAGCAGGACAGGCACTGCAAACTCCTTATAAATCATTTAGCGCCATTAACGATGCTGATTTTAAATTCGGATCAATTTTAAATCATCAAGGAGAAGACATTCCGCTTTCCCACGCTTCTTATGCAATATGCATTCGTGATCAAGATCGCTCCTTGCGCGAGCGAGCTTTCAAGCAATATCATAAAACATATGCATCATACGAAAATACGTTATCAGAGCTGTTATCCGGACAAGTCCACAGTCACGTCTTCGAAGCCAGAGCCCGCAATTTTTCCTCATGCTTAGAGGCCGCTTTATATCCCAAAAATATTGACACCTCCGTTTATCACGCCCTCATTCAAGCCGTCCATGAACGTTTAGATGTCCTTCATCGCTACATGGACCTGCGCAAGCGCATTTTAGGCCTTAAAGAACTCCATTTATATGATATCTACGTGCCTCTAACATCTTCAGTCGATATTCGAATGCCTTATCTAGAAGCGGAACAGATAGTGATTGAATCGGTCGCACCCCTCGGATCAGAATATCAAGAATTTTTAAGGAAAGGATTGACCCAGCAACGATGGGTAGATCGGTATGAAAATAAAAATAAACGTTCAGGAGCCTATTCAAGCGGATGCTTTGATAGCATGCCTTATATTTTGATGAATTATAAAACCCTTCTACGTGATGTGTTCACTTTAGCCCACGAGGCAGGACACAGCATGCACAGCTTGTACAGCCGGAAAACTCAACCCTATCAATACAGCGATTATCCTATCTTTTTAGCTGAAGTCGCCTCCACTTTTAATGAAGATCTTTTAACCCGTTTGCTCCTTAGCCGATGTCAAAATCCCCAAGAAAAGATTTTCCTTCTCAACCAAAAAATTGAAGACATTCGCGGAACTCTTTTCCGCCAAACCATGTTTGCCGAATTCGAACTTCTTATTCATCAATACATTGAGCAAGGGACTCCCCTAACCCCTCAGTTATTGAAAGAAGATTATCGCAAGCTCAATCAATTGTATTTTGGCCCCTCTACCTTCATCGATGAAAACATTGAGATTGAATGGGCCCGCATCCCACACTTCTATTATAATTTTTACGTATTCCAGTATGCAACGGGCATTAGTGCAGCCCTCGCACTAGCTGAAAAAGTCGTCCAAGGAAATGAAAAAGATCGCGATGCTTATCTTTCCTTTTTAAAAAGAGGATCAAGCCAATACCCAATTGACACCTTAAAAATGGCTGGTATTGATATGACATCGCCAGCGCCTGTCAAAGCCGCGATTCAAACATTTGACAATCTCATCACTGAGCTAGAGTTGTTACTGAGAGAAACAGGCAGTATTTGATTTTGAAAAATCAATCAAGGGCTGTCAAAAGAAAGTTGATTTTTAGCAATCAGGTACAGGTAGTGCTAAATTTTATTGCAAAAAAACGTCCGCTTCCAATATAGTGTTGGTAATTTCGTGACCACTTAACACAGGAGATTCTCATATGGCCCAAACACAAGAAGCAACTTATTGCACTTCTCATCACGTTAAGCTAAAACCCCTTGGCAATCGCGTGCTCGTTCGGAGATTGGACGCAGAAGAAAAGTTAAAAGGGGGAATTATTCTGCCTGATACTGCCAAGAAAAAACAAGAGCAAGCAGAAGTTGTGGCAATCGGTTCAGGTAAAAAAGATAAGAATGGAACGTTGATTCCAATGCCCGTAAAAATAAGTGACATCATTCTGATGGAAAAATATTCCGGACAAGAGGTCACACTAGATGATGAAGAATTTGTGATTCTTCGTGCTGATGACATTATCGCAATAATCGAAAAATAACCTAAATGATCATAGAATACATGTAGAGGAGATTCACATGGCTGCAAAAACGATTAAATTTAAAGAAGAAGCCCGCCAAAAAATTCTCAAAGGCGTCCGTACATTGGCTGATGCCGTCAAGGTCACTCTAGGTCCTAAGGGACGAAATGTCGTGATTGACAAATCCTATGGAACACCGCATATCACAAAAGACGGCGTCACGGTGGCAAAAGAGATTGAGCTTGAAGATAAGTTTGAGAACATGGGAGCTCAAATGGTAAAAGAGGTCGCCAGCAAAACAGCTGACAAAGCGGGCGATGGAACGACAACGGCGACAGTTCTTGCTGAGGCTATTTATTCAGAAGGACTACGCAATGTGGCTGCGGGAGCCAATCCATTAGATCTCAAACATGGAATGGAAAAAGCGCTTAAAATCATCGTAAAAGAGCTTGAAACTCACAGTAAAAAGGTGGAGACTCGTCAAGAAATCGCGCAAGTTGCGACAATATCGGCGAATAACGATGCCGAGATCGGTGAAATTATTGCACAAGCGATGGAAAAAGTGGGTCGCGATGGAACGATAACTGTTGAAGAAGGAAAAGGTTTCGAGACAGAACTTGATGTTGTAAAAGGGATGAAATTTGACCGAGGTTATTTATCGTCTTACTTCATGACAAATGCCGAAACACAAGAGTGCGTGCTTGAAGATGCTTACGTCCTTATTTATGAAAAGAAAATAAGTGCGATAAAAGACATTATCAATCTTCTTCAAGCAGTTGTAGAGTCAGGCCGTCCTCTGCTCATTATAGCAGAAGACATAGAAGGAGAAGCGTTAGCGACGTTAGTTGTGAATCGTTTACGTGCAGGATTAAAAATTTCCGCTGTTAAAGCTCCAGGATTTGGAGATCGTCGCAAGGCAATGCTCCAAGACATTGCGATTGTCACAGGCGGGCAAATCATCAGCGAAGAGCTGGGAATGAAGCTCGAAAACACAACCTTGGAACAGCTAGGACGCGTTAAGAAAGCTGTCTCTACAAAAGACGACACGACGCTTGTTGAAGGGGCAGGATCTAAAGAAGACATCCAAGAGCGTGCGGCTCAAATTAAACATCAGATTGAAGAGAGCACATCGGATTATGATCGAGAAAAGCTCCAAGAGCGTTTAGCTAAATTAGTTGGTGGTGTTGCTGTGATTCGCGTGGGAGCGGCAACCGAAATTGAAATGAAAGAGAAAAAAGACCGAGTCGATGATGCACAACGCGCCACTGCAGCTGCTGTCGAAGAGGGAATTTTACCCGGCGGCGGAACAGCGCTGATCAGATGCATTCCGATTGTCAACAAGCTGATAGAAACGCTTGAAGGTGATCAAAAAACAGGAGCTCGTTTGATGGTCAAAGCGTTAAGCGCCCCATTACGTCAGATTGCAGAAAATGCCGGCCAAGAAGGAGCGATCATTTTACAGCAAGTTGAGTTAAAAGGGGAAAAATATGGCTACAACGCATTGACCGGTGAGTATGTTGACATGATTAAAGCGGGCATTTTGGACCCAACAAAAGTTGTTCGCTGTGCATTAGAAAATGCAGTATCTGTTGCATCAATGCTTTTGACAACAGAGGCCATTATCGCCGATATTCCAGAGGAAAAAGGAGCGGCACCGATTGCTCCGGCGGGCATGGATTATTAATCTAGCAAAGATGAGTCAATATTATCTCAAGTGCAGGGGGAAGGTCGCAGACCTTCCCTTTTTTTTTAGACTTGGGCTTACAGTTTAAAACGACCGACTCGCTCCCACGAGAATCTCTTGCCCGCCGATTGAGCGTTTTCTCGGCCGATAGGAATGATCAGGAATATCATAATACGCTTTTTTGGCATCAGTTCCCAAGTAGGAAAGAAAAATATTGAGCCACTCAAATTCCTGTGTAAGGGTTGCGCGCCAATCGGTATAACTTAAATGTTCATTATTCCTTACCGTCACATGCCCCAGATGGAAAAGCAACTTGAGTTTACCTGCACGCAAACAGCGCCAACTCAATTTTTGCCATAGATCAAATGCAGCATTAGCTTCAATGTAAGTCGAATAACGGGAAGATCCGCTGCGTCGTTCGACACAATTTTTTCGCCAATTGAAGGGAGGATTATCGCTATTGACCCCAAAATAATCTGTTAAAGCTTGCCAAAATTTAACGCTGAACCATTGATAATTAATACCGATGTAATATTCGAGTGTATTGTATCGGACATTATGTCGATTATCTGCGCGCCCCCCCGGATAATCATAATAAATAAAGCCAATATCATAAGCCAAATCCGGCACCAGCAAACGAAAACATTTTCCCTTATTCCCCCCATAGAAATCCCATTCCAGGCTCGTGTTATTGTAAAAATGAGCCGTTCCATCCACATTCGAACCAAAAACTCCCAAATAAATTCCGTGTGAATGGGAATAATCCAGATTACCTTGGACAGCGGGTTGCCGCATTGTTTGTGAAATTCCCCTAAAACGATAATCAGAAACAAAGCTCACAGTTCCTGTAAAGGTGTGGGGAGATTGGGATATTTCTTCCTCTTTCTTATCCTCTTTTTCTTCTCTCTTTTTTTGCTCTTTCTCCTCCGTATTAACGGGAAAAATTTCAAGCCTTTGTTGAAGTTTGTGAGAATCCTTCGCATCAATATCAGATTGCACAGCACAGATTTCATCTTTAAGATGAGGGCAAGACTGTGCTTGCAAGGATCCGACATAAATAGAGAGGAAAGATAGAATCCATTTGTGCATATTTCAAAAATTCCTTTTCCCTTTTTGAATGAATTAATAACTTAAAGTCTCTCCACCATCTAAGATTAAATTTATGCCATGAATGAAATCTGATTGTTCGGAAAGTAAAAATTTAATCGTTTGAGCGACTTCTTGTGGTTTTGCATGCCGACGTAGAGGAATGTTCGCAACCTCTTTTTCCATTTGCTCATCATAGCTCAATCCTGTTTCATCAGATTTTTTTTGAATTCTTTCTTGGTGGAAATTTGTCAAGACAACACCGGGAGAAAGCGCATTAACACTAATTCCTTGAGAGCCAATTTGATGAGATAAAGCTTTCGTATAAGTTGTCCACATTCTACGAATGACACATGAGGCCCCATAATCGGATTGCAATTGGACAGAAGTCGTCCCTGCGATGACAACAATCTTACTAGGATTCGACAGATGAGGTAATACCGCTTTTAAAGCTTCCAGTGGTCCTGTGAATGTACTTTGAAAGACTTCGAGCCAAATTTTTTCATCTTGCATCAAAGATGTTCCATCAAATTTAGGTCTTGGTACAATCAAAACAAGCCCTGTAATAGGCTGTTGGGATTGATTTAAATAACTTTCAAAACTGTCTCTAGACGCCTTGCTTATAAAATCAAAACAGCATATGTCATAATGACCACGATTTGCTATTGTTAACTCTTCTTGTAATTTTTTTAACTTTGCAATATCTCGACCTGTCAAAATTAAATTGTAATCATGCGCTAACAACCTTGCAGTTGCACCGCCCAACTCACCGGATGCGCCATTGACAATAATCGTGTTACGTTTCACCTGAGAAGAGATACAATCATTTGCAAAACACCATCCATGAAACAAACATATCATCAAGAAAGTGAAGAAATATTGTTTTGTATTGATAGGCCAAAATTTTACAGCGCTCATGAATTTATCCTTTTTCAAATAACAACCTCTCTTCATATTTTTTTGACGTTTGTGGGCATCTCAAATCACGCTCTCTCTCGCATATCTCCGCTCCAATATTCATGACAACACCCGCCCAATCACCTTGTTTTTAAGAGAGATTTTACCCTGAAAAAGTGATGTTGAGGAATTTTTTTACACAGTGAAGCGTTATTCAGCTGTACTATAGCTGATTGTAAAATTTAAAACGATTGTCTCCGATAAACTGATGTCCTCTAATTGTCTAATGACCACTCTCAAATATTTAGAAGACTCACCGGCCTTCCATTTCTCAACCACTGGAGCTTTCACTTAAGCTGTAAGCAGCTATACTTGATTAGACACCCCCTTAGAACCTCTCTCTTTAAAAAAGCGACCGCGATCAAATAAAAAACAAAAAAAAGGATTGCACTAAAATTCAAACTTCAATTAAGATGGTTTCTTGATTATTCCGGAATAGCTCAGCGGTAGAGCAGCGGACTGTTAATCCGTTGGTCGTAGGTTCGAATCCTTCTTCCGGAGATTCGCTGGTTGATGTGACATTGCACATAGGGTCAAAAACGGCTCTCGCAATGTCACTACCAGCTTTTTCCCATCCAATTTCAAGTTCAAAAAGACGAAATTCAACAATTGCTGTTTTTCAGGCATGTTCGAACTTATAAAGATTTCTTTCGCTCGTTTAGCCAAATCCAATACCGTCTTCGCCGTAATCAAACAAGTCTCATCTGCGTTGACATGCGCCTTCATTTCCGCCGTAATCTCTCTTTGACGTTTCTTATCTTCTTCCAATTTAAGGTGATAGGTTTCGGAATCTATACCTCCATCTAAATGCATATCAATGAGTTTGGAAAGTCGGCTTTGAATTTGATCCAGTTCTTTTCGTAAAGTTTCTTGCGAATGCTTAAAAAATTCTTGCTCATGGGCATAAGAATGCTTTAAGGAAGCTACAACACTTTCTATTTGAGCGTCGGTTAGACGAATCCTATCAAAATATTGAAGAAGTGGAGCAAGAAGGTGTTCCTCTCGTGTCCAAATTTTTTTACAAGTCCGCTTCGAATTATTGCAGCTGTAGTAGATATATTTTTTCTTTTTAATATCACCTGTTGCCGTGCATCCACAATGCTCACAGGTAATTAACCCTCTAAAAAGAATAGGATGGCCCGCGTAGTGAACTGGAGCCTTGTGATGACCCGCCATAACGTCTTGCGCTTGGTCAAACAGCCATTCGGATATTAGAGGAGGATACTTATGAGGATAGAATTCACCCTTAACCCGCATAATGCCATAATAGAAAGGATTTTTCAGGGTAATCTCAATCCGACTGGCGCCAATGGGATTTCCTACAGCGTTTAACATTCCTAGCTTATTCATTTCATCAGCAACAGTTTGAAATGAATGAACACCTGTTGCGTACATTTCAAACATTTTAATAACAAAGGGAGCATTAGCCTGGTCAACTTCAATTATCTTCTTGCCTGTTGGCAATGTTATATTCTTGTAGCCGAAAGGCGCTTTGGTAATCCATTCGCCATTTCTTACACTTTGCTCCTTGCTGCGCTTAACATTATCGCTAAGCTGAAGCACATAGCTCTCTGAAAATAGAACGCCAATGTTCCATTGTAGAATCTGAGCGCTATTCGAATTTTTATCGATAATCAATCCTTCACGAAGAAAATGCAATTCAAGCTTTCCCGCTCTTCGGAGTTCATCAAGAAGAGGTGTTTCCCTGAAACTTCTTTGAAGCCTATCAACTGTGTCGGTTATCAAAGCAATAGGTTGCTTTGATTTTCTTATTAAAGAAATGACGGCATCAAACTGTTTCCGAGTCTCTTTTGTAGAAGATTCGGTGATTTGAAAGGTGTTTTCGATCTGAAGATCTTTTCTAATAGCATATTCAGTCAAACGTCTAACTTGGGAAGGGATAGATTGTCCCTCTTCCTGTTCTTTACTAGATACACGAGCGAAAATAACGGCTTTCATTTTGACACTTCTAAGGAAGGCTCAATTTTATTAAGTAACTGCTCTAAATCTTCTTTTTTATAAAGGCGATAGCTATTTTGCGGATTACGATAAACTTTGATTTTATTTTCTTTTTCCCAATTTCGTAGGGTGTTTGGGGTTACTCCGAGAAATGCAGCCGCTTCTTTAATTCGCATGTATTCATCGATTCTCTTCACTTTGGTTCCTTTTAGTTCTTATAAAAATTAGAAATAGCATCAACACAAACCCATAGACGATTAGTCCAAAACATTACCAAAGACTACAAGACAATACAACAACAAAAGCTTGTGTTTTGCGAAACAAACCCAATTTTACAAAGTTAGAACAACTGATATGTTAAAATCTCCCTTGATCTCGCGCAGTTGCCGCAAAGCTTTAAATAAACTATTTTCAAGAGTCTTTTCATAACGCGAAAGAATTGTCATGGCTTGCCCTGAAAAACCTTCAAAAACTTCTTCGTATGTGCCATTTTTCCAATCATTATTTATCGCTTTTTCCAACATTAAGCTTTCAATATGAACAATTCTTCGAAGACGCCAAACCGTTGAAGTAATGCGATCGCATAACATCTCCTCCAAAGGGCCATTTGGTATTAAATAAGCCTTAAAATATGATTCAAAACTGTTGAATTCTTCTCTCTCCTGTTCACTAATAGGCACTTTAGCAGACAAAATACCATGTTTCAGCGCATTTTGACCCACAATGACTTTTCCTGCATCTGTGTTCGGACCTGTAGACTTCAAACTATTACGTTGGTTAGCATTAATTTGCCTAATACTTGTCATATCGTTGGCTCCTAATTATTTATTTTTTCCGATTTTCCGATTCCTATAGGGAAATCAGAAATCAGAAAAGACTCAGTGTTTATATCAGCCCCATGCCTTGAGCTTTTTTCTTCCTTGTCTCTACCTGAGATTTTGTATATCCAGTTTTCTCCATAATTTCTTTTATAGAAAGACGCTCTTTGACTGCATTAGCTACTATTACAACTTCTTCGCTTATCGGCGAGCCACTGATTTCCCACATCAGTTGCCCATCATTCAGCTCCTTTAACTCAACATGAAATGATTCGGCATCATCGCCGGTAAAATGCCTCGTTTTCTCAAAAATTATATCAAAGCTTGCTCCTTGGCTCTGTTGATAGCCTTGAGCATGTTTCAAAACTATTACTACATCAAGAATATCTTCTTTTTTGCTACTTCCTCTTTGAGATCCGCTTTTGCCTGCATGATGCACTAAAATAACAGATTTACCTTTTCGTCGAAGGCGAAGCAACCATTCTTGAATTTCTTGCCAGCTATCAGCATCGTTTTCTTCGATGCTTCGAAAAAGAGACGATATGTTATCTAGAATTAAAAGCTCACTGTCGCCCATAGCCTCCTCTACCATTGCTTGTCCCGCTTTTGTGGACAAGTCGGGCAGAGAATCATCTTGTAAATCTGGTGTGATTAGGCGAAAGTATTCACTATTTGGTAGGGGTGTATCATACATTAAAGATAGCTTTTTCAATCTTTCCTGCATAACGCTCGCAGGCATTTCTCCATCAATATAAAGAACTTTTCTTGGCGTTAAGGCAAACCATTTCAAAAAGCTCCCACCAATCGCGACAGCATAAGCAATTCCTAAAGCAATATGAGTCTTTCCAATACCTCTTTTTGCATAGATCATGCATAATCCCTGTTCCGGAAGAAATGGCGATAAAATATTCTCTCGTTCAGGGAATTGCATTTGTAAAAAGTCATTTAGTGATATGACACGAATTGCCTTCTCATTTTTAGGAAGAAAATTAGGCGTATTGTTAACGATCTTTAACAGATCTTCAATTGTATGCCCTTGAGCAAGCCAATCAGTCACATCTGGTCCATGAGAGTCTTGATATTTTAAACCCGGCAAATTTACCACTCGCAGTCGCTTTACCTTTTCATAAAGCTCTTGGCAAAGTAAGTCTCTTCTCTGCATCCCTGTTTTGTCCATGTCATACAGAATAATCACATCTGCCTCGTGCAAAATCTCCGTAAAATCCTTTGACCAAAAAAGAGATTCCCCGCTTGTAGTGCCTATAAGCCCTCTACTAACTAGACTATCAACATCTTTTTCGCCCTCAGCAAGAAAGATAGTTTTGTTTGCTGAGATACCGCTTAGAAGTTCAGGCAGTCGATAAAGTACTTTCTCACAACCTTTCAAGTTTTTGACGCTCTTGCCTTTTTCATCTAGCCTTTCCCAAAAGAAGCTTTTTCTATTTCCACTGACTCCAGGTTCGAGCCTTATTTTTTTAAAAAGAATATTTCCTTGGGCATCTTTGTATGGGTATTCTATTCTGCAAGCTTTCTCGGATTGCTTAGAGAACAAATCACTTATACTTAAATCACAAGCTTTACAAATTTCATCAATAGTGCATCCCGCAAAGCAATGAAGTAATACTTTACCACCGTTTCCTTCTGAAATAGAAAGACTAGGATTTTGATCATCATGGGCTGGACAGCAAGAGATATATCCGCCATTCCCTCTCTTCGGGCGAATCCCGGTTTTTGCTTCTATTTTATCCAAAAAATCACTGATATACATTTTTTCTACCTCTTTCATAATAAAAAATTACGATCCAAACACCTTCTCTGCCTCTTCAAAAACAACTAGTTCAAAATTCTTGCTGCACTCTTTGGTTATAGGATGGAAAATAGCAATCTCTACGTCTCCAATTTTTCTGGTTGGATAAGTCAATCGAAAACCACTGCCATCTAATCTTTTAAAAATGCCGATTGAACCAAGGTAAAGACCTTCTTCGAAAAGAAGATGGGCAAAACCAATCAGCCCGTTATTTGGTTTGACAGGAACAATTTCTACCTTTTTTATCTTCATTAACCCCCCTAGTTTGTTCTTTGTTTTTTCGATCAATTCGGTAAAGCAGCGAAAAAAAATCCAAAAGTGGAGAAGACCGATTAGCCTCAACTTTTTCTTTGATTTGGAGATTTGAATTTTGTTTTCGTTTCATGACCTCATGGTAAATTTTTTAAAAATCAAACACCCGAGATCAGAAATAATTAGTAATTTTTGGAAAGAAACAGAAGTTGATAATATTTTTTGACACTTTGCTGAAAATGATTTTTTCTCTAGAAATTCAGCCTTAAAAATGTTATCCTTTTGAAAGGTTTTGTAAGGTTGAAAGAAAATGAATGCGCATATGGATCGAAAACGCTATCACGAGGTGCTTAAAGAAAAACTCAAGCCCTTTGCATTTTTCTATGAAGAGTTAGAGAAAAGCAAATCTGATATCACTTTCTTTAGAATAATAACGCGAAATTTTGCTCCCCTGTTCAAGAAGTCGCTTGAAATCAAGCTTTTATATGAAAAATGGATTGAAGAAAAAGAAGCATATAAAAGCAAATTGTTCGACTATCAAACGAAAACTTCCACTCTTCTAGAAAAGATTTACAAATCCATAAGAGCTAAACTAGAAATCCAAATGCTTACCGGAAATTCGGAAATTGCAACCTGTATAGGCTACATGGAAAGTTTTTTGATAATTGAAAAATCTCCAAACAATTTCGGGTTCTACAAAAATTATGCAAACCAATTAAAAAAATTGTTTCACATTATTTTAAAACTAGGCAATAACAAAATCATTCAACCGTTTGCAAAGATAACAAAAGTAAAAGAACATTCTAAGAAAGTAATAGGACATACTAATGGTTTTCAAATTGAATATTTCAAATTTGACCCCTTGATAAATGAACTATCTCAAATCGACCAACTTTCAGATTGGAAGACTTGCTCAGAACCTTGGGCTGTATTTGATAAATTATTGAGGGCTGAATGTGCGTGGAATACCCAAAAAAAAGATTTCAAAAATAACGACCAAATTCAAGAGTATGTAGAATGGAGGGATATGCAAGACCTCAAAAACCCTATCCATTCAGAAAAAAAATTATTTTTTGTTAGGAAAAGGTTTGTCGACTACATTGAAATACTTCTTAACGAAATTATTCTATTTCAAGAATCTGCTTCGATTACCAAAAACGAATCTCTTAATACGACCTCCACACCTAAAATTTACAGTCTAAAATTATCATTAGAAGACAGCAACAATCTTTGGATAGCAGTCAGCTGGAAAGAAGGATTACCCCCCGAAAAGATTCATCTTCGCAGATTTTATGAAGAATCACTGCCACGAGATTTCATTCAGTCTATGTTAACCCAACCTGTAGGCCAAACTATAAATATTTGCGAGAATGGCGGTACAGTAGCTAAACACATTAAAGAACTGAGGCTACACGGTCTTTTATCTCAACTTTTTTTTCATAGAAAATCCATGTATTCTGCATCTCTGAAGGCAAATCCTGTCTTTTTAGAAGAAACTGATGTAGACATCGATCAACTTATCCAAGAAATCAATACCATTAAAGAACACAATCTATCAAAAAAAGCCAAACAAAATAGGTCTACCAAATGAGCCAACAATCACAAACTTCAATAGCTAATTTCATTTGGGGAATCGCAGACGATGTTCTTAGGGATATTTATAAGAGGGGTAAGTACCCAGATGTTATTCTCCCCATGACTGTCCTCAGGAGACTAGACGCTCTTTTGGAGCCAACCAAAGAAGCTGTCCTTAAAATGAAAAAGCAACTGGATGTCGCAGGGATCGCCAACCAGAATGCGCCTTTATGCCAAGCGTCCAGTCAAGCTTTTTACAATACCTCCCCGTTCATTTTAAGAGATCTAAAGGCTCGCTCAAAGTCTCAACAGCTCAAATCTGATTTCGAAGCCTATCTCGATGGGTTTTCACCTAACGTTCAGGAGATCCTCGATAAATTCAAGTTCCGCCATCAAATCTCACACATGGTTGAAAGCGATATTCTAGGACACATCATTGAGAAATTTCTGGATACATCGATCAATTTAAGTTCCAAGCCTGTCATGGATGTGAATGGCAACGAAAAGCTACCAGCCCTTGATAACCATGCCATGGGTACGATTTTCGAAGAGCTGATTCGCCGTTTTAATGAAGAGAATAACGAAGAAGCCGGAGAACACTTCACCCCGCGCGATGTGGTCAAGCTCATGGCCGACCTGATCTTTCTCCCTATTGCTGATCAAATTCAGTCAGGAACCTATCTCGTCTATGACGGAGCTTGCGGAACTGGCGGCATGTTGACTGTAGCTGAAGGAAGACTTCAAGAACTCTCGAAGGCTCATGGTAAAGAAGTATCAACTCACCTCTATGGCCAAGAATGCCAGCCTGAAACCTATGCGATTTGTAAAGCAGACCTTCTCCTAAAAGGCGAAGGGGAAGAGGCAATGAATATCAAATTCGGCTCGACTCTCTCAGAAGACGCTTTTCCCTCACAGGAGTTCGACTTCATGCTGTCTAATCCTCCCTACGGCAAGAGCTGGAAGACTGATCTTGAACGTATGGGTGGCAAAGGCAGCCTAAAGGATGCCCGATTTATCGTCCAACATGGAACTGATCCGGAATTCTCCATGATCACCCGCTCCAACGACGGCCAATTAATGTTTCTCGTGAATAAGCTCATGAAAATGAAGAACCACACGCCACTTGGAAGTCGTATAGCACAAGTACATAACGGCTCTTCTCTCTTCACGGGGGATGCAGGCCAAGGCGAGAGTAACATCCGCCGATGGATTATCGAAAATGACTGGCTAGAGGCTATTATTGCCCTTCCTGAAAACATGTTCTACAACACCGGCATCGCTACTTATATTTGGGTGTTAACGAATCGAAAGCCACCTCACAAGAAAGACAAGGTACAACTCATCGACGCCAGCAATTGGTATGTACCTCTACGCAAGAACCTTGGCAAGAAAAATTGCGAATTTTCGGATGAGCACATGAAGATGATTTGCGACCTTCTGATCGATTTCCGCGACACTGAGCAATCCATGATCTTCCCAAATGAAGCCTTCGGGTATTCCAAAATTACCATCGAAAGACCACTCAGGCTAAAAGTTAATCTGTCCGAGGACAATCTTTCGAAGTTTTATAGGACATGTGGCAAGGAGGGGGAATCTGAATTGGCGGAATTTATATCCGATTTCACGAAAAAGAAGAAAGTACCCTCTTTCAATAATTACAATGAATTCATTGAACTCGTTGAAGAGCATGCTCAAAAGACTCAACTGAAGCTGACCAAAAAGCGTAAAGACTTAATTCGAAACGAGCTGGCGCTTATCGACGAAAACGCCGAACAGGTAATCAAAAAAGTGCATAAACCAGGCAAAGTGACACCCAATCCGCTTGAAGGATTATATGAACTCATCATCGATGGAAAGAAATCTGTTGTCGAATATGAGGCTGATTCCAATCTGCGGGATACAGAACAAGTCCCCTTGATTGAGCAAGGCGGCATTGAAGCATTTTTCAAACGCGAAGTCCAGCCTTTCGCATCAGATGCATGGGTAGATAAATCTAAGACACAAATCGGCTATGAGATATCCTTTACAAAGCATTTCTATAAGCCTGTCAAGATGAGAAGCTTGGAAGAGATTCAAGCTGATATCTTAAAGTTAGAAAATGAGACTGAAGGGTTGCTTACAGAAATTATTGGAGTTGCTCAATGACATCGCAACAGACTCAGTATAAACCTACTGGAATAAATTGGCTCAGTAGCATTCCACAGCATTGGAAGAGTTTAAAATTACGTTCCATTTTAAAGCATGTAAGCACGAAAAACAGACCCAATTTACCATTACTCTCTATTACAAGGGAGCGAGGCATTATATTAAGAGACATCTCAAGTAAAGAGGAAAATCATAACTATATCCCTGATGATCTATCTAATTATAAAGTTGTTTCTCCTGGGCAATTTGGAATAAACAAAATGAAGGCATGGCAAGGATCATATGGTGTTTCTGCCCATCACGGAATTATAAGCCCCGCATACTATACGTTTAATTTAACTGGCGTGACTTGTGATTTCTTCCATTTGGCAATACGTTCAAAGGCTTATATTCCTTTCTTTACACAAGCATCTGATGGCGTACGTGTGGGTCAGTGGGATCTATCTCTAACTCGTATGAAGGAAATCCCTTTTTTCATTCCGCCTGAGGAGGAGCAGAGAAAAATTGTTAAAATAATCAATCTTGTAAATTTAAAGCTCAACAAATTCATGCAAAAGAAAAAACGACTCATTGAGCTACTTAAAGAGCAAAAGCAAGCTATAATCAATCAAGCAGTTTTCCGCGGACTTGACCCCAATATACGGCTCAAACCAAGCGGTATCGAGTGGCTTGGCGATATCCCCGAGCATTGGGAAGTCAGAAAAATTGGACAGCTTTGCAAATTTAATCCATCTAAATCTGAAGCTGCTTCACTGTTACATAAAGATGGTATGATCAGATTTTTAGCGATGGAAAATATTACAACTGAGGGTGATCTCATTAATCCTCCTTTAAAACACATATCCAAAGTTGATTCAGGGTTCACATATTTCAAAAATGGAGATGTTGTGATCGCTAAAATAACCCCCTGCTTTGAAAATGGTAAAGGTGCTCTGATTGCTAACCTCGACTCAACATGTGGCTTTGGAACCACGGAATTGATTGTCTTACGGCCCTTTCAAGCTATACAAGGATCATTCTTGTACTGGATCAGTAGAAGCTCTCTCTTTAGGTTGATTGGAGAAAAATTTATGGTAGGAGCTGCCGGTCAAAAGAGGGTCCCTTCGACGTTTATTAAGGGATACCCTATTGCACTCCCCCCTCTTGATGAACAAAACAATATAATCAATCACATCCAAGCGATAACCGATAATATGAATAATTGTATATCAAAGATTACCAAAGAAATACATCTCATTCAAGATTACCGCACCCGTCTTATCTCCGATGTGGTAACAGGCCAAATTGACGTTCGCAATATCGAAATCGACGATATTGTTGAGGAAGAACTCATTGAAGAAGCCCTCGAGGAGGAGCAAGAAGAGGAGTCTTTAGAACTCGTAGGAGCTGGCGATGATGACTGATACAAGCGAGAGAGGTCTTGAAGACCTTATCTTCAACTATTTGACCCAGCACATCGGATATGAGGCTGGCAACAATCAAGATTTCGATCGCGAACATGCTCTTGACTCGTCCAAACTATCTGCGTTTATCCATAATACTCAACCAAAGGTATATGAAGACTTGGGTCTTCTTGAAGAAGGACCGAGAAAAACGCAATTTCTGAATCGCTTGCAGGGAGAAATTGCAAAACGTGGAGTCGTTGATGTTTTAAGAAACGGAATCAAACATCAATCTCATTCTATCAACCTTTATTATGTTACGCCTACTCAAGGCAACGTGAAAGCAAACGAGCTATATAGAGCAAACATCTTTAGCGTCACGCGTCAGCTTCGTTATAGCCGCGCTGAAACGATGCTCTCCCTTGACCTAGCTATCTTTATCAACGGATTACCGATAATGACCTTTGAGCTTAAAAACAAGCTCACCAAGCAGACCGTCAGTGATGCCGTGCAGCAATATTGTAAAGATCGCGATCCACGTGAACTTCTTTTCCAATTTGGACGATGTGCCGTCCACTTTGCGGTCGATGATACGCAAGTTCAGATGTGTACCCATCTTAAAGGCAAAGCTTCGTGGTTCCTTCCCTTCAATAAAGGCTATAACGCAGGCGCTGGCAATCCACCGAATCCAATTGGCATTGCAACGGATTACCTTTGGAAAGAAATTTTAGCCAAAACGTCTCTCTCTAACATCCTTGAAAATTATGCACAAATCATCGAGGAGAAAGATGACAAGGGGCGAAAAAAATCAAAGCAGCTCTTCCCACGATATCACCAACTTGATGTAGTAAGAAAATTGCTTAACGATGCTCCGAAATCTGGGGTGGGAAAACGCTACCTTATTCAGCATTCTGCCGGAAGCGGAAAAAGCAACTCCATTGCATGGCTGGCACATCAACTAATCGAATTAACTCGGGACGGGCAAGCTCTCTTTGATAGCGTAGTAGTTGTTACCGATAGAAAAGTGCTCGATAAGCAAATTCGCGACACGATCAAACATTTCGCTCAGGTATCTGCAACAGTTGGGCATGCCGAACGATCTGGCGACCTTCGACAATTCCTGAAGGGCGGCAAGAAGATTATTATTACGACAGTCCAAAAGTTCCCCTTTATCTTAAAAGAAATTGGTGATGATCACCGAAAATCCCATTTTGCCATCATTATCGATGAAGCGCATTCAAGCCAGGGCGGAAGAACAGCTGCTAAAATGAATATGGCTCTTTCTAAAACCGAGTCTGAATCCGAGGAAGAAGAGACTGTTGAAGATCAAATTAACAAAATCATGGAGAGCAAAAAAATGCTCCCCAATGCAAGTTATTTTGCCTTTACCGCTACACCAAAAAATAAAACTCTTGAGATTTTTGGCGAACCTTTCAAAGAAGGAGATGTGACGAAGTTCCGACCCTTCCACTCCTATACAATGAAACAAGCGATCGAAGAAGGTTTTATTCTCGATGTTCTTAAAAATTATACGCCCGTTGAAAGCTACTACCTTCTCGCTAAAAAACTTGAGGGAGACCCTCTCTATGACTCCAAAAAGGCTCAAAAGAAATTGCGCAAGTATGTGGAATCTCACAGCCATGCCATTCGAGAAAAAGCCGAAATTATGGTCGATCATTTCCACGAGCAGGTTATTGGTCAGCGGAAAATCAATGTACAAGCACGCGCTATGGTTGTCACCGGAACAATTGAAAGAGCGATCCAATATTATTTTGCCTTCAAAGACTATTTAAAAGAGATCAAAAGTCCATATCAATCTATCGTCGCTTTTTCAGGTGAACCAGAGTATCCACCCAAAAGCGGTTCCAAAGTTTCTGAAGCAACACTCAATCAGTTCCCGAGTAAGGATATTACCGACAAGATCCAAGAAGACCCCTACCGTTTCCTGATTGTCGCTGACAAGTTTCAAACCGGCTATGACGAGCCACTTCTTCATACAATGTATGTAGATAAAAAATTGTCCGGGATTAAAGCCGTTCAAACGCTCTCTCGTCTCAATCGGGCCCATCCATCTAAATATGACACCTTCGTGCTCGACTTCAGTAACGATTCAGACACCATTAAAGAATCTTTTGCTGATTTCTATAGAACAACTTTGCTTAGTGAAGAGACCGACCCTAATAAATTGCATGATCTCCAAGGAGATTTAGATAGGGCTCAAGTATACTCAATCCAGCAAATCGACGATTTGGTGACTAAATATATTTCTGGTGCTGACCGTGACAAGCTTGATCCCATTCTTGATCAGTGCGTTGCCATCTACCAATCGGATCTTGACGAAGACAATCAAGTTGATTTCAAGAGCAAGGCTAAAGCATTCGTTCGCACTTACGGTTTCCTCTCTTCGATTTTGCCCTATTCCAATACCTCATGGGAAAAGCTTGCCATCTTTTTAAATTTTTTGCTTCCAAAGCTTCCTGCGCCAAAAGAAGAAGATCTCTCGAGAGGTATTTTGGATGCCATTGATATGGATAGTTATCGTGTAGAAGTTAAATCTGCTCTCAAAATTACCCTACCCGATGAAAATGCCGAGATTGAACCTGTACCGACCCGCGCCGGAGGAAGAAAAGCAGATGCTGAACTAGATCACTTGAGCAATATTCTCAAAACGTTTAACGACCTTTTTGGAAGTATCGAATGGAAAGACGGTGATAAAATCCGCAAAATTATTGCCGAAGAGCTTCCTGCTAAGGTCAGGGCAGACCCTGCTTACCAAAATGCAATGAAGAACAACGACAAACAAAATGCCCGGATCGAACATGATAAAGCCCTACAACGCGTCATGGTAGAACTTTTGTCAGACCACACTGAACTATTCAAACAATTTAGCGATAATCCCTCCTTTAAGAAATGGCTCTCTGATACTAACTTCGGGGCGACTTATAATGAGAAGGGTTCACGAAATGAAAAGCGAGCTCCCTAAATCAAGTACCGATTCTTTACGGATTTTAACTCCGACTCAATTCTTTCAATACGAAACCCATCCGTTATGGATCTGGTACGATCTTTTTGAGGATCTGTCAAAAAAAGAGGAAATTTCTGAATTTGCTCTTAAATTGATGGATGAGGGCGTTATTCACGAGAAAACCTTCATCGAAGGTTTGGATTACACTGAAGTCAAGTCTGAAAACACTGAGGAAGCCTTTCACGCAACATTTGATTTGATGAGGCGTGGGGCTCCTCTCATTTACCAAGGATGCATTCAAATTGAACGAGAAGGCACCCTTTACCGTGGCAGACCTGATCTTCTTGAAAGACGGGAAGGAACATCTCATTTTGGTAATTGGCACTATGCTCCCATAGAAATCAAATCATCTTCTGAGATCAAGCCCTTACACAAGCATCAGCTTAACTTTTACTCCCTTATACTCGAAGAGCTGCAACACGTTCTACCACAAAAGATGGGTGTCATCAAACCGACATCAAATAAGATTGCAGTATCTTGCATCAACCGAGGACTATGAAAAGACGAGAATGCTCAGCGAAGAGATTCTTGCGGTAATGCGAGGCAACAAACCTCCAAGTACCATCACGAGCAAGTCTAAAAATAGCCCGTGGTTTAAGATGGCACTGCGGGAAGCAGAAGACAACCGAGATGTTTCTTTGGTTTATAAGCTCGATAATCGTAGCCTTAAAAACTTGCGCGGTATGGGGATAAAAACGCTCGATGATCTCGTTTACGCAAAGATCGACCGTCTTCCCAAAATTCCCTACGCCTCAGCCGATAGACTTCAAAGAGCCCAACTCCAAGCCAAAGCGCTTATCCAAGATACGATTATCCCGCTGGAAATCTCCCCGGAACTTCCGAGCCATCGACTTAAACTTTACTTTGACATTGAAGGAAACCCACTCTTAGATATCGATTATCTCTTTGGGATCTGGGTCAGCGGTGATCCAGATCAGCTATACACCCCTAAAAATAATGCCCGAGTTTACGAAGGTGAGGAGGGCTATTTTGTTTACTTTCTAGCCGAACACCCCAATGAAGAAGAGTCGATGTGGAAAGCATTTTTGGAGTGGATAGCTGTCCTCCCTAACAAATATTCCGTTTATCATTATGCGAACTATGAAAAGGTACATATCAGGAAGCTAAACGATCAATAAGGTGGCTCCGAAACTCTAGAGATATTCCAAAGTAACTTAATCGATCTTCAAAAAGTTGTAGAGCAGTCTGCGATATTTCCTCTCTACTTCTATTCCATCAAAGATCTCGCCAAGTCTCGCTTCATCAATTTCAAGTGGCGTCATCAAAAAGCAGGTGGCGGCCAAAGCATTTTTTGGTATGATCAATGGCTAGCAACCGGCGACAAAGCCATCCTCGAAGACATCGTCAATTACAACGAAGATGACGTCCGCGCAACGGCAGCACTTTTCCTATGGCTCGAAAAATCTAAGCATGACAAGAGGATAAATCCGATATGCCTAATACAAGCGTAATGAATTCAAAGAGAAAGGCATCATTTAAAGATATTCTTAAGGCAGAACGCGCCGTACAGGAACATACGTATGATACATACGGAAAGTGGTTTATTAGATTCGGACAAGCAATCGATATCTTGCTAGAGCTATGTTATTATGATTGCGTACTTCCCGAAGATCAAGACTCAAATGAGTATCGATTCATTGTTTTTGCTCTTGACACCTACTACGAAGCTCCGCTCTCTTTTAGGAGTTGTAGTGTTTTGATGGAAAAGGGACTTTATCCTGATTCGTTAAATTGTTGCAGATCGCTTTTAGAAAATCTCGTAAAATATAAATATCTACTTGATCATAAAGATCAGATAATTCCATATGAGACAGACGGAAAAGATAGCAAGGGTCAGAAAGTTACAATAAAAAGAGCCTGGGAGTATGTCGCGGGAAAAGATTCTCAAAAAACAACCTATCATTTTTTGTCTAAGTTTGAGCACAAAAATTTTGGCTCAAGTCTTCCCCGGCTAAATGCTTCCTTCAACTCTGCAAAAACGTTTACATTGCTCCCCGTTTTTAATAAAACTTTAGCTGAAGTGGTGATAAATAATTTACACTTCCTTCTATTCGGTTACATCAATTTAGCAGAACGATTTTTTCCTTATCAAAAACAACTTCAACATGCAGATTTTTTTGAGAACTACACCGACATCAAAACATTTTTAGATGAACAAATTCAAAAGAAAAAGATTCATTTCCCGCAATCAATGGCCTGGTGTGAGGTCATGGAAAAAATTATCTATTAGCCAAATTTCGCTTTTTGCAGGCAAGAGAAAAGGTGAAAAAATTAGATCTTTCCCTGCAGGAGAGGCCAGGATTCAAGAACTTGGTTTTTCATAGCCTTATTGAGTTTTCTATTGTCTATCTTGATAGAAGGATTAGCTTCCAAAAGTATTTTTAATATATTTTGCTTTAAGGTTTTATAAGGAGCGAGAAGCCTAATTTCTTCGGCCAGGAACTCTTCTGTTGAAGAGACACCCTTCTGGGCAATGAGAAATTTTACATGAAACGTTCTGTATCCAAAGCGGGATTTAGATTTCCTTATTATTTGAGCTGGTCCCCCCGGTGATATAACAAAGTCTCTTACGAAAAGTGAAGGATTAGTTCTGAAAGTGAATAAGCTGGTTGGAAATGGGTTTTTTTTGATCACATTGGCGACTTGTTTCAGGCTTCCTTTAACATTATGAATTCTTAACAAATCTTTGATAGCCGAAAGGACGTGTAATCCAAGGAGGATGAGCCCTCGAATAGCCTGCTCGAAGTCTTGTATCGTAGTATCTTTGGCTTCTGTTATTCTTTCTGGATGCAATAGTTCGCTTGGTTTACCAAATGCATTCCTATAGCTAAGAAGTAAAGCTTTATGATGTTTGCTAGCTATCGACAGGATACTTTCAAAGCGTGAGCTTTCGTTGCTTAGTTTGTGTTGGATTTGACCCGCTTTGTTTTTTTCAGCGTACCAGCATTTTTGAGGATCTAGGTTTATGCTGATTTGCTGGGCGTTATCTTCTATTGCCTTAATTTCTCTTGCTGCGGTCTTATTAGTGCAATCCCAGAAGGTTCTTCGATCCTTCGCGTCCTTCTTTTTTTTATTGAGTTCATGTAATAGGTTATAGTGGTGGTAGTATGAAGCCACATTCGCTTTCTTAAATCCAATTAAATCAGCTAGGACTTCGACAAGTTTACGCCTCCATAGAGCTAGTTCATCTATTTTTGTCTGAAAAATCTTGCTGGTCATTGGTTTATCTATTTCTTGTGGTTGTCCAGCATTGCGATTGTCAGCCAAAAAACCACATGCAAACATTAGACTAAATACGGCTTTATCGAATTCGTTGAGAACATTATGTAAAAAATATTTTTTGGAATCTGTCGAGGGAGAAAGTTGCACTCTATATGATAAGTCGTCAATAGCCAACTTTTTGCGTAATTGTGATGCGGCATGCATCAGCAACTCATACATTTTTTCGTGAGTAGCCTCGTTGTGTTTCATTTGTACGCCTGTGTCCATATTATGACTGGAAAAAAAATCGAATCTTAAAGAATTATTTTAGCTTAATCTCAAATTCAGCCCCATAGCAACGCACAGCGAAACAAGTGTATGCCATTTAGGGTTACCTGTCCCCGAAAGGGTTTTATATAAGCTTTCACGGCCAACATGAGCTTTTTTTGCCAAAGCGCCCACACCTCCTTGCGCTTCAGCGACATTTCGAAGAGCAATTAAGAATACTTGTTGGGATTCTTCATCACCTTTAAGGCTCTCTTCTAACGCAGCATTCAAATAGGCAACCGCTTCATCGTGATCCGCTAAATGCTCTAGTAGAAATTCTTGATATTTTTTACTTCTTGCCATGACCTATCTCCCTTGATTGATAATCTTTCAAATACTCCTTTGCTTTAACGATGTCCCTATCTTGAGAGCCTTTATCGCCACCGCAAAGAAGCAAAATGACTTTATTCCCAATCTTCCCATAATAAATTCTAATCCCGGGACCATAATGAATCCTGAGCTCGCAAACTCCCTCTTGTAGAGTTTTGCAATCGCCAAAATTCCCAAGCTTTAAGCGATCAAGCCTTGTCAGGATTTTGGCCCGAGTATGGATCTCTTTGATCTCCTTAATCCAGATCTCAAAGGGTCGCTTACCGGTGGTAGTTTCGTAGAGTTCAATTTCGATTTCTTCCATATAACCTTATTGTATCTTTTGGGATACATTATTTTCAAGTGAATTTTAAGCTATTAATTTTGAGAGAGTTGAAAAGTCCTTCGAGAGGCCGAGCCAATCAAAAGTTCGAAGTGTACCCAGTAACTGGAGATCGTTTAAACGGGAATAGCAATATTCCCGTTTTAATTTCCTGTATTCTTGCCGGAGTACACAATTTCCTTAAATCACCCAAGACAGAAATTCAGCTTTCAAAGCTTAAAATTTCGTTTTGGAGTGTCGATTCCGTAAATATTACGGCATTCATTTAAACACTCCTTTGTAAACAAATAGAAATCAAGTGATTATACCATTTATCAAAAATAACTTTTAGTTCTTGCCCATTCTCTCGTACATAATTGACGTACAGCACCGACTGTTGAACAGAAGTTGTTCCAGGCATCGCAACAACTATCCAGAATGTGTTCGTACGAATCAAAACAG